>NZ_CP053697.2:1901539-2535385 GCF_013200955.2 Pseudomonas campi
GGTCGCGCTCGAGGATGAAGCGGCGCAGTTCCAGGGGGATGGCGCGGTCGTCGAGCAGCAGGTGCGCTTCGTCGTCATGCTCCTCCAGCTGCATGCCGTGGAAGGCATAGGTCAGGTCGAGGTAGCGCAGGCCGAGGCGGGCGGCGTCACGGTAGGTCGGGCTGCTGAGCAGGGCAAAGCCCCAGATGCCATAGGTGTTGAGCTGGTAGCGTTTGCCGGCTAGCAGGCCGATGCCTGGCCGCTCGCCGAGCGCGCGAACCAGGTTGCCAATCAATAGCAGCTCCTGCTCGGCGGCGATTTCGCAGGCCGGGTCGGCCAGCAGGTGCCAGCTCAGGCCGGTGCCAGCCAGGCAGGCGTCGAGTGACAGGCCCTGGTCGAGGCCGAACTGGGCCAGTAGTTGCACGCTGATGGCGCTGCGCCGGGCGGGCCAGTGGGGTGTGGCAGTCATGCAAGTTTGTCCGAAAGTCACAACTTTATGGCCGACTATGCCATAACTCGTGGGCCGTGCAGTACGTAGGATCTGCTCATCGCTTTATCGCGGTTTACGGAGACAAGAATGCATAACAACACTCCTGAGCAGGCCCCCCTGGGCGTGCTGATCATCGGTTCGGGCTTTGCCGGTCTGGGCCTGGCCATGCGCCTGCGCCAGCAGGGCAGCGATGACTTCCTGATCCTGGAAAAGGCCGCCAAAGCTGGCGGCACCTGGCGTGACAATGATTACCCCGGCGCGGCCTGCGACGTGCCCTCGCACCTGTATTCCTTCTCCTTCGAGCCGAAGACCGACTGGACTCGGCGCTTCGCCCCGCAGGCGGAGATCTTCGCCTATGTGCAGCAGTGCATCGCCAAATACGGGCTGCACTCACGTATCCGCTGCAACAGCGAAGTGAGCGAGGCCTGGTTCGACGAGCCCGCAGGGCTGTGGCGGGTGACTACTGTCGATGGTGCGCAGTTCAGTGCGCGGGCGCTGGTCAGTGCCTGTGGTCAGCTCAACCGCCCGCTGTATCCGCAGATTGCCGGTATCGAGCGCTTCGCCGGTGAGAGTTTCCACTCGGCGCGCTGGCGGCATGACATCGATCTCAGTGGCAAGCGCGTGGCGGTGATCGGCACCGGCGCCAGCGCCATCCAGTTCGTCCCCGAGATCGTGCCCAGGGTGCAGCACCTGACTCTGTTCCAGCGCACGGCGGCCTATGTGTTGCCCAAGCCGGATCGCGCCTATAGCCGCTTCGAACTGGCGCTGATGCAGCGGTTTCCCTGGACGCAGAAACTTGATCGGGCCCTGCAGTACCTCTATCACGAGGCGCGTGGCGTGGCCTTCTTCGTCCTGCCGGGGCTGATGAAGCTGTACCGCGGCAGTTTCCTCCGCCATCTGCAGCGCCAGGTCACCGATCCCGAGCTGCGCGCCCGGCTGACCCCGGATTACCCGCTGGGCTGCAAGCGCATCCTGATCAGCAACGATTACTACCCGGCGCTGACGCAACCGCAGGTGGAAGTGGTCAACCAGGCGATCCGCGAAGTCAGCGAGCGGGGGGTGATCACCGCTGATGGCCGCGAGCATGCGGTGGACGTGCTGATCTACGGCACCGGTTTCGCCGCCAGCGACTTTCTTGCGCCCATGCGCATTCGTGGCCTCGGCGGCCTTGAGCTGAACCAGGCCTGGAAGGAGGGCGCCGAGGCCTACAAGGGCATCAGCGTCAACGGCTTCCCCAATCTGTTCATCCTCTACGGTCCGAACACCAACCTGGGCCACAACTCGATCATCTATATGCTCGAAAGTCAGTTCCCTTATGTGCTGAGCTGCCTGCAGCAACTGCAACAGGGCGTGCGTTACCTCGACGTGCGCGCGCCGGTGCAGCAGGCCTGGAACCAGCGCCTGCAGCACGCCATCGAGCATTCGGTGTGGGAACAGGGCTGCAACAGCTGGTACAAGAATGCCGCGGGCAAGCACACCAACAACTGGTCCGGCTTCACCTTCAGCTATCGCCAGCACACCCGCCAGCCGGACTGGAGCGACTATGACCGGGTCCGTTGAACTGGCGGCACCAACCGGGCGGCGTCAGTGCTGGCTGGCGCCACTGTTGCGCGGCATGACCTGGCTGCTGTTCCGCAGCTTTTTCCAGCCGCGGCTGAGTGCTCAGGTCCAGCGCCGCCTGCTGCGCCTGTTTACCCGCATCACGCCGGTTTCCCCTGGCGTGCGTATCGAACCGGGCGAGCTGGCTGGCGTGTCTTGCGAGTGGTTGCGGCCGGCCCAGGACAACGGCTGGGTGCTGCTCTATCTGCATGGCGGTGCCTTTATCGTCGGCGCGCCGCAGACCCATCGCAGCCTCACCAGTTACCTGGCCCGGCACGGGAACCTGGCGGTCTGCGCCCTGGACTATCGCCTGGCGCCGGAGCAGCCGTTTCCGGCGGCGCGCGACGATGCGCTGGCGGCCTATCGCGCGTTGCTCGCCCAGGGCCAGCCGGCCGAGCGCATCGTCATTGCGGGCGATTCGGCTGGCGGCAACCTGTGCCTGGTCACCGCGCTGCATTTGCGCGAGCTGGGTCTGCCCTTGCCGGCAGCGCTGGTGTGTTTCTCCCCGCTAACCGATGTCAGCGGCGCCACCCTGCATCAGCCAGCCGCCGGCGATCCGCTGCTGGATGAGGCCTGGCTGGAGCAGGGGATAGGCGCTTACTGCCCGGCGGGCATGGATCGGCGTGATCCCGCCGTGTCGCCGCTCTATGCTGATCTGCAGGGTTTGCCGCCGTTGCTGGTGCAGGTCGGCGAGGACGAGATCCTCCTGCGCCAGAGCCAGCTGCTGGCCGAGCATGCGCTGGCGGCGGGGGTTGACTGCGAGCTTGAGCTGTATCGGCGCCAGTGGCATGTGTTCCAGATCAATTGCGGGCTGCTGCCCAGTGCCGATCAGGCTCTGCAGCGGGTGCTCGGCTTTCTTCGTCAGCGAGGTTGCCCATGAACAATATCCTGATCACAGGCGCGGCTTCCGGTATCGGTGCGGCCACGGCGCGGCTGTTTCACTCGCGCGGCTGGAAAGTCGGCCTGCTGGATATCAATCACAGTGCCTTGGCTGAGCTTGCCGCCGAGCTGGGCGGGGTCTGGCATGCCGAGCTGGATGTGGCCGACCCCGGCGCCGTGCGCGAGGCCCTGGCCGATTTTGCCGCGCTGCATGGCGGTCAGCTGCGGCTGCTGTTCAATTGCGCTGGGCTGCTGCGTTTAGGCCACTTCGAAGAAATCAGCCTGGAGGAGCATGCGCGCATCCTGCAGATCAATGTGCTCGGCCTGCTGCAGATGACCCACGCGGCCTTTCCCTATCTGAAGGCGACCAGCGGGGCGCAGGTGATCAACATGGGCTCGGCCTCGGGGCTGTACGGCACGCCGCACATGGCCAGCTACTCGGCATCCAAGTTTGCCGTGCGCGGCCTGACCGAAGCCCTGGAGCTGGAGTGGCAGCGCCATGGCATTCGCGTTGGCGACCTGATGCCGCCGTTCGTGCGCACGCCGATGGTCGACAGCCAGCACTTCGAGCCGCCGGCGCTGCGCCGTCTCGGCGTCAAGTTGCGCGCCGAGGACATCGCCGCGGCCGTCTGGCTGCAGGCCGGGCAGTCGCAGGTACATCGGCCGATCCACTGGCTGTTCAAGCTGATGTACTGGAGCGGCCAGGTTTCACCGGCCTGGGTCAATCGCCTGATGATGCGCCGGATTAGCCGGGAATGAGACCCGCTGCCCCGTTTGTCGCCGCGGTAACAATTTGATCGATTATCCAGGCGACAGCCGCTCAAGGCGGGGACTACTCTGCAGGTGAGGGTTCCGGTTGGCGTTCTGCCAAACCAGCCCTTGAGTGCAACACGCTTCTGTCTCTGTGTGCGTCACCGTTGGGCTTGATGCCCGACGTGGGTCTCGTGCGGCACCGTCTGGTGCTGCCAAGCCGGTCTGTTGTGCCGGCTGCGGTCTATCAATCGCCTGAGAGGAGGTCGTTAGATGAGCACAGTCATTCAGGAAGATGTCAGCAACAATGTTCTGCGCCGTATGAAGGAAGGGGGGTTCGATTTCGCTCGGGTCCATCCCATCGAGTTCTACGCCATCTTTCCCGACGAGGAGCGGGCCCGGCAGGTGGCAGGTACGTTTCGTGGTGAGTCGTTGAATGCCCAGGTCAGTGTGCGCGATGACGGGGCTTGGCACCTGCAGGTGAGCAAGGTGATGTACGCCACCCATGCAGGCATTGGTGATTTCGAGCAAGACCTGGAGTCGCTGGTCGTACCGCTTGGCGGTGTGCTGGATGGCTGGGGCGTGACGCAGGAAGTCCGCGCCAGTCCGCGTTAGATACCAGTGCCTCCACGCCGGCTGACCCAAGGGTTGGCCGGTGTCCAGTTTCTTCCCTTATTTTTTCGTGTGCAGTGGCTCAGAACCTGTTTACGATCTCCTGGCCGTCGGCCATACCGCGTTAAAAACAGCCTCGGAATGCTCATTTACAGCTCGTAAACTCTGCTTCCTCGGCTGTTTTTGCCTTGTCTGGCTCTAGTCCAAAAGATCGTAAAAAGGTTCTCAGGCGCGAGCTTGCCTTAGCCGCCTGTGCGCTTGTGCAGCTGTTCCAGGTGGGCAATCACGTCGGGGGCGCCGGACAGGCGCAAGCCTTCGCCCAGTGCATTGGCTTCGGCGGAGGCCTTGGGCAGCAGGAGGAACTCCGGCGCGCCGGGGTTGCGCAGCAGCGACAGGCGCGCGTAGGGCAGCTGGTTGTCCAGCAGCAGGCCCATGAACGATGGGTCACTCCAGGCCTGCACCGGCATGGCCAGCACGTGGTAGTGCTGTTTCAGCTCGGCCAGGCCGTACTGGCTGATGCGGTAGCGTGTCAGTTGCGCCGGCAGATTTACTTCCAGGCCGCGCAGGCGGGCATAGGCGATGGCACAGGCGAAGGATTCGCCGTATTGCTCCGAGGCCCAGAACAACCGTTCGCCATACCAGCTGGCCTGGCACAGCTCGATCGGTTCGCCCGCGAGAAAGCGTGGCAGCGCGGTGCTGATGGTCTTGAGGAAGTCCTTGTAGCTGATGATGCGCACGCTGCGGCAGGTCTGGGTCGCGGCAAACTCTTCGAAGGTACTGAACATCCCGCCAATTTCCGGCGGCGGGCTACACAGGCCGTCGATGCGGCGCAGGTCGAAATCGGCGAAGCTCAGTTGCTCCTGTTCGACCACGCGCATCAGTACGGCGCGGGCTTCGGCCTTGTCTTCCTGGACCGGGCCGGAGAGGGCGTCGCGCGGCAGGTTGACCAGGCGGTGCAGCGGCGGGCCGGCCAGCCACCAGATGCTGTCCGCTGTGGCCGGCAGGGGCTGGAAGGGCAGCTGCAGGGTGCGCGAGCGCTCGAATACCATGCGGGCTACGCGTCCGCTCAGACCCAGGCGCTGAGCCAGGGCGGTAAGCCGGGATGCCAGGTTGGTGGTGGATTCGGACAGACTCATGAGCCGCAGTGCATTCCTGGTACGTTGGTGCCAGTGTGGCAGAGCTGTTGCCGGCGCGCACTAGTCAGGCGCTCAAGACCGGCCTGTTCGGACTCTGCAAGCCACAGCAGCTGTGGCAGAATCGGGTAAATCACGATGAGGTAGCCTCCATGCCCAGCCTCGTGCTGGATATCGCCCTGTCTGCAGAGCGTTTTCGCGCCGTTTATCAGGGGCGCGCCAACCGAGTGTTATTGTTCAGTCGCGATGGTCGCAAGGTTAGCTTGCCGGCCCATCATTTGCGGCCTTTCCTGCGCCACAACGGTATCTATGGGGTGTTCGAGCTCGAATTCAGCGTGGCTGGCGAGCTACTGGAGCTGCGCCAACTGCAATAAGAACCTGCTTACGATCTCCTGGCCGTCGGCCATACGGCGTTAAAAACAGCCTCGGAAAGCGGCTTGCCGCTAACGCGCTTTAGCGCGACCCGAAGGGCGAGTGTAACGAGTCATGCTCATTTACAACTCGTAAACTCCGCTTCCTCGGCTGTTTTTGCCTTGTCTGGCTCTAGTCCAGAAGATCGTAAACAGGTTCTGAGCGCCATCATTACCTGTCTTATTACCTGCTTGCCTCGCCTGAGGCTAGTGGGCACGGCTATAATCGCGGCCTGCTTCCCACCGCCACTCTATCCGAGCCGACTCGCCCATGTATGACCTGGCCCGCGCGCTGCTGTTCAAACTGTCCCCGGAAACTTCCCACGAACTGTCCATCGACCTGATCGGTGCAGGCGGTCGCATAGGCCTCAATGGCCTGCTGAGCAAGGCTCCGGCGAGCCTGCCAGTGCGGGTCATGGGCCTCGATTTCGCAAATCCGGTCGGCCTGGCAGCTGGCCTGGACAAGAATGGCGATGCTATCGATGGCTTTGCCCAGCTCGGTTTTGGTTTCGTCGAGATCGGTACCGTAACGCCCCGCCCGCAGCCGGGCAACCCCAAGCCGCGTCTGTTCCGTCTGCCGCAGGCCACAGCGATCATCAATCGCATGGGCTTCAACAACCAGGGTGTCGATCATCTGCTGGCCCGGGTGCAGGCGGCGAAGTACAAGGGCGTGCTGGGTATCAATATCGGCAAGAACTTCGATACTCCGGTCGAGCGGGCGGTGGACGACTACCTGATCTGCCTGGACAAGGTCTACGCCCACGCCAGCTACGTCACCGTCAATGTCAGTTCGCCGAACACGCCTGGGCTGCGCAGCCTGCAGTTCGGCGACTCTCTCAAGCAATTGCTCGAAGCCCTGCGTCAGCGCCAGGAAGACCTGGCCGCGCAGCACGGCAAACGTGTACCGCTGGCGATCAAGATCGCCCCGGACATGACCGACGAGGAAACCGTGCAGGTCGCCCTGGCGCTGGTGGAAACCGGCATGGATGCGGTGATCGCCACCAACACCACGCTCGGCCGCGAAGGCGTCGAAGGCCTGCCATGCGGTGACGAAGCCGGTGGCCTGTCCGGCGCGCCGGTGCGCGAGAAGAGCACACACACGGTCAAGGTGCTGGCTGGTGAGCTCAAGGGCCGCCTGCCGATTATCGCCGTGGGTGGCATCACCGAAGGCGCGCACGCGGCTGAGAAGATCGCCGCCGGGGCCAGCCTGGTGCAGATCTATTCGGGCTTCATCTACAAGGGGCCGGCGCTGATTCGTGAGGCGGTGGATGCCATCGCCGCATTGCCGAGAGGGAATGCCTGACCTGTAGGAGCGAGCTCTGCTCGCGAAGTTGTTGCGCGGCCTGTTTCGCGAGCAGAGCTCGCTCCTACAGGCAATAAAAAGGGCCCCGGAGGGGCCCCTGGGCTTGCGCCCACCGTCCGGATGGGACGGCCTGGTGAAGTCGGGTGGTGATCCTAGTTCAGCCGACGGCGTGCAGTTCGTTGAGTCGGTGGATGCCAGCGGTGCCGGTCAATCCGTCCCAGTTGTCGCCGCGACCTTCGCGCCAGCCGTTGATCCAGGCTTGACGTGTGGTGGGGTGGGTGAAAGGACACATGTCGCGGGATTTGCCATGAATGCCGTGCTGATAGCCGCGCAGGAAAGCTCGTTCCATCGGATCACGCTTAAGTCTTCTCATAGGGTGTTGCCCTCACTTGTTGACTGTTATGTCCTTGAGCTCCAAGTTGGAGCCAGGCAGAAATGCTCTGCCATTGGAGTCCGCTGCCGGCGTGGCGGACTGCCTGTCGATGCCGTTGCGGCATCAACCTGAGTTGATTTCTAACGAATGCGTCGTGGCCTGTGAATGATCGTTTTGTCATAAGGGCGTAACGCATTTGGTTAAGGGGCCATAAGGTCCCAGCAGTTTTTTCGTGCTTTTTGCCCCAGCCCCCATGCTGTGGGAGTCGCGCCAGGGGACTGCGGCGTTTTGCCATTGCGAATTCGTCGTGTCTGCGAGCAGTGCTTGTTCCGACGAAGGGTCGCATAGCGACGTTCTGTCACATATTTTGGCTAGCAAGCCGCCACTTTTTACTGGAAGTCACATGTCGGACCGTTACGAACTGATCCTTACCTGCCCCAAGAGCCTGGAAAGCCTGTTGGCCGAAGAAGCCGCAGACCTGGGCCTGGAAGAGGTGCGTGAGCAGACCGCGGCTGTACGCGGTTTCGCCGGGCTGGAAACGGCTTACCGCCTGTGCCTCTGGTCGCGCCTGGCCAACCGGGTGCTGCTGGTGCTGCGGCGTTTCCCGGTAGTGGATGCCGAGTCCATGTACCAGGACGTGCTGGCCGTGGACTGGGCCGAGCATATGGAGCCTTCCGGCACCCTGGCCGTGGAGTTCAGCGGCAATGGCTCGGGCATCGACAACACCCACTTCGGCGCGCTGAAGGTCAAGGATGCGATCGTCGACAAGCTGCGTACCGCCGATGGTACGCGACCGTCGATCGACAAGATCAACCCGCACCTGCGCATTCATCTGCGCCTGGACCGTGGCGAAGCGGTGCTGTCGCTGGACCTGTCCGGGCACAGCCTGCACCAGCGCGGTTATCGCCTGCAGCAGGGCGCCGCGCCGCTCAAGGAAAACCTGGCCGCGGCGGTGCTGATCCGTTCCGGCTGGCCGCGCATTGCCGCTGCCGGCGGCGCCCTGGCCGACCCCATGTGCGGCGTCGGCACCTTTCTGGTCGAGGCGGCGATGATCGCTGCCGATCAGGCGCCCAACCTGCGCCGCGAGCAGTGGGGTTTCAGTTACTGGCTGGGCCATGTGCCGGCGCTGTGGAAGAAACTGCATGCCGAGGCCGAGGAGCGTGCGGCCATCGGTCTGCGCAAGCCGCCGCTGTGGATTCGCGGCTACGAGGCCGATCCGCGACTGATCCAGCCGGCGCGCAACAACATCGAACGGGCCGGCCTGAGCGACTGGGTCAAGGTCTACCAGGGCGAACTGGCCACCTTCGAGCCGCGCCCAGACCAGAACCAGACCGGCCTGGTGGTCAGCAACCCGCCTTATGGTGAGCGCCTGGGCGACGAGGCGAGCCTGCTCTATCTCTACCAGCACCTCGGCGAGCGTCTGCGCCAGAGCTGCCTGAACTGGGAAGCGGCGGTGTTCACCGGCGCGCCCGAGCTGGGCAAGCGCATGGGCCTGCGCAGCCACAAGCAGTACGCTTTCTGGAACGGCGCACTGCCGTGCAAGCTGCTGCTGTTCAAGATCTTGCCGGAGCAGTTCGTGACCGGTGAGCGTCGCTCCAGTCGTGCCAATGAGGCCGGCGACAGCGACGAGCAGCAGCCGCTGGTGGCCCAGGCCAACCAGGCGGCGCGCCTGTCGGAAGGCGGGCAGATGTTCGCCAACCGCCTGCAGAAAAACCTCAAGACCCTCGGCAAGTGGGCGCGCAAGGCGGATATCCAGTGCTATCGCCTGTATGACGCCGACATGCCCGAGTACGCCCTGGCCATCGACCTGTACCAGGATTGGGTGCATGTGCAGGAATATGCACCGCCGCGCTCAATCGACCCGGAAAAGGCCCAGACCCGCCTGCTCGATGCCCTGGCGGCGATTCCCGTGGCCCTCGGCGTGCCGCAGGACCGGGTGGTTATCAAGCGCCGCGAACGCCAGAGCGGCACCAAACAGTACGAGCGCCAGGCGACCCAGGGCCAGTTCATGGAGGTGAACGAAGGCGGCATCAAGCTGCTGGTCAACCTCACCGATTACCTGGATACCGGCCTGTTCCTCGACCACCGTCCGCTGCGCCTGCGCATCCAGAAGGAAGCGGCCGGCAAGCGCTTCCTCAACCTGTTCTGCTACACCGCCACGGCCAGCGTGCACGCGGCCAAGGGTGGTGCGCGCAGCACCACCAGCGTCGACCTGTCGAAAACCTACCTCGACTGGGCGCGGCGCAACCTCAGCCTGAACGGTTTCTCCGACAAGCAGAAGCTGGAGCAGGGCGACGTGATGGCCTGGCTGGCGGCCGATCGCGGTGAATACGAGCTGATCTTCATCGACCCGCCGACCTTCTCCAACTCCAAGCGCATGGAAGGGGTGTTCGACGTGCAGCGTGATCACGTGCAACTGCTCGACCTGGCCATGAACCGTTTGGCGCCGGGCGGCGTGCTGTATTTCTCCAACAACTTCCGCAAGTTCCAGCTCGATGAAGGACTGGCAGCGCGTTACTCCGTCGAGGAGATCAGTGCCAGTACGATCGACCAGGATTTCGCGCGCAACCCGAAAATTCACCGTGCCTGGAAGCTAATGGCACGCTAGTCTCAGGGTTATTGGCACCTCAAGGCTGCACTGACAGCTTATTGACAGGGACTGTCAATCTCAGATGAGCGAGCTTGCATGTTGGCATGGCGCAGTAACTCGCCCGAAGGTACCCAACCCCTGCGGGATACATCCCTGGCCTGGCTGCTGGCCGGCATCGTCTGCCTGGGCGGCCTGG
This sequence comes from Pseudomonas campi, assembly GCF_013200955.2. Lineage (NCBI taxonomy): Bacteria > Pseudomonadati > Pseudomonadota > Gammaproteobacteria > Pseudomonadales > Pseudomonadaceae > Aquipseudomonas > Aquipseudomonas campi. The sequence continues at coordinate 1,911,854 of NZ_CP053697.2, forward strand.
CGCTGACCCTCGGCCTGAGTGCCCTGCTCAGCAATTTCTACCAGCACCAGCTGGAGCAGCGCTTCGATGCAGTCGCCAAGGATCGGGCATCGCTCGATGCAGGACGACTTTGCTGCGCGCGCGCATGAGCTCGATGGCATTCGGCGCTTCTTCGTCAATGCCGATCAGGTGACCCATAGCGAATTCAGCGGTTATGTCGGTGATCTGCCGCAGCACGCCTTCTCCTACACCTGGGTGCCTCGGGTCACTGACTCACAGCGGCAGGCGTTCGAGACCGGCGCAGTGGCGCTGGGCGTGCCTGACTTGCAGATCCGTGACCTGGTCAGCCGCGGGGTTTTAAAGGTGGCTGGGCGACGTGCCGAGTACTTCCCTATCCTGTTCATTGACTCCGTGCACTTGAAGGCTGAGCAGGTTCTGGGCCTGGATGTCGCCGCATTACCCGAACGGCTGAATACCCTCCAGCGGGCCGGCCAGGGCGGCAACATGGCGGCCTCTGGGGTTCTCCGCTTTCTTGCCACGTCTGTTGCCGAAGATGGTCTGGTTCTGGCCGCACCGGTCTATCGTGGCGCCATGCCGGAGGATCCGGCGCAGCGCTGCGTGGCTATGTACTGGCCTCCTTCAGTCTCCAGCAACTGCTGAGCGGTCATGAGAACAGCGAGGATGCCCTCAGCCTCAGCCTGGAACTGCGCGATATCAGTGGGCTGGATGGGCAAATATTGCACTATCGCTCGGCCCAGGAACCTGCACCAGAGAGCCGCTTGCTGCACACCCGTGAGCTGCAACTGGCGGATCGCCGCTACACCCTGAGTATCCGCCCGAGCGAGGTTTTCCTGCAGGCCAATACCACCCTCGGTGGCCTGGCCATCGTGCTGACTTCCGGGATGTTGCTGACCCTGCTGCTGGCTGCGTTGTTGTTCAGCCTGGCCAGCCAGCGCCAGCGCGCCCAACTGCTGGTGCGTGAGAAGACGGCAGCATTGCGTCAGCGCGAAAGCGAGCTGGCGCAAGTAAACAGCCAGTTGCGTGGTGTACTGGATTCGGCCACCCAGGTTTCCATCATCGCGACCGACCTGGACGGCATCATCCAGACCTTCAATGTCGGCGCCGAACGTATGCTCGGCTACCGCGCCGAGGACATGATCGGCCAGACTACCCCGGAGCGCATCCACCTGGCAGCAGAAGTGCAGCAGCGTTCCCGGGATATCAGCTTGAAGCTCGGGCGGCCCGTTTCCGGTTTCGAAGTGTTTGTCGCCGAAGCATCTGGCCAGCAGGGCCATGTGGAACGTGAATGGACCTATGTGCGCCAGGATGGTAGCCAGCTGGTGGTCAATCTGATCGTCACCGGAGTGCGCGATGCCGATGCACAACTGGTGGGCTATCTCGGTATTGCCATCGACATCACCGAGGCGCGACATAGCCGCGAGGCACTTGAGGCGCGTGATGAGTTGCTGGAAAAGCTGACTGCCAACGTGCCGGGAGCCATTTACCAGTACCAGCTCAACACCGATGGTACGTCCTGTTTTCCCTATGCCAGCCTGGGCCTGCGTGCGCTTTATGAGATCGAGCCGGAAAGCCTGCGGCAGAACGGCGAGGGGGTCTTCCAGCGCATTCACCCGGAGGATCTCGATGGGGTCAAGCGCAGTGTGCTGACCTCGGCGGAGCAATTGACTCCCTGGCGCGAGGAGTACCGTGTGCTGTTGCCGCGTCAGGGCTTGCGCTGGTTGCGTGGCGAGGCTTCACCTGAGCGCTTGAGTGATGGCCGCGTTCTCTGGCATGGCTACCTGACCGATGTTACCGGGCCGAAACTGGTAGAGCAGGAGCTGCGTACCCTGTCGATCACCGACACCCTGACTGGGGCCTACAACCGGCGCTATTTTCAGGAGCGCCTGGAAATGGAGATTTCCCGGGCTAAACGACAGTCCGCTCAGGGGCCTGCCGTGGTGATGCTGGACATTGATCACTTCAAGTTGATCAATGACCGTTTCGGTCATGACACCGGCGACCGGGTATTGAAGGCGGTGTGTGAACGCATCCGCCAGCGCCTGCGCAACATCGATGTGTTCTGTCGCCTGGGTGGCGAAGAGTTCATCGTGCTGGCGCCAGCTACCAGTGAGGATCAGGCGCTGATTCTGGCTGAGGCACTGTGGCAGATACTGCGCAATGAGCCAGTGGATGGAGTCGGCATCGTCACGGCCAGCTTCGGCGTAACAGCCTGGCGCATTGGCGAAAGCAGTGCGGCCCTGCTGAGTCGTGTGGATGCTGCGGTGTACAAGGCCAAGGCGGCCGGGCGCGACCGTTTGCAGGTCATGCCCTAGGCCTTTACTCAACAGGCCCTTTACTCAGCGACCATAGATATCCAGCAGCGCCTGGTCGAGCACCGCTGAAGCGCCCCAGGGGCGAGGGTCATTGAGAATCGCCACCACGGCCCAGGTGGTGCCCTTGGCGTCGCGGGTATAGCCGGCGATGGCGCGTACGTTGTTCAGGGTGCCGGTCTTGATATGAGCCAGACCTTCCATGCCGGTGCGCTTTAGGCGTTTGCGCATGGTGCCATCCATGCCGACCAGGGGCATCGAGGCAATGAACTCGGCGGCATAGGGGCTTTGCCAGGCAGCTTGCAGCATGGCGGCCATCTCCCGCGCACTGACCCGTTCGGCGCGCGACAGGCCGGAGCCATTCTCGATCACCAGGTGCGGCGCGGTAATGCCCTTGCGCGCCAGCCAGTTGCGGATGACCCGCTGGGCGGCCTTGGCATCGTCGGTATCGACGCGATCACGAAACTTCGCGCCCAGGCTGAGGAACAGCTGCTGGGCCATGGTGTTGTTGCTGTACTTGTTGATGTCGCGAATGATCTCCACCAGGTCTGGCGAATAGGCGCGGGCCAGCAGGCGGGCGCTCTTGGGCACATTGGCGACCTGGTCCTTGCCGAGGATGCTGCCACCGAGCTCCTGCCAGATGGCCCGCACGGCGCCGGCGGCGTAGGCGGGGTGATCGAGCAGGGCCAGATAGCTCTGCGCGCTGCAACCTTCGGCCAGCTTGCCACTGACGATCAGCGTGGTGCCGTCGTACTGGGTCACCGGGTTGAAGCGCACATCCGGCCAGCCGGGGCACTTGCTGGCCGGCAAGGCCTTGACCTGGTTGTCGATGCGCACGTTGGTCAACGGCGGCTCCATCATCACGCTGACCTTGCCGCCGGAGGTGCGGGTGATCAGGCGCACGGCCTTGAGGTTGACCAGCAGGGAGTCCGGCCCGACCAGGAATGGCTTGTTCTTGTCGCCACCGTCGTCGTTGAAGCTGGGCAGCTGCGGGTGAACAAAGTGGCTGCGGTCGAGGATCAGGTCACCGGTGACCTGTTGCACGCCATTGGCGCGCAGGTCGCGCATCAGCAGCCAGAGTTTTTCCATGTTCAGCTTGGGATCACCGCCACCCTTGAGGTAGAGGTTGCCGTTGAGCACGCCACCTTTCAGCGGGCCGTCGGTGTAGAACTCGGTCTGCCACTGGTGGGTGGGGCCGAGCAGTTCCAGGGCGGCGTAGGTGGTGACCAGTTTCATGGTCGAGGCCGGATTCACCGAGACATCGGCATTGTGGACGATGCTGGTGCCGGGGCCGTTGAGCGGAATGGCCACCAGCGACAGGCTGTTGTTGCCCAGCTTGTTGGCTTTCATGGCTTTTTGCACCTTGGGCGGCAGCACTGTGCTGGTGGCGGCGAAGGTGGGTAGGGCGAGTGGCAGCAGAGCGCTGACGAGAAGCAGGGAACGCAGTGATTTGATCATTTGGCAGGCCCGGAGACTGGGGCGAAAAAATGCGCAGAGCCTTTAGCCAGGCCACTGCAAGTGTGCTGAGAATGACGCGCATTATGCCCCAAGGCAGCGCACCGTGGCTTCTGCACTAAGGTGAAACTGACCGCTTGTTATGGTTTTTTCCCGCTTTGCGTCGGTTAGACAGGCGGGAATGACGCCAAGCTGCTAGAGTGCCGCCGGTTATTTCTATGAGTTTTGAGGAGTTTTACATGGCCACTAACCGTTCCCGTCGTCTGCGCAAGAAACTCTGCGTCGATGAATTCCAGGAGCTGGGCTGCGAGCTGACCCTGAGCTTCCGCGACGGCCTGTCCGACGCCGAGATGGACAGCTTCGTCGAAGCCTTCCTGCGTGATGCCGTCGAAAGCAACGGCCTGGGTTATGTCGGTGGCGATGACTACGGTTTCGTCTGCCTGGCCGAACGCGGCTCGGTCAGCGCCGAGCAGCGTGACAAGCTGGAAGCCTGGCTGAAAGGCCGTAGCGACCTGACCGGCTTCACCCTGAGCCCGCTGATGGACGTGTGGTACCCGGAAAATTCGGTCAACCCGGCCTGATTTTCCTGCTCGGCAGGGTGATCTGCCAGCCAAAAAAAGCCCGACTCAGGTCGGGCTTTTTGTTGCGCGGGATTTGCCTGAAACGCGCTGCGCAGTCGTAGCCCGGATGCAATCCGGGAAACAGGCAGCTCCGCTCCCGGATTGCATCCGGGCTACAACGCAGGAAGCCAACTCCAAGGGTTGGGGAGGGGGTGGCAGGGCCAATGCCCTCTCCCCCCAGCCCCTCTCCCACAAGTGGGAGAGGGGAGTTTCCGAGGCCGAAAACAGGTTCTCAGTGCCTGTTTACGATCTTTTGAGCTAGAGCCAGGCAAGGCGCAACGACCAGCGGGAGTAACAGCCGCAGGCTGGCCCGAAGGGTAAGCGCCAGCGAATCAATTGGGCGAGGGTGCGGAGTTTACGAGCTGTAAATGAGCAGGACTCGTTTCACTCGCCCTTCGGGCCGCGCTGAAGCGCGTTAGTCGCAAGCGACTTTCCGAGCCTAATTGACCAGCCTTTGGCTTCTACTGCATTGCAACGCAGCATGGCCGACGATCAAGAGATCGTAGACAGGTTCTCAGGCCAGACCCGCCTTGGCCAGGATCGCCGCGACATCCACCTCATCGATCTGCTCCGGGCGCAGGTAGCGCTCGGCGTAGCTCTGGTAGATACCGGCGCTGACGAACAGGCCGAACAGCTCTGGGTCGACATGGGCGCCGCGGCACATGCCGGCCATGATGGTGAGTGAGTCGGTCAGGGTCTTGCCCTTCTTGTAGGGGCGATCCACTGCGGTCAGCGCCTCGAAGATGTCGGCGATGGCCATCATCCGTGCCGGCAGGCTCATGTCCTCGCGCTTCAGGCGTTTCGGGTAGCCGGTGCCGTCCATCTTCTCGTGGTGGCCGCCGGCGATCTCGGTGACGTTGGCCAGGTGCTTGGGGAAGGGCAGGTAACTGAGCATGCGGATGGTTTGCACCATGTGCCCGTTGATGATGAAACGTTCTTCGTTGGTCAGGGTGCCGCGGGCGATCCCCAGGTTGTAGAGCTCGCCGCGGTTGTGTTTGTACTGCGGCACCTCGAGCTTGAAGCCCCAGGGGTTGTCGTCGGCGATCAGCTCGCTGGCCGGGCGTTCCAGCAGGTGTTCGGCCTTGTCGCTGAGCAGTGGCTCCTGCACCGGCAGGCTCGGCGCCGGGGTGCGCGCCTGGCGCTGGTTCTCTTCCCAGGACACACCGAGGCGATCATCCAGGGTGCGCGTCCAGGTGCGTGTGCCGATGCTACGCAAGCGTTCCAGATCGGCCTCGGCCATGGCTTCGCCGCCCAGGTTGCAGCGGGCGATAAAGGCGAATTCGTCGTCCAGCGCGGCGAGGGTGGCATCGCGCAGGCTGCTCAGCTGCGCCTCGTCAGCACCCTTGGCCAGCCCCTCCCAGTAGGCGATCCAGGCATCGCGCTTGAGCACTTCGAAGCGCATGCGTACTTCGTGGATACGGTCATAGATGGTTTCCAGCTTGGTGGCTTTGTCCACCACGTACTCGGGTACGGTGACCTTGCCGCAGTCGTGCAGCCAGGCGGCGATATGCAGGGCCTCCCACTCCTCGTCGTCAGGCTGGTAGTGGCGGAACGGCTCCGCCTCGCTCTCGGCGGCGGCGCGGGCGAGCATCAGGGTCAGTTCCGGCACGCGCTGGCAGTGGCCGCCGGTGTAGGGGCTCTTGGCGTCGATGGCGCCAGCGATCAGCTGGATAAAGGCGTCCAGCAGTTTCTTCTGCTGATCGAGCAGACGCTGGCTCTCGATGCACAGCGCCGCCACTCCGGACACCGCCTCGACGTAGGCAATGCGCTCCGGGCGCAACATGGCCAGCTCGGCCTCATCGCCGGTATCGCGGTGCAGCAGCATCAGCACGCCAACCGTTTCACCCTGGCGATTGTGCAGGCCGGTGCAGACCAGGTGCACGCGCGGGCTGTCGAGGGTGTGCAGCAGGCTGTGGAAGCCACCGGCCTGGTCGAAACCGATCGACGCGACCCGGCTGTCGCCGCCCTGGGCCGGTTGTTCCAGCCAGGCTGGTATGGATTGATCGCCCTGATCGAAACCGGGGATGCGGTGTTCCTCGACGTTGTGTTGCTCGCCGCCGAGGAACAGGCCGTGGGGCTCCAGACGGCCGCTGCTGCTGTCCCGCAGGTAGAGCAGGCCGCCGCTGGCTTCACTGAGGTCGACGGTTTCCCGCAGTACCCGGCGTAGCAGGGCGTCGAAGCGGGTTTCCGCGGAGAGGCTGGCGGTGATGTCGAGGAAGCTGGAGATGGTGTCCTTCATCTTGGCCATGGCCACGGCCAGTTGGTCCACCTCCAGCACCGGCGAGCGGCCGCTGGCCGGGTAGTCGAAATTGAAGCTGCGGATCGCTTCGGCCTCCAGCACCAGGGCGCGCAGCGGGCGCACCAGAATGCGCGACATCAGCCAGCCGAGAGGAATGCACAGCAGCAGGATGGTCAGAGTGAGCATCGCGCCCTGCCAGCGGATGCGGTAAGCCTCGGCCAGTAGCTCGTCTTCCGGCGCCAGCAGGGCCAGGCGCAGGCCGTTGGGACCACCTTCAGCGAGTTGGGTGTAGGACACCTGCCAGCGCCGCTTGGCCAGTTGCATGGCACCTTGCTTGTCCTGTTGCAGGCCACGGGCGAACAGTTCGCCGAGTGCCGGGCTGAGCTGCTCGACCTGGGCCAGGTGGGTGGTGCCATTCTTGACGATCAGCCGGTTGATATCGGGATAGGCCACCGCCGCGCCGTCCGGACGGTATAGCACCACTTCGGTGGACGGCGTGACCTTGTGCTTGGCCAGGGTCTCGGAGAGGTCGGCGAGGGTCAGGTCGGCCGCCAGTACGGTCTTGTTGCGGCTCAGGCGGGCCAGGGTGGTGCCGACCACACCGGTGGAGAAGAACACATAGGGCTCGGTGGTGATCTGTTCGCCATCGGCAACGGCGCTGTTGTACCAGGGGCGGGTGCGCGGGTCGAAGATCTCCTTGAGGTTCTGCCGGCGGCTGATCCATTGCAGGTCCGCATCGAAATACTGCGACTCGGAAACGGGGCGGGCCTCGCCGCTGCGGTCGATGGTCCAGACCTGGTAGGCGGCATTGGCCGGGGCATCGAAGCGCTGCTTGAGCGCCGCGGTGCGCAGGTGGCGCACCATGAAGAAGTCGCCATCCTCATAGCCGAGGTACAACGAGGCCAGTTTCGGGTTGTCGCGCAAAGCCTGGGCGAAGGCCGGCAGCAGGTCCATGCGCTGGTAGGCATCGCTGGCCTGATTTTGCTCGTTGAGCACCAGCAGGCTGAGCAGGTGACGAATTGGCTGGTAGGTGTACCGCAGGTCGGATTCGACCTCCTGGCGGATTTGCTCGAACAGCTGATTGCTGCTGGAGAGAATGATCTGGCTGGTCTGGCGGTAGTTGAAAATCCCCAGTACTACCCCCGTGCTGACCAAGAGCAGGGTGAATAGCACACCGATATGCACGTGAAGGGGGAAACGACGCTTTTGGCCTTGGCTGGGTGCCCGCATGTTGCCTTCACTCCGTCGACTGCATGTTGATCTGGGCAAAGCATAGTGAAGCCTTGCCCTGGCTGTCGTGGGCGCGGCTCACTCGGTACAAGTTTTCAGCTGGGTGCCGCTACCTGGCGGCGCAGCAGGTGCTGCTCCAGTCCATAGACCAAGAGTGCCACCAGTAGTGCCAGGGCCACGCCGATCAGGCTGTTGAACAGGCGCATCTGCGCCAGTTGCCAGTCGGTAGACAGGCTTTCCGCCAGCAGCACGAAGCTCAGCGTCACCTGCAGCACGAACAGGCTGTAGCTGTGAGCTTGCAGGGTGCGGCTGAGCACGATCAGCGGCAGCAGGGTGGCGACCATCAGTGGCGGGCTTTGCAGGCTATAGCCGAGGTAAATCAGCAGCGCGGCGGCGGCCAGGCTGGCCAGGCTGGACTGCAGGGCACGCACCAGGCTGCCCTTGAACTCCAGTTGCAGGGTGCCGATCAGTGCCAGGGTCAGCCAGTAGCCACGGGGCAGGTCGGCCAGGTTGACGATCAGCCCGGCCGCGCCACAGGCCAGGGTGCAGCGCAGGGCGTGCAGGCGCCAGCGCTGTTCGGGTAGGCGCTTGGCATAGCGCCTGAGCACGCGGAACAGGCTGACGAAACGCGGCATGTACGGCCACATGCGCAGGCCATGCAGGCCGCGCAGGCCGAAGGCGAGCAGGGCGACCCAGAGACCGCCGAGGATGAACAGGGCGGCGACTGCATCGGCATTCTTCAGGTTGAGGATGCCGAACTGGCCTTGGCCCAGGCACAGGCACACGGCCAACGAGATGCCCAGCTTGCCGGCTTCGCTGCCGAAGCGTTGCAACCAGGCGAGGATGAAACCGTACAGGGCGAACAGGACAAAGCTCAGTACCGGCTCGGTCGCCGACCAGAAGCCCAGCCCGGCACTGAGGGCGCCGAGCAGGGTGAGCAGCAACAGGCGGAACATGCCGAAGCGGTGCAGCGGGTTGGCTTGGGCGGCCAGGAAGGCGCCGATCGAGGCCCAAAGAAACCCCGGGTGACCGCTGAGCAGGCCCAGCAACAGCGGCAAAGCGCAGCCCAGCCCGGCAATGATGCCTGGCCCCCATTCCGGTGGCCCGGAATGCCAGGCCAGCTTGCGCTGTTGCGGTTTCTTCATGGTCTCGTCATACCGGGCTGGAACGCCCGGTCATTTCCCGGGCCATTTCCGTAGCGTAGCTGTCGGTCATGCCGGCGATGAAGTCGATCATGCGCAGGAAGGCCCGATGCAGTGGCCAGCTCGGGTCTGGCGCGTTGTGCCCGAGCAGGTCGAGGATGCGCTGGTTCTTGAACGACAGGCTGCCGCCGCCATGCTGTTCGAGGGCCGCGCCGCAGAACGCGTTGAGCAGGATTTCCAGGGTGGTGTAGGCCCCGATCTCGTGCAGGGTCTTGCGCTTGTCCTGGAAGATTTTTTCCCGCGCCAGGGCCTTGGCCTGTTGCACGCAGCGCTTGGCCGGCCCGTGCATGTGCTCGACCAGGTCGCCGGGCAGGTCACCGCGCAGCAGTGCCGGTTGCTGGGCGACGAAGGCGTGGGCGGCGGCATTGGTCAGGTGTTCGATGGCCTTGCCGCGCAGGATCGCCAGCTTGCGTCGGCGCGAGTCGCGCGGGCCGAGCAGGCGGTAGGTTTCCGGCAGGTCGTCGCCGACCAGATCGAGCAGCAGGGCTTCGACTTCCGGGTAGTCGAGCAGCTCCATTTCCAGGCCGTCTTCCAGGTCGATCAGGCCGTAGCAGATGTCGTCGGCGGCCTCCATCAGGTACACCAGCGGGTGGCGCGCCCAGCGCTGGTCCTCGATCAGGGGCAGGCCGAGCTTGCTGGCGATCTGTTCGAGCAGCGGCAGCTCGCTCTGGTAGCAGCCGAACTTGTGCTTCTTGTAGCCCAGGGCCTCGGCGTGGCGTGCGGTCCAGGGGTACTTAAGGTAGGTGCCGAGGGTCGCGTAGGTCAGCCGGGTGCCGCCGTCGAACTGGTGGTATTCCAGTTGGGTGAGCACGCGAAAGCCCTGGGCGTTGCCCTCGAAATTGAGGAAGTCACAGCGTTCGGCCTCGCTCATGGCATCCAGCCAACCGCGCCCGGCGGCCTGCTGGAACCAGTGGCGGATGGCGTCTTCGCCGGAATGGCCGAACGGCGGGTTGCCGATGTCATGGGCCAGGCAGGCAGACTGCACGACCACGCCAAGATCGACCGGGTCGCACCAGTCCGGCAGCTCGTCGCGGATCATCTCGCCGACGCGCATGCCCAGCGAACGGCCGACGCAGCTGACTTCCAGTGAGTGGGTCAGGCGGGTGTGGATATGGTCATTGCTGGAGACCGGATGCACCTGGGTCTTGCGTCCCAGGCGGCGAAAGGCGCCGGAGAAGATGATGCGGTCGTGGTCTTTGTGAAACGGGCTGCGGCCCAGCTCGTCCGGGCTGTGTACCGGTTTGCCGAGCCGTTCGCGGGTGAGCAGTGTTTGCCAGTCCAAGGGCTGTCCTCGCCGGTGGGGTGAGGGCTAGCTTCGTTGTTCAGCGAGGCGGCTGCAAGTAGCGGGCCTGTACCAGAGCGTTTTTCCCGCTGCTGCCGGGTGGGCGACGGGTGGTATTGAAGCGAGCGTTTGAAGATTGCGGGCAGAATGCTATGGTCAGAAAGCTACCTATAAAACCAATAACAAGAGATATCAGTCGTGACCCCAGGCACTGCCTTGCCCGTGGATTCGCACCAGCAATTGCGCATCCGTCGCTTGCTGATGAGCGTCGCCATGTATGTCCTGAGTGCCGTGCCACAAGGCGTTTCTCTCTATAACGGCATTTCTCCGGCCTGGGTCATGTACACCTGGGCCGCTTACGCCGTGGTGTTCAACCTGGGCTTTTACCTGGCAATCCGCAGCAATTTCAGCCTGCGCTTCAGGGATCCCAGCATGACCATGGCGCAGATGGTCGCGGCGATCATCCTGGTGCTGTTCACCCAGCTCTATGCCGGCGAAGCGCGCGGTGCCTATCTGGTAGTGCTGGTGATCATCATGGTGTTCGGTTGCTTCAAGCTGCATACCCGTCAACTGCTAATCCTCAGCCTGCTGACTATCCTCGCCTATGCCCTGACTATGCCCTTGGTTCGCGAGATTGAAGGAGAGCGCTTCAATCTAGCGGTGGAAGTCATCCTCTGGTGCAGCTTCTCCGCCTTCCTGCCGTTCATCTCCATTCTCGGTGGCAGTATCAGTGACCTGCGCAAGAAGCTGATGGCCAGCAATGCCCAGCTGCAGGAAGTGCTGCAGCAGGTTACCGAGCTGGCTACCCATGACGAGCTGACCGGCGTGTACAACCGCCGTTACCTGCTGGAAATGCTCGGTCACGAGAAAAACCGCACCGACCGTGGCGGCGGTGGCTTCTGCGTGTGCCTGTTCGACCTCGACCACTTCAAGCGGGTCAACGACAACTATGGCCATGCGGCTGGCGATACGGTGCTGAAAACCTTTGCCGCGACCATCGAGCCCTTGCTGCGCAGTACCGACTTCCTGGCTCGCTATGGCGGCGAGGAGTTCCTGCTGTTCCTGCCGCAGACCTCGCTGGAGATGGCCCAGCACTGCATCAAGCGTATCCAGGAGGCGTTGGCTGGCACCCGCTTCGAGGGCCTGCCGCCAGACTTCCGGGTTACCGCGTCGATCGGTGTGGCGCAGTACTACCTGCAGGAAGGTATTCCCGGTCTGATCGAGCGCTCTGACAAGGCGCTGTACCGGGCCAAGCAGAATGGCCGCAATCGCATGGAACTGGCGCCTTTCACCCGGCCGATTCTGATCTAGCAGCTCGCCTGACGCAGCTCAGAGACCGGCCGCGTCGATATCCAGCAATAGCAGGCGGCGGCCGTTGTCGATGAACTGCCCGGCTGTCAGGCAGTACTGGTTGGTGGTGGCATCCCGGTAGGTGCTCGATAGCGTCAGGCGACGCTCTTCCCAGCCTTCGGCCAGCAACTGATAGAAGTAGGGGCGCCATGACCAGTTGTGGCCCAGGTAGCGTGGGTCTTCCAGCCAGGTATTGCCGTTCCACTGCAGGTTCGGGGTGATCTGCGTGCCGTGGCGGTCGCACTGGTACAGGCGCAGCAGCCAGGGGTAGCCGGCAGGGTTCGGCAGCGCGGTGCTCGGTGCGTTGCCTTCGGCCCAGTCCTTGACCAGGTTCATCAGCTCGGTCAGCTGCTGGCGCAGGGTCATCAGGCGTGCCCGTTCGGCCAGCTTGTGCTGTACATACTGGTCGCGCAGGGTAGCGAAGCGGGCGACAAAGGCATCGGCCGCGGGGAACTGCAGTTCGGGCTTGGCGAACAGGTAACCCTGCACATAGCGCGCCCCGCACTCCAGGGCAAAATCCAGTTCGGCTTCGGTTTCCACACCTTCGGCGATGATCCAGCAGCCGGTCTTCTCGGCCATCTGTGCCAGCGCCTTGACCACTTCACCGCTGGGACCGCCGCGAGCCGCTGCCTGGAACAGGCGCATGTCCAGCTTGAGGATGTCCGGCTGCAGCGCCAGTACCCGGTCGAGCTGTGAATAGCCGGCACCGAAATCGTCGATGGCTATCCGTGCGCCGGCTTCGCGGTAGCGGGCCACGACGTCTTGCAGCTTCTGGTTACCGCCGCCCAGTTCGGTGATTTCAAAGACCACGCGCTCCGGCGCCACGCCATGCCTTTCCAGCTGTTTGAGGCTGGGCAGTGACTGGTTGGGGCGCAGCCGGCTGATCCAGCGCGGCGAGATATTGATGCTGAGAAACCAGTCCTCGGGGACTTCGGGCAGGCGTGAAAGGGCGTCATCACGAATCTGTCGATCGAGGCGCCGCAACACACTGGGAGACATTTTGGGGTCGACGAACAATGGACCGACCGAGAGCAGGCGCCCGTCTGCTTGGCGCAGGCGCCCCAGCGCCTCGACACCGGCGATGCGCCCCGTGGCGGTATCAATGAACGGCTGAAAAGAGGCGAGCGGTTGCCCGTCGATCACGGTGTATTCCTTGGTAGGTGGCGCAGGGCGCGGGTGGCGGGCGGTATGAGGACGTGCAGCTAAAGCAAGATTGTGGCCAGTTGTTCAGATGGACAACTTTTTTAGCGCTTGTCGTGGGTGCCGATCGGTCTGGCTCGGCACTTGTGAGGCCTCCTCTGTAGTCGTCGGTGCGGCTTAGTGGATCAGGGGGTGATGGCGCACTGCGCTGGTGCCAGTAACGCCGGCGGGTGGCCGTTGCGGGATGACTGGCGAGTCTTGGATGGCGCGGCTGGTATAGCTATTGCATTTGCTTGGTGCGAAAAGCTGTTGCGGTGCTCTTTTAGCGTGCGTTTCCTGCCAAGGATGGAGCGTTCGGCTTGCACCTCAACTCAATGATAAATATAGAAAAACGCTAAAAAACTGTTTGTTCTGCCAATACACGCTGCGCCATTTGAGGTCTCGTAAGGGGCCTTATCTGGTGCAATGTGGCATCAGGATGGTGCGATTGTTGGTGGTGATGAACTGCTTTGGTGCTTTTCCAGAACGCTGGAGTTTTCGTTGCGATGGAAAACCTCAACAGTGCCGTGGAAACCCTGATCCACGGCTCCAACACCCTGTTCATCCTGCTGGGCGCGATCATGGTGCTGGCCATGCATGCGGGCTTCGCTTTCCTTGAAGTGGGCACGGTGCGCCACAAGAACCAGGTCAACGCGCTGTCGAAGATCATTTCCGACTTCGCCGTCTCGGCTCTGGCGTACTTCTTCGTCGGCTACTGGGTGGCCTATGGCGTCACCTTCCTCGAACCGGCTTCGGTGCTGACCGCCGGCAGCGGCTACGGACTGGTCAAGTTCTTCTTCCTGCTGACCTTTGCTGCAGCGATTCCGGCGATCATCTCCGGGGGGATCGCCGAGCGCGCCAAGTTCGGCCCGCAGATCTGCGCCACGGTGCTGATCGTGGCCTTCGTCTATCCCTTCTATGAGGGGCTGATCTGGAACGGCAATTTCGGTTTCCAGGCCTGGCTGACCGAGCAGTTCGGCGCGGCTTTCCATGATTTTGCCGGTTCGGTGGTGGTGCATGCGGTCGGCGGCTGGCTGGCCTTCGGCGCGGTGATCCTGCTCGGGCGGCGTGATGGCCGCTATCGCGAGGGTCGCCTGGTGGCGTTCGCGCCGTCGAACATCCCATTCCTGGCGCTGGGCTCGTGGATCCTGATCATCGGCTGGTTCGGCTTCAACGTGATGAGCGCACAGACCCTGGGCAGCATCAGCGGCCTGGTCGCGGTCAACTCGCTGATGGCGATGGTCGGCGGTACCGTGGCGGCCCTGCTGATCGGTCGCAATGACCCGGGCTTCCTGCACAACGGCCCGCTGGCTGGCCTGGTGGCGGTCTGCGCGGGTTCGGACCTGATGCATCCGGTCGGCGCATTGGCCACTGGCGCGATTGCCGGTGCGCTGTTCGTCTGGGCGTTCACCGCGACCCAGGTGAAGTGGAAAATCGACGACGTGCTCGGGGTTTGGCCGCTGCATGGCCTGTGCGGCGTATGGGGTGGGATTGCCTGCGGCATCTTCGGCCAGCAGGCGCTGGGCGGCCTGGGAGGCGTCAGCATGATCAGCCAACTGCTGGGTACGGCACTGGGTGTGCTGGTGGCGCTGGCGGGTGGTTTCCTGATCTACGGGGTCTTGCGCCTGGTAGTGGGCATTCGCCTGAGCCAGGAACAGGAGTTTTACGGTGCCGATCTGTCGATCCACAAGATTGGCGCTACGACCCAGGACTGAGTCCACCTGTAATTAAAGAAGCCCGCCAATTGGCGGGCTTTTTCATGGGGTTGCTCGCTCGGATACAAACCGGGGCGGAGTGGCCGGATTCCCGGATTGCATCCGGGCTAAGGGGTTCTACCAGAGCGGCAACACATAGCTGAGGATCAGGCGATTCTCGTCCAGATCGTTGCCGAAGTTGGAGCGGGTCGTGGCGTTGCGCCATTTGATGCCGACGTTCTTCAGCGGCCCGTCCTGGATCACGTAGGCGATGTCGGTGTTGCGCTCCCATTCCTTGCCCTCGGCGAGGCCGGCACCGCGGTCGACGTTGTCGCCGTTGAGGTAGCGCGTCATGAAGGTCAGTCCGGGGATGCCGAGGCCGGCAAAGTTGTAGTCGTAGCGGGCTTGCCAGGACTTTTCGTCCTTGAAGGCGAAGTCGCCGATCTGCACATAGTTGACCAGGAACGGATCGGTACCGCCGATGTAGGCGTAGCCGGTGTCGCCGCTCATTTTCTGGTAGCCCAGGCCAAAGCTGTGGAAGCCCAAGGCGTAGGTGAACATCGCGCCGAAGGCTTGGTTGTCGACGTTGCTGCTGCCGTCGTCAGTGGAGCGGGCGAAGCGCAGGTCAGTCTTCAGGCTCTGTTTGTCAGCCAGTGGCAGCAGGTGGGTGGCGTTGACGATGTGCTGCTGGTAGAGGTTGTCCAGAGCACCGTAGTTGTAGGCGGTGGTCAGCTGGTCGTTCCACTTGTAGCTCAGGCCGGCAAAGTTGAACTCGTCGCTGGTGACCCCGCTGATGCCGGTGAAGCCGCGAGCGGTGCCGCTGGTCAGGGTCATCACTTCATGGTCGGAGGAATCGCGTTGGTTGACCCGGCTCAGCTGGCCGCCGTCGAAGGTCAGGCCATCGATCTCCATGGAATTCAGCCAGCCACCTTGGAAGCTTTGCGGCAGCAGGCGCGAGTCGTTGGCTTGCACGGTTGGCAGCTTGGGCATCAGGGTGCCGGCCTTGAGCGTGCTCTTCGAGACGCGGATCTTCGCTGTCGCACCCAGGTCGCCGTAGCTGTCCTGGGCCTGGCCGGTATCGCGATCCAGTTGCAGCAGCCCGGTGCCGCTGGTGCCCTGGCCAGAGTCGAGTTGCAGGCCCAGTGTGCCGATGGCGTCGACACCAAAGCCGACAGTGCCTTCGGTGAAACCGGACTCGTAGCGCAGGAGGAAGCCCTGTGCCCATTCCTCGGCCTTGGAGTGGCCGTTGCTGGCATTGCCGCCTTCCTGGCGGAAGTCGCGATTCATGTAGAAATTGCGCAGTTCCAGGCTGGCCTTGCTGTCGTCGATGAAGGCGGCTTGGGCCAGGCCTGGCAGGGTGAGGCTGGTGCCTAGGGTGGCGAGGGCCACGGCGCGGGCGAGTGGGGACGTGCTCATTGTTATTGTTTCCTCGGCTGGTGGTGGCAGGGCGGATAACCGTCCTGTTGCAGCGAGGCGACTAAAACATTTCGTAACCTTGGCGACCTTTAGACCTTGGTCGAGTCACTCCACCCACTGCGGGTAGTAACCGAGTTTGCGCTGCACGGCTTCATCGTGAGCGGGGATCACCTGCAGGTTGGGTTCGCGCTGCAACAGCTGGTGGACTTTTTCCAGTTGCGCGCGGGTGCCCTCGCGATCGTTATCCACCATGCGGCGGCTGATCCAGAATTTCTCCTTGGGCCCGGTGAAGCCTTCCAGGCGCCAGCTGGCATCGCCGGTGAAAAAGAAGCGGCGGCCGTCGTCCAGGGTGAGGAACAGGCCGACCGAGCCGGGGGTATGGCCGGTCAGCGGAACCAGCACCAGGCTGCCGTCACCGAACAGGTCGTGGCTCTGCTCGAAGCCCATGAACGGATGGGCAGCGAAGGTGAACGGTACCCACTTGATCGGGTGTTTGAACTGGCTGGGCAATACGGCCGGCGGGGTGGAAATCTGACTGAACTCGATCTCTTCATAGGGTGCCCAGACCGGCACTTCCGGGAAGTCGGCCAGGCCGGAGGCATGGTCCCAGTGGGTGTGGGTGAGCAGGATGCGGTCGATGCGGATGCCGTCGCGCTCGATCTGATCGCGCACGGGGGTGACCGTGCCGTACTGCAGCAAGGGCTTGTCCCACCAGGGCATTTCCGCGTCGAACTGCTGGTCGACCTGGCGGCCGAGCGAGGTATCGAGCAGCAGGGTGGCGGCGTGATGTTCGATCAGCACGGCAACATGGTTGGCGATCACCTTCTCGCCCCAGGCACCGTCTTCGATGGTGAAGGCGTCGCGGGTTTCGGTCTCGGCGGTCTTGACCAGGGCAAAGCGCAGGCCGGCGGCATGCGTAGGAAGGCTGATGAGGCTGAGACTGCTGAGCAGGAGAATGGCCAGGGCACGCATGTTGGATTCCTTGTGCGGGGCGATTTGCAGGGGCAGCGGGTGAGCGCTTGTGCTGGATAATAGATAGACAGGTCTGTATATTCCAGCATTATCTTTTTGCCCTCGGAGGAACTGCGCTTGGCATCGAGCAAACGCGAGCAATTGATCACTACCGCCCAAGAGCTGTTCTATCGGGTGGGCTATCACGCCACCGGCATTGATCGAATTCTGGCCGAGTCCGGGGTGGCGAAGATGACCCTGTACAAGCACTTCCGCTCCAAGGATGAGCTGATTCTGGCTGTGCTGGCTGCGCGCCAGCAGGTGATGCTCGAGCAGTTGCAGGCGCTGCGCCTCAACCTGCCGCCGCGTGAGGCGCTACTGGCGACCTTCGATGGCCTGCATGCCTGGATCCATCAGGAGGATTTCTGCGGCTGCAGCTTCATCAACGCGGCGGCCGAGTTCCAGGCGCGCGAGCATCCCATTCACCGCCAGGCGGCGCAGGTCAAAGCGGAATTTGCCGACCACTTCCGGCAATTGCTACAGGCCATGGCGGTTGCTCAGCCACAGCAACTGGCCAATCAGTTGCAGTTCCTGCTGGAGGGCGCCTTGAGCATGGCGCACCTGCAGGGTCCGGCTGATCAGGCGCAGGAGGCCAAGGCCGCTGCCGAGGCGCTGCTCGCTCTTGCCGGCGCCTGATTCAATCGTTTCCGCCCAGCAGACGCGACTCTCCGGCTTCGATCGCCTGCAGCGGGCCAGAGAGCAGTACCGCATCGCCTTCCTGCAGTAGCGGGTCGCTGTCTAGTGACAGGTTGTTGCCATCGCGGCGTACGGCCTGTACTTCCAGGCCCAGTGCTTCCAAGGCCAGGCTTTGCAGGTGCTGGCCGCAGCCATGGGCACTGGTCGGCAGGTTTACCGCATGCAGCAGCACCCGTGGTTGACCCTGGGCATCCAGCAGGTTGGCCTGGGCGCCATGATAGAAGCCGTGCAGCAGGCGATAGCGGCTGCGGCGCACTTCATCCATGTGCATCTGTACCCGATGCTCGGCTACGCCCAGCAGTACCAGGGCGTGGGAGGCCAGCATCAGGCTCGACTCCAGGACTTCCGGCACCACTTCGGTGGCGCCCGCGGCCTGCAGTTCTGCCAGCCGGCTGTCGTCGCGGGTGCGCACCAGAATCGGCAAGGTGGCGCATTGCAGGCGTACCTGCTCGACTATCGCCAGGGCCGCGTCAGCCTTGTCTACCGCCACCACCACCAGGCGCGCCCGGGCGATGTCGACCGCTTCGAGCAGTTCGCGGCGGCGTGAGTCGCCGTAGTGCACGTTCTCCTCACCGGCACAGGCTTCCTCGACGCGTACCGGGTCGTCATCGAGGGCGATAAACGGCAGATGCTCGCGCTGCAGAAAGCGCGCAATCGACTGGCCAACCCGGCCATAGCCGCAGATCACTACGTGGCCGCGGAGTTCGCTGCTACTGCGGGCGATTTCTTCGATCTGGCTTTGCCGGCTCGTGCCGGCGTGCAGGCGCCTGGCTAGCAGCGGGGCGCTGCGCATGAGCAGGGGCGTGAGTGCCATCGAGCAGAAGGCGGCGGCCAGGAGCAGGCTGCCACTGCGCTCATCCAGCAGTTTTACCTGATGCATGAGGGCAACCAGGGCGAAGAAGAGTTCGCCAGCCTGGGCCAGGGACAGTCCTGTGCGCCAGGCGGTTTCGCCATCCTCACCGCGTAGCTTGACCAGTGCTGCGATCAGCAGACCTTTGATGGCCAGCAGGCTGAGGGTCACGCCGAGAATTGTCCAGCCATGCTCGGCGAACAGGCGCAGATCAATCAGCATGCCCACGCTGACGAAAAACAGACCGAGGAGGATGTCGCGGAAGGGGCGGATATCCGCTTCGATCTGGTGGCGATAATGGCTCTCACCGAGCAGCATGCCAGCGAGAAAGGCGCCGAGTGCCATGGACAGCCCGAGCAGGTGGGTGAGCCAGGCAGTCAGCAGGACGATGACCAGGGCCAGCATGACGAAGAGTTCCGCCGAATGAGCCTCGGCGACTTCGTGGAACAACTTCGGCAGCAGCCAGCGACTGGCCAGCAACAGGCCGAAAAAGAGCAGGGCGGTCTTGCCCAGGGTCAGCGGCAGGGCCCAGTACCAGGGATCGTCACTGCTACCGGCGATGGCGGGCACCAGGGTCAGCAGCAGTACGGCAACCAGGTCCTGGAACAGCAGCACGCCGATCGCGTTCTGCCCGTGGCCGCTGAATATCTCACCCAGGCTGCTCAGCTCCTTGCTGACGATGGCCGTGGATGACAGCGCCAGGCCCAGCCCCAGCAGCCCTGCAATGGCCGCTGAAAGGCCGAACAGATACAGCGTGCCACTCAAGGCGGCGCCACACAGCAGCACCTGCGCGCTGCCCAGGCCGAACACGGTATGGCGCAGGGCGAGCATGCGCGGCAGGGAAAACTCCAAGCCCAGGGTGAACAACAGGAACACTACGCCCAGTTCGGCCAGGCGGGGCAGGTCTTGCGAGTGACTGATCCAGTTCAATGCTGTCGGCCCGATCAGCAAGCCGACACACAGATAGCCGAGTACTGGTGGCAGGCGCAGGCGGCGAAACAGGGCGATAACCACCAGTGAGCAGGCGAGAATGATCAGCAGGTCGGCGAACAAGATACTTCTCCCTTGGTTGCCAGCGAGCATGCCCAAGCCATTGGTCGGCGTCCATGACAACAGCCGCGTCTGTTGATCCAGGGCAAGCCAGACCGTTTGTCGCGGGCGGCTCAAGTTTTCTTCTGCCGGGCCGTCAACGGATTGAATGTCCTACACCGGTACACCGCCATGAATGGTCTGGCCTCGCTGTCACCCTCTTTCTCCGGCTCTTCGCCGCTGAATAACCAGTCCGGCTCGCGCTCTGCGGCTAATAATGCGCAGAACACGCTGGCCAATCGTCTTGCCGAACGCCTGGGCCTGCAGCCAGGGGCGCTGAATGGCAAGCGTGATGATTTCAGCCCAGACAAGGTGACGGAGCGGGTCATCGGCTTCATCGACCAGCGTCTGAAGCGCGAAGCAGCTGCGGGCGCAGACCCGCAGGAGCTGCAAGCCGTGCTCGACCAGGCCCGCGAAGGTGTGGAAAAGGGCTTTGCCGAGGCGCGCAAGATTCTCGAGGGGATGGGCGTGCTGCAAGGTCAGGTCGCCGAAGATATCGATACGACCTACGACAAGATCCAGGCCGGTTTGCAGGGCCTGCAGGACGGGCTGCTGTCCACCCCGGCCGCCAATAGCGGCGGTGCCGTGGCGGTGGCGGGTTACAGCGAGCGTTTCGCTGCTATGGCGGAAACCTTCGATATGCAGGTGACCACCCGTGACGGTGATCGACTGAGTATTTCCATCGCCCAGGCATCGGCCAGCTGGTCGCAGACGAGTGTAGCCGCGGCGAGCAATGGCAACGGTTCTGCGCTGGTGGCCAGCAACCAGTCCGGTAGCATGCAGATCGGGGCCTGGCAGGTGACAGTCGAGGGCGAGCTGGATGCTGAAGAGCGTGCAGCCCTGGAGGATCTGTTCGGTCAGGTACAGGACCTGTCCAGCAAGTTTTACGCGGGCGATCTCGCCGGTGCTTTCGATCGGGCCATGCAGCTGGACATGGATGGCACGCAATTGGCCTCGATGTCTCTGAGCCTGACCCAGACCAGTGTGCGCCAGGCTACCGATGCCTACAGTGCCGTGGCCGAGCAGGGTGGCCAGCCCGCCAGCGCAGTCAACGGTGCGCTGGTCGATTACGCCCAGGGTCTGCTGGATGCCTTGCGCAGCGCTAACGAGATTGCTGACGATGCCAAGGGCACTCTGCAGCAGTTGCTCGACGGTGGTTTCAGCCTCGACGAACGTTTCGGCGAGTCCCTGCTGGACAAGGCCAAGGCGCTCAATGAGCGCTTGCTGGATGGCCTGCAAGGCCTTCTGTCGCCTGAGGCCGACCCCGTCGTTGCCTGATGGCGGTGTAAACTTGCAGCTCTGAGTGCTGCAAGAGACACCTGCCATGATTCCCGAATGCCAACTTTTCGGCACCCTGGGCTGCCACCTCTGTGAGGTGGCAGAAGCAGTGCTGATGCCTTTCGTTGAACACGGCCTGCTGGTCGAGCTGGTGGATATCGCCGATCGCGAAGACTGGGTCGAAGACTATGGTCTGCGTATCCCCGTGTTGCGCCGCTGCGACAACGGCGCCGAGCTGGATTGGCCATTCGAGGCCGAGCAGGTGGCGCACTTCCTGCGTTAGCTCTGTCGTGGTCACTTGTGTGCTTGATATTTAAAACGGGTGATGCGTATTTTGTACGCAGTGCAGTACACACGCCCCGTGAATAACAAGGACCAGAGTCATGACCACCGACGGCTGCAGTTCGCTCCTAGAGCGCTTGACCGGCATCAACGAAGTTGAATGTGTAACCCCGGACCTGAATGGCGTGCCGCGAGGCAAGGTCATGACAGCCGAGGGTTTTCTCGAAGGGCGTCGGCTGCAGCTGGCCCGTGGGGTGTTGCTGCAGTGCATCATGGGCGGTTACCCGCCCGCACGCTTCTACGGCAGTGATGATGGCGACCTGCAGCTCAGTAGCGCGCCGGAGCGGGTGTTCTGCTTGCCCTGGAGCAATCCGCCAAGGGCCATGGCGATCTGTGATGCGGACGAGCTGGATGGACGCAGCTCCGGCTTGTCTACCCGCGGCCTGCTCAAGCGAGTCCTGGCGGCGTATGCCGAGCACGGCTGGGAGCCTGTGGTGGCTACCGAGCTGGAGTTTTTCATCTTCGACAAGCACAGCGACCCCTGTCAGCCTTTTCAGCCGCCCGTGGGCCTGGATGGGTGCCGCGAGAGCGGCTGCTCTGCGTTCAGTGTGTCATCTGCCAACGGGTTGCGGCCGTTCCTCGATGAGGTCTACAGCAGCATGGCGGCCCTGGGGTTGCCGCGCGATACCTTCATGCATGAAATGGGCGTCAGTCAGTTCGAGATCAATCTGCTGCATGGCGATGCCTTGCTGATCGCCGATCAGACCTTCCTGTTCAAGCACCTGCTGCGCGAAGTAGGGCTCAAGCATGGCCTCAATGTGGTGTTCATGGCCAAGCCGCTGGCGCATACGCCCGGCAGCTCGATGCATATTCACCAGAGTGTGGTCGAGCAGGTGGCGGGGCGGAATATCTTCACCGATGCCGTCGGCGAGGCGACACCAGCGTTCTATCACTTCATTGGCGGGCAGCAGGCAGCGCTGGCCGAGTTTGCCCTGCTTTTTGCGCCCAACGTGAACTCCTACCAGCGTTTCTGTCACCCCTACGCGTCACCGAACAACGCCTGCTGGTCGAATGACAACCGTGCGGCGGGTTTGCGCATCCCGGCCAGCGCACCGGTGGCGCGGCGGGTGGAGAACCGTCTGCCGGGTGCGGATGCCAACCCCTACCTGGCCTTGGCGGCAAGCCTGGCTGCCGGGCTGCATGGCCTGCGCGAGCAGGTGCAGCCGACTGCGCCGATTCAGGGGGAGTTCGAGGTACCGGAAGGGCAGAGCCTGCCGTGCACCCTGCATGCGGCACTGGTGCGCCTGCAAGGCAGTCAGTTGGCGCGGGAGTGGTTTGGTCAGGAGTTCATCGAGGGCTATATCGCCAGCAAGACGCTGGAGCTGAGCAGCTTCCTCGATGAGATAACCCCGTGGGAGCGTCGCGTGCTGGCGGGGCAGGTTTAGTTCGCGCTTGGCGGCTCTGCGCGCAGAGCCGCTAATCGTCGCTGCGGCGGGCCTCGCGCTGCAGCTGGTAGACGAAACGTTCAACCTGGCGTTGCTCCAGGCCGCTCATGCGGTAGAAGCGCATGCCGGTGAAGCTCATGCCGGTTTTTTCATCGAAGTACAGGTGACGCAACTCTGCCGAGGTGGTCATCGCGCCGAACGGCAATTGTATGCGCAAGCCTTCATACACCTGGCCCGGTTGCAGGCGTGAAGTGATGTCGCCCTGGAAGCGCAGTTTGCAGCCGGTGGCGGAGATATCCAGTACCTGCCCCTTGAGGGCTGGCGTCAGCTTGCTGCCGGATAGTTCTACGCTGAGCAGTTGGCCGGCGCTGAGGTGGGCACGGAATGCATTGCGCCGCTGATGGTAGATGATCCGCTCTGGCAGATGCCCCCAGTAACAGCGGGCACCTTGTAGGTCACCAATCTTTACCGGGTCTTCGCATTCCCAGGCAATCCGCACGCCGTCGTGGAGGGCTTCGACGTGAAAGGTCTCGCCGGCAGCGAAAAACCGTTCGCCGTCATTTGGCACCAGTTCGTCGAAGGCCAGTACGCCGCGCTCGCGATTCACCTCGATCAGATAGCTCTGAAAGCGCTGGCTGCGATCCTTGAACGTGATGATCAGCGGGTCGTGGCTCTGTTGCAGCAGGCGCAGGTTGGCAAAGACTTCCAGGGGCGCGGTGAGCACCTTGGGAGGTTGTGGGCCATCTTCCTCGTTGAATGCATTGGACACGGTCCAAAAATCTCCAGGCACAAATTATTGCGGCAGTAGAATACTGGCATATTGCCGGTATGTCCTGCCGTACTGAATCGTTAGTTCAGGCTTGGCTGAGCGGGCGCTGCTGGCCGATTCTAGCGGCCCCGCCACGGCTGTCATAGAGGCCCGGTGTCTCGCCGCCGCGCAAAATGCCGAGCACGCTGGTCAGTGAGGCCTGATTGGCACGTATGACGCGGCCGTTGCGCTGGTTGGCGTCGCGGCAGTTGGACAGGAGCTGATTCAGTGCGTCGCTGCGGGCAAGCAGTATCTCACCATCCGGGCTGCGTGCTGCCAGGGCCTGCAGGCCTGCGCGATCTGCGCTCAGCTGCTGATCGAGCAGAATTTTGCTGCGCGCGGTGCTGTGCTGATCCAGGAGGCTAAGCAGTGGGAGTTTGCTGGCGAGGATTTCCTGCAGGCGGGACAGGTCGCGTTGACCCAGGGCCTGGTATTCGGCATCGATCAGCTCAAGCAGCTGCTGGGCGCTGTCGATATCCTCGGTGACAAGTTGGAGCAGATTGGTGTCGTGCATCGCTGGCTCTGGGGATTGGGCGTCCAGTCTCCCCAGCGCAGCCCTTGGACTAGCGCTGGGATTCGAAATCGAGCAGTTTGCCGGCAACGCGCTGGTTGTCGACCTGGTAGCTGCCCTCGGCAATCGCTTGCTTGAGTTTGGCCACGCGTTCTTTATCGACGGTCGGCAGGTCGCGCAGCTTGTCGCTGACTTTTTGCAACTGCTGAGCCTCGCGGCTGAGCTGTACGGACTCGCCGGTTTTCGCCGTGCTGGCCTGCTCTTCAGCAGTCGGCAGGGCGGTGGGCTGATTGTTTACGGCTTCGTTACGGCCGCTGGACTGGGTGCTACCGGTCCGCCCTGCATTGGCGGGTGTGGTGGCATTGTTCAGCCGGTTGAAGTCGATAACCATGATTCAAACCTCGGACGGTATCTGGACGCTTGCCAAGCTTGTCGGCTGGACCCGTCGAAACTTTAGGGTGCTTTGTGTGCGTTTTTTAACAGTGTAGGAAACCCTTGGCCAATAGCGCTACAAGAATCATGCCTACATCTCTACCTCAACCTGTCCGGGCCCCACTACACGCGCCCTGACAGTGCGTTGCGAGCGCTGGTTACGAATGTTGATCTGCTCGCCGAGAACCCCATCGGAGAGGGCTTCGCCAGGCATGCGTACGCTGATCGTACCACTACGTGCGGTGATCACAACCTGATCGCCACGGCGAATCGACTCAGCCACTTCCAGGGTCGTAGGGGTCAAAACCTGATCGGCCTGCAGGGGGCGTGTCAGTTTTTTGCCGATGGCCTGCGCGGCGTCGGTCAGATAGCCTCGGCTGAGAGGTCCGATGTCCTGTTCCATCATGCTCACGTCCGCCGGTTCCAGTACTTGATCGCGCTTGAGGGGGCGGGTGGCCACGACGATTGGGCGGAACAGGCGCACCTGGGCGGGGACGAATACCGTCCAGGGTGAACTGCCTTCGCAACTGACTTTGACGGTAACGCGACCCACCGGCTGCGCTGGGCTTTCCAATGTTTGCGTCAAATCACTGTCGCAAGCTGCCAGGCGTAGCCGTGGGTCGAGCGGATTGATACGAATCTCATAACGCGCCTGGATTTCGCTACGCTCTAAATAGTCTTCTACGGTGAACTCAAGAAAGCCTTCGCTGGCGCCGATAAGTTCTTCAGGTAGCGTGTATGACCCGGCCTGCAGCGAGCTGTAGCCGAGCAGGCACAAAGCAGGTAAAACTCCAGCAAGAGTGCGGCGTTTTGCCATCAGGTGTCGGAAAAGTGTCGTTATCGCGTTCATGCTGACTGCAAAGCAAGGCTCGTGCCGCCTGCTACGCTAGAGCAAGGCGTCCGGTTACATACAATAAAAGGAGTCTGGGCATGGCCGGAGTATTGGACTCGGTTAACCAACGTACTCAGTTAGTCGGGCAGAATCGATTGGAGTTGCTGCTGTTCCGTCTTGAGGGGCAGCAGTTGTATGGGATCAACGTATTCAAGGTGAAGGAGGTGCTGCAATGCCCCAAGCTCACCATCATGCCCAAGTCCAGTCGGGTGGTGCGCGGTGTTGCCAATATCCGCGGCGGCACTATCCCGATCATGGATCTGTCCATGGCGACCGGACGTGCCGGGTTGGATGACCTGAAGAACAGTTTCGTCATCATCACTGAGTACAACACTAAAGTTCAGGGATTCCTGGTGCGTTCGGTCGAGCGCATCGTCAACATGAACTGGGAAGAAATTCATCCGCCACCCAAGGGTACCGGGCGCGACCATTACCTGACGGCAGTGACGCGCGTGGACAATCAGTTGGTGGAAATTATCGACGTGGAGAAAATCCTCGCCGAAGTCGCGCCCATGTCCGAAGCCATTTCCGTGGGTGTGGTGGATGTCGAAACTCAGGCCAAGGCGGTGTCGCTGCGTGTCTTGATCTGTGATGACTCCTCGGTGGCACGCAAGCAGGTGTCCCGTTGCCTGGAAAGCATCGGTGTCGAAGTGGTCGCGCTCAATGACGGGCGACAGGCCTATGATTACCTGCGCAAGCTGGTCGACGAGGGCAAGCAGCCGGAGAAAGAATTTCTCATGCTGATTTCCGATATCGAGATGCCGGAAATGGACGGCTATACCCTGACGGCGGAGATTCGTGCCGATCCAAGGATGCAGAAGCTGCATGTGATTCTGCATACTTCGCTGTCCGGTGTGTTCAATCAGGCGATGGTCAAGAAGGTGGGGGCGGATGACTTCCTGGCGAAGTTCCGGCCGGATGACCTGGCTTCCCGTGTGGTTGAACGCATCCGTGTCGCAGATGGGGGCTGAGGGCGCTGCCTTCGGTAGTAACTATGTATGGTGAGGCGGCATTAGTGTCTTCAGGCAATTTGGATTTCGAGCAGTTCCGGACCTTCCTGGAGAAGGCGTGCGGTATTTTGCTGGGTAGCAATAAGCAGTACCTGGTTTCCAGCCGTCTCAACAAGCTGATGGAACAGCAAGGCATCAAGACGCTTGGCGAGCTTGTGCAGAAAATGCAGACGCAGCCGCGCGGTGGCCTGCGCGAGCAGGTCGTGGATGCCATGACCACCAACGAAACCCTGTGGTTCCGTGATACCTACCCCTTCGAAGTACTGAAGAACAGGGTCTTGCCGGAGATGATCAAGGCCTCGCCGAACCAGCGTCTGCGCATCTGGTCGGCAGCCTGTTCTTCTGGGCAGGAGCCTTACTCGTTGTCGATGACCATCGATGAGTTCGAGAAGAGCAACCTGGGGCAGCTCAAGGCGGGTGTGCAGATTGTCGCTACCGATCTGTCACCATCGATGCTGACCAACTGCAAGTCGGGTGAATACGACAGTCTGGCAATGGGCCGCGGGTTGTCGCAGGAGCGTCTGCAGCGCTATTTCGACCCTAAAGGTCCGGGACGCTGGGCCATCAAGGCACCGATCAAGAGTCGCGTGGAGTTCCGCCCGCTAAACCTGCTGGAAAGCTATGCGGCACTGGGCAAGTTCGACATCGTGTTCTGCCGCAACGTGCTGATCTACTTCTCCGCCGAGGTGAAGAAGGACATCCTCACGCGCATCCATGCCACGCTGAAGCCAGGGGGCTATCTGTTCCTCGGTGCGTCCGAGGCGTTGAATGCTCTGCCGGATCTGTATCAGATGGTGCAATGCAGTCCGGGGATCATCTACAAGGTGAAATAGCAGCGGAGTGGTAGCGGGAAGCAAGCGGGAGGCCAGTGGCCTCCCGTTTTCGTTTGAGCGGCAAATGATCTGTCCGGGATTGCCGCTTGCCTTGCCCATAGCGGAAAAGCTTTGCCGCTTGCCGCTCTTTTGATTGCCATATTTATTCTAATTTATTGATAAATAAGGGAAATAAATATTGGCATAGCCTTTGCTAAATATCTGGCACGGCACCACCAGATCGCCTAACGGCAAAGGTTCAAGGTCATGAGCATCAGTTTCGACAACGCACTCGGCATCCATGAAAAGGCACTCGGCTTTCGCGCCCAGCGCGCCGAGGTGCTGGCCAACAATATCGCCAACGGCGATACGCCGAACTACCGAGCCCGCGATCTGGACTTCGCCGCCGTGCTGGCTGAGCAGAATGACAAAACCTCGCGCAAGCAGGTCGGTCTCAGCCGTACCGACAGTCAGCACATTTCGGCTGCGGGCATCGAACTGGCCGACCCGGCCTTGCGCTTCCGTACCCCGTTCCACCCGTCCATCGATCAGAACACCGTCGACATGCAGCAGGAGCAAGCCAGCTACGCCGAGAATGCGGTGCAGTTCCAGGCCAGCTTCACCCTGCTCAACAGCAAATTCAAAGGGCTGGTCGGCGCCCTGCGCGGCGAATAAGGGAGATACCTAACATGTCACTTGCCAGTGTCTTCAACATTGCCGGAACCGGCATGAGCGCGCAGAGCACTCGCCTGAACACCATCTCCAGCAACATTGCCAACGCCGAGACGGTGTCTTCCAGCATCAACCAGACCTACCGTGCGCGCCACCCGGTATTCGCCACCATGTTCGAGTCGAGCATGCAGGGCGACCGTGGTTCGCTGTTTGCCGACCAGGACGAAGCAGGGCGCGGCGTGCAGGTGCTGGGCATTGTCGAGGACCAGAGCAGCCTGATGCCGCGCTACGAGCCGAACCATCCGGCAGCCGATGAAAAAGGTTACGTGTACTACCCGAACGTCAACGTGGTCGAGGAGATGGCCGACATGATTTCTGCCAGTCGCGCCTTCCAGACCAACGTGGAAATGATGAATACCGCCAAGCAGATGATGCAGCGCGTACTGACCCTGGGCCAGTAAGCCGCGAACGAGGAGCAAGACCATGAGCGTTAGTGGCGTCAGTTCGGCCCTGGATCAATACCAGATCAAGCAGGACACCACCCAAAACAAGGAGCTTGGCAAGAACGAGTTCCTTAATCTGCTGGTGGCTCAGTTGAATAACCAGAATCCGCTGGAGCCGCAGGGCAACAGCGAGTTCATCGCCCAGTTGGCGCAGTTCAGCCAGGTCGAGGGCATCGAGAAGCTCAACACCAGCATGGGCTCGCTGCTGTCCGGCTATCAGTCCTCGCAGGCTCTGCAGGCTTCGTCGTTGGTCGGGCACAAGGTGATAGTGCCGACCGACAAGGCCGTGGTGGATACCGCGGAAACCTTCAAGGCCAGCCTGGTTCTGCCGGTCACCAGCAGCAACGTCTACGTCAACGTCTATGACAGCGCAGGCGCCAGCGTGAATCGGATCAACCTGGGCCAGCAGGCGGCCGGCAGTGTCACCTTCATGTGGGACGGCAAGGATGCCAGCGGCAAGGTCATGCCGCCTGGCACCTACAAGTTCGAGGCGCAGGCCAGCTATGCCGATGGCACCAAGGGGCTCTACACCCTGCTGCCGGCCAACGTCGATAGCGTCACCCTCGGTCAGAACGGTGGTGAAATGTTACTCAACCTCGCTGGTCTGGGCAGCGTGCCGCTGTCGCAGGTCCAGATGATCGGTCAATAACGCACAGATCGTAAGCGCCGGCAGTAACGGCAAAGGAGTCTTCCATGGGTTTCAATATCGGTCTCAGCGGCTTGCGCGCGGCCACCAGTGACCTCAACGTCACCGGTAACAACATTGCCAACGCCGGCACGGCGGGTTTCAAACAGTCGCGGGCAGAGTTTGCCGACGTGTATGCCGCCTCGGTGCTGGGCAGCGGCTCCAACCCGCAGGGCAGTGGCGTGCTGCTGGGCGATGTGTCGCAGCTGTTCAACCAGGGCAACATCAACTACACGCAGAACTCCCTGGACTTGGCCATCAACGGCAACGGCTTCTTCCAGACCAGCAACAATGGCGAGATCAGCTACACCCGTGCCGGTTACTTCGGCACCGATCGCGACGGCTACATGGTCAACAACTTCGGCTATCGCCTGCAGGGTTATACCGTGGATGCCAATGGCAATCTGCAGAATGGCGTGGTGGATGACCTGCGTATCCAGACAGCCAGTCAGCAGCCACAGGCGACTTCGTCGATTACTCAGGTGTTCAACCTCAACTCGACCAATGTGCGCCCAGGCAATGCCGGTACCTCGGCGGCGCCGACCTTTGACCCGTCCGATCCGCTGACCTACAACTCGTCGACCTCGCTGAATATCTATGACAGCCAGGGCAACTCCCACGTGATGACCCAGTACTTCGTCAAGGACGATGCCACTGCGGTCTCCGGCGGGCAGAACACCTGGGTCATGCATGTGCTGATCGATGGCCTCAACCCGCTCGATCCGCAGGACGCGGCCAACACGCCGATGTCCTTCAACGTGGCGTTCGATACTTCGGGGCAGTTGAGCACCATTACCGACACCGTGGGCGGCACTGCAGGCACCGGTTATTCGATTGACCCGCTGACCAACGAAATCACCTTCCTCTCCGATACCACGGGTGCGGCGGGTGACGGCTGGATTCCGGCCACTGTCGATACCACCGGTGCTTCACCTACCGGCTTTGTCTGGAACGGTGCCCTGGGCAGTACCGACAACATCACCTTCGATCCGCGCGGCACGACCCAGAATGCCAGTGCCTTTTCCGTCAGCAGCGTCAGTCAGAATGGCTTCACCACTGGCCAGCTGTCCGGTCTGGAGATCGACGATACGGGCGTGATCTTCGCTCGCTACACCAACGGTCAGTCCACCGTTCAAGGGCAGGTGATACTGGCCAGCTTCGCCAACATGCAAGGGCTGACGCCGGTAGGCAAGACTGCCTGGGTGCAGTCCTTTGCCTCCGGCGAGCCGGTCATTGGTACGCCGCGCACGGGCACCCTGGGCGCCCTGCAGTCCGGCGCGCTGGAAGACTCCAACGTCGAGCTGTCGGATCAGTTGGTCAACCTGATCGTGGCGCAGCGCAACTACCAGGCCAACGCCAAGACCATCGAGACCGAAAGCGCCATCACCCAGACCATCATCAACCTGCGTTGATCGATGTGGCTCGGGCGACGGCTTGCCGCCAGCGGCAAGCCGTCGCCGTCTGTCTTCAATAGAGGCTCCTTCGGGAGCCTTTTTGCTTTTAATAATTCCTTTGTTATCAGATATATACGATTGTTTTTCGAGTGTGGCACGGCGTTTGCTGAATAGCTTGCAACAGAGTAGCGAGCGGCAAGCGCCGACCCTCGGAGAACACCATGGACAAGATGCTGTACGTCGCCATGACCGGTGCCAGCCAGAACACCCTGGCCCAGCGTGCCCACGCCAACAACCTGGCGAACATTTCCACCAATGGCTTTCAACGCGACTTCGAGCAGGCGCGTTCCATGCCGGTGTTCGGCGAGAGCTACCCGGCGCGGGTGTTCGCCATGAGCGAGCGCCCCGGCACCGACTTCACGCCGGGCACCCTGCAGGAGACCGGACGCGAGCTGGATGTCGCAGTCGATGGCCAGGGCTGGATCGCCGTGCAGTCTGCCGATGGCAGCGAAGCCTACATACGTACCGCCAGCCTGCAGATCGATGCCCTGGGCCAGCTGCGCACCGGCAATGGTTTGCCGGTTCTCGGCAATGGCGGGCCGATTGCCGTGCCGCCGGAGCAGAAGGTGGAGATCGGTCAGGATGGCACCATCAGCATCCGCGCCCTCGGCGAGGCGCCGAGCGTGATGGCCGAGGTTGACCGCATCAAGCTGGTCAAACCGGACCTGCAGAACATGGAGAAGGGCACCGATGGCCTGATCCGCGTCAAGGACGCCACCCAGCCACAGCTGGCCGATGCCAACGTGCGCATGACTTCCGGTTTCCTCGAAGCGAGCAACGTCAATGCCGTGGAAGAGATGACGGCGATCCTCTCGCTGTCTCGCCAATTCGAACTGCACGTGAAGATGATGCGTACCGCCGAAGAAGGCGCTACCGCCATGGCACGGGTCATGCAACTCAGCTAATTACCAACGCGAAGTGCCGTAAAACCGGCACTCGAGGAGAACACTATGCTTCCGGCACTCTGGGTCAGCAAAACCGGCCTGTCCGCTCAGGACATGAACCTGACGACCATTTCCAACAACCTGGCGAACGTCTCGACCACCGGGTTCAAGCGCGATCGCGCCGAGTTCGAGGACCTGCTCTACCAGATCCGTCGCCAGCCCGGTGGCCAGTCCAGCCAGGACAGCGAGCTGCCTACCGGCCTGCAACTGGGTACCGGTGTGCGGATTGCCGGCACCCAGAAGATCCATACCCAGGGCAGCCTGCAGACCACCGAGCAGCCGCTCGACATGGCCATCAATGGCCGTGGTTTCTTCCAGGTTCTGCTGCCGGATGGCACCGTGTCCTACAGTCGTGACGGCAGTTTCCACCTGGACGCCGATGGCCAGATTGTTACCAGCCAGGGCTTAGCCCTGGAGCCGGCCATCGTCCTGCCGGCCGAGGTGCAGACCTTTACCGTGGGCGAGGATGGCACTGTCTCGGTCACCACCTTCGGCAACCCGGCGGCGCAGGTGATCGGCAATATCCAGACTGCCGACTTCGTCAACCCGGCGGGTCTGCAGTCCATCGGCAACAACCTGTTCCTGGAAACTGCGGCAAGCGGCGCGCCGCAAGTCGGTACCCCAGGCCTGACCGGTCTCGGCGTGATGCTGCAGAACACCCTGGAAAACTCCAACGTCAGCGTGGTCGAGGAGCTGGTGAACATGATCACCACCCAACGTGCCTACGAGATGAACTCCAAGGTCATCTCCACCTCCGACCAGATGCTGTCCTTTATTACCCAGAATCTTTAACACGCGTTTCCGGGCCTGGCTCGGCAAGCGTCTAAAGCAACAAGAACGCCGTGAGGTAGTGGTTATGAACCGGCTGATGATTCTTCTTACCGTGCTGAGCGCCACCGCCCTGAGCGGCTGTGTGTCGCCACCACCGAAGCCGGACGATCCCTACTATGCCCCGGTGCTGCCGCGCACCCCGCTGCCGGCTGCGCAAACCAGCGGCGCGATCTATCAGGCGGGTTTCGAAACCAATCTGTATGACGACCGCAAGGCCTATCGTGTGGGCGACATCATCACCATCAGCCTCAGCGAGCGGACCCAGGCGAGCAAGTCGGCTGGCTCGAATATGTCCAAGGACAGCACCACCAGTCTCGGATTGACGTCTTTGTTTGGCGGCGGAGTGTCCGTTGATAACCCCAGCAGTGGCTTGAATCCACTCGATGCTGCCAGGCTCAGTCTGGATGCCAGCTACAGCGGCACCCGCGAGACTGAAGGCGACAGCGCCGCGGACCAGAGCAACAGCCTGTCCGGTTCGATCACCGTAACCGTCGCTGAAGTGCTGCCCAACGGCATCCTCGCCGTGCGTGGCGAGAAGTGGCTGACCCTGAATACCGGCGATGAGCTGGTACGCATCGCCGGCCTGATCCGCGCTGACGATATCGCCACCGACAACACCGTATCCTCGACCCGCGTGGCCAATGCCCGGATCACCTACTCAGGCACCGGCACCTTTGCCGATGCCAGCCAGCCGGGTTGGTTCGATCGTTTCTTCATGAACCCGCTGTTCCCGTTCTGACCAGGTATCGATCATGAAGCGACTGATTTCCGCCCTCTGCCTGCTGCTTGCCGCCAGCACCGTGCAGGCCGAGCGCCTGAAGGACCTGGCCAGCATCCAGGGCGTGCGCGCCAACCAGTTGATCGGCTACGGCCTGGTGGTCGGCCTCAACGGTACCGGTGACCAGACCACGCAAACGCCGTTCACCCTGCAGACCTTCAACAACATGCTGGCGCAGTTCGGCATCAAGGTGCCGGCGGGTGGCGGTAACGTGCAGCTGAAGAACGTTGCCGCGGTGTCCATCCACGCCGAGCTACCGCCGTTTGCCAAGCCGGGGCAGACCATCGACGTAACCATTTCCTCGATCGGCAACTCCAAGAGCCTGCGCGGCGGCAGCCTGCTGCTGGCGCCACTGAAGGGTATCGACGGTAACGTCTACGCCGTAGCCCAGGGCAATCTGGTTGTAGGCGGTTTCGATGCCGGCGGCGCCGATGGCTCGCGCATTACCGTCAACGTTCCGTCCGCCGGACGTATTCCTGCCGGCGCCACGGTGGAGCGGCCGGTGCCGAGTGGCTTCGAGCAGGGCAACAGCCTGACGCTCAACCTCAACCGCCCGGACTTCACCACGGCGAAGAATATCGTCGACCAGATCAACGGTCTGCTCGGCCCAGGCGTAGCGCAGGCCATCGATGGTGGTTCGGTTCGCGTCAGTGCGCCGCTGGACCCCAATCAGCGCGTGGATTACCTGTCGGTGCTGGAAAACATCGAAGTGGAGGCGGGGCAGGCGGTGGCCAAGGTCATCATCAACTCGCGCACCGGCACCATCGTCATCGGCCAGAACGTGCGCGTACAGCCGGCTGCGGTGACCCACGGTAGCCTGACCGTGACCATCAGCGAAGACCCCATTGTCAGTCAGCCCGAGGCCTTCTCCGGCGGGCAAACGGCGGTGGTGCCGAACTCCAAGGTGGATGCCGTGCAGGAAGCCAAGCCGATGTTCAAGTTCGGCCCCGGCACCACCCTGGATGAAATTGTCCGTGCGGTGAACGAAGTAGGCGCCGCACCTTCCGACCTGATGGCCATCCTCGAGGCGCTCAAGCAAGCCGGCGCACTCCAGGCTGACCTGATCGTGATCTAAAGGAGGCGGCCATGGATTCCAAACTTGCAGCCGCCGGCCTGGTCAGCGGCAAACCCTACGACAGCGGCGCCTACACCGACCTGAACCGGCTCAACCAGTTCAAGGTCGGCGGCGACAGCGATGGCAACATCAAGAAGGTGGCGCAGGAGTTCGAGTCGCTGTTCCTCAACGAGATGATGAAGGCCATGCGCTCGGCGAACGCGGTGTTCGCCGAAGGCAACTTCATGAACAGCAACGAGAGCAAGACCTACCAGGACATGCACGACCAGCAGTTGGCCGTGACCATGTCGAAAAGTGGTGGCGGTATCGGTCTGGCCGATGTGCTGGAGCGCCAGCTGTCGAAGATGAAAGGCGGCGACAAGGCCCGCCCGAATCCCTTCGCCCAGGTTGCCGAGCAGGCGTCTGCGAGCGCCACGGCCCAAGGTTTCAACAACGAGGCGGCAGCGTCTGGGCGTGATGACACCTCAATGCTCAATCAGCGTCGCCTGAGCCTGCCGAGCAAGCTCACCGATCGCCTGCTGGCTGGCATCGTCCCGGCCAGCGCCGAGGCCGAGGCGCAGCCCCTGGCGGGCGCCGACTGGCTGGTTGGGCAAACCGGCAAGGTAGCCAAGGGTGAGACGCTGAAGCTGGCAGATAGCGATGCCATCAGTGGTCGGCGTATCGCCCAGCCGCCGCTGGCGCCGGGTAAGTCGGCGTTCCGTTCGGCCGAAGAGTTCATCGCCACCATGCTGCCGATGGCTGAAGAGGCCGCGCAGAAGATTGGCGTCGATGCTCGCTACCTGGTGGCCCAGGCCGCGCTGGAAACTGGCTGGGGCAAGTCGATCATTCGCCAGCAGGATGGCAGCAGCAGTCACAACCTGTTCGGCATCAAGGCTCATGGCGGCTGGCAGGGCGATTCGGCGCGGGTGCTGACCACCGAGTACAAGGGCGGGGAGGCGGTCAAGGAAGCGGCGTCGTTCCGTACCTACGAATCCTTCCAGCACAGCTTCAACGACTATGTGAGCTTCCTGCAGGGTAACGGCCGTTATCAGGAAGCACTGGCGTCTACGGACAACCCGGAAAGCTTCGTGCGCGAGCTGCAAAAGGCCGGTTATGCCACCGACCCGCAGTACGCCCGCAAGATTAACCAGATCGCCCGCAAGATGCAGACCTATCAAGCTGTAGCTGCCGTCGACAGCTCGACCACGAGGACCTGAGGCTGAGTTATGGCTGACCTACTGAGTATTGGCCTGTCCGGGCTTTCGGCGAACAAGACTTCGCTGGCGGTCACCGGCCACAACATCACCAACGTCAATACGCCTGGGTTTTCCCGACAGGACACGATCCAGGCCACGCGCGTCCCGCAGTTCAGTGGTGCCGGCTACATCGGTTCGGGTACCACGCTGGTCGACGTGCGGCGTATCTACAACGAGTTCCTCACCACCCAGGTGCGTACCAGCACGGCGCTGAACAGCGACGTGAACGCCTACCTGAGTCAAATTAACCAACTTGACTCGCTGCTGGCCGGCAGCACCACCGGCATCACGCCGGGGCTGCAAAGGGTCTTCGCGGCGTTGCAGACGGCGGCGGAAGACCCGGCCAACATCCCGGCGCGGCAGTTGGTGCTGTCCGAGTCCGAAGGCCTGGCCAAGCGGTTCAATACGATTTATGACCGCCTGTATGAGCAGAATGCGTTCATCAACAAACAGCTCGAGGCCGTGACTGATCAGGTCAACCAGTTGGCCAACTCGATTGCCGGCTACAACGATGCCATCGCCGTCGCAGGTGCCAATGGCCAGCAGCCGAACGACCTGCTGGATGCCCGCGAAGAGGCGGTGCGCCAGCTTTCAGAGTTCATCGGTGTCACCGTGGTGCCGCAGGATGACAATACCTACAACCTGTTCATTGGCTCCGGCCAGCCGCTGGTAGTGGGTTCTACTGCCTCGCAACTGGCTGTAGTGCAAGGGCAGGCGGACCCCCTGCGCAGTGAAGTCGAGTTCATCAGCGGCAACTCGCGCCAGGGCATCACCTCGCTGATCACCGGTGGCGAGATGGGCGGGCTGATTCGCTACCGCGAAGACGTGCTCGACGAGACGCTGAATTCGGTGGGGCGCCTGGCGCTGTCCGTTGCCGACCAGATCAATACCCAGCTGGGGCAGGGGCTCGATCTCAAGGGCAACTTTGGCGAGCCGCTGTTTCGCGACATCAATGACCCGACCCTTTTGACCCAGCGCAGCCTGGCGCGGGTTGGCAACAGCGATGGCACGGCCAACCTGAACGTGCTTATCGAGGACACCACCACGCTGACCACCAGCGATTATGAAGTGGAGTTCACCAGTGCCACCGAGTACACGGTGCGCCGCATTTCTGACGGGCAGATGGTTTCTGCCCTCTATGACGACGATGCCGATCCGGATACCCCGCTGGTGGCGGCGCCGGCACCCTACGACATCACCAGCGGCACGCCGCTGATCTTCGATGGCTTCTCGATGAATGTGGCAGCCGGCACCTTCGCGGCCGGCGACAAGTTCCGCATCATGCCGACCCGCAACGAAGGCAGCTACATTCGCTCCGACCTGACCAACGCCCAGGAGTTGGCGTTCGCCTCGCCGCTGAAGGCAGAAACCAGCCCGGCCAATATCGGCAATGGCACCATTACCCAACCGAGCCTGATCACTCAGATCAATATCTACGATCCGGTGGCCCAGGCCGGCCTGGAGAACAGCCTGCGTACCGCGCCGCCGCTGCGTATCGTGTTCACCTCGACCACCGACTACGATGTGGTCGATACCACCGGTGCGGTGCTCAGCAGCAACACCATCGTGCCGGGGCAGAACAACACCCAACAGATTACCGCCGGTATTGCGCCGGATGATTTCACCTTCGACTTCACCATCAGCGGCCGCCCGGAGACGGGGGACAACTTCACCATCTCGTTCAACACCAATGGCGTATCCGACAACCGCAATGCGCTGAAACTGGCGGATCTGCAGAACAAGACGACGGTCGGTATCGATCCGAACTTCCCGGCAACCACCGGTACGAGTTTTACTGATACCTACGGTGACCTGGTCGAGCGGGTCGGCACCCTGACCAGCCAGGCGCGGGTCGATGGCGAGGCGACTACCTCAATCCTCAAGCAGGCGACCGACAACCGCGATTCGGTATCGGCGGTGAACCTGGATGAGGAAGCGGCAAAGCTGATTCAATTCGAACAGTACTACCAGGCTTCGGCGCAGATCATTCAAGTCGCGCGGTCCTTGTTCGATACCCTTATCAACACCTTCTAAAGCCGGACAGCCATCATGGTCATGCGTATCTCTTCCATCCAGGCTTTCAATAACGGTGTCAACGGCATTGGCCGCAACTATTCCAATGTCATCCGCACCCAGGAGCAGATCAGCAGCGGCAAGCGCATCCTGACTCCGGCCGACGACCCGGTGGCTTCGGTGCGCCTGTTGCAGTTGCAGCAGCAACAGTCGTTGCTCGGGCAGTACAAGGAAAACCTGACTGCGGCCAAGAACAGCCTGACCCAGGAAGAGACCACCCTCAACTCCGTCAATACGGTGCTGCAGCGTATCCGCGAGCTGGCCGTACAGGCCGGTGGCGGTGCCCTGTCGGCGGAGGATCGGCAGTCGATCGCCAAGGAACTGGAAGAGCGCGAGGGTGAACTGCTCAACCTGATGAACAGCCGTGACGCCCGCGGTGAGTACCTGTTTGCCGGTTTCCTCGGCAAGACCGAGCCTTTCGTGCGCAATCCGGATGGCACCTACTCGTATTTCGGTGACGAAGGGCAGCGCAGCCTGCAGGTCGCCAGTTCGACCACAGTCGCAATCAACGACAACGGCAAGCGCCTGTTCGAGGATGTGACCAACGCCAACCGTGTGCTGAGTACCGGGGGTATCGACAATGCCGCTCTGGCTGGTCAGGTGCCGCCATTGCCGGCGACGACGATTCCGCCGGTCGCCAGTGCCGATCAGCGCGTCTTCATGTCGACGGGGCTGGTCAATGATAACGATGCCTTCAACAGCACCTTCCGGGCGGGCGAGCCTTATTCCCTGGCCTTTGTCAGCGGCAATGAGTTCCGCATCTATGACGCCGCCGGGGCGGATGTAACCTCGGAGGTTCCGGGTGGTGGGGTGATCGATCCGCTGGCCAATGGTGGCAACGTGATCAACTTCCGTGGCATGCGTTTCCAGCTGGACGTGGTGCTGCAGGAGGGCGATAACGAACAGGACCTGGATAACCTCCTGGCGGATATCCAGCCGCCTGCCGTGGCGGGCTCTCCGGGCATCGGCACGCACAGCTTCACCCTGGAGTCGGCGCCTACCGAGTTCGCGGTGACACGCGCCTCGACCAACCCGTCCACGGCCGTGATCAGCGGCGGTACCATCAGCAACCAGGCCGTCTTCAACTCGCAGTTCCCGACCTCGGGTGTGGTGTTGCGCTTTACCAACGCCACTGACTACGACGTCTACTCACAACCGGTTGGGCCGAGCAGTACGCCGATCGCCACCGGTTCGGCTCCTGGGCCGTATCCGGCAACGGTCAGCGTCTTCGGTGTGGACTTCAGTCTGAGTGCGGCGGCGGCTGCCGGTGACGAGTTCGGCGTGCAGCCGCAGTTCCAGGAAAAGCGCAGCATTCTCAACAGCATTTCCCGGTTACGCCAGGCGTTGGAGTCGTCACCGACCACCACGGTTGGCAACCTGGCGATCCGCGATGAGGTGGCCATTGCCTTGACCAACCTGGACAACGGCATCGGCCAGGTCCTGGAAGTGCAGACCGAGATCGGTGCCCGCCTGAATCTGGTTGACTCCACCGAGGTCGACAATGAAGACGTCACCCTGGTCAACAAGGCAGTCCAGGCCGAGCTGAGTGAGCTGGACTATGCCGAGGCGCTTTCCCGGCTGTCTTTCCAGACCGTGATTCTGGAAGCTGCGCAGCAGAGCTATGTGAAGATCTCCGGGCTCAATCTGTTCAACCAGTTGCGCTGATACACATCGCCGTATCTGTCTTGGCTGGGCCTCAGACCGGTTCAGCGCTTTTTCCGTTTCTTCTGGCGTATTAATTGCTAACTTGCTCAGACGATGCTGAAAAATTGACGGAAGCAGGCATGGCAGTTGATACCGAGTGGCTGGTTGAGTTCTTCCGCGGGCAGGCGCGCCTGGGCTTTGACGAGGGTGACTACACCCGCACGCGCAACAGTTGCCGCGAGGTGCTGCAGTATGTGCCGGAAGACGCCCCCTCCTGGGCGCTGCTGGGCGAGGCGGCGCTGGCCAGTCGCGACCCTGTCACGGCTTTGCGAGCGTTTGACCATCTGGTTGATCTCGAGCCCGACAATCCCGAGCATGCGATGAAGCTCGGCCAGGCTTGCCTGCAGGCGCAGGACTGGCCGGCTGCTGTTACCGCCTTCAATCAGGTCCTTAAACTGCAGCCCGAGCATGCCGGGGCGAACGAAGCGCTGGCGCTGATTGCGCAGCTGCAGGAACGCCTGAATATCCTCGAACAACTGCCGGCGAATCAGCCGGGGCGCAATGATCCCTGTCCCTGTGGTAGCGGCCTGAAATACAAGAAATGCTGCCTGGAGAAAAGCTCGCAAACCCTGATTCTGCAGCGCTTCGAGCAGGCGTTTGCCGCGCAGGAGTGGCAGCAGGTGGTGTCCTTGGGTGAAGAGTTGCGCGGTACATCGCCGCAGATTCGCCGAGCCACGGCCCTGGCCCGCTACCAGTTGAGCCAGCGCGAGCCGGCTTACCCGCTGGTCAAGGCGGCGTATCGCGAGTGGCCGGATGATCTGGAGCTGCGCGCGGCGCTGGCCGATCTCGAACTCGATCATGATGTGGCGAAGGCGAAACGATTGGCCGAGGCCACCCTGTCTGCCGACCCACGGCAGTGGCGGGCCAGCCTGGTACTGGCCGCCGTGCATTCCCGCCAAGGTTCACCTGCACAGTCCGAAAAGACTTTGCGCGAGCTGTTGCAGCACAACCCGGATTGCACCTTGGCCTGGCAGCGCTTGAGCAACTTCCTGCGCAAGTCCATGCGTCTCGAC
Source organism: Pseudomonas campi (assembly GCF_013200955.2). Taxonomy (NCBI): domain Bacteria; kingdom Pseudomonadati; phylum Pseudomonadota; class Gammaproteobacteria; order Pseudomonadales; family Pseudomonadaceae; genus Aquipseudomonas; species Aquipseudomonas campi. The sequence continues at coordinate 1,951,913 of NZ_CP053697.2, forward strand.
GATGACCTGGCGACTATGGGCGAATGGACCGAACGTTGCCCCGATAATGCGGATGCCTGGTGCCATCGCGGCATGTCGGCGGTGATGATGCAGCAGTTCCAAAACGGGCGTGAATACCTGGAGCGGGCCCTGCAGCTGGCTCCGTCCCATCATGAAGCCCTTTGCTGGATGGGCCAGTCCTATCAGCAGGAACAGAACCCGCACAAGGCGCTGGAATACCTGATGCGCGGTCTGCAACTCAAGCCTGATTACCAGGCGGGCTGGAACATGCTCGGCGGGGTGTACCAGTCGGTCGGTCGTCAGCATGAGTCGGAGGGCTGCTTCATGCGCGCCCTGGCCATTTCGCCGCTGCAGGCCCTGGCCTGGAACAACCTGGCCAATACCTACCTGGACTGGCGCGCGCTGGAGGAAGCCGAGAAAGTCATGCACGTGGCGCTGGAGCTCAATCCCGGTGACCCCAGCCTGTGGAACAACCTGGGCAACATCCTCAGCGCCGACAAGCGCCTGAAGGAAGCCCTGGTTGCCTATCGCAAGACCCAGGAGCTGATGCCGGGCTATGAGCCGGTATTGATCAACCTGGCGGGTGTCGAGTCGCATTTTGGCAACCTCGACCGTGCCATTGCCCTGTTGCGCCAGGTGCTCGACTTGCCGGGGGCGCGCACCAATCTGCTGTTCTTTGCCAACTACCATCCGGACTGGAGCGGTGAGCAGGTGTACCAGCTCTACCGCGAGGTTACCGATCGCTATCCGGCCCGGCAGTATTTCCACTACGACAATCCGCGTACAGAGAAGCGCCGCCTGCGCATCGGCTATGTGTCGCCGGATTTCCGTCACCACGTCTGCGCGATATTCATTGAGCCGCTGCTCAGCCACCACGATCACGAGCAGGTCGAGGTGTTTGCCTACTCGCTGGTGCGCCGCGAGGATGCGATGACCGAGCGCTTCATCGGCCATGTCGACCATTGGCGCCATTGCGTCGGGTTGAGTGACAAGGCAATCGCCGAACGCATTCGTGAAGATGGCATCGATATCCTTGTCGATCTAGCCGGGCATACCGGCAACAGTCGCCTGCAGGTGTTCGCCCTGAAGCCGGCGCCGGTACAGATCAGCTGGTGGATGGGATTCGCCTTCGGCACGGGCCTGGAGCAGGTGGACTACTTCCTCGCCGACGAGCAGATGCTGCCAGTCGGCTGCGAATCATCCTTCGCCGAAAGCCTCTGGCGCATGCCCGCGCCAGCCGTGGCCTATGTGCCGCCGGAGCGCATGCAGGTCGAGATCAGCGCGTTACCGGCGCTGAGCAACGGCTATATCACCTTCGGCAGTCTGACCCGCCCGGTGCGCCTGAACTATAAGGTCATCGAGGTCTGGTCGGCGTTGCTCAAGCGCGTGCCGAACTCGCGCTTGCTGCTCGACAGCAACGCCTTCAGCGATGAAAGCCTGCGTGAGCATTACTTTGCCCTGTTTGCCGAGCAAGGCATTGCTGCCGAGCGCCTACTAATCGGCTATACCTCGCCTGCCACTGAGGCGTTGGCGCAGATGGATATCGCCCTGGACTGCTTCCCGCACAACTCCGGCACCACGCTGTATGAAAGCCTGTACATGGGCTTGCCGGTGGTCAGCCTGCGTGATCGTCCGTCCATGGGCCGGGTCGGCGCGCTGATTCTGCACGGTATGGGGCGTGACGAATGGATTGCCGATACGGTACAGGAGTACCTCGACAAACTGGTGGCGCTGGCCAACGATGTGCCGGCGCTGGCGAAGATCCGCGCCGGTCTGCGTGATGAAATGCTGGCCTCTAAACTCTGCGATGCGGTGGACTTCACCCGGCGGATGGAGGAAACCTACCGGCAGATGTGGCAACGCTATTGCGAACAAGGAGAACAATAATGAAAGCGGTGATTCTGGCCGGTGGCCTCGGCACGCGGATCAGCGAGGAATCGCACCTCAAGCCCAAGCCGATGATCGAGATCGGCGGCAAGCCGATTCTCTGGCACATCATGAAGCAGTACTCGGCCCACGGTATCCAGGACTTCGTCATCTGCCTGGGCTACAAGGGTTATGCAATCAAGGATTTCTTCGCCAACTACTTCCTGCATACCTCGGATGTCACCTTCGACATGCGCAGCAACCAGATGGAAGTGCACCAGAACTACAGCGAGCCCTGGCGGGTGACCCTGGTAGACACCGGTGAGGAAACCATGACCGGTGGACGTCTGCGCCGCGTCGGGCGTTTCCTGGAGGAGGATGAGGCGTTCTGTTTCACCTATGGCGATGGCGTTTCCGACCTCAATATCAGTGCCCTGGTGGCCTTCCACAAAGAGCATGGCAAATTCGCCACCGTTACCGCGGTGCAGCCGCCGGGGCGTTACGGCGCCTTGGCCCGCGAAGGTGACCAGGTCACCGGTTTCGTCGAGAAACCGCGTGGCGATGGTGGCTGGATCAATGGCGGCTTCTTCGTCCTGTCGCCCAAGGTGCTGCCCTATATCGACAAGGACACGAGCACCTGGGAAGCCGAGCCGCTGGACCGGTTGGCCAGCGAGGGGCAGCTGATGGCCTATCAGCACGAAGGCTTCTGGCACCCGATGGATACCCTGCGCGACAAAAACTACCTCGAGCAGCTGTGGCAGAGCGGGGAGGCGCCGTGGAAGCAGTGGAGCTGAACCAGGCCTTCTGGCAGGGCAAGCGTGTTCTGCTGACCGGTCATACCGGCTTCAAGGGTGGCTGGCTGGCGCTCTGGTTGCAGAACTGGGGTGCCAAGGTCAGTGGTTTCGCCCTGGCGCCATCGACCCAGCCGAGCCTGTTCGAACTGGCGCGGGTCGGCGAGGGCATCGACAGCCATATCGGCGACCTGCGCGATCTTGCCGAATTGCAGCGCGTGATGGCCGAAGTGCGCCCCGAGATCATCCTGCACCTGGCGGCGCAGCCCCTGGTGCGCGAGGGTTACCGTGATCCGCTGGGTACCTACGCCAGCAACGTGATGGGCACCCTGCATCTGCTCGAAGCCATGCGCCAGGTCGGTGGTGTGCGGGCTTGTGTGGTGGTCACCACCGACAAGGTCTACGCCAACCACGAGTGGGCCTGGCCTTATCGGGAAAACGAACCCCTGGGCGGCCATGATCCCTACAGCAGCAGCAAGGCCTGTTGCGAGCTGGTGGCGAAATCTTTTGCTGCCTCCTATTTCCCTGTGGCGCGCTATGCCGAGCACGGCCTGGCCATGGCTACCGCGCGGGCCGGCAATGTGCTGGGTGGCGGTGATTTCGCTGCTGATCGCCTGGTGCCGGATGTGCTGGCTGCGTGGTCGCGTGGCGAGCCGGTGACCCTGCGTTACCCCCAGGCCGTGCGCCCCTGGCAGCATGCCCTGGAGCCGCTTACGGGCTATCTGCAATTGGCCCAGGGCCTGTATGAGCAGGGCCCGGCCGTGGCCGGTGCGTGGAACTTCGGCCCGGCCGATGCCGATACCTGCAATGTCGGCGACGTGGTCGGGCGCATGGCGGCGCGCTGGCCGCAGGCGCCGGGCCTGAATATTGAGCAGAGTGAACTGCACGAGGCCGGCCTGCTGCGCCTGGACAGCAGCCGGGCCCGCCAGTTGCTCGGCTGGCAGCCACGCTGGTCGCTGGATGACTGCCTGCAGCAGACCCTCGACTGGCACCAGGCCTGGCAGCGCGGCGAAGATATGCGCGCGGTGAGCCTGGCGCAGCTGGCCGGCTACTGGGGGGCGGCATGAGCGATTTGCACCTGCGCGAGCTACCGCTGGCCGGGCTGTTCAGTCTGCAGCACAAGGTGCATGAGGACGAGCGCGGGCGTTTCGCCCGTTTGTTCTGCGAAGGCAGCCTGCAGGCTTTCGGTCAGCCGCTGCATATCCGTCAGATCAACCATTCGCGCACCGCTCAACGCGGCACAGTGCGCGGGCTGCATTTCCAGTATCCGCCGCATACCGAAAGCAAGCTGATTACCTGCCTGCGCGGGGCGGTGTGGGATGTGGCGGTGGATGTGCGCCAGGGTTCGCCGACTTTTCTCTGCTGGCACGCCGAGCGCCTGGAGGCGGGCGATGGTCGCAGCTTGCTGCTGCCCGCCGGATTCGCCCATGGCTTCCAAGCTCTCAGCGAGGATGCCGAACTGCTCTACCTGCACAGTGCCGATTACACCCCGGGTTTTGAGGGGGGCTTGTCTGTCAGTGATCCGCGCCTGGCTATCGACTGGCCGTTGCCGGTGCTGGGCCTGTCGGCGCGCGATGCCGGTCACCCCTTGCTGGGCGAAGATTTCCAAGGAGTACGTCTATGAACTGCCGAGGCTGTGGTGCACACCTGCACCTGCCGTTGATCGACCTGGGCACCGCGCCGCCGTCGAACGCCTATGTCAGTAGCGAACAGCTGAACCAGGCCGAGCAATGGGTGCCGCTGCGGGTGCTGGTGTGCGATGGCTGCTGGCTGGTGCAGACCGAGGACTATCGCGCAGCCGATAGCCTGTTCGATGCTGACTACGCCTATTTCAGTTCCTTCTCCAGCAGCTGGCTCAAGCATGCCGAGCGCTACGTGGCGCAGATGGTCGAGCGTTTCGGGCTGACGGCGCATAGTCGGGTGGTGGAAATTGCCGCCAACGATGGCTACCTCCTGCAATACGTAGCGCAGCGCGGCATCGCCTGCCTGGGCATTGAACCCACGGCCAGCACGGCCAAGGCGGCGCGTGAGAAGGGCCTGGAGATCCGCGAGCTGTTCTTCGGTGAGGCGGTGGCTGCGGGCTTGGTTGCGGATGGCTGGAGCGCCGACCTGATGGCGGCCAACAACGTGCTGGCCCATGTGCCGGACATCAACGATTTCCTCAAGGGCTTCGCCACCCTGCTCAAGGCTGATGGCGTGGCTACTTTCGAGTTCCCCCATCTGCTGCGGCTGATGGCCGAGGACCAGTTCGACACGCTTTACCATGAGCATTATTCCTACCTGTCGCTGACCGCCGTGCAGAACCTCTGCGTGCGCAATGGCCTGGCCATCTTCGATGTCGAGGAGTTGCCGACTCACGGCGGCTCGTTGCGCGTCTTCGTGCAACGGGTAAGTGGTGGCCGGTCTGTTGCCCCAGCGGTCGCAGCGCTGCTGGCGCAGGAAGAGGCGAGTGGGGTGCGTACCGCAGAGTTTTACGCCAGCCTGGCGCCAGCCGCCGAACGCATCAAGCACGAGCTGTTGCGCTTCCTGCTGCAGGCCAAGGCCGATGGCAAGAAAGTGGTGGGCTACGGCGCCGCAGCCAAGGGCAACACCTTGCTCAACTACGCTGGCGTGCGTGGCGACTTGCTGGCCTGGGTGGCCGATGCCAACCCGCACAAGCAGGGCAAGTTTCTGCCTGGTAGCCGCATTCCAATCGTCGAGCCGGCGCGCATTGCGGCTGAGAAGCCGGACTATGTGCTGGTGCTGCCGTGGAACCTGCTGGCCGAGGTGAGGGAACAGCAGGCTGCAATCAGCTCATGGGGTGGCCGCTTCGTGGTGGCTGTACCCAAGTTGCGCGAGCTTGATGTGCAGTACAGCGCTGAGTTTTAAGGAGGGAAGCATGGCTAATTACATTACGGATCTGTTTTACGGTGTCGGCGATAAAGAGCGTTTCGTCGATGGCGTCTCGCATGCGCTTAATACCTTGCAGTCGGATGGTATTTTTGCCGGTGATAACCTTATAACGTGGAATAAAAATATGGGTTTTTTGCGGGATGATAAATTCATCTCCGCGATTAAGGATAACAACCCTGACTTGCAGGAGGAGTCCCTTATCTGGCGCTTGCACACCTTGTGCTGGGCGGCTCGACAATGCAGCAGGCTAGAGGGTGATTTTGTTGAGGCGGGTGTTTATAAGGGCTTCACTGTCAAGGTGCTCTGTGATTACCTGGGCTTCAATGACCTGGCACGTGATTACTATTTGTACGATGTTTTCTACCACACGCCCGATATGAAACATCATGCTTTGTCGAGTCACAGCGATCAGCTTTATACGCAGGTCTGCGAGCGCTTACGCGATTATCCGCGAGTCAAGGTGGTGCAAGGCCTTGTGCCTGATTCCTTTGTGAAGGGTATGCCGGAAAAAATCGCATTCATGCATATCGATATGAATAATGCCGACGCAGAAGTAGCGGTTCTCGATCAGCTTTATGAACGTCTGGTGCCCGGCGGCATGATAGTTTTCGATGACTATGGCTGGTTGTGGTACGGGGCTCAGCAACATGCTGAAGATGCATGGCTCAGTCAGCGTCATTATGAGCGCATTTTAGAGTTGCCTACCGGTCAAGGCCTGCTGGTTAAGCTCTGAACATGTCTAGTGCTCGCAGGCGTGTTCTGGTGACGGGAGCCGGTGGTTTTATTGGCCGCCATGTGCTCAGTCAATTGCGTGACGCTGGCTGGGAGGTGCATGCCGTTTATAGTCAAAGTCATACCTACGCGGCAGACAATGAAAAAACAGCCCATCATGCCGTGAACTTGTTGTTGCCTGGGGCTGCTGAGTCTTTGTGCAAAACGGTAAGGCCGCAGTGTTTGTTGCATCTGGCTTGGTGTGCCAAGCCGGGTGGGTACTGGACCTCGCCGGAAAATCTGAGCTGGGTGCGGGCCACCGTGGAGTTGCTGGAAGCCTTCCAGCACCATGGTGGCGAACAGGCTGTACTGGTAGGCAGCTGCGCGGAATACGACTGGTCTGGTGAGGGTGTTTGCCGTGAATACCAAACGCCGATCAAGCCAGCAACTCCCTACGGGCGTAGCAAGAATGCTACCCGCGAGTTGGCCGAGTTGTTCGGCGAGTTGCATGACATACCAGTGGCCTGGGCGCGGATCTTCCATGCCTATGGGCCGTATGAAGCGCCGGCGCGTTTGGTGCCTGCGGTAATCGGTGCGCTACTCAAAGGCGAGTCGGCGCGTTGCTCCCATGGCGAGCAACTGCGTGATCTGCTGCATGTGGCGGATGTGGCCGCAGCGTTGGTCCAGTTGCTGCGTGTCGATGCCCGGGGCGCATTTAATATCGGCAGCGGACAGCCGACACGCCTGCGTGAGGTCATCGAGTACCTGGCTAGGCAATTGGATGCCGAACACCTGCTGCAATTTGGGGTTGTGCCTGTAGCGGCCAACGACCCCCCGTTGCTGATCGCCGACAACCAGCGCCTGTTGGCGACCGGCTGGCAGCCGCGATTCGATCTACACAGTGGTTTGAATGATGCCCTGGCCTGGTGGCGTGGGCAGATTTAATACTCAGAAAGGAGCAGGACGTGAAACTGACAGTCGATACCGATAACAAAAAACTGACCCTGAACGAGAACGGAGTGGTTCGCGAGCTGGAGCTCTACACCGACGAGGCCTTCGAGCTACTGTCCCAGCAATGGGTCAACCTCGGCTGGAACCAGAAATACCCCTATACCTTCTCCTGGATGGGTCGCCCGGTAATCCAGCTGCCGGAAGACATGATCCGCATGCAGGAGGTGATCTATAAGGTCAAACCGGACGTGATAGTCGAGACCGGTGTGGCCCACGGCGGCTCCCTGATCTATTACGCCAGCCTGTTCCAGGCCATGGGCAAGGGCCGGGTGATCGGCATTGACATCGAGATCCGCCCGCACAACCGCAAGGCTATCGAGGAGCATGAGCTGTTCAGCTACCTGACGCTGATCGAAGGCAGCTCGGTTGCCGATGACGTGGTGGCGCAGGTCAAGTCGCTGATCAAACCCGGTGAGACCGTGCTGGTCATCCTTGACTCGAATCACACCTATGCCCATGTGGCCGAAGAGCTGCGTCTGTATTCGCCGCTGGTGACCAAGGGCTCCTATATTGTCTCTACCGATGGGGTGATGAAGGAAGTCAAGGATGTACCCCGTGCCGGCAAGGACTGGGGCACTGACAACCCGTCCAACGCGGCTATCGATTTCGCGGCGGCCAATCCGCAGTTCGTCATCGAGCAGCCGGCCTGGCCGTTCAATGAAAGCACGCTGAGCAAGAACATCACCCACTGGCCGGATGCCTGGTTGAAACGGGTCTAAATGATAGAAAGTGGCGATGCGCCACTGCAGTTAGCCTGCTGTGGCGCGTCAAACTTCCATTGAAACCCCGCTTTTCGCTGGTTAAATTTTCTAAATCGTTGTTTTGACTGAAAGAAAAAAATTGGTTTTTCCTCGCTAAAGCCACCTAAAGTTGCGCCGGGTAGCGCCGATACAAAGATCGAATGCGAACTTTATGGGGCGTCTGAGCAAAGCAGGCCCAAAGCTCGCAAGCTCAGGCAAACCCAGTTAGTACGGTCCTTTGGAGGCAAATACCATGGCCCTGACAGTCAACACCAACGTAGCGTCGCTGAACACTCAGCGTAACCTCAACACTTCTGCCAAAGGCCTGGACACTTCGCTTCAGCGCCTGTCCACCGGCTTCCGTATCAACAGCGCCAAAGACGACGCTGCTGGTCTGCAGATTTCCAACCGTCTGACCAGCCAGATCAATGGCCTGAACGTTGCGACTCGCAACGCCAACGACGGTATCTCCCTGTCGCAGACCGCTGAAGGCGCCCTGCAGCAGTCCACCGGCATTCTGCAACGTATGCGTGACCTGGCCCTGCAATCGGCCAACGGTTCCAACGGCGCAACTGAACGTGCAGCCCTCCAGGGTGAAGTGTCTCAGCTGCAACAGGAACTGGACCGCATCGCCGAAACCACTACCTTCGGTGGTCGCAAGATCCTCGACGGTACCTTCGGTTCGCAGAGCTTCCAGGTCGGCGCCAACGCTTTCGAAACCATCAGCGTTTCCGTCGGTGCAGCTTCTGCCTCGCGTATCGGTGCCAGCCGCTTCAACAGCAGCGTCGCCAGTGACACTGATGCCCAGAGTGGTCTTGCCGCTAGCCAGATTACTGGTTTCGCCGATCTGACCTCTACCGATATCGGCTATGCCTCTTCTCCGGCCAGTACCGACGGTCTGACCATCAAAGGTAAACTGGGTACCGCTTCGATTTCTCTGGCAGATGGCAGCTCGGCGCGTGAACTGTCCAATGCCGTGAATGGTGCATCTGGATCTACCGGTGTGACTTCCGCCGCGCGTACCGTAGTGCGCCTGCAGCAGGATTCAGACGGTGGTGGCTTCACCAATACCGATGTCGAAGGCAATATCAGCTTCACCCTTTACGGCTCGAATAACGCCGAGGAAGATGATGGTGTGGCGATTTCCGTGGCCATGACCGACTGGAAAGATCTGTCCGGTGTGGCGGATGCGATCAACAAGGAAACCGGTCGTACCGGCATCAGTGCCCGGGTGACCAACAGCGGCGCCCTGGAAATGGTCAGTGAGCGCGGTGACAATATTGTCATCGATGGATATACCGCTAGTGATGCAGCTGGAGCGGCCGTGACGGCTGAGCTGCAAAGCATGGCTTTCAATGGCGACAATGGGGTTGCCGATACCGAAGATGCCAGTGATACGGTAGGTGCAGCGCAGGCGCTGGCCGGTACCGGTGCTGATGGCGCCGTGGCCGTAGGTCAGGTGCGCTTCGAGTCGGCGGACTCCTTCGAGGTTGAGAACTTCGACACCATCGATACCACCATTCAGGCAGCTAGCGTGTTCAGCACCCTGGAGTCGGTCGATGAAATCGACATTGGCACTGCCATCGGCGCGCAGAATGCCTTGGGTATCGTCAGCGCGGCGATCTCCAACATCGACAGCCAGCGTGCTCAACTGGGTGCTGTGCAGAACCGCTTCGAGAACACCATCTCGAACCTGCAGAACATCTCTGAGAACGCCTCGGCTGCTCGTAGCCGGATTCGCGACACTGACTACGCTGCGGAAACTTCGGAACTGACTAAAAACCAGATCCTGCAGCAGGCCGGTACCGCAATCCTGGCCCAGGCCAACCAGCTGCCGCAGGCTGTGCTCAGCCTGCTGCAGTAAGGGTAAACGCGCTAGACTGCGGGGAGAAGGGCACAGCTCTTCTCCCCGTTCCCTCATTGTGAGGAGAAATTTATGGACGTTGGCTCAATCAAGAATTCGCTGAATCCGGCGCTTACCACAGGGCGTTCCGCCTCCGTGGACGCTGCGCGCAAGCAGGTAGTAGGTGCTGAGCCGGCCGGCGAAGAGCGAGCGGCCCAAGCAGCACCAGGCGAAACCGCTAGCATCTCGCGCGAACAGGTTGAAACTGCTGTTTCAACCATTCAAGAGTTCGTGCAATCGGCGCGCCGCAATATCAATTTTTCCCTGGAAGATGGTTCCGGGCGGGTGGTGGTAAAAGTTACCGACGCCACCTCCGGCGACATCATCCGCCAGATTCCCTCGGAAGAGGCTCTGCAGTTGGCAGAGAGCCTGGAAGAGGTTCGCAGTCTGCTGTTCAAGGCCGAAGCCTGACGTCAAGTTTTGGCATGGCTTTTGACTATTAAACGCTCACGAGGCGTTTGTAGTCATATTTTTGGCGAGGTGTAACATGGCTGGAATTCTGGGTATCGGATCGGGTATCGATATCGATAGCATCGTGACAGCGCTGGTGAACGCGGAGAAAGCTCCGAAGACCCTGCAACTGGATCGACTGGAAAAGGTCACCACCTCGCGCTTCTCTGCGCTTGGCACCCTGAAGGGCTCGCTGAGCGGCCTGCAGACAGCCATCCAGGGCCTGAGCAAGGCGTCTGTCTTCGAGACGCGTACGGCCTCATCCAGCAGTAGCAGCGTGCTCACCGCCAAAGCTGCCGCCTCGGCAGATGCCGGCAAGTACAGCATGCAGGTGCAGCAGCTCGCGTCCAGTAGCAAGGTTGCCTTGCAGTCTGTGTCCAGCACCTCAGGCACCACCTTCAATAGCGGCAAGATGACCATCTCGGCCGGCTCGTCCAGTATCGAAGTCGATGTCACGGCAGGCAACAATACCCTCAGCGGCCTTCGCGACAGCATCAACGAAGAAGGCAAGAGTGCCGGGATCAGTGCCACCATCGTCACCGATGCCTCGGGTTCGCGCCTGGTGCTCAGCTCCAGCAAGACCGGCGAGGGCAACGATATTCAGGTAGCGGTTACCGAGGATGGCGTCACTACGGGTACTGTGGCCCTGACCACTCAGGCGTTCCAGCCCACCGTCAACCTGGAACTGGGCAACATTGCCGGTGGTAGCACCGCCACTTTCCAGGCCGGTGATATTGCAATCAGTTCCGGTGGCGTCAATCTGAACGTGAGCATCGCTGATGGCTTCACGCTCGAAGACGTTCGCGACATGATCAACATCAATGGTAATCCGCAGGGCATTTCGGCTGTCATCGAGACCGACAGTTCGGGCGCTCGCCTGGTGCTGAGCTCAACCAATGGTGACGATCTTACGGTTGCGGCCACCTCCACGGGGGGGACGGGCACCAATGCGCTGACCGCTCTTAATCCTGCTGTTGGCGCCACGGCGACTAGCACCGGGCCCGATTCCACCACCGGAGCAGGCGGGGTAATCAGCAGGGCGCAGTCCGCCATTCTTTACGTCGACGGCCTGCAGGTCACCAGTGATAGCAACACGGTGACCACGGCGATCGATGGTCTGACCCTCAATCTGGTCAGTGCCCAAAGCAGTGCCGATCTTCTGGCCGGCAAGACCGTCGATATCACGGTCGGTGTCGACAAGGGCACGGTGAAAAGCAATGTGCAGAAGTTTGTCGATGCCTATAACAGCCTTATCAGCACGGTGGGGCAGCTGAGCGCCGTGGTACCGGTAACCGACGGAAATCCCGTAACTGGGCCGTTGGTGGGTGATGTCACGGTACGTGGCTTGATGTCTGGAATCCGTGGCGAGCTGGTTAAGATGACCGGTCCTGATGGTGCTCGGGCCCTGGCTGAACTGGGCATCACCACGCAGAAGGACGGTACGCTGAAGATCGATGACACGACGCTGAGTGCTGCCCTGGATAACAACTTCGAAGGGGTGGCCGAGTACTTCAGTGGCAGCAATGGTTTGATGACGCGGCTTGAGAGCAATGTCAGCCATTATCTGAAGAGCGATGGGGTGCTCGATCAGCGCACCAAGTCGCTTTCCAGCACCCTGTCCAATATCGATGATCAGCGCGAAGCGCTGGATATGCGCATCGAGAAAGTTCAGGCGCGTCTGGTGGCGCAGTACTCCGCGATGGACAGTCTGGTTGCGCGCTTGAAAAAGACCAGCGAGAGTCTGACCAGTCAACTGGCGAGCCTGCCAGGCTTCGTGAAAAAGGATTGATAGATGAGCAAGAAACCCATCGATACCTACAAACAGGTCAAAACCAGCCAGGAAGTATCGCCTTACCGCACCGTGCAGATGCTGCTCGATGGCGCCCTTGAGCGTGTTCGTCTGGCGCGCCATGCCCAGGCGGAAGGTGATACCGAGATTCGTGGCCTGGCGGTAGGCAGCACCATCACCATCCTCGGGGTATTGCAGGCGGGTCTGGACAAGGATCTGGGCGGCGAAATCGCCGAGAACCTCGATGCGCTCTACGATTACATGACGCGCCAGCTGGCCGGCGTGGCACTGGATAGCACCCCGCGCAGCCTCGATGAAGTGCATGCGCTGCTGACCCAGATCAAGACCGCTTGGGATGCTATCGGCCCCGAGGTAGAGCCTGCGGCGACCGCGGGATAATTTGCGTTTTTCGTCCTTTCCTGCGTCTTTAGCGTTAAAGCTGTCCACCGTGTTGCCGATACATTTGATGTATCCAGGCAATGTTCAGTGGAGAGATCATGAACGCGATGGCGGCCCTCAAGCAGTATCAAACCGTCAATACCCAAGCGCAGGTTGGCGATGCCAGTCCGCACCGACTGATCCAGATGTTGATGGAAGGTGGCATGTCGCGTCTGGCACAGGCGCGTGGTGCCATGCAGCATGGTCAGGTGGCAATCAAGGGCGAGCTGATCAGCAAGGCTATTGGTATCATCGGCGGCCTACGTGAAGGGCTGGATCTGCAGCAGGGTGGCGAAGTCGCTGCCAACCTCGATCGGCTCTACGAATACATGGTTTCTCGTCTGATCGAGGCTAACCTGAACAATGATGTGGCCTTGGTCGATGAAGTGGCGGGGCTGCTGCGTAATGTGAAATCCGGTTGGGATGCCATCAGCCACTAAGGCTTTCCGTAACCGAGGGGAAATCTCATGAGTTCATCTGTGCAGCGTCTCGAAGCTACCGGCAGTGCCTTGCGTGACGCATTGGCTCGCCAGGATTGGACCGCTATCGGTGAGCTTGATGCGCAATGCCGGCAAGCGGTTGACGAGGCCATGGTCGAGGCGGTGCACGATGAAGGTGTGCTGCGCGAGCGCATGCAAGAGTTGCTCGACCTCTATCGCGAACTGGTGATGATGTGTCAGAGCGAGCAGCGTCGTCTGGCAGGCGAACTGGTGCAGCTCAACCAGTCACAGCAAGGCGCCAAGGTTTACCAGCTGTTCACCTGATCCAGCCCGCTCTGCGGGCTTTTTTCATTCTTTCTCCCCGCGCAGCGAATTTTTATCGCTAAAAAGCAGAAAATTCACGTCATAAAATTGACTCATGCCTGATTTTTGACTTTACTAGTGGCCAATTGCCGGTGTTGCCCACGACTTTAGTGAGCAACTTCATTTTCAGCTCGCGAGTCAGACCCTAATAAGATGTGGCGTGAAACCAAGATCCTGCTGATTGACGACAACAGCGAGCGCCGCCGTGATCTGGCGGTGATCCTCAATTTTCTCGGCGAAGAGCACTTTTCCTGCGCTAGCGCCACATGGCGTGAAGCGGTAGCGCCGCTGGATTCCAGCCGCACTGTGCTCTGCGTGCTGCTGGGCGACGTGCAGGTCAAGGGCAGTGCCCTGGAGCTGCTCAAGCAGTTGACGGCCTGGGACGAGAACCTGCCGCTGCTGCTGATTGGCGAAGCCGCCCCGGCCGACTGGTCGGAGGATCTGCGTCGGCGTGTGCTGGCCAGCCTGGAGATGCCGGCCAGCTACAACAAGCTGCTCGATTCCCTGCACCGCGCCCAGGTCTATCGCGAGATGTACGACCAGGCGCGCGAGCGCGGCCGGCAGCGCGAGCCCAATCTGTTTCGTAGCCTGGTGGGCACCAGTCGTGCCATCCATCAGGTGCGGCAGATGATGCAGCAGGTGGCCGATACCGAAGCCAGCGTGCTCCTCCTCGGCGAGTCCGGCACCGGCAAGGAAGTGGTCGCGCGCAATCTGCACTACCACTCCAAGCGCCGCGAAGCGCCGTTCGTGCCGGTCAATTGCGGGGCGATTCCCGCCGAACTGCTGGAAAGCGAACTGTTCGGCCATGAGAAGGGCGCGTTCACCGGTGCCATCACCAGCCGCGCCGGGCGTTTCGAACTGGCCAATGGCGGCACCCTGTTCCTCGACGAGATCGGCGACATGCCGCTGCCTATGCAGGTCAAGCTGCTGCGGGTGCTGCAGGAACGTACCTTCGAGCGCGTCGGCAGTAACAAGACGCAAAGTGCCGATGTGCGCATCATCGCTGCCACCCACAAAGATCTGGAAAAAATGATCGAAGAGGGCACCTTCCGCGAGGACCTCTACTATCGCCTCAACGTATTCCCCATCGAGATGGCGCCACTGCGCGAGCGGGTGGAAGACATCCCGTTGCTAATGAACGAGCTGATCTCGCGCATGGAGTTCGAAAAGCGCGGCTCGATTCGTTTCAACTCGGCCTCGATCATGTCGCTGTGCCGCCACGATTGGCCGGGTAACGTCCGTGAGCTGGCCAACCTGGTCGAGCGCATGGCGATCATGCATCCCTATGGGGTGATCGGCGTCGGCGAACTGCCGAAGAAATTCCGCCATGTCGATGACGAAGACGAACAGCTGGCGACCAGTCTTCGCGAGGAGTTCGAGGAGCGTGCTGCCATTGGTGCGGGACTGCCTGGCGTATCCACGGCGGCGATGCTGCCGCCGGAAGGCCTCGACCTCAAGGACTACCTGGGTAACCTCGAGCAGGGGCTGATCCAGCAGGCCCTGGATGACGCCGGTGGCGTCGTCGCACGGGCTGCCGAGCGTCTGCGTATCCGCCGTACCACGCTGGTGGAGAAGATGCGCAAGTACGGCATGAGTCGCCGGGACGAGGAGGGTGGGGAAGAGGACTGACAAGTCCGCTTCACCCAGCCAATAAAGCCGGAGCTTTGACGCAGCCTCCGGCTTTATTTTTCAAGTATTTGAAAATAAACGATATTTTTTTAGGCACGGCGATTGCTATGACTCTTCTGACTGACCGTCTTCTGACGGTTTGCCAAGCGAGAGAAGAACATGAGCCAAGCTGCCCAACCATCCCCGAATCCTCAAGCCGCTGCTGCCGCGCCGGTTGAACAGGCCAGTCGCGCCAGCCTGGAGCAGGCGTTCGAGCTGTTCAACCAGATGTCGACGCAGCTCACGGCCTCCTACAGCATGCTTGAAGCGCGGGTTACCGAGCTCAAGGGCCAGCTGGCTCTGGTCAGCGCCCAGCGCATGCAGGAGCTGGCGGAGAAGGAGCGACTGGCTCATCGCCTGCAAAGCCTGCTCGATCTGCTCCCCGGTGGGGTGATCGTCATCGACGGCCAGGGCGTGGTCCGCGAGGCCAATCCGGTGGCGCGCACTCTGCTCGTGAAGCCACTGGTTGGCATGCTCTGGCGTGAAGTCATCAGCCGCAGTTTTGCCCCGCGTGAAGATGATGGCCATGAGATTTCCCTCAAGGATGGCCGCCGGCTATCCATTGCCACCCGCTCGTTGCATGGCGAGCCGGGGCAGCTGGTGTTGCTCACCGACCTGACGGAAACCCGTCGCCTGCAGGATCAACTCTCCCGTCATGAGCGCCTCTCGGCCCTCGGGCGCATGGTCGCGTCGCTGGCTCATCAGATTCGTACGCCGCTTTCCGCGGCGCTGCTGTATGCCAGCCATCTGACCGAGCAGGCCTTATCTCTGGAGCAGCAGCAGCGCTTCGCCGGGCGTCTCAAGGAGCGTCTGCATGAGTTGGAACACCAGGTGCGCGACATGCTGGTGTTTGCCCGCGGCGAGTTGCCTTTACCCAACCGTATCGCGCCGTCGGTATTTTTCGATGCCCTGCGCGCCGCCGCCGAAGTGCATGTGCAGGACATGAGTGTGCGCTGGCAATGCGATGCCCGCGCCGGCGAGTTGCTGTGTAACCGCGACACCCTGGTCGGCACGGTGCTCAATCTGATCCAGAACTCGATCCAGGCGGCCGGCCGCGAGGCGCGTTTGAAGATCCACCTGTACGCCCGTGGCAACACCTTGCGCCTGTGTGTCAGCGACAACGGCGAGGGCATCGATCCGACGACCCTGGCGCGCCTCGGCGAACCTTTCTTCACCACCAAGACCACCGGCACGGGCCTCGGCCTGGCCGTGGTTCAGGCGGTGGCACGTGCCCACCAGGGCGAGCTGCAACTGCGCTCGCGGGTGGGGCGTGGCACCTGTGCCACCCTCGTTCTGCCGCTGCTGCCCGCAGCGCATCTGGTTTCTCAGGAGTAACGCCATGACTGCCAAAATTCTGCTGGTCGAAGACGACCGCGCGTTGCGCGAGGCACTGGCCGACACCCTGCTGCTCGGCGGCCATGATCTGCGCGCCGTGGCGTGCGCCGAAGAGGCGCTCATAGCGCTGACCGAGGAGGCCTTCAGCCTGGTGGTCAGCGACGTCAATATGCCGGGCATGGATGGCCACCAGTTGCTCGGCCTGATCCGTAGCCGTTACCCGCAACTGCCGGTGCTGCTGATGACCGCTTATGGCGCCGTGGAGCGCGCGGTGGATGCGATCCGCCAGGGCGCCGCGGATTACCTGGTCAAGCCCTTCGAACCCAAGGCCCTGCTGGATCTGGTCGCTCGTCACGCGCTTGGCCGCCTCAGTGCCAGTGACTGCGATGGCCCGATTGCCTGCGAGCCGGCCAGCCTGCAACTGCTGGAACTGGCCGCGCGGGTGGCGCGCAGCGATTCGACCGTGCTGATCTCCGGCGAGTCCGGCACCGGCAAGGAGGTGCTGGCGCGCTACATCCACCAGCAGTCGCCACGGGCCGGCAAGCCGTTCATCGCCATCAACTGTGCGGCGATTCCGGACAACATGCTGGAGGCCACGCTGTTCGGTCACGAAAAGGGCGCGTTCACCGGCGCCATCGCCGCTCAGCCGGGTAAGTTCGAGCTGGCCGAAGGTGGCACCATCCTGCTCGATGAAATTTCCGAGATGCCCATGGCGCTGCAGGCCAAACTCCTGCGCGTTCTGCAGGAGCGCGAGGTGGAGCGGGTAGGGGCGCGAAAGCCGATCAACCTGGATATCCGCGTGCTGGCCACCACCAACCGGGATCTGGCTGGCGAGGTCGCCGCCGGGCGTTTCCGTGAAGACCTTTACTATCGCCTGTCGGTATTTCCGCTGGCCTGGCGGGCCCTGCGCGAGCGTACCGCCGATATTCTGCCGCTGGCCGAGCGCCTGTTGGCCAAGCACGTCAAAAAAATGAATCATGGCGCCGTGCAGCTTTCCCCGCAGGCGCGTGCCTGCCTGATTGCCCACCCCTGGCCGGGTAATGTGCGCGAACTGGATAACGCCATTCAGCGTGCGCTGATCCTGCAGCAGGGCGGGTTGATCCAGCCCCATGACCTGTGTCTGACGGCACCCATCGGCATGGCGCCGCTGCCCATGACTGCGCCACCGCTCAGTTTGGTGATCAACAGTCCGGCCCCACTGGAGCAGGAGTCGCCGGCAGAGGCATCCGGCGCCCTGGGGGACGACCTGCGTCGCCGTGAGTTCCAGATGATCATCGATACCCTGCGCTCCGAGCGTGGCCGCCGCAAGGAGGCTGCCGAGCGCCTGGGCATCAGTCCGCGCACCCTGCGTTACAAGCTCGCGCAGATGCGTGATGCCGGCATGGATGTCGAGGCCTATCTGTTCGCCAGTTAGGAGCCTATAGCCCCTTAAGTAGTCAGCAAGTTCTCTGGCTGAACGCTTCACGCTAGACCCCTCTTTGGCCCGCCCCGTGCGGGCCTTTCTTTTTGGCACCCTTGTTGCAGATACCTCTCTACAGAGCCGCGCAGCGTCAAAAAACCGCGGCCGCCGGAGAACGATCATGAGTCAAGGTGTCGAGTTCAATCGCCTGATGTTGGAAATGCGCTCCATGCAGATGGAGGCCATGGCCAAGCAGAAGCCGCCTGCCATTAGCGCGCCGGAGCCGGGTGCGCCGAGTTTCTCGGAAATGCTCGGTCAGGCGGTGGGCAAGGTGAGCGAAACCCAGCAGGCCTCGAACCAATTGGCCACTGCCTTCGAGATGGGCCAGGGCGGCGTCGACATCACCGACGTGATGATCGCCTCGCAGAAGGCCAGCGTTTCCTTCCAGGCCATGACCCAGGTGCGCAACAAACTGGTCCAGGCTTACCAAGACATCATGCAGATGCCGGTTTAACAGAGCGGAATTGAGTCATGGCTGAAGCAGTCGCTGTAAATATGCCCGCCACCACGGCGGCAGAACCGAAGAAACCCTTGCTCGGTTTGTCGTTCCTGGAAAACCTCTCCGACATGTCGATGCTGCGGCAGATCGGTCTGTTGGTCGGCCTGGCCGCCAGCGTGGCGATCGGTTTCGCCGTGGTGCTCTGGTCGCAACAGCCGGATTATCGGCCGCTCTTCAGCAGCTTGGCGGGGATGGACACCAACCAGGTCATCGAGACCCTCGCCGCTGCCGATATCGCCTACACCATCGAGCCGAACTCCGGCGCGCTGCTGGTCAAGTCCGAAGACTATGGCCGCGCGCAGCTGAAGCTGGCCGGTGCCGGCGTAGCGCCGAGCGATGGCAACATCGGCTTCGAGATCCTCGATCAGGAGCAGGGCCTGGGTACCAGCCAGTTCATGGAGGCCACGCGTTACCGTCGCGGCCTGGAAGGCGAACTGGCGCGCACCGTCTCCAGCCTGAACAATGTCAAAGGTGCCCGCGTGCACCTGGCCATTCCGAAGAGTTCGGTGTTTGTGCGCGATGAGCGCAAGCCGAGCGCCTCGGTGCTGGTCGAGCTGTACCCGGGGCGTACCCTGGAACCGAGCCAGGTCATGGCCATCGTCAACCTGGTCGCCACCAGCGTGCCGGAGTTGAGCAAATCGCAGATCACCGTGGTCGACCAGAAAGGCAACCTGCTCTCCGATCAGCAGGAAATGTCCGAGCTGACCATGGCCGGCAAGCAGTTCGACTACAGCCGGCGCATGGAAAGCCTGTTCACCCAGCGCGTGCACAACATCCTGCAGCCGGTGCTGGGTACGGGGCGCTACAAGGCGGAAGTGTCGGCGGATGTCGATTTCAGCGCGGTCGAATCGACCTCGGAAATGTTCAACCCGGACCAACCGGCCCTGCGCAGCGAGCAGCAGGTCAACGAACAGCGCTCCAGCAGCCTGCCGCCGCAAGGCGTGCCGGGTGCCCTGAGCAATCAGCCGCCGGGCGCCGCCGCCGCGCCGGAGCAGGCCGCAGCGGCGCCGGCGCCGCCCGGTCCGATAGCCTCGGGCCAGCCACTGCTGGATGCCAATGGTCAACAGGTCATGGATCCGGCGACCGGCCTGCCGATGCTGGCACCTTATCCGGCGGACAAGCGCGAGCAGTCCACCCGCAACTTCGAGCTGGACCGTTCGATCAGTCACACCAAGCAGCAGCAGGGTCGCCTCAAGCGCCTGTCGGTGGCGGTGGTGCTCGACGATCAGGTCAAGATCAACGGCGAAACCGGGGAAACCACGCGTGCGCCCTGGAGTGCCGAGGAACTGGCGCGCTTTACCCGCCTGGTACAGGATGCCGTGGGTTTCGATGCCAGCCGTGGTGACAGTGTCAGCGTGATCAACACGTCGTTCACCACCGACCTGGCCGATATCGTCGAGCTGCCCTGGTACCAGAACGAGCTGTTCCTGATGGCCATGGGTGGGCTGAGACAGCTGGTGCCCGCGCTGCTGATCTTCATCCTGGTCTGGTTCGTCCTGCGCCCGGTGATGAAGAACATCGCCAACCCGAACAAAGGCGGGTCTGGTGCCGATGGCGATGTCGATCTGGGCGACATGGGCGGGCTGGACGGTGAACTGTCGGCCGACCGCGTCAGCCTCGGTGGTCCGCAGAGCATCCTGCTGCCGAGCCCCTCCGAGGGGTATGATGCACAATTGAACGCCATCAAGAGTCTGGTGGCAGAAGATCCGGGCCGCGTTGCCCAGGTCGTGAAAGAGTGGATCAACGCCGATGAGTAACGAAAACGTCCGCCTCACCAAACTGAGCAAGGTCGAGAAAGCCGCCATTCTTCTGCTGTCCCTCGGTGAAACCGATGCCGCGCAGGTGCTGCGTCACCTCGGACCGAAGGAAGTACAGCGGGTCGGCGTGGCCATGGCCGGTATGCGCAATGTCCAGCGCGAGCAGGTCGAGCAAGTGATGGGCGAGTTCGTCGACATCGTCGGCGACCAGACCAGTCTGGGGGTGGGCTCCGATGCCTATATCCGCAAGATGCTCACCGCCGCCCTGGGCGAGGACAAGGCCGGCAACCTGATCGACCGTATCCTCCTCGGCGGCAGCACCAGTGGTCTGGACAGCCTGAAGTGGATGGAACCGCGCGCGGTGGCCGACGTGATCCGTTACGAACACCCGCAGATCCAGGCCATTGTGGTGGCCTACCTCGACCCGGATCAGGCCGGCGAAGTGCTTGGCCACTTCGACCACAAGGTGCGCCTGGACATCGTCCTGCGCGTGTCCTCGCTGAATACCGTACAGCCGGCGGCGCTCAAGGAACTCAACCTGATCCTCGAGAAGCAGTTCTCCGGCAGCTCCAACACCACCCGCGCCAACCTAGGTGGGGTCAAGCGGGCGGCGGATATCATGAACTTCCTCGACAGCTCGATCGAAGGCCAGCTGATGGATTCGATCCGCGAAGTCGACGAAGACCTGTCGACCCAGATCGAAGACCTGATGTTCGTCTTCGACAACCTCGCCGATGTCGACGACAAGGGCATCCAGGCGCTGCTGCGCGAGGTGTCGTCCGATGTGTTGGTGCTGGCGCTCAAGGGCGCCGACGAGGCGATCAAGGAAAAAGTCTTCAAGAACATGTCCAAGCGTGCAGCCGAGCTGCTGCGCGACGACCTGGACGCCAAGGGGCCGGTTCGCGTCAGCGACGTCGAGACCGCGCAGAAGGAAATCCTCACCATTGCCCGTCGCATGGCCGAGTCTGGCGAGATCGTTCTCGGCGGCGCGGGCGGCGAAGCGATGATCTAAGCGGCGGATACCGGCATGGCCCCCAAGGAAGCCCCCAGCGAGCTGATTCGCGCCAAGGATGTCGGCGGTTTCGATCGCTGGGCCTTGCCCAGCTTCGATCCCGCCGTGGAAGTGCCGGCCGAGCCGGAGCCTGAACCGGTTGCCGAGCCGGAGTCACAGCCGCAGATGGAAGAAGTCGCCATCGAGGAAGTCAAACCGCTGACGCTCGATGAGGTCGAGGCGATCCGCCAGGATGCCTATAACGAAGGTTTTTCCACGGGCGAGAAGGACGGCTTCCACGCCGGCCAGCTCAAGGCCAAGCAAGAGGGCGAGGCAGCCCTGGCGCTCAAGGTCAAGAGCCTGGAGCAGCTGATGAGCCAGTTGCTGGAGCCGATCGCCAACCAGGATCAGGAGCTGGAGCAGGCCTTGATCAACCTGGTCAGCCAGATGACCCGCCAGGTGATCCAGCGCGAGCTGACGACCGACTCCAGTCAGATTCGCAGCGTGCTGCGCGAGGCCCTGGTTCTGCTGCCGATGGGCGCCAGTAATATTCGCATTCATATTCATCCGCAGGATTTCGAGCTGGTCAAAGCCCTGCGCGAGCGCCATGAAGAAAACTGGCGGATTGTCGAGGACGAATCCCTGCTGCCTGGCGGTTGCCGGGTGGAGAGCGAGCACAGCCGCATCGACGCCAGTATCGAGACGCGTATGGCGCTGGCGCTCAAGCAGCTCTTCGAGCAGCAGCGCACGCAAGTGACCAGCCCGCCCGAGGCGGATATCCATGTGGACCTGGACATAGCCGATGCGCCTTGAGCGGATCAGCTTCGCCAAGCGTCTGGCTGGCTACAGCGAGGCCGTCGAGCTGCCGAGCCAGCCGGTGGTCGAGGGGCGGCTGCTGCGCATGGTTGGTCTCACCCTGGAGGCCGAAGGCCTGCGTGCGGCGTTGGGCAGCCGCTGCCTGGTGATCAACGACGACAGTTACCACCCGGTGCAGGTGGAGGCCGAGGTGATGGGCTTCTCTGCCGGCAAGATCTTCCTGATGCCGGTCGGCAGCCTGGCGGGGATTGCCCCGGGCGCACGGGTGGTGCCGCTGCCGGATGCTGGGCGCCTGCCGATGGGCATGTCGATGCTCGGCCGCGTGCTCGATGGCGCCGGGCGCGCCCTGGATGGCAAGGGCGGGATGAAGGCCGAGGACTGGGTGCCGATGGACGGCCCGGCGATCAACCCGCTTAATCGCCACCCGATCAGCGAGCCGCTGGATGTCGGCATCCGCTCGATCAATGGCCTGCTCACCGTCGGCCGCGGCCAGCGTCTGGGCCTGTTTGCTGGTACCGGTGTGGGTAAGTCGGTGCTGTTGGGCATGATGACCCGCTTCACCGAGGCCGACATCATCGTCGTTGGTCTGATCGGCGAACGCGGTCGCGAGGTCAAGGAATTCATCGACGAGATTCTCGGCGAGGAGGGCATCAAGCGCTCGGTGGTGGTCGCTTCGCCCGCCGACGACGCGCCATTGATGCGTCTGCGCGCCGCCATGTACTGCACGCGGATCGCCGAATATTTCCGCGACAAGGGCAAGAACGTCCTGCTGCTGATGGACTCATTGACCCGCTTCGCCCAGGCCCAGCGCGAAATCGCCCTGGCCATCGGCGAGCCGCCGGCGACCAAGGGCTATCCGCCCTCGGTCTTCGCCCGCCTGCCCAAACTGGTGGAGCGTGCCGGCAATGCCGAAGCCGGCGGCGGTTCGATTACCGCGTTCTACACCGTGCTTTCCGAGGGTGATGACCAACAGGACCCGATTGCCGACGCCGCCCGTGGCGTGCTCGACGGTCACTTCGTGCTGTCACGTCGGTTGGCCGAGGAGGGGCATTACCCGGCCATTGATATCGAAGCCTCGATCAGTCGGGTCATGCCGCAGGTGGTGAGTCCGGAACACATGCGCCAGGCCCAGCGTTTCAAGCAGCTGTGGTCGCGTTATCAGCAAAGTCGCGACCTGATCAGCGTCGGCGCCTATGTGCCGGGCGGTGATGCCGATACCGATCTGGCCATCGCGCGCCAACCGGCCATGGCGCGCTATCTGCGTCAGGGCCTGCACGAGAGCGAAGGGCTCGACGCCAGCGCCATGCAGTTGAGCCAGGTCTTCAATCCCACGGCGCAGGCCTGATAAATGGCCAATAGTCGTGCCGCGCGCCTGGCGCCGGTGGTTGAGATGGCCGAGCGGGCCGAGCGCGAGGCCGCCCGTCAGTTGGGCCATTGCCAGGGCCTGTTGGGCAAGGCCGAGGCGCAACTCGGCGAACTCGAACGCTACCGTGGCGACTACCAGCAGCAATGGATCACCGAAGGCCGCCAGGGCGTGTCCGGGCAGTGGCTGATGAACTACCAGCGCTTCCTCTCGCAACTGGAAACCGCCATTGGTCAGCAGCATCAGAGCGTCAACTGGCACCGCGAAAATCTGGCCAAGGCGCGCAGCATCTGGCAACAGCGCTATGCTCGTTTGGAAGGCCTACGCAAGCTGGTGCAACGTTACCTCGATGAGGCGCGCCTGGCTGAAGACAAGCGCGAGCAGAAACTGCTCGACGAGCTGGCCCAACGCCTGCCTATGCGTGATCAACGATGATCGCGGTTGCTCGCTGTGACAGCCGGTGCTAAATCTGTCGCAGCACAGCACATACAAATAACAAGGAGTGCTTCATGAGCATCAGCGCACTGCCCTCGAATGACGGACAGGAACTGACCATTCAGATTCAGGGGCGCTTCGATTTTTCGGCGCACCAGGAGTTCCGCGACGCCTACGAGCGCGTGAATCTGACTCCCAAGCGCTATGTGGTGGATCTCAAGGCCGCCACTTACCTCGACAGTTCGGCGCTGGGCATGCTCCTGCTGCTGCGTGACCATGCCGGTGGCGACCATGCGCGCATCAGCCTGGTCAACTGCAATCCGGACGTGCGCAAGATTCTGTCGATTTCCAACTTCGAACAGCTGTTCCAGATCGGCTGAGCCCGCATGCCGACGCGTTTGTCCATTCTGATTGCCGAGGACAACGCTGCGGATCGCATGCTGCTGTCCACCATCGTCAACCGTCAGGGGCATCGCGCGCTGACCGCCAGCAATGGTCTGGAGGCGGTCATGCTGTTCGAGCAGGAGCGTCCGCAGCTGGTGCTGATGGATGCGCTGATGCCGGTGATGGATGGTTTCGAGGCGGCGCGGCGGATCAAGGCATGCGCCGGCGAGTCACTGGTGCCGATCATCTTCCTCACCTCGCTGACCGAGAGCGAAGCGCTGGTGCGCTGTCTGGAGGCGGGCGACGACTTCCTCGCCAAACCCTACAACCGGGTCATTCTGGAAGCCAAGATCCGCGCCATGGATCGCCTGCGCCGTTTGCAGGATACGGTCATGCGTCAGCGCGACCTGATCGCCAAGCACAACGAGCACCTGCTCACCGAGCAGCGGGTGGCCAAGGCGGTATTCGACAAGGTGGCGCATTCGGGCTGCCTGAATGCGCCAAACATCCGCTACCTGCAGTCGCCCTTTGCCCTGTTCAACGGGGATCTGCTGCTGGCAGCCTTCAAACCTTCGGGTGGCATGCATGTGCTGCTCGGCGATTTCACCGGCCATGGCTTGCCGGCGGCCATCGGTGCGATGCCCCTGGCCGAAGTGTTCTACGGCATGACCGCCAAGGGATTTTCCATGGCGGAAATCCTTCGCGAGATGAATGCCAAGCTCAAACGCATCCTGCCGGTGGGCGTGTTCTGCTGCGCGACCCTGCTCAACCTGAGCTTCCAGCGCCGGGTGGTGGAAGTGTGGAACGGTGGCTTGCCCGATGGCTATCTGTACCACACGGCTACTGGCGAGCGCACCGCCCTGGTCTCGCGCCACCTGCCGCTGGGGGTGCTGGAGTCTGCCAGTTTCAATGACCACTACGAGGTGCATCCGCTGGCCTTGGGCGATCGGCTGTTCCTGTTCTCCGATGGGGTACTGGAAACCTGCGACAGGGACGGGCAACTGTTCGGCGAGGAGCGCCTGCAGGCGGTTTTCGAGGGGCAGCATCCTGCCGAGCGCCTGTTCGACGAGATCCAGCTGGCGCTGACGGCGTTCCGGGGTGAGGCTCAGGACGATGTGAGCATGATCGAACTCAGCCTGATCGAGGAGGTCGGGTTGACTCGGCCAGCGTTGGCGTTCTCCGATAGCGGCCTGAGCAGCCCGCTGGATTGGTCGGCCAGTTTCGAGTTCCGCGCGCAAACCCTCAAGCGCTTCAACCCGCTGCCTTTCCTGTTGCAGCTGCTGCTCGAAGTGCAGGGCCTGCGCGCCCAGGGCGGGGCGCTGTATACGGTGCTGGCCGAGCTGTACTCGAATGCCCTCGAACATGGTGTGCTGGGCCTGGACTCGGCGCTCAAGTGCAATGCAGAGGGCTTTGCCCGGTACTACCAGCAGCGCGCCACGCGCCTGGCCGCACTGGAGGACGGCTATGTGCGCTTTCATCTGGAGCTCGTGCCGCAGGCCGATGGCGGGCGTTTGCGGGTGCGGGTCGAAGACAGTGGCTGTGGCTTCGATGTCGCCGGTGCGCTGGATTGCACGCAGCTGAGCGCCGGGCTCAGTGGTCGGGGTTTGCGCCTGGTGCGCCAACTGACCCAGCATTGCGAGTGGTCGGCGGACGGTCGCGGGGTAAGCGTGGAGTTCTGCTGGTCGGCTCAGGCATAATCGCCGCTCGTGATCAAGGAGTGAGCTGGTGTCCGACCTCCACCTCGACAACAATGTGCTGGCAGCCCTGCAGGATGTCATGGAAGACGAGTATCCGGTGCTCCTGGATACTTTTCTGGCCGACTCCGATGAGCGCCTGCGCAGCCTTAAGCATGCCCAGCAGGCTGCAGATGCACAGGCCCTGCGCCTGGCCGCGCACAGCTTCAAAGGCAGTTGCAGCAACATGGGCGCGCCGCTACTGGCTGGCCTGTGCAAGCAGCTGGAAGAGGCTGCGCGTCGCGAACAACTGGATGTGGCGCCAGGGCTGATCGAGCAGGTCGAGCGCGAGTTCGCCATCGTGCGCATCCTGTTTCGCGCCGAGCGCCAGCGTTACCGCTAGTTTCCGCTCTCTATTTCTCCCTCTTTGGCATGTTCTCGGTGGCCTACCAAGAATCTGGCCCGCTGCTTGCTATATCCCGGTACGACCCAACCAAAACGGAGAGTACCCATGTCCGTTGCACCGGATTTCCTGTTACAGACCGCGCCCGATGTGCGGCCCAAGGCCGCCGTGCCCAAGCCTCCTTCTAATGCGCCAGAACCCGTCAAGAATGAGGCTTCCAGCTTTGCCGAAGTGTATGCCAAGGAGCGTCAGAGCAAGGTGGCTGAGCGCAAGGAGGCAGCGGCCAAGTCTGGCGCGCAGTCGGCTGACGAGGGCAAGTCGGCAGAGCCAGCGGCTGAGGAGGCGGTCACGGAGCAGCC
Organism: Pseudomonas campi; assembly: GCF_013200955.2. Classification (NCBI taxonomy): domain Bacteria; kingdom Pseudomonadati; phylum Pseudomonadota; class Gammaproteobacteria; order Pseudomonadales; family Pseudomonadaceae; genus Aquipseudomonas; species Aquipseudomonas campi. The sequence continues at coordinate 1,978,449 of NZ_CP053697.2, forward strand.
AGTCGTTGCCGATAGCGGCAAGGCCTTGCCGGAGGAGGGGGTGGCAGAGGAAGCGTCGACCCTCGACCCGCTGCTGTTGATGGCCATGGCAGGCCAGCTACCAGTAGAGGAGGTTGCAGAAACAGTGGTGGAGGGTGGGAGCCTGGTGGTCCCTGAAGGCGAGGCCGCCAGCGATACAGCGCTGCCAACCCTGCTGCCTACCACCCCGACGGTGAACAGCGCCGCGCCGGCAACACTCACCGAGGCCAGTCATGATCCCGAGCTGGATATGCTCAACAGTCTGCCTGGCGTGCGTATGGCGCTGGAGATAGGGGCGCAAAATCAGGCGGCGGCTCAGCAGCAGTTGAGCCCAGGCGCCCTGGCGGCGCAGCAAGCGGTCAATCCGAGTGAGGGCTTTGCCAATGCTCTGGCGGCAATGGCAGGTGACGCCGTACCCGCCGAAGAGGGCGAAGGCAGCGAGCTGGATGCGGCGGAACTGCTGGGCGAGACTGTGGAAAGCAGCCTGCCGGGTGTGCGTGAGGGGCAGACGGACGCACGCGCCGATGCCCTGGCCAGCAAGCTCAGCGCCTTGAGTCAGGCGATTTCCCAACAGAGCACGGGTGCACAGCGTTTGCCGCTGGTACCGGGACAGGCAGTCGCCATGCAGCAAGGCGCATGGAGTGAGGCGGTGGTCGACCGGGTCATGTGGCTGTCCAGTCAGAACCTCAAGTCGGCGGAGATCCAGCTCGACCCGGCTGAGCTGGGGCGCCTGGAAGTGCGCATCGAGATGAACAAGGATCAGGCCGCCCAGGTGACCTTCATCAGTGCCAACGCCAACGTGCGTGACCAGCTGGAAGGGCAGATGCAGCGCCTGCGTGACATGTTCACCCAGCAGGGCATGGGGCAACTGGATGTCAACGTTTCCGATCAGTCGCTGGCTCGCGGCTGGCAGGGCGGGGGGGAGGACTCACAGCGTCAGTCCGGCCGCTCCGGTGGTTCCGGCGGGGAGGGCGAGGATGAATTGCTCAGTGGCATCAGCGAGGTTCGCAGCCCCACTAGCAGCGCTCCGCGTGGTTTGGTGGATTACTACGCCTGACCTGTTGCACCTCGCTTCACGGTAAAAAATTGCGCCCGGTGCTGAGAAAAGCACCGGGCGCCGTCGTTTTCGGGTGACACGCGGTCTGTGCCTTGGTATATCGGCAGGCTGTGTCGGCGGGCGCTTGAGCAGCTATTTTGTTTACAAGATGGCATAACACTTGCTCCTAAGCCTTTGACCGCAGACAAAACCCTGATCAGCGACGGATTTTTGGCATGGCAAAGAAACAAGCGCCGCAACCTACAACAGATGGCGACAAACCGGCTGGCAAGAGCAAGTTGAAGCTCATCATCCTGATCGGGGTGGCGCTGCTGCTGGCTATTGGCCTGTCCGTGGGGGCCACGCTGTTCCTGCTGGGCAAGGGCGATAGCAAGGCGCAAGAGGGGGAGGTTGCCGAGGAAGGCGCTGCCGAGTCTGCTGCCCCCGTCAAGAAGCTGGCTATTTATGAGCAGATAGCGCCGGCTTTCATCGTCAATTTCAACCACCAGGGCCGGCAACGCTACATGCAGGTCAGTGTGGCCCTGATGGCCCGTGATCAGGCTGAACTGGATGCCCTGAAAGTGCATATGCCGGTGCTGCGCAACCGTCTGGTGATGATGTTTTCCGGTCAGGACTTCGCTACCTTGCTCACCCCGCTGGGCAAGGAAATGCTGCGCCAACAGGCCACCACCACGGTGCAGGAGTTGGCGCAGAAGGAAACCGGGAAAATGGTGGTCGAACAGGTGTTGTTCACCAATCTAGTGTTGCAGTAGGCGGGAGTTACACATGGCCGTACAAGACCTGCTGTCACAGGACGAAATCGATGCGCTGCTGCATGGCGTCGACGACGGCCTGGTCGAGACCGAAGACGAGGCTGAGCCTGGCAGCGTCAAAAGCTATGACCTGACCAGCCAGGACCGCATCGTCCGTGGGCGCATGCCGACCCTGGAGATGATCAACGAGCGTTTTGCCCGTTACACCCGCATCAGCATGTTCAACCTGCTGCGCCGCTCGGCCGATGTGGCCGTGGGTGGCGTGCAGGTGATGAAGTTCGGCGAGTACGTGCACTCGCTGTACGTGCCGACCAGCCTCAACCTGGTGAAGATGAAGCCGCTGCGTGGCACCGGGCTGTTCATTCTCGACGCCAAGCTAGTGTTCAAGCTGGTCGACAACTTCTTCGGCGGCGATGGCCGTCATGCCAAGATCGAAGGCCGCGAATTCACCCCGACCGAGCTGCGCGTGGTACGCATGGTGCTGGATCAGGCCTTTGTCGACCTCAAGGAAGCCTGGCACGCGGTAATGGACGTCAACTTCGAGTACATCAACTCGGAAGTGAACCCGGCGCTGGCCAACATCGTCAGCCCCAGCGAAGTGGTGGTCGTGTCGACCTTCCATATCGAGCTGGATGGCGGCGGTGGCGACCTGCACATCACCATGCCGTATTCGATGATCGAGCCGATCCGCGAGATGCTCGACGCCGGTTTCCAGTCCGATGTCGACGATCAGGACGAGCGCTGGATCAAGGCCCTGCGCGAGGACATCCTCGACGTCAATGTACCGCTGGGCGCCACCGTGGCCCGCCGCGAACTCAGGCTGCGCGACATTTTGCATATGCAGCCGGGCGATGTGATACCGGTGGAACTGCCGGAAAGCATCATCATGCGCGCCAACGGCGTGCCGGCGTTCAAGGTCAAGTTGGGCGCGCACAAAGGCAACCTGGCCATGCAGGTAATCGAACCTATCGAGCGTTTGCGTTAAGCAGGCGCCAGGGCCTGGTATGACCAGGCCTGTCCTAATAAATAGCCCGCCGAGGAATAGCGATGGCAGACGAAGAAGAAGGCACCTCCCCCGAGGAGCAGGCACTGGCCGATGAATGGGCTGCGGCATTGGCCGAATCCGGCGATGACGCCGCGCAGGACGATATCGATGCGCTGATGGCTCAGGGCGGCGGTGGCGCGGCAGAACCGGCGGCACCGCGGGTGGCGATGGAAGAATTCGGCGCCGGGCCCAAGCTCGGTAATGGCCCGGTCAGCCTGGACGGACCGAACCTGGACGTGATCCTGGATATCCCGGTGTCGATCTCCATGGAGGTCGGCAGCACCGATATTTCCATCCGCAACCTGCTGCAGCTCAACCAGGGCTCGGTGGTGGAACTCGATCGCCTGGCGGGCGAGCCGCTGGATGTTCTGGTCAACGGCACGCTGATCGCCCATGGCGAGGTGGTGGTGGTCAACGAGAAGTTCGGCATCCGCCTGACTGACGTGATCAGCCCCAGCGAGCGCATCAAGAAGCTGCGCTGAGGCGACCATGCACAGACTCTTCGGGTTGCTGCTGGCCCTGCCATTGATGGCTCTGGCTGAAGCACCGGCTACCCCCGTTGCTCCAGCGGTGACGCCGATGGCCGCCGCCGGAATCGGCGGCCAGTTGGTGCAACTGTTGCTCGGCCTACTGCTGGTGATCGGCCTGATCTTCGCCCTGGCCTGGGTCATGCGCCGGGTGCAGCAGTTCGGCCCGCGCGGTGGGCAGGCGATCAAACTGGTGGCCAGTCAGGCACTCGGTCCGCGTGACCGTTTGCTGCTGGTGCAGGTGGGCGGCGAGCAGATTCTCCTCGGCCTCAGTGCCGGGCGCATCACCCCGCTGCATGTGCTCAAGGAGCCGGTGCTGCTCAGTGAGGCCGAACCGGCCACCCCGGAGTTTGCCCAGCGCCTGATGGAGCTGCTCGGCAAGGATCAGCAGGGCCCCAAGGACAAGGACAAGACATGAGCGTCTGGCGCATTCTGCTGACCCTGCTGTTGGCACTGGCGGCACCGCTGGCGTTCGGCGCCGATGATCCGTTGTCGCTCAAGGCGATTACCCTGAGCACCAACGCCGAAGGGCAGCAGGAGTATTCGGTCAGCCTGCAGATCCTGCTGATCATGACCGCGCTGAGCTTCATCCCGGCGTTCGTCATGCTGATGACCAGCTTCACCCGGATCATCATCGTGTTTTCCATTCTGCGTCAGGCCCTGGGCCTGCAGCAGACGCCGTCGAACCAGATCCTGATCGGCCTGGCCTTGTTCCTGACCATGTTCATCATGGCCCCGGTATTCGACAAGATTAACCAGGATGCCCTGCAGCCCTACCTCAACGAGCAGTTGCCGGCGCAGCAGGCGATTGCCAAGGCCGAGGGGCCGATCAAGGAGTTCATGCTGGCGCAGACCCGTGCCTCCGATCTGGAGCTGTTCGTGCGTTTGTCCAAGCGTACCGACATCCTTTCGCCGGAGCAGGCGCCGCTGACCATCCTGATCCCGGCGTTCGTCACCTCCGAGCTGAAAACCGCGTTCCAGATCGGTTTCATGATCTTCATCCCGTTCCTGATCATCGACATGGTGGTGGCCAGTATCCTCATGGCGATGGGTATGATGATGCTCTCGCCGCTGATCATCTCGCTGCCGTTCAAGATCATGCTGTTCGTCCTGATCGATGGCTGGGCGTTGATCATGGGTACCCTGGCCGGCAGTTTCGGCACCCTATAGCGAGGCTGACATGACTCCGGAAATTGCCGTTGACCTGTTCCGCGAAGCGCTCTGGCTGACTGCCATGATCGTCGGCCTGCTGGTCATGCCCAGCCTGCTGGTGGGCCTGCTGGTGGCCATGTTCCAGGCCGCCACGCAGATCAACGAACAGACCCTGAGCTTCGTCCCGCGTCTGCTGGTGATGCTGCTTACCCTGATCTGGGCCGGACCCTGGCTGGTGCGCCAGCTGATGGAGTACACCCAGAACCTGATCCAGAACATCCCGCTGTTGATCGGCTGATGCTCGAACTGACCAACGCCCAGATCGGCGGCTGGCTGGGGCAGTTCCTCCTGCCGCTGTTCCGTATCGCCTCGATGCTGATGGTCATGCCGGTGATCGGTACCCAGCTGGTGCCCGCACGGGTGCGCCTGTACCTGGCGCTGGCGATCTGCCTGGTGCTGGCGCCGACCCTGCCGCCGATGCCGCAGGTCGACTCGGTGAGCCTGCAGTCGATGCTGCTGATTGGCGAGCAGGTGCTGATCGGGGTGATGTTCGGTTTCATCCTGCAGCTGTACTTCCACCTGTTCGCCGTGGCCGGGCAGATCATCGCTATCCAGATGGGCCTGGGCTTCGCCTCCATGGTCGATCCGGCCAATGGCGTGTCGGTACCGGTACTCGGCCAGTTCCTGCTGATGCTGGTGACCTTGTTGTTCCTCGCCATGAATGGCCATCTGGTGGTGTTCGAGGTGCTCGCCGAAAGTTTTGTCACCTTGCCGGTGGGGCAGGGTCTGCTGGTCGATCATTACTGGGAACTGGCCGGCAAGCTCAGTTGGGTGCTGGCTGCGGGCTTGTTGCTGTCGCTGCCGGTGGTGATCGCCCTGCTGGTGGTCAACCTGGCCTTCGGCGTGATGACCCGTGCGGCGCCGCAGCTGAACATTTTCTCCATTGGTTTTCCGCTGACCCTGGTGCTGGGGCTGGTCATTTTCTGGCTGGGCACCGCCGATTTCCTCGCCCATTTCCAGGTGTTCACCAGCGAGGCCCTGCAACTGCTGCGCGAACTGGCGCGGGTGAGGTAACGCATGGCTGAAAGCGAGAGCGGTGCCGACAAAAGCGAGGAACCCACTAGTAAGCGCCTGGAAGAGGCGCGCAAGAAGGGCCAGATCGCCCGTTCCCGGGAGCTCAACACCCTCGCGGTGACCCTCGCCGGTGCCGTGGCGTTGCTGATGTACGGCGGGCAGATGGGCGATGCCCTGCTCGACATCATGCGCGCCAATTTCGCCTTGCCGCGCGAGGTGCTGCTGGATGACCGCAGCATGGCGCTGTACCTGCTGGCGGCGGGCCAGGCCGCGCTGGAAATGATGCAGCCGTTCCTGATCGTGCTGCTGATTGCCTCCATCATCGGCCCCATCGCCCTGGGCGGCTGGCTGTTCTCCATCGAAGCGCTGCAACCCAAGGCCAGCCGGATGAATCCCTGGGAAGGGCTCAAGCGCATGTTCTCGACCAAGGCGCTGGTCGAGCTGCTCAAGGCCCTGGCCAAATTCGTGATCATCCTGCTGGTGGGCCTGGCCGTGCTCTCGGCGGATCAGGACGATCTGTTGGCGCTGGCCAATGAACCGGTCGAATCGGCCATCCTGCATGGCGCCCTGATCGTCGGCCAGAGCACCCTGTGGCTGGCCTGTGGCTTGATTCTGATTGCCGCCGTGGATGTGCCGTTCCAGCTCTGGGATGCCAAGCAGAAGCTGATGATGACCAAGCAGGAAGTGCGCGACGAGTACAAGGACAGCGAGGGCAAGCCCGAGGTCAAGTCGAAGATCCGCCAGTTGCAGCGGCAGATGGCCGAGCGGCGGATGATGCAGCAGGTGCCGGAGGCCGACGTGGTGATCACCAACCCGACGCACTTCGCCGTGGCCCTCAAGTACGACCCGGCCAAGGGCAATGCGCCGGTGCTGCTGGCCAAGGGTGGCGACTTCCTGGCGCTGAAGATTCGCGAGATCGCCCAGGAGCACAAGGTCACCCTGCTGGAATCACCCGCCCTGGCGCGGGCGGTGTACTTCTCCACCGAAATCGATCACGAAATTCCCGCCGGCCTCTACCTGGCCGTGGCCCAGGTGCTGGCCTACGTCTACCAACTGAAGCAGTTCCGCGCTGGCAAGGGCAAGCGCCCGAGCCCGTTGAACAACCTGCCGATCCCGCCGGATCTGCGCCGCGACGAGTAGTGCGCTGTACGTTCGTCGCCTGCCTTTGACAGCTCTGCCGTGCGACCTACACCTGCTAGTAGGTCGGTGGCCTTGCCGTTGCCGTGGTACTGAACCTGAACGGAGTCAGACCAACTGTATCGGAGAGCCTCATGGCCAGAATTGCCCTCACCAGCGCCCTGCGCGGCGAATACGAACACCTCTTCAATAGCTGCCAGATCCGCCCGGCCAAGGCCGGCGAGGTCGAAGCCCTGATCGACAAGCTGAATGGCAACCGCCCGCGCTACCAGCAGGTAGGCCAGGCGCTGGGCATTCCCTGGGGCTTCATCGCGGTGGTGCACAACATGGAAAGCGGGCAAAGCTTCAGCGGTCACCTGCACAACGGCGATCCCCTGACGGCGCGTACCGTGCAGGTACCCGCCGGGCGGCCAAAGACCGGCAATCCACCGTTCCCCTGGGAAGAGAGCGCCGAAGATGCCTTGCTGCTGAAGAAGCTGGGCGCTATGACCGACTGGAGTCTGGCCGGCACGCTCTACCAGTTGGAGTTGTACAACGGCTTCGGCTATCGCCTGCACCACCCGCATGTGCTGACGCCTTATCTGTGGAGCTATTGCAACCACTACAGCAGCGGTAAATACGTGGCGGATGGGACTTGGTCCGACAGCGCGGTTTCCAAGCAATGTGGCGCCGCTGTGTTGCTGCGGCGCATGGCCGAGCGCGGCCTGGTCGAGTTCGCCGATCAGCCCAAACCAGAGGCGGCAACCGGGCCGTTGGTGGTGGCCTACTCGATGAGTGCCTGCGCCGATCCACTCGAGACGCGGCGGGTCGAGGCGCTACAGGGTTGGCTGAATACCTTCCCGGGGATCTTCGTCAAGGTCGACGGCATTCCCGGCAAGCGCACCTCTGAGGCTTACCAACGGGTGACCGGTGGCTACCTGCCGGGCGATCCACGGGTGCGTCAGCGCATTGCCGCCTAGCCCCTGAGCCGCCCAGCAGCCCGCAGGGCGGCCCATGCTCTGCGGGCGCTGCAGGCTCGTCGAGCAAGTTGGAATGCTTCTTGCCATAACTCCAGCACGGCGCGCTTTCGCGTCAAAAGATTGAATAGGCTGGGGAAAACAAGTGGCAGTGGATCGCGCGCAAATCATCGGTGACGTACGCACCAACCTGTCGGGGTTACGCCACGGCAACCTGGGCATCCCGCTGATGCTGCTGGTCATGCTCGCCATGGTCATGCTGCCGATCCCGCCATTCCTGCTCGACGTGCTGTTCACCTTCAGTATCGCGCTGTCCATCGTGGTCCTGCTGGTGGCGATCTATTCCCTGCGCCCGCTGGATTTCGCCGTATTCCCGACGGTGCTGCTGGCCGCGACGCTGCTGCGTCTGGCGCTGAACGTGGCGTCCACGCGGGTGGTGTTGCTGCACGGTCAGGACGGTCACGATGCCGCCGGTAAGGTGATTCAGGCCTTTGGTGAGGTGGTGATCGGCGGTAACTACGTGGTCGGTGCGGTGGTGTTCGCCATCCTCATGATCATCAACTTCGTGGTGGTCACCAAGGGTGCCGGGCGTATTTCCGAGGTGAGCGCGCGCTTCACCCTGGATGCCATGCCTGGCAAACAGATGGCCATCGACGCCGACCTCAACTCCGGCCTGATCGACCAGCCGGAAGCCAAGCGCCGGCGTACCGAAGTGTCCCAGGAAGCCGACTTCTATGGCTCGATGGACGGTGCCAGCAAGTTCGTCCGCGGCGACGCCATTGCCGGTCTGCTGATTCTGTTCATCAACCTGATCGGCGGCGTCGCCATCGGCATGTTCCAGCACGATCTGTCCTTCGGCGATGCAGGGCGCATCTACACCTTGCTGACCATCGGTGACGGCCTGGTGGCGCAGATTCCCTCGCTGTTGCTGTCCACTGCGGCGGCGATCATGGTCACCCGCGTGTCGACCTCGGAAGACATGGGCGCCCAGGTAAGCCGGCAGATGTTCGCTTCGCCACGCGCACTGGCGGTTGCCGCGGCCATCATGATCGCCATGGGCCTGGTGCCGGGCATGCCGCATTTCTCCTTCATCAGCCTCGGCCTGGTGGCCGCTGGCGCTGCCTACTGGATCGCCAACAAGCAGCGCAAGGGCAAGGAAGAAGAGGTCAAGGAAGTCCAGCGCCAGCAGGAACTGCTGCCGGCGCAGCGCTCCCCGGAGGTCAAGGAGCTGGGCTGGGATGATGTCACCCCGGTGGACATGGTCGGCCTGGAGGTGGGTTATCGTCTGATCCCGCTGGTCGATCGGGCCCAGGGCGGGCAGCTGCTGGCGCGGATCAAGGGGGTGCGCAAGAAGCTCTCCCAGGAGATGGGCTTTCTGATGCCCTCGGTGCATATCCGCGACAACCTCGACCTGCTGCCGAATGCCTACCGTTTGACCCTGATGGGCGTCAGCGTGGCCGAAGCCGAGGTGTACCCGGAACGCGAACTGGCGATCAACCCGGGGCAGGTGTTCGGCACCCTCAACGGCATTGCCGCCAAGGACCCGGCGTTCGGCCTGGAGGCGGTGTGGATCGACCCGACCCAGCGCGACCAGGCGCAATCGCTTGGCTACACGGTGGTCGACGCCAGTACCGTAGTCGCCACGCACCTCAACCAGGTGCTGCACAAGCACGCCCACGAACTGCTCGGTCATGAGGAAGTGCAGCAGCTGCTGCAGCTGCTGGCCAAGAGCTCGCCGAAGTTGGCCGAAGAGCTGGTGCCGGGCCTGGTGTCGCTGTCGACCCTGCTTAAAGTGTTGCAGGCTTTGCTGCAGGAGCAGGTGCCGGTACGCGACATTCGCACCATCGCCGAAGCCATCGCCAATGTGGCGCCAAAGAGTCAAGATCCCGCCGCGATGGTCGTCGCGGTGCGTGTCGCGCTGGCTCGTGCAATCGTGCAAAGCGTTGTGGGACTAGAGCCCGAGCTGCCTGTGATCACTCTGGAACCCAGGTTGGAACAGATATTGCTCAATAGCCTGCAGAAGGCCGGTCAGGGCTCCGAGGATGGCATCCTCCTCGAACCTGGCATGGCCGAAAAGCTGCAACGCTCCCTGGTGGAAGCGGCGCAGCGCCAGGAAATGCTCGGCAAACCGGTGATCCTGCTGGTAGCCGGCCCGGTTCGGGCGATGCTCTCGCGTTTTGCGCGGCTCGCGGTACCCAGCATGCATGTCCTGGCTTATCAGGAAATACCGGATAACAAGCAGGTCACGATCGTTGCCACGGTCGGCCAGAACTGAGGGTTCTAAGCCATGCAAGTCAAACGCTTCTTCGCCGCCGATATGCGTCAAGCCATGAAACTGGTGCGCGATGAGCTGGGCGCCGACGCTGCCATCATCGGCAACCGTCGGGTGGCCGGCGGTGTCGAGCTGACTGCCGCGCTGGACTATCAGCTGCCGGCCGAGCCGGTGCGCCAGCCCAACCCGGCGCTGGAAGCCGAGCTGCGCAAGACCCAGGCGAAGATCGCCACTGCCCAGGCCGACCTGAGCAGCCGGGCGAGTGCCGATGAGCGCAAGGATCGCCAGCTGTTCGCCAACGAATCGATCATTGCCCCGGAGCTGCCGGCCTCGATGGTCAAACCGCAGCGCCCGGCAGCCCCGCAGGCGGCCCCCGTGGCTGCTCGCCCGAGCGCCGACCAGGGCGCCATCGATGCCATGCGCTTTGAGCTGCATGGCCTGCGTGAACTGATCGAAGTGCAGCTGGGCTCGATTGCCTGGGGCCAGCTGCAGACCCGCAAGCCGCAACAGGCCAATCTGTGGCGTCGCCTGCAGCGCATGGGCCTGTCCGCTGAGCTGTCCAAGGCGCTGCTGGAACGTGTCGGCAAGGTGGCCGAACCGCGCCAGGCCTGGCGCATGCTGCTGGCGCATCTGGCCCACGCGATCAAGACGCCGAAAGTCGAGCCGTTGGAAGAGGGTGGGGTGATCGCCCTGGTTGGCCCGGCCGGCATGGGCAAGACCACCACCCTGGCCAAGCTGGCGGCGCGCTACGTACTCAAATACGGCTCGCAGAGCATTGCCCTGGTGAGTATGGACAGCTTCCGCATCGGTGCCCAGGAGCAGCTGAAGACTCTCGGGCGTATCCTCAATGTGTCGGTGACTCAGGTCGATCCGGGCCAGTCGCTGGTTCAAGCTCTGGCACCGCTGGCGCGCAAGCGCGTGGTGCTGATCGATACCGCCGGCCTGCCAGCCAACGATCCGGCTCTGCGCATGCAGCTGGAAAGCCTCGCAGGGCGCGGCGTGAATGCCAAAAATTACCTGGTGCTGGCCGCCACCAGCCAGAGCCAAGTGCTCAAGGCGGCCTACCATAGTTATAAGCGCTGCGGTCTGTCCGGTTGCATCCTGAGTAAACTGGATGAAGCCACCAGCCTTGGCGAAGTTTTAGGGCTGGCTATCAGCCAGCATCTACCGGTAGCCTATCTGACTGATGGGCCGAAGATTCCGGACGATGTGCAGGTGCCGCGCAGCCACCAGTTGGTGAGTCGCGCCGTCAGCCTGCAAACCACGGAAGATCCGAGCGAAGAAGCCATGGCAGATGTATTCGCCGGTCTGTACCACAATCCGGCCAGGCGGGCGGGTTAGGGCAGGCAGTAGCGGTCAAGGCGATCTAGTGTTGAGGAAAGGTCGGTGTAGTTGCCCGATCAGCCCAGTCCAGGCAAGACAAGGTGTGTAGAAAACATGGGTAGTTTGCATCCCGTACAGGTGATTGCAGTGACCGGCGGCAAAGGTGGCGTCGGCAAGACCAACGTGTCGGTGAATCTGTCACTGGCGCTGGCCGATCTCGGCCGTCGGGTCATGCTGATGGACGCCGACCTCGGCCTGGCCAACGTCGATGTGCTGCTTGGCCTCACGGCCAAGCGCACCCTGGCCGACGTGATATCCGGCGAGTGCGACCTCAAGGACGTACTAATCCCGGGGCCCGGCGGCATTCGTGTGGTGCCGGCCGCTTCCGGCACGCAGAGCATGGTGCAACTGACGCCCATGCAGCATGCCGGCCTGATCCAGGCCTTCAGCGACATCAGCGACAACCTCGACGTGCTGGTGATCGATACCGCTGCCGGCATCGGTGATGGCGTGGTCAGCTTCGTTCGCGCCGCCCAGGAAGTGATAGTCGTGGTCTGCGATGAACCGACCTCGATCACCGACGCCTATGCCCTGATCAAGCTGCTCAACCGCGATTACGGCATGAGTCGGTTCCGTGTTCTGGCCAATATGGCCCACAGCCCGCAGGAAGGTCGCAACCTCTTTGCTAAGCTGACTAAAGTGACTGACCGTTTCCTCGATGTGGCCCTGCAATACGTGGGTGCCGTGCCGTACGACGAGTCAGTCCGCAAGGCCGTGCAGAAGCAGCGCGCGGTCTATGAAGCTTTCCCGCGCTCGAAGTGCGCACTGGCGTTCAAGGCGATCGCCCAGAAAGTCGACACGTGGCCCTTACCGGCCAACCCGCGCGGCCATCTGGAGTTTTTCGTCGAACGTTTGGTGCAGCAACCGATCGCGGGAACGGCGGTATGACAGCAGCAGCCAGTGGACTCCGTATGTACAACAAGGCGCAGGCGCAGGATTCCCAGCACCAGCTGATTGAGCGCTACGGGCCGCTGGTCAAGCGTATTGCCTACCATCTGCTGGCACGGCTACCGGCCAGTGTTCAGGTGGATGATCTGATCCAGGCCGGCATGATCGGCCTGCTCGAAGCCTCGAAGAAATATGACGGAGGCAAGGGCGCCAGTTTCGAAACCTACGCCGGTATCCGCATCCGTGGCGCCATGCTCGACGAGGTGCGCAAGGGCGACTGGGCACCGCGCTCGGTACACCGCAACACCCGCATGGTCAGCGACGCAATCAGAAAGATTGAAGCCCGCACGGGTCGAGACGCTAAAGATCAAGAGGTTGCGGCCGAACTCCAATTGAGTCTCGAGGATTACTACGGCATTCTTGGCGACACTTTGGGCAGCCGCCTGTTCAGTTTCGACGACCTGATGCAGGACGGTGAACATGGCGGCATGCATGAAGACACCGGGAGCACCCAGACCGAACCCCTGCATGAGCTGGAAGACGAGCGCTTCCAGTCGGCGCTGGCTGAAGCCATCGCCAACTTGCCGGAGCGCGAACGCCTGGTTTTGGCGCTGTACTACGACGAAGAACTGAATCTCAAGGAAATCGGTGAGGTCCTGGGAGTCAGTGAGTCCCGTGTCAGTCAACTGCACAGCCAGTGCGCCGCACGTTTGCGTGCGCGTCTGGGTGAGTGGCGGGCCAGCTGAAGGGCTACCGGTTTCATGATTGCGGCGTCTCCGGGGGCCGGTGACGTTTAAGACTGTACGGAGGTCGACTTGGACAAGAACATGAAAATCCTCATCGTTGATGACTTCTCGACGATGCGACGGATCATCAAGAACCTCTTGCGTGATTTGGGATTTACCAATACCGCCGAGGCGGATGACGGGGTGACCGCATTGCCGATGCTGCAGAGTGGCAGCTTCGACTTTCTGGTGACCGACTGGAACATGCCCGGCATGACCGGCATCGACCTGTTGCGCGCGGTGCGTGCCGACGATCGCCTGAAAACCCTGCCGGTGCTGATGGTGACGGCCGAGGCCAAGCGTGACCAGATCATCGAGGCCGCGCAGGCCGGGGTGAATGGCTACGTGGTCAAGCCGTTCACGGCTCAGGTGCTGAAGGAGAAGATCGAAAAGATCTTCGAGCGGGTTAATGGCTGATGTTCGCCACGAGGGCGCTATGGCACACGATGACTCCCTGGGCGAGCTTGAATCGACCCTGAAGATGCATGCAACGCAACTTGTCGACAGCCTGGAAAAAGGCCGTTTTGGCGAAGCCGTACAACTCATTCACGAACTCAACCAGACCCGCGACCGTGGCCTGTATCAGGAAGTTGGCCGGCTGACGCGGGAATTGCACAACGCCATCGTCAATTTTCAGATCGATCCCGGTAATCCCCACGCTCAGGAAATCTCGCAGATCAGTGATGCTACTGAACGGCTCTCCTATGTAGTGACGATGACCGAGAAAGCGGCCAACCGCACCATGGATCTGGTCGAGCAGAGCGCGCCGCTGGTCAATGGCCTGGGTGACGAGGCGCAGAGTCTCAGCGCCGACTGGGGCAAGTTCATGCGCCGCGAGCTGGGCGCCGATGCCTTCCGCGAGTTGGCTAAACGTATCGAACTGTTCCTCGCTCACAGCGAGCGTGACAGCCAGAAGCTCTCCGGTTACCTGAACGACATTTTGCTGGCGCAGGACTATCAGGACCTGACCGGCCAAGTGATCAAGCGCGTGACGCAACTGGTCACCGAGGTTGAAGGAAATCTGCTGAAGCTGGTGTTGATGGCCAGCCATGTCGATCGGTTTGCTGGTATCCAGCATGACCACGAGGCGCTACGCGCCGAGCAAGAACAACAAAAAGAGCCTTCCCGGGGTGAAGGTCCGCAGATTCATGCCGATAAGCGTGAGGACGTCGCATCCAATCAGGACGATGTCGATGATCTGCTGTCCAGCCTGGGATTTTAAGGCTCTAACAGAGCCTTTGGAGCGCACCGATGAGCTTCGACGCCGATGAAGAAATCCTCCAGGACTTCCTGGTTGAGGCCGGCGAAATTCTTGAGTTGCTGTCCGAACAGCTGGTCGAGCTGGAAAGCCGACCGGATGATACGGATCTGCTCAATGCTATTTTCCGCGGTTTTCACACGGTCAAAGGGGGCGCAGGTTTCCTTCAGCTGAACGAGCTGGTGGAGTGCTGCCACATCGCGGAAAACGTCTTCGACATCCTGCGCAAGGGTGAGCGGCGAGTCACTGCCGAACTGATGGACGTGGTGCTGCAGGCTCTGGATGCGGTCAACGAGATGTTCAGCCAGGTGCGCGAGCGCACGACTGTCACTCCGGCTTCCCCCGAGTTGCTGGCAGCGCTGGCGCGCTTGGCTGACCCGCAAAGCGCGGATGAAGTCGCCGAGCCCGAAGCAGAACTGGAGCCCGAAGAGGCGCCAGTTGAGGTCGCTTCTGGTGACATCACCGATAGCGAGTTCGAGCAGTTGCTCGAAGCGATCAGTGAACCGGGTGAGCAGAGCGCGCCTCCCGTGGCAGCTTCCGGTGATGAAATCACCGATGACGAATTCGAGTCATTGCTCGATCAGTTGCACGGCAAGGGCAAGTTCGCCGAGCCTGTCGTAGCTGCGCCGGCTGCCGTTGCGGCAGCTCCGACCAAGGCCGGTGACGAGATCACCGATGACGAATTCGAGGCGCTGCTTGACCAGCTGCACGGCAAGGGCAAGTTCGTAGCGGCTGAGGAAGAACCCGCTCCTGTTGTTTCCAAAGCGCCGGCTAGCGCAGCAGCGGGCGACGACATCACCGATGACGAATTCGAGGCACTACTCGATCAGCTGCACGGCAAAGGCAAGTTCGATGAAACGGCCGCGGTGCCGGCCGCCGCGCCTGTCGCGGCGGTGAAAGCCGCGCCGCCGGCCACACCTGTTGCCGCAAAGCCTGCTGCCGCCAAGCCAGTCGCCAAACCTGCGGCCAAGGCCGAACCGGTAAAAGCTGCCGCACCACCACCTTCGCCAGCCCCCGCAGCAGACAAAGCCCCGCCAGCCGCCAGTGAAGCCGAGACCACGGTGCGGGTGGATACCGCGCGCCTGGATGAGATCATGAACATGGTCGGTGAGCTGGTGCTGGTGCGTAACCGTCTGGTGCGCCTGGGCCTGAACAGCGGCGACGAGGCCATGTCCAAGGCCGTTTCCAACCTCGATGTGGTGACTGCGGATCTGCAGACTGCGGTCATGAAGACCCGTATGCAGCCGATCAAGAAGGTCTTCGGCCGCTTCCCGCGCCTGGTTCGCGACCTGGCGCGCCAGCTCAAGAAAGAGATCAATCTGGAACTGATCGGTGAAGAAACCGATCTCGACAAAAACCTGGTCGAGGCCCTGGCCGATCCGCTGGTGCACTTGGTGCGCAACGCCGTCGACCATGGTATCGAGATGCCGGAAGAGCGCGAGAGTTCGGGCAAGGCGCGTGGTGGCCGAGTGGTGTTGTCGGCCGAGCAGGAAGGCGACCACATTCTGCTGTCGATCTCCGATGACGGCAAAGGCATGGATCCGGAGATTCTCCGCGCCAAGGCCGTCGAAAAGGGCCTGATGGACAAGGATGCCGCGGATCGTCTGAGCGAAACCGAGTGCTTCAATCTGATCTTCGCCCCGGGCTTCTCGACCAAGACCGAGATTTCCGATGTGTCCGGCCGTGGCGTGGGCATGGACGTGGTGAAAACCAAGATTTCCCAGCTCAACGGCATCATCAACGTGCACTCGGTCAAGGAGCAGGGCTCGAAGATCATCATCAAGGTGCCGCTGACCCTGGCGATCATGCCGACCCTGATGGTCATGCTTGGTAACCAGGCCTTTGCCTTCCCACTGGTCAACGTCAACGAGATTTTCCACCTCGACCTGTCGCGTACCAACGTGGTGGACGGTCAGGAAGTGGTGATCGTGCGCGACAAGGCCCTGCCGCTGTTCTATCTCAAGCGCTGGCTGGTGCGTGGCGCCAGCTACGAAGAGCAGCGTGAAGGTCATGTGGTGATACTTACGGTTGGCAGCCAGCGCATCGGCTTCGTGGTCGACCAGTTGGTCGGTCAGGAGGAAGTGGTGATCAAGCCACTGGGCAAGATGCTGCAGGGCACTCCTGGCATGTCCGGCGCGACTATTACCGGCGACGGGCGCATTGCCCTGATCCTCGACGTACCGAGTATGCTCAAGCGCTACGCGCGTCGTCTCTGATTGATTGCGGCCTGGCATCGCCAGTCGCTCAGGAGTGTTTATGGCTGTCAAGGTCCTGGTGGTGGACGATTCCGGCTTCTTCCGTCGCCGGGTATCGGAAATTCTCTCCGCCGACCCGAATATCCAGGTGGTCGGTACCGCGACCAATGGCCGCGAGGCGATCGATCAGGCGCTGGCATTGAAGCCGGACGTGATCACCATGGACTACGAGATGCCGATGATGGACGGCATCACGGCGGTACGAAACATCATGCAGCGCTGTCCGACGCCCGTATTGATGTTCTCCTCGCTGACCCACGAAGGCGCCCGGGTCACCCTGGATGCGCTGGATGCCGGCGCGGTGGATTTTCTGCCGAAGAACTTCGAAGACATCTCGCGTAACCCGGAGAAGGTCAAGGCGCTGCTGTGCGAGAAGGTTCATTCGATTGCCCGCAGTAACCGCCGTAATAGCGGCTACAGTTCGGCGCCCGTAGCGGCACCGGTTACGCCTGCCGCGACAGCCCGCAGTGCTGCACCCGCAGCGGCTCCGGCTGCACGGGCGGCGACTGCACACGCCGGCGCCACGGCATCTGCCGGGGGGAACTCGCCTGCCCCAAAGCGTAAGTCCTACAAGCTCGTGGCTATCGGTACGTCTACCGGTGGCCCGGTGGCCCTGCAGCGGGTGTTGACTCAGCTGCCGGCTAATTTCCCGTCGCCCATTGTGCTGATCCAGCACATGCCGGCTGCTTTCACCAAGGCATTCGCCGAACGGCTGGACAAGCTGTGCCGGATTTCCGTCAAGGAAGCCGAGGATGGCGACGTGCTGCGCCCCGGTCTCGCCCTGCTGGCGCCCGGTGGCAAGCAGATGATGGTTGATCCGCGTGGCACTGTGCGCATTCTGCCGGGCGATGAGCGTCTGAACTACAAACCCTGTGTCGACATCACTTTCGGCTCGGCCGCCAAGTCGTATAACGACAAGGTGTTGGCCGTGGTCCTCACCGGCATGGGCGCCGATGGCCGCGAAGGGGCACGTCTGCTCAAGCAGAGCGGCAGCCAGGTGTGGGCGCAGGACGAGGCCAGCTGTGTGATCTATGGCATGCCGATGGCCATCGTCAAAGCAGACCTCGCGGATGCGATCTACTCGCTCGAAGATATTGGCCGTCATCTGGCCGAGGCCTGCATCTGATGGATGTACTGAGTCTTGTTGGGATCATCCTGGCATTTGTCGCCATTATCGGTGGCAACTACCTGGAGGGTGGTCATCTAGGGGCTCTGCTGAATGGTCCCGCCGCGCTGATCGTGATTGGTGGCACCCTGGGCGCGGCGTTTCTGCAGGCGCCGGTCAGTGTGTTCAAGCGCGCGCTGGTCATCCTGCGCTGGATTCTCTTTCCCCCGCGGATCGATCTGGCCGGGGGTATCGCCAAGGTCGTCGGCTGGAGCATGACCGCGCGCAAGGAAGGGTTGCTCGGACTGGAGCCGATTGCCGACACCGAGACCGATCCTTATGCGCGCAAGGGCCTGCAGTTGCTGGTCGATGGCGCCGAGCCCGAAGCCATTCGCAGTATTCTCGAGGTCGATCTGTATACCCAGGAAGGCCGCGATATCCAGGCTGCCAAGGTCTACGAAAGCATGGGCGGGTATGCGCCGACCATTGGCATCATTGGGGCGGTGATGGGCCTGATCCATGTGATGGGCAACCTGGCTGACCCGAGCAAACTGGGTAGCGGTATCGCTGTTGCTTTCGTGGCCACTATCTATGGCGTGGCTTTCGCCAACCTGCTGCTGTTGCCGGTGGGCAACAAGCTCAAGGCCATTGCCGGCCGGCAGTCGTGTTATCGCGAAATGCTGCTGGAAGGCATTCTGTCCATTGCCGAGGGTGAGAATCCGCGCTCCATCGAGCTGAAGCTGCAAGGCTTCATGGACTGACAGGGGCAGGGGACCGACATGGCCCGGCGACGCAACCACGAAGAACATGAGAATCACGAACGCTGGCTGGTGTCCTACGCGGACTTCATCACCCTGCTGTTCGCCTTCTTTGTGGTGATGTACTCGATTTCTTCGATCAACGAAGGCAAGTACAAGGTGCTTTCGCAGAGCCTGGTCGGGGTGTTCAGTGAGCCGGAGCGGGCGATCAAGCCGATTCCCATCGGCGAGGAGAAACCGCGCACCACTGAACCCGATCGCTCGATGATCGAGGACAACCCGAACAGTTCATCGCCGCAGGCGAAAGATCCGCTGCAAGAGATCGCCAGCAGCGTGCGGGATGCATTCGGTGACCTGGTCAATGCCGAGCAGCTGACCGTGCGTGGCAATGAGTTGTGGATCGAGATCGAGCTGAATTCCAGCCTGCTGTTCCCCAGCGGCGATGCGGTGCCGAACGAGTTGGCCTTCACCCTGATCGACAAGGTGGCGAAGATCCTCGCGCCTTACGAGAACCCGATCCACGTCGAAGGCTTTACCGATAATCTGCCGATCAGTACGGCTGAGTACCCCAGCAACTGGGAACTGTCGACAGCGCGTGCGGCCAGCATCGTGCGCATGCTGGCGATGGATGGGGTTGATCCGGGGCGGCTGGCTGCGGTGGGTTATGGTGAGTTCCAGCCGGTGGCGGACAACGCCACCGCGGAGGGGCGCGCGCGTAACCGCCGCGTGGTGCTGGTGATCTCGCGTAATCTGGAGGTAAGGCGCAGTATCAGTGGAACAGGCAGTGCCAATGCCAAGCCCGATGCGGCGCTGCAACGGGCTGGCACGCAACCTGCACCGGTGACCCCGGTAGCGGTCCCTGCTGGGGATTCCGCCAATATTCCGACGCCTGCGCCATGAGGCGACAATCAGTTCTCGGTAAGGTAATGGCCGTGCCGGGAGGACGATGAAGATGAAAGTCTGGGCAGTAGCCAATCAAAAAGGTGGGGTCGGCAAGACCACCACATCCATCGCTCTGGCCGGCCTGCTGGCCGACGCCGGCAAGCGCGTGGTGATAGTCGACCTCGATCCGCATGGTTCGATGACCAGCTATTTCGGGCACGATCCGGACAGTCTGGAGCACAGCTGTTTCGACCTGTTCCAGCACCAGGGGGTTGTGCCTGAAGGCTTGCCGGCGCGCCTATTGCTGCCGACCAGCAACGAACGTATTTCACTGCTGCCCTCCAGCACGGCGCTGGCCACGCTTGAGCGGCAATCGCCGGGGCAGAGTGGTCTGGGGCTGGTTATTGCCAAGAGCCTGGCGCAGCTATGGAACCAGTTTGACCACGCGATCATCGACAGCCCGCCGTTGCTCGGCGTGCTGATGGTCAACGCGCTGGCAGCCAGCCAGCAGTTGGTGATTCCGGTACAGACCGAATTCCTCGCGGTGAAAGGCCTGGAGCGCATGGTCAGTACCCTGGCCATGATCAATCGCTCGCGCAAGCAGGCGTTGCCCTACACCATCGTGCCGACCCTGTTCGACCGCCGCACTCAGGCGTCGTTGAATACCCTGCGCGTGCTGCGCAATTCCTATCCGGAGCATCTGTGGCAGGCTTACGTGCCGGTTGATACGCGCTTGCGCGACGCTAGCCGTGCCGGGCAGACCCCTTCGCAGTTCGATGCCAACAGCCGTGGCGTGATTGCCTACCGTGCCTTGCTCAAGCATCTGCTGGCGGCATCGCCAGCAACCCAGGTAGCCTGAAATGCTGGCCTATGCTGAGGGTATCGGTTCAAGTCATGCAGTAGGCCGGCCGATAGGTTGTAGAACCCTTTTTTGTGGAAGTCCGTTATGAGTCGTACTGTTGCCACCGCCACCCGACCTCAGCAGGCCTTGCAATCCTATCTGGATGCCTTGCTGCAGGAAGCGGCTGCCGAGCTGGAGCAGAGCATCACTCTGGACGAATTCGAAGCGGCCGTTATCGAGGAGCAGGTGCGTGATGCGCGCCTGACGCCGCATCCGGTGCTTGCCGCTCCTGTCGAGCGGCCGCTGGCGCTAGCCGAAGCGCGTCCCCTGGTTTTGCCCACCATCGAGTTGCCGCCTGCCGTCAACGTGCCGGTAATTGAACCCGTCGCGCCGGTGATAGAGGCGCGGGTCGAGCAGCAGGAGCCGCAACTTCCGGTCGAGCCGGCCAAGTTCAGCGTCGATGGCCGACCGAGCTGGGCCGAGGAGCCCTTCGAATGCTTGTTGTTCGATGTCGCCGGCCTCACTCTGGCGGTGCCGCTGGTGTGCTTGGGCACCATCTACCCGCTGGCCAATGCCGAGCTGACCCCCTTGTTCGGTCAGCCCGACTGGTTTCTCGGCATATTGCCCAGCCAGGCCGGCAACCTGAAGGTGCTGGATACGGCGCGCTGGGTGATGCCCGAACGTTACCGTGACGACTTTCGCGATGGCCTGCAGTACGTGATTTCGGTCGAGGGCTACGAGTGGGGGCTGGCGGTGCATCAGGTCAGTCGCTCCATCCGCCTGGTGCCGGATGAGGTCAAGTGGCGCAGTCAGCGTAGCCAGCGGCCCTGGTTGGCCGGCACGGTGATCGAACACATGTGCGCGCTGCTGGATGTGTCTGTCCTGGCCGAGTTGATCGCCAGTGGTGCGACGCGCAAGCAGGCATCCGCCAAGCGCCATTAATTTGCTCGGCCCCGCCTGGCGCGGGGCTCTATAGTAATGACAGCGACAGTAATGACAGCGGGGTGCACCCGCGTATGCCGCCCAACGTGGTTTTAGACGAGGCTAGGGAAATGAAGAAAACGTCTGCGCAAGGTACTGAAGATCCCATTCTGCAGTGGGTAACCTTCCGCCTGGATAACGAGACCTACGGCATCAACGTGATGCAGGTCCAGGAAGTGTTGCGCTACACCGAAATCGCCCCGGTGCCGGGTGCTCCTGCCTATGTGCTGGGCATCATCAACCTGCGTGGCAATGTGGTGACGGTTATCGACACCCGCCAGCGCTTTGGCCTCGACTCGGCGGAAGTTACCGATAACACCCGCATCGTGATCATCGAGGCGGACAAACAAGTGGTCGGCATCCTCGTCGACAGCGTGGCGGAAGTGGTCTATCTGCGTCAGTCCGAGGTGGAAACCGCGCCGAACGTGGGCAACGACGAGTCCGCCAAGTTCATCCAGGGCGTCTGCAACAAGAACGGCGAGCTGCTGATCCTGGTCGAACTGGACAAGATGATGTCCGAAGAAGAATGGTCCGAGTTGGAGAGCTTCTGATCCATGCTGGAGATCGCGGTGGCCGTGCTTGGCCTGTTCTGTGTACTGCTCGCAGGCACCTGCTTCTGGCTGGTGATGACCCTGCGCCAGCAGGCACAGCTGCAGAGTGAGCGCGACACCGTGCGTGACCAGCGCCTGCGCGAACTGAGCCGGCGCCTGGATACCTACCTGACCGGCAGTATTCGCATGGGCGAAGAGCTGCATGAACTGCGTCGGGTGGTGGCGCCGCTGCCGGACAAGCTCAACCAGATGGAGCAGCGCGATCCTTCCAGTCTGTCCTTCACCCAGGCTGCGCGCCTGGCTGGCATGGGCGCCAGCGTCGATGACCTGACCCATTCCTGTGGCCTGACCAAGGCCGAAGCCGAGCTGGTCAGCAAGCTGCAGCTGGCGCAGAAACAGCGCTCCTGAATTCTTAGAACCTGTCTACGATCTCCTGGCTGTCGGCCATCCTGCGTTAAAAATGGCCTCGGAATGCTCATTTACAACTCGTAAACTCCGCTTCCTCGGCGTTTTGACCAGCCGGAGGCTGTTACTGACGTAGCGCCTTGTCTGGCTCTAATCCAGAAGATCGTAAACAGGTTCTTACTCCCTCCTGCTCTTAGCCCTTCGCTAGCTTGCGCGAATGGTTCCAAGCCGCCGATGACCGTCCACCTAAGCTGAAACTCAGGGTCTTGCCTTCCCGTGGAGGTCTGCCATGCGTTGCAGTCTGCTGTTGTTATGCCTGTTGCTGGTCTGGCGCGTGGAAGCCGCCGAGGCGCCGCTGGAGGTCAAGGGCGCGACCACGGTGAATGCCATCCAGGCTCGCCAGCTGTATGAATTCGGTGTGCTGTTCATCGATGTGCGCCCCGCGCGCGAGTGGGCGTGGGGGCATGTACACGGCGCCTTGCATCTGGACCTGCATGGCCGTTTTGCCGATCTGGCCGAGCCGACCTGGCCGCGCAGCATGCCGATCGTGCTGTATTGCGACAGTGAGGTCTGCCCGCACAGCGCGGAAGCGGCACAGCGCGCCGTAGGTTGGGGCTTCCAGCAGGTGTATTACTTCCGCTCCGGCTATTTCGCCTGGCAACTGCTGGACTTTCCGCTGGGCAAAGGCAGTGAGAACGAGATGTTCGCGTTTATTCTTGAGGGGCGCTGAGCAGCGGCAGTGGCGGGGTTACGTCGCGCTCCTCGTCGAAGCCGGGCGGGCACTTGCCCTTGAGGTACCAGGCGAAGGCGATGATCTCGGCGATGCTGCGATAGAGCGGCTCGGGAATCGCGTCGCCCAGCTCCATGCGCGCCAGCAGGCGCACCAATTCGGCATTCTCGTAGATCGGGACTTCGTATTCGCGGGCGATGGCCAGAATGGCTTCGGCCAGCTCGTCGTCGCCCTTGGCGGTCAGGCTTGGGGCGCTGCTGCCGTCATAGGACAGGGCGATGGCCTGGCGCGGCGCTTTCTGCTTCATGCGGTTTCATCCACCCAGCGTTGTTCCACATGGGTCTTCGGCCCTTGTGGCGGCATGCCCTGACGACAGGCCAACTCGCCTACCTCCAGTCCTGCAGCCAGCAGACGCTCGCGCAGATGACCGAGTTCGTGGTCGATCAGCTCGGCGGTATGCGAGCGTTCGGCCCATAGCTGGCTGGACAGGCTGCCGCGAATCAGCTGCGCCTGGACCTGCAGCGGTCCCAGCGGCTCCAGGTCGAAGGCCAGGTCGACCCGCCAGAGCACCTCTTTCTGCTCCTTCTTGCTGGCGTTGTTCTGCTCTTCACGCTGCAGTTTGATCTGCAGCGGCACGATGTCTTGCTGATTACGCATTGGCAGCTCCAGCTGCCAGGTGGTCAGCAGATTGCCTTCGGCCGTTACCTGACTCTGCGCCAGGCTCGACAGTTGGTGGGTCTGCAGGCGCGATACGGCGGCGGCGGCCAGCTTCAGCAGGGCTTCCAGATCGGCCTCGCCCTCCATCGACTGCAGCAGGCGCGAGGGCAGGGGGAAGCTCAGGCCCTGCTGGCGCAAATTGGCCTGGCCTAGGCTGCCCAGGGCATTGCGCACCAGGGCCGGAAGCGCCTGAGCCAGTGCGGTGGCGGTGCTGACTGCACCGAGAGTACCTGGTAGCGCCGGGGCCGTTGGCAGATTGGGCAGCAGTTGCGCGACCAGGCGCAGCAGGTTGGCCTTGAGATCCTGCGGCAGGTTGCTGGTCTGGCCGCCGAGCAGTTTCGCCTCGAGGAACACACCGCTGTTTTCCAGGGCCTGGGCCAAGCCCTTGGGTGTGCTCAGCTGGCCAGCCTCTGGCAGCAGGCCGAGCAGCTTGTCGACGCTGGCACGCAGGTTTTCCGGCAGGGCGCTTTGCTGGCTCAGGGCCTGCAGGCCTTTGAAAAGGCCCTCTAAGGAGCCCTGGCGCCCCTGCTGGGTGGCCAGTTGTTGACCCAGTACCAACTGGTCGAGGCGACCACTCAGGGGCAGGAAGTTGAGTGCCTGGCTGCCCTGTACCTGGGCCGTCAGCAAGCTGCCGATGGGCAAGGGCAGCGGGGTTTCCACGCTGAGTTTGCTGCCGGCCAGCGGTGTGTTGAGCAGACTGACCAGTACCTTGTAGATAACCTGCTGGGCTTTGGCCTGTACCAGCTGTTCGCGGGCCTCGACCTTGCCTTGCAGCAGGGTGCCGATGGGTAGTTCCTGCAGGTCCAGGCTGTTCAGCACCTTGCTGTTGCCGGTTTGCAGGGCCAGCAACAGGCGAGTATCCGACAGGGCGGTTACTGCCAGCGCCGTGCCTTGATTCAAGGGGCGCGAGCTGCTGGCTTCCACCGTGGTCTGTTTGCCGTTGTCCAGGGTCAGCTTGAGCACCAGTTGAAAGCTTTGCGCGACTTCCTTGAGCGCCACCACCTCGGCTTTGGCCGTCTGCCCGGCTGCGAGCAGGCCTTCCAGGGGCTGCAGCAGCTTGACTGCCAGGTCGGCAGCAGGCTGCGCCGGGCGCGTTGGCGGCGGTACTGGCGGAAGTGGGCGAGGGCTGGTGATTTCTGCCATTGCCGGGTTACACCCTGTCGAAAAAGCCGGCTTCGAGGGCGGAGCCCGGCATGTATAATGCCGCCCCGTTCGGGCCGGCTGTGCAGTTATCTTGCGTCAGTATAGCGGCCTGAATATTGCCGACTTGAACCCCTGATGGGTAGCCATGCCTTGACCAGCCTGCATCTAGAAGCCCAAGCCCTTGCCTGCGAGCGGGATTGGCGCCTGCTCTTCGAGGGGTTGGACCTGCACCTGTCCGGCGGCACCCTGCTGCAGGTCAGCGGCCCCAATGGCAGCGGCAAGACCAGCCTGCTGCGTTTGCTGGCCGGTCTTATGCAGCCCACGGCGGGGGCGGTTCTGCTCAATGGCAAGGCCCTGGCCAAACAGCATGGCGAACTGGGCCGCAGCCTGGTGTGGATTGGCCACGCGGCGGGGATCAAAGGCCTACTGACTGCCGAAGAAAACCTGGCCTGGCTGTGCGCCCTGCATTGCCCGGCCGAGCGCGAGGCGATCTGGCAGGCGCTGGCCGCCGTCGGCCTGCGCGGCTTCGAAGACGTACCCTGTCACACGCTATCGGCCGGCCAGCAGCGCCGCGTGGCCCTGGCCCGCCTGTACCTCGATGCACCGCCGCTGTGGATTCTCGATGAGCCCTTCACTGCCCTCGACAAGCAGGGTGTGGCCCAGCTGGAGAGCCATCTGGCCCGGCACTGCGAGCAGGGCGGCATCGTCGTGCTGACCACTCACCACACGCTCGCCGAGAAGCCCTCCGGCTACCGCGAGCTTGAGCTTGGCAGGCCGGCAGCATGAGCAGTGTGTTCCTGCAATTGGTCGCCCGCGAGGCACGCCTGCTGTTCCGTCGTCCGGCGGAGCTGGCTAATCCTTTGGTGTTTTTCGCCATCGTCATTGCCTTGTTTCCGTTGGCCGTTGGTCCGGAGCCTCAATTGTTGCGAACCCTTTCGCCCGGATTGGTCTGGGTCGCGGCGCTGCTGGCCGTGCTGCTCTCGCTGGATGGCCTGTTTCGCAGCGATTTCGAAGACGGTTCTTTGGAACAGTGGGTCCTTTCGTCGCACCCCCTGCCTCTTCTGGTGTTGGCCAAGGTGCTGGCACACTGGGCTTTCTCTGGATTAGCGCTGGTCATCTTGTCGCCGTTGCTGGCGTTGATGCTGGGCTTGCCGTCGCACTGTGTGCCGGTGCTGCTGCTGGCGTTGCTGCTCGGCACCCCCGTGCTCAGCCTGCTCGGTGCGGTGGGTGCAGCCCTGACCGTCGGCCTCAAACGCGGCGGTTTGCTCCTGGCACTGTTGATTCTGCCGCTGTACATCCCGGTGCTGATTCTCGGCAGCGGGGCGTTGCAGGCGGCCCTGCAAGGATTGCCGGCAGCCGGTCACCTGTTGTGGCTGGCCAGCCTGACTGCCCTGGCGGTCACCCTGACACCCTTTGCAATTGCCGCTGGCCTGAAGATCAGCGTTGGCGAATAACTACAGAGTTACCGTGAAGATGAATTGGACCTGGTTTCATAAGTGGGGCTCGCCAAAGTACTTCTATGAAAGAAGCGGGCGCTGGCTACCCTGGCTGACCGCGGCGGCTATGGTCCTGCTGGTCGTGGGCTTAGTTTGGGGAATAGTTTTTTCACCCATTGAATCGAATCAGGGGCAAGGGAACTCGTTCCGGATCATTTACATCCACGTGCCGGCAGCATTTCTGGCCCAGTCCTGCTACTTGCTAATGGCTGCGGCGGGGGCGGTTAGTCTTATTTGGAAGATTAAGCTGGCGGATGTAGCCCTGCAGCAGGCTGCCCCGATTGGCGCATGGATGGCTTTTATCGCTCTCGTGACCGGCGCTCTCTGGGGTAAGCCAACCTGGGGTACCTACTGGGTTTGGGATGGTCGTCTGACTTCGATGCTGATCCTGCAGTT
This sequence comes from Pseudomonas campi, assembly GCF_013200955.2. NCBI lineage: Bacteria > Pseudomonadati > Pseudomonadota > Gammaproteobacteria > Pseudomonadales > Pseudomonadaceae > Aquipseudomonas > Aquipseudomonas campi. The sequence continues at coordinate 2,005,013 of NZ_CP053697.2, forward strand.
CCTCTATTTCGGCGTCATTTCCCTCGGTGCTGCTATCACCAATCGTGACAGTGCGGCCAAGGCGTGTGCTGTGCTGGCACTAGTCGGCTCGGTGAATATTCCCATCATCAAACTATCGGTTTACATGTGGAGCACGCTGCATCAGGAACCCACGATCACCCTTACCGCAGCGCCAAAGATGCTGGTGGAACACTTGGTGCCGTTGCTGGTGATGGTCGCCGCTGTTTATTGTTTTTTCGCAGCGGTGCTTTTTTATCGCATGCGAACGGAAGTACTGAAGCGGGAAGCTCGTAGCAGTTGGGTCAAGGCTGAAGTCGAGCGGATGATTGGGGTGAAATGATGGATGCGTTCTTTACAGCCTTTACCACCTTCACGTCACTTTCCGACTTCTTGTCCATGGGTAAACACGGTGTGTTTGTCTGGGCATCCTACGGTCTGAGCGTCGCCGTTATTCTCATCAACGTCGCCTTGCCGATCCTGGCCCGGCGCCGTTACCTGCAAGACGAGGCGCGCCGTTTGCGCCGGGAGAAACAACAGTGAACGCGGTCCGCAAGAAACGTCTGTATATCGTCCTCGCCATCCTGATCGGCGCCGGCATCGCTGTGGCGCTGGCCCTGATGGCGCTGAGCCAGAACATCAACCTGTTCTATACGCCGACCCAGATCGCCAGTGGCGAGGCGCCGGTCGATACCCGTATCCGTGCCGGCGGCATGGTGGCCGAGGGTTCGCTGAAACGCAGCGGCGATTCACTGGACGTGGAATTCGTGGTTACCGACTTCGCCAAGAACGTCACTATCCGTTATCGCGGCATCCTTCCGGACCTGTTCCGCGAAGGGCAGGGCATCGTTGCCCTGGGCAAGCTGAATGCCGATGGCGTACTGATCGCCGATGAAGTGCTGGCCAAGCACGACGAGAACTACATGCCGCCGGAAGTGACCAAGGCCCTGAAAGACAGCGGTCAGCTGCAGCCCGGCAAGAGCGAGGGCTGAGCATGAACCTGAATCTGATGGTGCCCGAGCTGGGCCACCTGGCGCTGATCCTCGCCCTGTGCCTGACCCTGGTCCAGGCCAGCTTGCCGCTGATCGGCGCCTGGCGCGGTGATCGGCAGTGGATGAGCCTGGCGCAGCCGGCAGCCTGGGGCCAGTTCGCTTTTCTGCTGTTTGCCTTTGCCTGTTTGACCTGGTCGTTCATGGTTGACGACTTTTCCGTCGCCTACGTGGCCAGCAATTCCAACAGTGCCTTGCCTTGGTACTACAAGTTCAGTGCCGTATGGGGCGCTCACGAAGGTTCGCTGCTGCTGTGGGCGCTGATTCTGGCGGGCTGGACCTTCGCCGTGTCGATCTTCTCCCGGCAGTTGCCGGAAGTGATGCTGGCCCGCGTGCTGGCGGTGATGGGCATGATCAGCATCGGCTTCCTGCTGTTCCTGATCCTCACCTCCAACCCCTTCGAACGCCTGCTGCCGGATATGCCGCAGGATGGCCGCGACCTCAACCCGCTGCTGCAGGACATCGGCCTGATCGTCCATCCGCCGATGCTGTACATGGGCTATGTCGGCTTCTCCGTCGCTTTCGCCTTTGCCATCGCCGCGCTGCTCGGCGGCAAGCTGGATGCGGCCTGGGCGCGCTGGTCGCGGCCGTGGACCATCGTCGCCTGGGCCTTCCTCGGCATCGGTATCGCCCTGGGCTCCTGGTGGGCCTATTACGAACTCGGCTGGGGCGGCTGGTGGTTCTGGGACCCGGTGGAAAACGCCTCCTTCATGCCCTGGCTGGTCGGCACGGCGCTGATTCATTCGCTCGCGGTGACCGAGAAGCGCGGCGTGTTCAAGAGCTGGACCGTGCTGCTGGCCATTGCCGCGTTCTCCCTCAGCCTGCTCGGCACCTTCCTTGTACGCTCCGGCGTGCTGACCTCGGTGCACGCCTTCGCCACCGATCCGGAGCGCGGCGTGTTCATCCTGGCTTTCCTGCTGATCGTCATCGGCGGTTCGCTGACCCTGTTCGCCGTGCGTGCGCCGGTGGTCAAGAGCCAGGTCGGCTTCGCCCTGTGGTCACGCGAGACCCTGCTGCTGGCCAATAACCTGGTGCTGGTGGTGGCCGCGTCGATGATCCTGCTCGGCACCCTCTACCCGCTGGTGCTGGATGCTCTGAGCGGCGCCAAACTGTCGGTCGGCCCGCCTTACTTCAACGCGCTGTTCGTGCCGCTGATGGCCCTGCTGATGCTGGTGATGGCGATCGGTGTACTGGTGCGCTGGAAGGACACGCCGGTGCGCTGGCTGCTCGGCATGCTCGCGCCGGTGCTGCTCGGCAGCGCTGCGCTGGGTGGTCTGGCCACCTGGCTGTTCGGCGACTTCAGCTGGGCGGTGCTGGCAGTATTCCTGCTGGCGGCCTGGGTGCTGCTGGCCGGTGTGCGCGACCTGCTCGACAAGACCCGGCACAAGGGCCTGTTCAAGGGCATCCTGAGCCTCAACAGCAGCTACTGGGGCATGCAGCTGGCGCACCTGGGTATCGCCGTGTGTGCCATCGGTGTGGTACTGGTCAGCCAGGGCAGCGCCGAGCGCGACCTGCGCCTGGCCCCCGGCGAGTCGTTGGAGCTGGGCGGCTACCGCTTCGTCTTCGAAGGGGCGCAGCACCACGAAGGCCCGAACTTCACCTCGGACAAAGGCACCATCCGCGTGCTGGAAGACGGCGAGGAAGTGGCCCTGCTGCATCCGGAAAAACGCCTGTACACCGTGCAGAACATGCCGATGACCGAGGCTGGCATCGACGCCGGCTTCACCCGTGACCTCTACGTGGCGCTCGGTGAACCGTTGGAAGACGGCGCCTGGGCTGTGCGCGTACACATCAAACCCTACGTGCGCTGGATCTGGTTCGGCGGCCTGATGATGGGCTTCGGCGGTCTGCTGGCGGCCTTCGACCCACGCTACCGGGTCAAGGTGAAGACCCGTGTGCGCGATGCCCTCGGCCTGAACGGGGTGACGGCATGAAGCGGCTGATCCTGCTGTTGCCGCTGGTGTTGTTCCTCGGCGTCTCGGTCTTTCTCTACCGTGGCTTGTTCCTCGATCCGTCCGAGCTGCCGTCGGCGTTGATCGGCAAACCGTTCCCGGCGTTCTCCCTGCCGTCGGTGATCGAGCCGGGCAAGACCCTCACCCAGGCCGATCTGCTCGGCAAGCCATCGCTGGTCAACGTCTGGGCCACCTGGTGTCCGTCCTGCCGTGCCGAACATCCGGTGCTGAACAAGCTGGCCGCCAGCGGGGTGAACATCCACGGCGTCAACTACAAGGACCAGCGCGAGCCGGCACAGAAATGGCTGCGCGAGCTGCACAATCCCTATCAGTTGAACATCGAGGACGCCAGGGGCTCGCTGGGCCTGGACCTCGGCGTGTATGGCGCGCCGGAAACCTTCTTCGTCGATGCCAAGGGCATCATCCGTGACAAGTACGTCGGGGTGATCGACGAGCAGGTCTGGCGGACCAAGTTGGCACCGATCTACCAAAATCTGGTCGACGAGAGCGGGGTGGGGCAATGAAGCGTCTGCTGCTTGCCGGCCTGTTCAGCCTCGGCCTGTTCGGCATGGCCCAGGCGGCCATCGACACCTATCAGTTCAAGGACGAAGCCGAGCGCGAGCGCTTCCGTACGCTCACCGCGGAGCTGCGTTGCCCGAAGTGCCAGAACCAGAACATCGCCGACTCCAATGCGCCGATTGCCACCGACCTGCGCCGGGAAATCTTCCGCATGCTGGAAGAGGGCAAGAGCAACGCCGAGATCGTCGATTTCCTGGTGCTGCGCTACGGCGACTTCGTGCTCTACAAGCCACCGGTGGATACCCGCACCTACCTGCTCTGGTACGGCCCGTTCGCCTTGCTCGGCCTTGGCGCCCTGGGGCTCGGCGTGCTGGTGTTGCGCCGGCGCAAGGTGGAGAACAATCCGGCACAGGTTGCCCTGTCGGCCAGTGAAAATCAGCGCCTGAATGCGCTGCTCAAGCAAAACTCCCAGGACCCCAAATGATCGAATTCTGGCTCGCTGCCGGCCTGCTGTTGCTGGTCGCCCTGGCTTTTCTGCTGATTCCCGTACTGCGTGGGCGCAAGGCGCAGGCTGAAGAAGACCGTACCGCGCTGAACGTCGCCCTGTATCAGGAGCGCCTGGCCGAGCTGCAAGGCCAACAGGCCGCCGGTGTGCTGACTGCCGAGCAGTTGCAGGCGGGCCAGGCCGAGGCCGCGCGCGAGCTGCTGGCCGATACCGAAGGCACGGCTGGCGAACGCGTCTCCCGTCTGGGCAAGGCGCTGCCGCTGATTGCCGCACTGCTGGTGCCGTTCGCCGGGTTGGGCCTGTACATGCACTGGGGTGCCAGTCAGCAGCTGGCCGAGCTGGAAAACCCAAGCCAGCCGAGCATCGGCGAGATGACCGCCAAGCTGGAACGGGCGGTGCAGGCCGATCCCAAGTCGGCCGAGTCCTGGTATTTCCTCGGGCGCATCTACATGGCCCAGGAGCGTGCCGGTGAAGCCGCTGCCGCCTACGAACAGGCGGTCGGGATTGCCGGGCGGGCGCCGGAACTGCTCGGCCAGTGGGCCCAGGCCCTGTACTTTGCCAATCAGAAACAGTGGTCGCAGCAGATCCAGGCGCTGACCGACGAAGCGCTCAAGGCGGATCCGCAGGAAGCGACCAGCCTCGGCCTGCTGGGGATTGCGGCGTTCGAGGATGAGCGTTTCGCCGAAGCCATCGACTACTGGCAGCGCCTGGTGGCGCTGATGCCGGCGGAGGATCCGTCCCGCCAGTCGATCCAGGGTGGCATCGAGCGGGCGCGTGAGCGCTTGCAGGCGGCGGGTCAGCCTGCGCCGGCGGGCGATACGCTGACCAAGTCGATGCCGCTGCTCAAGGTGCGCGTCGAGCTGGCATCGGCGCTGCAGGCCAAGGTGCAGCCGGGCGACACGGTGTTTGTCTTCGCCCGTGCGGTGTCCGGCCCGCCGATGCCGCTGGCGGTCAAGCGCCTGACGGTGGCCGAGCTGCCGGCGGACGTCGAGCTGAGCGACCGCGATGCGATGATGGAGCAGTTGAAGATCTCCAGCTTCGCCCAAGTGCAGCTGGTGGCGCGAATTTCGCGGGCCGGCAATGCCACCGCCGGCGAGTGGATCGGCAACAGTCAGCCGATTGCCAGCAGCAGTCGCGATCCTCAACGGTTGCTGATCGATAGCGCGGACCAGCGCAAGTGAGCCGTCTGAGCCGCCATTTGCCGCTGGCGTTGCTGGTTCTGCTCGGTGGTTGCAGTCTCGGCGGCATCGCGCCGACGGTGCCCAAGAGCGCTCCGCAGCAGGCGCAGAACCATCCCCGTTTTGCCCCGCCGCCGGGCGGCAACAGCTACTGGGATGGCGCCCTGGGCGTGTACGTGCTCAAGGGCAGTCGCGATCTCTATTACCGCGAGCGCACCTACTATCGCTGGGCCGATGGCTGGAATTGGGCGAGCAATCCGCATGGCCCTTGGCAGCCGACCGATGCCAGCAGTGTGCCGGCGGGCCTAGGCCGCCAGTACGCGCAGTAGGCGTCAGGCCTGCTGCAGCACCAGCAGGGCCTCTTGAAGGTTGTTGCGGGCGCGGCTTTCCCACTGCTCGGCCAGTTCCCTGTGCTGGTACAGCGCTGGCATTGCCAGCAGATGCCGCAGTAGCTGGCTGCGTCCTGTGCGGAACAGCGGTTCGGGAACCCAGGCATATTCACGGCGCACGGCCTGTTCATAATCGGCATAGACAGTGGCGGGCGCCGCCAGAATGGCCAGGTCGATATCCACTACCAGTGCGGCGTCGATCGTTTCGGCGGGCTGCTGGTGGCGGGTGGCGAGGATCAGTTCGCGCAAGGTGTCGGCATGTTGGTGCAGCCCGGCCTGGTTTAGCCACTGACCGGCACGCTCGGCGCTGGCCGCTTCATTGTCCTGGCGCTGGGTGTCGTAGATCAGGTCGTGGCTCCATAGTGCCAGCTCAATCAGCAGTGGCTGCTCGCCCAGGTGCTGCCATTGGTCGAAGTGTGCCAGGCAGGCCGCAATATGCGTGCTGCTGTGGTAGTGGCGATGGGGCTCGCTGTAGGCCTGCTGCAGTTCGATAAAACTGCCGGCCGGCGCGGATGTTCCGAGCTTGCGCCAGAGTGTCTGCCAGCGGTCTTCACTGAGCATGTGCGAATGGCTCCTTGGCGATAGTCGTGGATTGCCGCTACAGCGCAGCCTAGGGAGTTTGCCGCCCACGCTGCAAGCCCCGGGTGCTGTGCCAGATAGCCAGCGAATGACAGGCTTGGCCGGCAAAAACCCTGTGGTAAACTCCGCCGATCTTGCGCGCAACCCCCGAATTCCAAGGAAAAACATGACCTCCACGGCAGCGGACAGCCTCGCTCTGCAGTCTCCCGGGTTTGCCCCGGTGGAGGTCATGGCATGCGCCTGAAGTGCATCAAGCTGGCCGGCTTCAAGTCCTTCGTCGATCCGACCACGGTGACTTTCCCGAGCAACATGGCGGCGGTGGTCGGCCCCAACGGTTGCGGCAAGTCCAACATTATCGACGCCGTACGCTGGGTGATGGGCGAGAGTTCGGCGAAGAACCTTCGCGGCGAGTCGATGACCGACGTCATCTTCAACGGCTCCAACACGCGCAAGCCGGTGAGCCAGGCCAGCATCGAGCTGATCTTCGACAACTCCGACGGCGGCCTGGGTGGCGAATACGCGGCCTGGACCGAGATTTCCATTCGCCGCCGGGTGACCCGCGACTCGCAGAACACCTACTTCCTCAACGGCGTGAAATGCCGCCGTCGTGATATCACCGATATCTTCCTCGGCACCGGCCTGGGCCCGCGCAGTTACTCGATCATCGAACAAGGCATGATCTCCAAGCTGATCGAGGCCAAGCCCGAGGACCTGCGCAATTTCATCGAGGAAGCCGCCGGTATCTCCAAGTACAAGGAGCGCCGCCGCGAGACCGAGACTCGCATCCGCCGCACCCACGAGAACCTGGCGCGCCTGACCGACCTGCGTGAAGAGCTGGAACGCCAGCTGGAACGCCTGCACCGCCAGGCCCAGGCCGCCGAGAAATACCAGGAATACAAGGCCGAGGAGCGCCAGCTCAAGGCCCAGTTGTCGGCCCTGCGCTGGCAGGCGCTGAATGAACAGGTTGGCAACCGCGAGCGGGTGATCGGCGACCAGGAAGTGGCATTCGAAGCGCTGGTGGCCGAGCAGCGCAATGCCGATGCCAGCATCGAGCGCCTGCGTGACGGCCACCATGAGCTGTCCGAGCGTTTCAACCAGGTGCAGGGGCGCTTCTACTCGGTGGGCGGCGATATTGCCCGCGTCGAGCAGAGCATCCAGCATGGCCAGCAGCGCCTGCGCCAATTGCAGGACGACCTCAACGAGGCCGAGCGCGCGCGCCTGGAAACCGAATCACACCTCGGCCACGACCGCACCCTGTTGGCCACTCTGGGCGAAGAGCTGGCCATGCTCGAACCCGAGCAGGAGCTGACCGCCGCCGCCGCCGAAGAATCCGCCGCCAGCCTGGAAGAGGCGGAAAGCGCCATGCACGGCTGGCAGGAGCAGTGGGAAGGCTTCAACCAGCGCAGTGCCGAGCCGCAGCGCCAGGCCGAAGTGCAGCAGTCGCGCCTGCAACAGCTGGAACAGAGTCTGGAACGCCTGAGCGAACGTCAGCGTCGGCTGGCCGAGGAGTTGGCGCAGCTGGCTGCCGACCCGGAAGACGCGGCGATTCTCGAACTCTCCGAGCAGCTGGCCGCCAGCGAGCTGAACCTGGAAGAGCTGCATGCCGCCGAAGACGCTTTGGTCGAGCGCCTCGAACAGCTGCGCGGCGAGCTGCAACAGGCCAGCCAGGCCCAGCAGCAGGCCCAGGGCGAACTGCAGCGCCTGAATGGCCGCATCGTGTCCCTGGAAGCCCTGCAGCAGGCGGCGCTGAATCCCGGCAAGGGCGCCGCCGAATGGCTGCGCGAGCAGCAACTGAACAATCGCCCGCGCCTGGCCGAAGGCCTGCGCGTGGAGGCCGGCTGGGAGCTGGCGGTGGAAACCGTGCTCGGCGCCGACCTGCAGGCGGTGTTGCTGGATGATTTCACTGGTCTCGACCTGGCCGGCTTCGACCAAGGTGAACTGCTCCTGGTCAATCCGCAGTCTGGCGGCGCGCGCCTGGCCGGCAGCCTGCTCGACAAGGTCGAGGCCGGCTTCGATCTGGCGCCCTGGCTGGGTCAGGTACGCCCGGTCGAGACCCTCGACGAGGCTCTGGCCCGGCGCAGTCAGCTGAGCGAGGGCGAGAGCCTGATCAGCCGTGATGGTTACTGGGTCGGTCGGCACTTCTTGCGGGTGCGCCGCGCCAGTGCCGCCGAGAGTGGTGTCCTGGCCCGTGGTCAGGAGCTGGAACGCCTGGGCCTGGAGCGCGAAGAACGGGAAGCGGCACTGGCCGATCTGGAAGAGCGCCTGCAGCAGCTGCAGGCCAGCCAGCGTCAGCAGGAAGAGGCCCGCGAGCAGCAGCGCCGCCTGGTGCAGGAGCAGGCTCGCCGCCAGGGCGAGCTGAAGGCGCAGCTGTCCGCCGGTCAGGCCAAGGCCGAGCAGCTGACTCTGCGGCGCCGCCGTCTGGACGGCGAGCTGATGGAGCTGGCTGAGCAGCGCGAGCTGGAGCAGGAGCAGCTGGGCGAGTCACGCCTGATCCTGCAGGACGCCCTGGATGCCATGGCCGTCGACACCGAGCAGCGCGAGCAGCTGCTGGCCCGGCGTGACCAGTTGCGCGAGCGCCTCGATCGGGTGCGTCAGGAGGCCCGCCAGCACAAGGATCACGCCCACCAGTTGGCCGTGCGCCTGGGTTCGATCAAGGCCCAGCACGAGTCCACCCGCCAGGCCCTGGAGCGTCTGGAGCTGCAATTCGAACGCGCCATCGAGCGCCGTGAACAGCTCAGCCTCAATCTGGAGGAGGGCGAGGCGCCGCTGGAAGAGCTGCGCATCAAGCTGGAAGATCTGCTCGACAAGCGCATGGGCGTGGAAGACGAACTCAAGCTGGCGCGCCTGGCCCTCGAAGACGCCGACCGCGAGCTGCGCGATGCCGAAAAGCGCCGCACCCAGGCCGAGCAGCAATCGCAATTGCTGCGCAGCCAGCTGGAGCAGCAGCGCATGGGCTGGCAGGAACTCAGCGTGCGGCGCAAGGCGCTGCACGATCAGTTGCTGGAAGACGGCTACGACCTGCACGGCGTGCTGGCCAGCCTGTCGGGCGAGGCCAGCGAGAAGGCCTGGGAAGAGGAACTGGAGCGCCTGGCTGCGCGGATCCAGCGCCTGGGGCCGATCAACCTGGCGGCCATCGACGAATACCAGCAGCAGTCCGAGCGCAAACGCTACCTGGACGCGCAGAATGCCGACCTGGTCGAGGCCCTGGATACCCTGGAAAACGTCATCCGCAAGATCGACAAGGAAACCCGCAATCGTTTCAAGGAAACCTTCGACCAGATCAACTCCGGCCTGCAGGCGCTGTTCCCCAAGGTGTTCGGCGGTGGGCACGCTTATTTGGAGCTGACCGGCGAAGATCTACTGGATACCGGCGTGGCGATCATGGCGCGGCCGCCAGGCAAGAAGAACAGCACCATCCACCTGCTTTCCGGCGGGGAAAAGGCGCTGACTGCGCTGGCCCTGGTGTTCGCCATCTTCAAGCTCAACCCGGCGCCGTTCTGCATGCTCGACGAAGTGGATGCGCCGCTGGACGACGCCAACGTCGGCCGCTATGCGCGCCTGGTCAAGGAAATGTCGGCAACGGTGCAGTTCATCTACATCACCCACAACAAGATCGCCATGGAAATGGCCGATCAACTGATGGGGGTTACCATGCACGAGCCCGGATGCTCGCGCCTGGTGGCGGTGGACGTGGAGGAGGCGCTGTCGCTGGTCGAGGCGTAGCGATATGGTCAAGATTGCCTGCCAACGGTGCACATTTACCGTTCGTCGTGCTAGCTTAGGCCTCAATTTTATTAGGCGCGGAAAATACCTGTAAGAACATACAGTTGTCTGCGTTTTTCAGAGGGCAGGAAGCCCTTTCTTCATCATCATAATTACTGGTTCAGGGGCTCGAAAACTTCATGGAAATCGGTCTGCGCGAATGGCTGATCGTCATCGGCATCATCGTCATTGCCGGCATTCTCTTCGACGGCTGGCGACGCATGCGTGGCGGTAAGGGCAAACTGAAGTTCAAGCTCGACCACAGTTTCAGCAATCTGCCGGACGATGATTCCGATCCGGATCTGCTCAGCCCGCCGCGCATCCTCGATCGCAAGCGCGAGCCCGGCCTCAGCGAAGAAGACATGCCCTCGATGAGCGCCACCGAGCTGAATCGCCGGCGCAATATTGAACCGCAGCAGGGCGACCTCAACCTCGACACCGAAGAGCCGGTACCGACCCTGCTCAATCCGGTCGATGACGGCCCTGAGCCGGTGCTGGGTACGCCGAAGGAAACACTGCCGGTCGAGGAAGTGCTGGTGATCAACGTGGTGGCCCGCGAAGGCGAAGTCTTCAATGGCCCGGCGTTGCTGCAGAACATCCTGGAAAGTGGTCTGCGTTTCGGCGAGATGGACATCTTCCACCGCCACGAAAGCATGGCGGGCAATGGCGAGGTGCTGTTCTCCATGGCCAACGCGGTCAAGCCGGGCACCTTCGATCTGGACGATATCGAGCTGTTCAGCACCCGTGGCGTTAGCTTCTTCCTCGGCCTGCCGGGGCCGCGTCATCCGAAGCAGGCCTTCGATGTGATGGTGGCTGCTGCACGCAAGCTGTCCCATGAGCTGAACGGCGAGCTGAAGGATGACCAGCGCAGTGTGATGACCGCGCAGACCATCGAGCATTACCGTCAGCGCATCGCCGAGTTTGAACGCAAGAAACTGACCCACAAGCGCTAATCATCATCGCTACAGAGAAAGAGCAGCCCCGGCTGCTCTTTTCGTTTGAGAGATCACCGCAATGACCGACGCCACTATTGCCGCCCGCATTCTTGCCCTGCGCGCCGAGCTGGACCTGCACAGCCACCGTTACTACGTGCTGGACGAACCGAGCATCCCGGATGCCGAGTACGACCGCCTGTTCAACGAGCTGAAGGCGCTGGAGGCGGCGCATCCCGAGCTAGTCACGGCAGACTCGCCGACCCAACGAGTCGGTGGCGCCGCGCTCAGCGCCTTCGGTGAGGTCAGGCATGAAGTGCCGATGCTCAGCCTGGGCAACGCCTTCGAGGAAGACGACCTGCTGGACTTTGATCGCCGCGTGCGCGAAGGCCTGGATCTGCCGGCCGGTGACCTGTTCGGTGGCGGCGCGGAGATCGAGTATTGCTGCGAACCCAAGCTGGATGGCCTGGCCGTCAGCCTGCTGTACGAAAACGGCCTGCTGGTGCGCGGCGCGACCCGTGGCGACGGCAGCACCGGCGAGGACATCAGCACGAATGTGCGCACCATCCGCAACGTGCCGCTCAAGCTGCATGGCGAGGGCTGGCCGAGCGTACTGGAAGTGCGCGGCGAAGTGTTCATGTCCAAGGCCGGCTTCGATGCGCTCAACGCGCGGCAAGTGGAAAGTGGTGGCAAGACCTTCGCCAACCCGCGCAACGCCGCAGCCGGCAGCCTGCGCCAGCTCGATCCGAAGATCACCGCCAGTCGCCCGCTGGAGTTCTGCTGCTATGGCATAGGCCGGGTCGAAGGCGAGTTGCCGACGACCCAGGTGGGCATCCTGCAGCAATTGAGAGTCTGGGGGCTGCCGATCAGTCGCGAGCTGAAACTGGCCAAGGGCGCCGATGCGTGCCTGGCCTACTACCGCGATATCGGTGAACGCCGCGCCAGCCTGGCCTACGAGATCGATGGCGTGGTGTTCAAGGTCAACGACCTGGCCTACCAGCGCGAGCTGGGCTTCCGCGCCCGCGAGCCGCGCTGGGCCATTGCCCACAAGTTCCCGGCCAGCGAGGAGCTGACCGAGCTGCTGGATGTCGAGTTCCAGGTTGGCCGCACCGGTGCGGTCACGCCGGTGGCGCGGCTGAAACCGGTCAAGGTGGCCGGGGTGATGGTATCCAACGCGACCTTGCACAACATGGATGAAGTGGCGCGCCTGGGCCTGATGGTCGGCGATACGGTGATCATCCGCCGCGCCGGTGATGTGATTCCGCAGGTTATGCAGGTGGTGCTCGAGCGCCGCCCGGCTGATGCACGGCCGGTGCATATCCCCGAGCAGTGCCCGGTGTGTGGCTCGGCGGTGGAACGCACCCAGCTGGTCAAACGCAGCAAGGGCAAGGAAACCTTCAGCGAGGGCTCGGTATACCGCTGCGTCGGCCGCCTGGCCTGCGGTGCCCAGCTCAAGCAGGCGATCATCCATTACGTGTCGCGACGGGCCCTGGATATCGAAGGGCTGGGCGACAAGATCGTCGAGCAGCTGGTGGATACCGGCCTCGTCGCCTCGCCGGCCGATCTCTACACCCTGAGCTATGAGCAGGTGGTGGTGCTGGAAGGTTTCGCCGACCTGTCCACGCGCAACCTGCTGACGGCGATTGCCGAGAGCAAGCGGCCGACCCTGGCGCGCTTCATCTATGCCCTAGGTATTCCCGATGTCGGCGAAGAGACCGCCAAGCTGCTGGCCCGCGCTCTGGGTTCGCTGGCCCGTATCCAGGCAGCGCTACCTGAAGTGCTGACCTGGCTGCCGGATGTCGGTGGCGAAGTGGCTCATGAGATCCACAGCTTCTTCGAGGACAGTCACAACCAGACTGTTATCGCCCAGTTGCTGGAGCGCGGCGTGCAGTTGCAGGAGGAGGGCGAGCTGCATGCCGAGTTCGCCGCCTGCACCACGTTCCCCGAATTCCTCGATCGCCTGAATATCGCCGGAATCGCCGCCACCGGGGCGAAGAATCTCGCAGAAAAAGGCGGCAGCCTGGAAGGGGTAATCGCCCTCAGCCAGGACTGGCTGGAGCTTTCCGTGATGAAGGGCCTCAACGAAAAGGCCAAACAGTCGCTGCGCGAGTTTTTTGTCGTGGCCGAGAACGTCGCCAGGGCGCGCGCCATCGAGCAGCAGTTGCTGGCGTTCGGCATGCACTGGGCCAGCGAGAAGAAGCAGGTCGCCGGCTTGCCGCTGGCTGGGCAGACCTGGGTTCTGACCGGCACGCTGGAGGTGATGAGTCGCGACGTTGCCAAGGAGAAGCTGGAGGCTTTGGGTGCCAAGGTGGCTGGTTCGGTGTCGGCCAAGACCACCTGCGTGGTTGCCGGGCCTGGCGCTGGCTCGAAGCTGGCCAAGGCCAGTGAGCTGGGGGTGCGGGTGATGGATGAAGCGGAGTTTCTGACCGCTTTGAGCGGCTTCGGCGCTTAACGCGCGGGGCGGTTCGACCCCGGGGCAAGCCCGGGGTCGCGGTACTGCTTAGCTACCGGTGACAGTCACGCAGGTTTTACCGAAGAACGGGTAGAAACCTTTGGTGTGGTAGTCGGCGGAGGCAACGCTGGAGATGCTGCCATTGGCCTTGGCGCCTTCAATGGAGGCGTCGCCCTTGTTGATCAAACCGATGATGGTGGTAGCGCAGGAAGTACCCTGCTTGCTGCCCTGAGCGGTGGTGGCGGTGATCGGGCCTTTGACATCCGTGATCAGGCCAACACCGACTGGCGACAGGCCAGTGGCGCAACCGCTCAACAGGGTGGCGAGTGCTGCGGCAGTAACAATCTTCTTCAACATGCTGTGATTTCCTTGTTCTTATCTATCCATGGGGCCTCGCCGCGGGGGGCGAGGTCCAGACGACGTTAAAGGAGCATTGGGCTGCGGTACAGCTCGCGTTGATGGTTCCTGAACCTGGATCAACTTCCTGACCTGTTCTACAGCAATGCAGGCGCGCAGGCAGACTGGCTATTTAGTTAAGCGCGTCGGTCAGGGCCTTGGCCGGTACCAGTTTGACCACCTTCTTGGCGGCGATTTCGATGGCCTTGCCGGTTTGCGGGTTACGCCCGGTGCGCGCAGGGCGCTCGCTGACTTTCAGTTTTCCGATGCCCGGCAGGGTGATTTCGCCGTCGTTTTCCAGGGCGTCGGTAACGATCTCCCCGAGTTGTTCGAGCAGGGCGCGTACATCGCTCTTCTGCAGGTCGATGGCTTCGGCGAGGTCGGAAATCAGCTGGTCTTTGGTGATGGCCATGAGGCGCTCCATGCAACAGGGGGAAGATGCCCGCAGGGCGGGCGATTCGGCTGGCACGCTACCACAAAGCGCTGTTGTTTCGGCATCGCTGCCAGGGCTTAGGGGCTGCTAGGCGCGCTGTTCAAGAAAATGACTATGCTTACCGACATAACTACAAACTGCTCATAAGCTGTGGAGTCTTGTCATGTTTCGTCTATTCGCCGATCTAGGATTCCGCTGGAAAATTGCCCTGCCGATTTTTCTGCTCGCCCTGTTGCTGGTGCTCATGGGCGTTCTGGGTATGCAGGGCATCAGCCAGGTGACCGACTCCAGTACCCGTCTGACCAACCGCTACCTGCCCGCCATCAGCCTGTTGTTGAATGCCGACCGCGACCTGTACCAGGCCTTCGTCGCCGAGCGCAGCTTGCTCGACGAGGGTGCCAGTGACCATGCCGAGGCGCTCAAGGCAGCCCATGCCGAGAATGCCCAGCAAGCCTATGAGCGCGTGCACAAGTTCGCCGAGATGCAGCCGAGCCCTGAAGCGCTCAAGCTGGTAGCGGACTTTGATCGGGGTTTCGCCCAGTGGAAGGCCACTTCCAGCCGCGTGCTGGAGTTGGCCAGCAGTGATCCTGCTGCAGCTTCCCAACTGAGCTACGGTGACAGTGAGGCGCAGTTCGAGGCTATCCGCGACCCGATCGACAAGCTCGGCGAGCTGGAAGACACCGCCGCCAATGCCGAAGGCACCGCAGCTATTGCCCTGGGCGAGAAGCGCAGCTGGCAGCAAGGCGGGATCATCATTATCGGCCTGCTGATCTGCACCGTGCTGGTGGTGGGCTTCCCGATCCTGGTGACCCGCCCACTGCACAACCTGCTGCACCGCATCGAGCAGATCGCCGATGGTGATGGTGACCTGCGCGTGCGCCTGGAGGTGCTTTCGCGTGATGAGCTGGGCAAGCTCAGCCATGCCTTCAACCGCTTCCTCGACAAACTGCAGCCGCTGATCAAGGAGGTCGGTCGGGTTACCGGTGAGGTGGCTGACTCGGCGGATTCCCTGGCCGGCATGGCGGCAGCCAATGATCGCCTGATCAGCAGCGAACATGCCGCGGTGGATCAGGTCAGTACCGCGGCGACCGAAATGAGCAGCGCCGTGCACGAGGTGGCGCGCAATGCGCAGAATGCCGCCGATGCTGCGCGCAGTGCCGAAACCCAGTCGCGTGATGGTGCGCAGGTAGTGGGTGCGACCATCCATGCCATCCGCCAGTTGGCCCAGGAAGTGGAAAGTGCCTCGGCGACCATCCAGACCCTGGAGCAGGAAACCGCCAACATCGGCGCCGTGCTGGCGGTGATCAAGGGCATTGCCGAACAGACCAACCTGCTCGCGCTGAATGCCGCCATCGAAGCCGCGCGTGCCGGTGAGCAGGGCCGCGGCTTCGCCGTGGTCGCCGATGAGGTGCGCGCCTTGGCGGCACGTACCCAGGACTCGACCAAGGACATCCAGCAGATGATCGAGCGCCTGCAGACAGGCGTGCAGAATGCGGTCAAGGCCATGCACTCGGGCAGCGAGAAGGCCCGCGACAGTGTTGAGCGGGCGGCCGGGGTGGATGGTGCGTTGTCGGCCACTGGCGACTCGGTGGCGCGGATCAACGACATGGCGGCACAGATCGCCACCGCTTGCGAGGAGCAGAGTGCGGTGACCGAAGAGATCGCGCGCAATATCAGCGATATCCGCGACCTGTCCAACGAGGCGGCCCAAACGTCCGAGCAGAGCACCCAGGCCAGCGCCCGACTGTCCGAGCTGTCCCACGGCCTGGAGCAACTGGTGGGCCGCTTCCGCGTCTGACCAGAGATGCGGGTATTGGCCTGTTCTCTGAGCTAAGTGCTTGAAGCGGTTGTAAGTTCGCCTCCAATCAGTACAATGGCGCGGCTCGTCTCCTGACGGGCTTCGTTATGGTGGTCCCATCGGTCCCCTCGCAACGATTACCCGTTAACCTGGTCAGATCCGGAAGGAAGCAGCCACAGCGGGAACATCGTGTGCCGGGGTGTGGCTGGTGGGGCCGCCTCCATAACCCGCCTTGGGTTAGTCGTTTCTCCTCCCTATCTCAACTCTTTTGCTGGCTAGCCCTGTGTGCTGTGGCTGGGCAAACGTCTTGTCGTGGGCGCGGAAAGTCGCTTTGACTGCTGCGCATGGCGATTGCCGACGCGCAATCCGCCAGCGCGGATGCAATTTACCCGGTGCTCCGCTAGGATTAGCCCCTCGGTTACCCAGACGCGACGGTTTTCCATGAGTTATCAGGTTCTTGCACGTAAATGGCGTCCGCGCTCGTTCCGCGAAATGGTCGGCCAGACCCATGTGCTCAAGGCCCTGATCAATGCCCTGGACAGCCAGCGCCTGCACCATGCATACCTGTTCACCGGCACCCGCGGGGTGGGCAAGACCACCATCGCGCGGATCATCGCCAAGTGCCTGAACTGCGAGACCGGCATCAGCTCCACCCCGTGTGGACAGTGCTCGGTGTGCCGCGAGATCGACGAGGGCCGCTTCGTCGACCTGATCGAAGTCGACGCCGCCAGCCGCACCAAGGTCGAAGACACCCGTGAACTGCTGGAAAACGTGCAATACGCACCCAGCCGCGGGCGCTACAAGGTCTACCTGATCGACGAAGTGCACATGCTCTCCACGCACTCGTTCAACGCGCTGCTCAAGACCCTCGAAGAGCCGCCACCCCACGTCAAATTCCTGCTCGCCACCACCGACCCGCAGAAACTGCCGGTCACCATTCTCTCGCGCTGCCTGCAGTTCTCCCTGAAGAACATGCCGCCGGAGCGGGTGGTCGAGCACCTGACCCACGTGCTGACTGCCGAGAGCGTGCCGTTCGAGGACGACGCTCTGTGGCTGCTCGGCCGCGCCGCCGATGGTTCGATGCGTGATGCCATGAGTCTGACCGACCAGGCCATCGCCTTCGGTGAAGGCAAGGTGCTGGCCGCCGATGTACGTTCCATGCTCGGCACCCTCGACCACGGCCAGGTGTATGGCGTGTTGCATGCGCTGCTGGAAGGCGATGCCCGAGCTCTGCTCGAAGCGGTGCGTCATCTGGCCGAGCAAGGCCCGGATTGGGGCGGCGTGCTGTCCGAGATGCTCAACGTGCTGCACCGTGTGGCCGTGGCTCAGGCTCTGCCGGAAGCGGTGGACAACGGCCAGGGCGACCGCGACAAGGTGCTGGCGCTGGCCCAGGCGCTGCCGGCCGAGGATGTGCAGTTCTATTACCAGATGGGTCTGATCGGCCGCCGCGACCTGCCGCTGGCGCCGGATCCGCGCAGCGGTTTCGAGATGGTGTTGCTGCGTATGCTGGCGTTCCGTCCCGCAGATGCCGACGGAGCACCACGCTCACCTTTGAAGGAGTTACCGTCAAAGGACCTGGGAATCAGCAAGGCCACAGCTGATTCCACGCACAACCCAGTGGCCGGCGCAGCCATTGCTGCCCAGCCGGCTCCTATCGTTGCTCCTGTTGCCCCGCAGCCTGCTGCTGTAGTGCCAGCGCCAGTGGCCGCTGCCCCGGTGCCGGTTTCTGCGCCCGTTGCGCCGGTGGTTGTCGAGGAACAAAGCAGCTCGCCGGTCAGCGTAGCCAGCGTGGTTGCAGCGACACCGGTGATCGATCTGCCTTGGGAAGAGAAATCGACCCAGCCAGTCGTGCAAGTGGCTGAAGCCGTAGTCGAGCCACTGGCGCCACCGGTTGTCACTGAGCCGGTCAGCGAGCCCGAACCGGTTCCTGCTGTAGCCGCCCCAGAACCTGCGCCGGCCGCCGCTGTACCGGCGGCAGCCGCGCTGGCTGCACCTGCAGTCCCGGTCGCTGCAGTCGTCGAGGAGGGCGATGACGACGAACCGCCTCCTGGCGATTACGACTATGCCGAAGTCGATGGCGATAGCCTCGATTACAACTTCGATGTGTCCGCAGCCGAACCCGTGGCTGAGGCGGAACCCTTGCCAGCGGCCCAACCGGCCACCGGCCTGGCTGCCGAGTGGCTGGACCTGTTCCCGCGCCTGGGGCTGTCCGGCATGACCGGCAGCATCGGCGCCAACTGCACCCTGATCGAAGCCAATGGCGATGACTGGTTGCTGCACCTGGACCCGGGCCACAGTGCCCTGTTCAATGCCACCCAGCAGCGTCGCCTCAACGATGCCCTCAACCAGCATCTCGGGCGTAGTATCAACCTGCGCATCGAGCTGATCCTGCCCGAGCAGGAAACACCGGCCCAGGCGGCTTCGCGCAAGCGTGCCGAGCGCCAGCGCCAGGCGGAGCAGTCGATCCACGATGACCCGCTGGTGCAGAAAATGATTCAACAGTTCGCCGCGGTGATCCGCGCCGACTCCATCGAACCTGTGAACAATTAAGGAGTTCACCATGATGAAAGGTGGCATGGCAGGCCTGATGAAACAGGCTCAGCAGATGCAAGAAAAAATGGCCAAGATGCAGGAAGAGTTGGCCAACGCCGAAGTCACCGGCCAGTCCGGCGCTGGCCTGGTCAGCGTGGTGATGACCGGTCGCCACGACGTCAAGCGCATCACCCTGGACGACAGCCTGATGCAGGAAGACAAGGAAGTGCTCGAAGACCTGATCGCTGCAGCGGTCAACGATGCGGTGCGCAAGGTCGAGCAGAACAGCCAGGACAAGATGTCCGGCGTGACAGCCGGCATGCAACTCCCCCCCGGCTTCAAAATGCCCTTCTAAATCGGGGCGTCCAGCCGCAGCACATAGCGGCGTTGCGATTCGGTCCGGGCATGCTCATTTACGGCCAGTAAACTCCGCTGCCCGGACCGAATCGCGCCTTGCTCTGCACCGCGTCTGATCACCCCTCGCTCCGTGCCTATCATTCAAAGCCATCTCCTACGGTATTCCCCATGAGCTTCAGCCCGCTGATTCGCCAACTGGTCGACGCCCTGCGCATCCTGCCCGGAGTGGGGCAGAAGACCGCTCAGCGCATGGCGTTGCAGATGCTCGAGCGCGATCGCAGTGGCGGTATGCGTCTGGCTCAGGCGCTGACTGCGGCGATGGAAGGGGTGGGGCATTGCTCGCGCTGCCGTACCTTGAGTGAGGATGAGCTGTGCCCGCAGTGTGCCGACCCGCGCCGCGATGATTCGCTGCTGTGCGTGGTGGAAGGGCCGCTGGATGTATTTGCGGTGGAGCAGACCGGCTACCGCGGCCGCTACTTTGTGCTCAAGGGCCACCTGTCACCGCTTGATGGCTTGGGTCCTGAAGCCATCGGCATTCCCGAGTTGCTGGCGCGGGTTTCGGTCAGCCATTTCGCCGAGCTGATCCTCGCCACCAACCCGACGGTGGAAGGCGAGGCTACGGCCCATTACATCGCACAGATGCTCGCCGGCAAAGGCATCATCCTGTCGCGCATTGCCCACGGTGTGCCCCTGGGTGGTGAGCTGGAGCTGGTGGATGGCGGCACCCTGGCGCATGCCTTCGCCGGGCGCCGGCCAATCGCTGACTGAGCGAGTTATCCAGGTAGCTGCCCGGCCAATTGCGCCAGGGCTGGCTCCGCCATTTCATAGGCCAGCCACTTGCTCACCGGGCGTCCGCCGAGACGCTGGTAGAAGCGTTCCGCACGGCTGTTGCCGACCAATACGTCCCACTTCATGCGCCCTGCGCCCTGCGCCCTGGTCTATAGCCCAGCTCGCCACGCCGGCCAGCAGCTGCCTGCCCAGTCCCTGCTCGCGCTGTTCAGGTTGCAGGTACAGCTCCTTGAGCAGGCAGGTTGGGCGCAGATCGTAGGTGAAGGGGATCAGCAGCGCCACGGCATAGCCACACGGCACACCAACGCTCTCGGCGACAAACACCTGGCACTGCGCGCCGGGGCCAAAGGCCCGTTCACACAGCGCCTGGGCATCAACAGCGAAGTCCGTCAGGTAATCCTCGAATGCCGCCAGCTCGCGCATGAGTACCAGCAGCGCGGGGATGTCCGTCACCTGCGCTGCCCGTACTCTGGCCTGATTCAGCATGCGCAGCTGATGCCCGGCTGGCTGCTAGCCGATTGCTCGCCG
This sequence comes from Pseudomonas campi, assembly GCF_013200955.2. Taxonomy (NCBI): domain Bacteria; kingdom Pseudomonadati; phylum Pseudomonadota; class Gammaproteobacteria; order Pseudomonadales; family Pseudomonadaceae; genus Aquipseudomonas; species Aquipseudomonas campi. Next base: position 2,025,160 of record NZ_CP053697.2, read on the forward strand.
CTGGCGCCTACCAGGCTCAGGCCTTCGTCGAGCCAGCCGGTGACGCCACCGAGCATTTCCTTCACCGCATAACCCAGGCTGGCCAGGCGCACGGCGGCGCGGTGCACGCCATTGCAGTGGGGGCCGGCGCAGTAAACGACGAACAGGGTGTCGCGCGGGTAGCGTGCCATGTACTCGCGCTCCATCAGCCGGTGCGGGATGTTGATGGCGCCTGGCACATGGCCGCTGGCGTAGGCCGCCTCGCCGCGCACGTCGACCAGTACATAGTCGACATCGCCGTCCTGCTGGCTGGCATGTACGTCCGAGCAGTCGGTCTCGAAGCTCAGGCGCTGGCTGAAGTGCATCAGGGCGATGGCGGAAGAGGCTGCGGGGTGTTGGCTGATCAGGCTCATGTGAGGCTCCGGTCGGTGGGTGTGGCGCCACTGTATCCAGACGCCAATCTTGGCTACAGTGGCGGCTCGGACAGTGATAGGAAAAAATCCGCCAATGCGCAACGACCCCGGCCTGGTGGCCATCCTTGCCTACGATGGCCTCTGTACCTTCGAGTTCGGCATTGCCGTGGAAGTGTTCGGCCTGGCCCGCCCGGAGTTCGACTTCCCCTGGTACCGCCACTGCATCGTCGGCCTGGACCACGGGCCGATGCGCGCTATGGGCGGCATCCAGGTGCTGGCGGACGCCGGCCTGGAGGCTCTGGCCGAAGCCCGTACCATCATCATCCCCGGTTGGCGCGACCGTGCCGAATTGCCACCCGCCGAGCTGCTTGAGGCCTTGCGCGCAGCTCATGAGCGCGGCGCGCGCCTGCTGTCGATCTGTTCCGGGGTGTTCGTGCTGGCGGCCAGCGGCCTGCTCGATGGCCAGCGCGCCACCACCCACTGGCGTTATACCGATGAACTGGCGCGGCGCTATCCGGCCATCGAGGTGGACCCGCAGGTGCTCTACGTGGATGCCGGCCAACTGATCAGCTCGGCGGGCAGCGCGGCCGGTATCGATGCCTGCCTGCACCTAGTGGCGCGGGATTTCGGCAGCCAAGTGGCCAACCGCGTGGCGCAGCGTCTGGTGATGGCGCCGCAGCGTGCCGGCGGCCAGGCCCAGTTCATTCCCGCGCCGGTGGCTCAGGCCGTGCGCCATGATTTGTCCGGTCTGCTGGAGTGGGTGCGTCAGCACCTGTCCGAACCGCTGGAAATCAGCCAGTTGGCCAAACGGGTGGCGATGAGCGAGCGCACCTTTCTGCGGCGTTTCAGCGATGCCACCGGCATGTCGCCCAAGGCCTGGTTGCAGCACGAGCGCATGGCCCGCGCGCGCCTGTTGCTGGAAGGCGGGGCGCAGAATATCGAACGAGTCGCCGAACAATGTGGCTTTCGTACCGTGGAGGGTTTTCGCATCGCCTTTCGCAACAGTGTCGGACTGGCGCCTGCCGCGTACCGCGAGCGCTTTGGTGCTGCGCTGAGCGGCAGGTGATAAGAGGCTGCAGTGGCTAGTTGAAGCCAGCAGACTCCGGCGCCTGGCTGCGATAGAACTGCACGGCATCGATAAAGCGCTCGGCCTGCGCGCGGCTGTCCATCGTGAAGCCCTGCAGCGCCTGGCCGTCGGCACGGAACAGCTGCACCGTGTAGCGGCCGAACAGCTTGTACATGTGCAGCGAATCGATGCTGTTGAAGTAGATCCGCTCACCCGCAGCCTTGGCGTCGGCCGTGACCGGCTTGCCGGCGGCGCCCGGGTCGTTGAAGCCCATGTAGTGCTGGTCGATGTAGACCGAGTCGGGGCGCAGCGTCTGCGGCTGCGCCAGCACCACCTGCTTGATCACCGCATAGGCGTCCTGTTCGCTGATGCCCTGGGGTGAATAATCGACCTGTGTCGAGGTGCAGCCTGTCAGCAGCAGGGCAAGCAGTACCATCCGTATCCGGCGCATAAGGTTCTCCTTGAATTGGCGGCGTCTCTACAGCATAGCCAGCTACGCGCCGCGGAAAATGCGGGGATGCCTGTACTTGGCGAGGGTGCCGATAGGCTTGAGACATCGCGCAGGGCTCTTCGCTGCAGGCCTCAGGTCGTAGCGGGTGAGCGCGCATGGCAGGGCGCTGCACATATTAAGCCTTGAAAACCAAGCAAGCGCTCGGTTAGGGTTGTGAAAACAATAACCGAGAGCTGCCCGATGAGCGCCTTCCAGGAATACTTCGACGACTCCCATCAACTGGTGCGTGATTCGGTGCGCCGCTTTGTCGAGCGCGAGATCCTGCCGCATGTGGCTGACTGGGAGGAGGCCGAGGAATTTCCCCGTGAGCTGTACCGCAAGGCCGGTGCCGCCGGCATCCTCGGCATCGGTTATCCGGAACAGTTCGGCGGCAGTCACGAGGGCGACCTGTTCGCCAAGGTAGCGGCCAGCGAGGAGCTGATGCGTTGCGGCTCTGGCGGCCTGGTGGCCGGTCTTGGCTCACTGGATATCGGCCTGCCGCCGGTACTCAAGTGGGCGCGGCCGGAGGTGCGTGAGCGGGTAGTGCCAGAGGTGCTGGCCGGCGAGAAGATCATGGCCCTGGCGGTGACCGAACCTTCGGGCGGCTCCGACGTGGCCAGCCTGAAGACCCGCGCGGTGAAAGAGGGTGACTTCTATCGCGTCACCGGCAGCAAGACCTTCATCACCAGCGGCGTGCGCGCCGACTACTACACCGTGGCGGTGCGTACCGGTGGCGAAGGGTTCGGCGGCGTCAGCCTGCTGCTGATCGAGAAGGGCACGCCAGGTTTCACTATTGGCCGCTCGCTGAAGAAGATGGGCTGGTGGGCTTCTGATACTGCCGAGCTGTTCTTCGACGACTGTAAGGTGCCGCTGGGCAACTTGATCGGCGCCGAGAATATGGGCTTTGCCGGGATCATGGCCAACTTCCAGAGTGAGCGCCTGTCGCTGGCGATCATGGCCAACATGACCTCGCAGCTGGCCCTGGAGGAAGCGCTGAAGTGGTCCGCCGAGCGCCACGCCTTTGGTAAGCCGATCGGCAAGTTCCAAGTGCTCAAGCATCGTCTGGCCGAGATGGCCACCCAGCTGGAAGTCTCCCGCGAGTTCACTTATCGCCAGGCGGCAAAGATGGCCGCCGGCAAGAGCGTGATCAAGGAAATCTCCATGGCCAAGAACTTCGCCACCGACGTTTCCGACCGCATCACCTACGACGCCACCCAGTTGCTCGGCGGCATGGGCTTCATGCGCGAGTCGCTGGTCGAGCGCCTGTACCGCGACAACCGTATCCTCTCCATCGGCGGCGGCACGCGCGAAGTGATGAACGAGATCATCAGCAAGCAGATGGGGCTGTAAGAACCCGTTTAGGCTCTCGGAAACTCCCCTCTCCCGTGAACGTGAGAGGGGGAAAAAGCGCACCGTGCCATCCTGCGCGCCGTTATGGCGGTGCCCCAAAGTCCGAAGCAGGCTCTAAGCCAGGCCACTAGTGCCGCTGTTGTCTGGCTCTCGATTGAGTAACGATGACCAGTCGGATGAGTAACCGTCTTCAGGGCTATTCGTTACACTGCGCACACCTTGCCAGGCCCGGTTTTCCCGGCCTGGGCTATTGCCCGCCGCGCAACGCAGCCGGGCAGTAAACCTACATTATTGAATTCAGGCAGCCCTACACAGTGATCACAGGCGCTATCAAATCCCAAGTTGACCAGCTCTGGAATGCGTTCTGGAGCGGCGGTATGGAGGCGGGGCAACTCTACGAACCACCGTTTACTGCGCTGCACCATGAGGGCCTGGACGGTGCCGATGCCAACGCGATTGTGGCGGTGGTCGCGGCAATCAAGCGTAGTGCGGCGGCGTGATGTATCAGCCTCCCTTTACGTTGAACGGCAGCATTCTGTCGTTGGTGACGGAGATTGCGCAAAGCGTCGGCCGTTTAAGCGCGCAGCCGGAGCATGCCAATGCTTTGCGCTTGCGGCGGATCAACCGGATCCGCACCGTGCAGGGCTCGCTGGCGATTGAGGGAAATACGCTGAGCGAGGAGCAGATCACCGCGATCCTCGACGGTAAGCGCATCATCGCCCCGCCCAAAGATGTGCAGGAAGCGCGTAACGCGCTGGCCGTTTACGAGCAGCTGGAGGCTTGGCAGCCCGCGAGTGAACAGCATCTGCTTGATGCTCATGCGCTGCTGATGAAAGGCCTGATCGACGATGCCGGGCATTATCGCCAGGGCGGTGTTGGCGTGATGAAGGGTGATCAGGTGGTGCACATGGCCCCGCCGGCCAATCGCGTCAGCAAGCTAATGCGCGACCTTCTGCATTGGCTGGAAATTACCGATCAGCCGCCGCTAATTGCCAGCTGCGTCTTTCACTACGAGTTCGAATTTATCCACCCCTTTGCCGATGGCAATGGGCGCATGGGGCGGCTGTGGCAAACCTTGATTCTGAGCCGTTGGCAGCCACTGTTCGCGCATGTGCCGGTGGAAAGCCTGGTGCACGCACACCAAGCCGAGTACTACGCAGCGATCAATGACAGCACCCAGCAAGCCGATAGCGCGCCGTTTATTGTGTTTATGTTGAGCATGCTGCGTGATGCGATTTTGAGCGTGATCCCCCAAGTAACGCCCCAAGTCGCCCCCCAAGTCGCGGCGTTGCTCAAGCATGTGGTCGGTGAGGTCAGTCGTGAGAAGCTGCAAGCTGCTCTGGGCTTGGCAGACCGCAAATCTTTCCGCGAGCGCTATCTGCGTCCGGCGCTGGATGCTGGACTGATTGCCATGACTCGGCCGGACAAGCCCAATAGTCGCCTGCAGTGCTATTACCTGACGGAGCTGGGTAAGCAAGCTAGCTGTGTGTCAGCTGTGACCGCATGAAGCTACACCGGCCTCGAGCATGGGGCGATCGGTGACTGCAGTTGAGCCATGATTGCGAAGCCGCAGCGGCCTCCAGCGTAGCGAGGTGCCGGAAGGACTGGCGACTTTTGTGCAGATCCTTACGGCCGGCCAGCCGGCTTGCGCTTGATGGTCTTGAGCAAATCGTCCGGGCTGATGTAGCCGACCATGCCACCCGAGCTAGCTGCGCTGCCTGGTTGCGGCTGGTGCAGGATGTGGCCCTTCATCTTGCCGATGATGTGCATCTCGCACGGCTTGCAGTCGAACTTCAGGGTCAGCACTTCGTCCTGGTGGATCAGCTGCATGTCCGCCACCTTGGTGCGCACGCCGGTGACACCCTTGGCCTGCTTGGGGCACAGGTTGAAGGAGAAGCGCAGGCAGTGCTTGGTGATCATCACCGGTACTTCGCCGGTTTCCTCGTGGGCCTCGTAGGCCGCGTCGATCAGCTGCACGCCGAAACGCTGGTAGAAGGCGCGGGCCTGGTCGTTGTAGACGTTGGCGAGGAAGGTCAGGTGCGACTCCGGGTACACCGGCGGCGGCACGCTGACCGCCTTGCGGCTGCCACGCGGATGGCCAGCCACACGTGCGGCATTCAGCGCCTCGATGGCTTCGCGGCGCAGGGACTTGAGTTGCGAGTTAGGGATGAACAGCGCCTGCGGCGCGTCGATCTGCACATCAGTAACGTAATAGATGGTAGTGCCCAGCTTGCTCAGGGTGTCGGCCAGCTGCGCGCGGGCCTGTTCGGCATCCTTGGCCGGGCCGAATGGGCCGGGCAGGCTGGTGGTGGCGCTGCTGCCGTCCTCGCTGGTCACCGTCAGGCGCAGCTCGGCTTCGCGTAGCTCGGCTTGCCAGCTGACCGCCACGCGGCGCTCGGACGAGGTCTTGAGCAGCGCCTGCTGCCAGTTGTGGTCGAGGTTGCGGTTGAGCACGTGGTGCGGGCGCAACTGCTTGAGCTCGGCCGGCATCTCGTTGGGTACCACGCGGTACTGCCACAGGCTGATGCCGTCTTCCTCGACCTGGTCCAGTAGCTCGGCGGTATTGGCGCGAAAGCCCACCACTTCACGCTTGATCAGCACGTTGAGGCCGTCGCCGTTGTTCAGCTGTTCGCTGGTTTGCACGGTGAGGTCATGCTTGCCGACCTTGAGCACTTCACCCACCGGCAAGCCGACGAACTTGGGTGACTCGAAGGCGCCAATGTCGATCTTGCGGTCGGTGACGAAGTAGTCGGTGCTGCCGCGGTGGAAGGTCTTTTCCGTGTCCGGGGTGAAGAAGTGTTCGGTGCGGCCGCTGGAGCTGCGCGCCAGCTCGGGACGCTGGGTGAGGATGGCGTCGAGCTCCTGGCGGTAGTGAGCGGTGATGTTCTTCACGTAGCTCATGTCCTTGTAGCGGCCCTCGATCTTGAACGAGCGCACGCCGGCATCGACCAGGTGGATCAGGTTGGCGGTCTGGTTGTTGTCCTTCATCGACAGCAGGTGCTTGTCGTAGGCCACCACGCGGCCTTGGTCATCTTTCAGGGTGTAGGGCAGGCGGCAGGCCTGCGAGCAGTCGCCGCGGTTGGCGCTGCGCCCGGTCTGCGCGTGGGAAATGTTGCACTGGCCGGAGAAGGCCACGCACAGCGCGCCATGGATAAAGAACTCGACGGCGGCATCGACGCTGTCGCTGATCTCGCGGATCTGCTCCAGGTTCAGCTCGCGCGCCAGGACGATCTGCGAGAAGCCGGCCTGGGAGAGGAATTTGGCCTTGTCCAGGGTGCGGATATCGCACTGGGTGCTGGCATGCAGCTCGATCGGCGGGATGTCCATTTCCATCACGCCCATGTCCTGCACGATCAGCGCATCGACACCGGCGTCGTAGAGCTGGTGGATCAGCTGGCGCGCCGGCTCGACTTCGTCGTCGTGCAGAATGGTGTTGATGGTGACAAAGACCTTGGCGTGGAACAGGTGGGCGAACTCCACCAGGCCGGCAATGTCCGCCACGCTGTTGCTGGCGTTGTGCCGCGCACCGAAGCTCGGCCCGCCGATATACACGGCGTCGGCGCCATGCAGGATGGCTTCCTTGGCGATGGCGGCATCGCGCGCCGGGCTTAACAGTTCGAGCTGGTGCTTGGGCAGGGACATGGTTTCAGGCTTCGACAGGATGATCGGTAAACAGCCGGGCATTTTAGCCTGAAAGCGCAGGCTTTCTGTCTTTGCCTGCCAAGTGGCGTTTAGTTTTTAGCGAGTGAGCGTAGCTGGCAGGCTGGCGAAGTTGCTGTGCGTGGCTTGCCAGTTCGGCAAAATCCTGCGAAAAGCCTGCGCGGGCCGCCGCGGCAGGCTGCCGATTGATCGAACGAGAGTGAGCGATGAGCAACGAATTGCAGGTTGAAGATATCCAGCTGGGCGACGGCAAGGTCGTGGTCAAGGGCGCCTTGATCACCACCCAGTACCGCGGCTGGCTGGAGGACGGCAGCTCCTTCGACTCGTCCTATGAGCGTGGCAAGCCGTTCCAGTGCGTGATCGGTACGCGCCGGGTCATTCAAGGCTGGGACCAGGGGCTGATGGGCATGCGCGTGGGCGGCAAGCGCAAGCTGTGGGTGCCGGCGCATCTGGGCTATGGCGAACGCCAGGTCGGTTCGATTCCGCCGAACGCCAACCTGATCTTCGAGATCGAATTGCTGGAAGTGCTGACCCGCGACGACTGAGTGTCGCCATTGGCCACTCTGCGGCGTGCGGTGGAACTCAGCGCTCGTTGAGCGCGAAGGCCGTCAGGCAGAAGGTGGGGATGCCACTGTCGTGGAGTTTTTGCGAGCCGCCCAGTTCGGGCAGGTCGATGATCGCGGCGGCTTCGTGCACCGTGGCGCCCATGCGCCGAACCAGGCGGGCGGCGGCGAGCAGGGTGCCGCCGGTGGCGATCAGGTCATCGAAAATCAGCACCGAGTCGCCTTCGCACAGGCTGTCGGCATGCACTTCCAGCAGCGCCTCGCCATATTCGGTCTGGTAGCTTTCGGCGAGCACATCGGCGGGTAGCTTGCCCTGTTTGCGGAACAGGATCAGCGGCTTGTTCAGTTCGTAGGCGATGATCGAGCCGATCAGGAAACCCCGGGCATCCATGGCGGCGATATGGCTGAAATCGCTCTCCACATAACGCTGGATAAAGCTGTCGGCCACCAGGCGCAGGGCGCGGGGCGACTGGAACAGCGGGGTGATATCGCGAAACACCACGCCTGGCTTGGGGAAGTCGGGCACGGGGCGAATCAGGGACTTGATGCTGAATTCGTCGAACATCATCGCGGTACTCCAGGCGCTATGGGCAGCGAATTATCAGCGATCCATGTTGCCGCCGGCCAGTGCACACAGCTCGATCGGGTCGAGAATGTGCACTTCCTTGCCTTCTGCGGCGAGCAGGCCGTTCTGCTGGAAGCGGGTGAACACGCGTGACACGGTCTCCACCGCCAGCCCCAGGTAGTTGCCGACCTCGTTGCGCGACATGGCCAGGCGGAACTGGTTGGCGGAAAAACCACGGGCGCGGAAGCGCGCGGACAGGTTGACCAGGAAGGTGGCGATGCGTTCGTCGGCGGTCTTCTTCGACAGCAGCAGCATCATCTGCTGGTCGTCACGGATTTCCCGGCTCATCACCCGCATCAGCTGGCGCCGCAGCTGGGGCAGTTTTACGGACAGCTCGTCCAGGCGCTCGAAGGGAATCTCGCAGACCGAAGTGGTTTCCAGGGCCTGGGCGGAAACCGGGTAGAGCTCGGTATCCATGCCGGAGAGGCCGACCAGCTCACTGGGCAAATGGAAGCCGGTGATCTGCTCTTCACCGCCGTCAGACAGGCTGAAGGTCTTCAGCGCGCCGGCACGCACGGCGAACACGGAGGAAAAGGTGTCGCCCTGGCGAAAGAGGAAATCGCCCTTTTTCAGCGGACGTCCGCGTTTGACAATTTCGTCCAGGGAATCCATGTCCTCGAGATTGAGCGACAGCGGCAGGCACAGCGCTGCCAGGCTGCAATCCTTGCAATGGGCCTGATGGGGCGTGTGAACCTTGATGGATTCGGACATCTCGGAGATCCCTGCTGGCTAAACACCTATAAAGCGCAAGGGTAACGCAGGGGCGGGTGGGCTGGCCAGCGTTTGACCGGATGTTCAAGTTTTTTGGCGCTCAGCCGACAAGGCCGTTGAGTACAGCTGCAGGGCAAGTTCATGTTACGGATCGATGTGGGTGGCCTGACGGAGCGCCTGAGCCTGGGCATCCAGCGCCAGGTGGCGCGGGAACGTGGCGAAACGCCTAGCGCGGAGGCGGTGGCCGATGGCTTGCGCGTCAGCCTTTCGGAGCTGGGAAGGGTACGCTCGAGCGCGAAGAACGCGGATATCGATGAGAGCAACCTGCCGGACAGCGTCAAGGAGCTGCTCAGGCTGATCCGTGCGTTGAAACAGCAGATCGCCGAGAAGCAGGCCGAGCTGGAGGCAGTGATGGCCGAACCAGGGCTGGCCCCCGAGATCCGCCAGCTGCGCGTCGAGGCACTGCGCAGTGAGCTTGCTTCGTTGCAAGGGGCGCTCAGCAGCGCCAGTGCCAATCTGCTCAAGGCCATGCGCGAAGCCGGCTTGAGTGACGAGCAGATGCAGACGGCGGCCGGGCTGGCGCTGGGCTGAGATCCCGCAAGTAATTTCCTGCACGTTTGGCGCGGACATGGCTGCGTGTAGCCCGGATGCAATCCGGGTTGAGCCTGCCCCGGATTGCATTCGGGCTACGCCGGTAATCAGATAACCCGCGAGAAGCGTTGCAGGTTCTGCTGCTCCAGGTAGCGGTCGAACAGCATGCACACCGAACGTACCAGCAGGCGGCCTGCCGGGCGCACGTCGATACCCTTGTCCGTGAGGTCGATCAGGCCGTCGCGTGCCTGTTGCTGCAGCTGCGGCCAGAGCGGGGCGAAGTAGTCGCGGAAATCGAGGCTGAACTGCGCTTCGATGGTGGCGAAGTCCAGCTGGAATTCGCAGATCAGTTGCTGGATCACGGCGCGGCGGATGCGGTCGTCTTCGTTGCACTGCAGGCCGCGCAGGGTGGCGAGCTGGTGGTTGTCGAGACTCTGCTGGTAGTTGCCCAGGTCGCTGCTGTTCTGGCAGTACAGGTCGCCGATCTGGCTGATGGCCGACACGCCCAGCCCGATCAGGTCGCAGTGGCCGTGGGTGGTGTAGCCCTGGAAGTTGCGTTGCAGGGTGCCGTCTTCCTGGGCGGTGGCCAGCTCGTCATCGGGCAGGGCGAAGTGGTCCATGCCGATGTAGCGATAACCGGCGGCGGTCAGCTGCTCGATGCTGCCTTGCAGCATGGCCAGTTTGTCCGCCGGGCTGGGCAGCTCCTCGCTGTTGATCCGCCGCTGCGGCATGAAGCGCTCCGGCAGGTGGGCGTAGTTGAACACCGACAGGCGATCCGGTTGCAGGGCGATGACTTCCGCCACGGTGCGGGCAAAGCTTTGCGGGTTCTGCTTGGGCAGGCCGTAGATCAGGTCGATGTTCACCGAGCGGAACTGCAGGGTGCGCGCCGCTTCGACGATGGCGCGGGTTTCCTCCAGGCTCTGCAGGCGGTTGACTGCCCGCTGCACGGCCGGATCGAGGTCCTGCACGCCGAGGCTGACCCGGTTGAAACCCAGCTCGCGGAGCAGGCCCATGGTCGACCAGTCGGCCTCGCGCGGATCGATCTCGATGCCGTAGTCGCCGCTGTCGTCATCCAGCAGGTTGAAGTGCTGGCGCAGATGGCCCATCAGTCGGCGCAGCTCGTCATGGCTGAGAAAGGTCGGAGTGCCGCCACCAAAATGCAGCTGCTCGACGGGCTGACGTGGGTCCAGGTGGCAGGCGAGGAGGCTGATCTCCTTCTCCAGGCGCTCCAGGTAAGGCAGGGCGCGGCCGCGGTCCTTGGTGATCACCTTGTTGCAGGCGCAGTAGTAGCAGATGTTCGCGCAGAACGGCACATGCAGGTAAAGCGACAACGGGCGCAGGGCCTTGCGGCTGTCGCGCAGCGCATGCAGCAGGTCGAACGAGCCGACCTCGTTGTGGAATTGCATGGCGGTGGGATAGGAGGTGTAACGCGGGCCGGGCAGGTCATAGCGCCGGATCAGGTCAGCGTCCCAGCGAATGGCGTCGAGCATACGATTGTCCCTGGATAGGCAAGCAGTGGTTGCGAGTCTAGGGAGGTGCGCAGCGTTTGATCTTGACCTGTATCAAGCTGGAGGAGCGGGCACTGCTGGCGAAGCAGGCTGGCGAGCAGTGTTCGCTCTGGCTAATGGCCCATCAGCCAGTGCTGATGCGGGCCGGGCAAGGTCCACAGGCCGAACAGGATCACCAGCAGGCCACCGGCCATGCGCACGCCGCGCTTGCGCAGCAGGGCGGTCAGGCGTTCTGCCGCCAGGCCGGTGGCCAGCAGCACCGGCCAGGTGCCGAGGCCGAAGGCCAGCATCAGCAGGCCGCTATCCAGCGCCGAACCCTGGCTGGCCGCCCACAGCAGGGTGCTATAGACCAGGCCGCAGGGCAGCCAGCCCCAGATGGCGCCGAGCAGCAGTGCGCGGGACAGGCTGCTGACCGGCATCAGGCGCGTGGCTATGGGTTGCAGGTGGCGCCAGAGGTGGCGGCCGAGGCCTTCGATGCGGGTCAGGCCGCTCCACCAGCCGGCCAGGTACAGGCCCATGGCGATCAGCAGCAGCGCGGCGATCACCCTCAGAACCATGGCCGCCGGGCTGCTGGCCACGGCCCAGCCGGCCAGGCCGATCAACACCCCGGCCGTGGTGTAGCTGAGGATGCGCCCGAGGTTGTAGGCCAGCAGCAGGCGAAAACGCCGGGCCCGTTGTTCGGCTGGGATGGCCAGGGTCAGCGCGCCCATCAGGCCGCCACACATGCCCAGGCAGTGCCCGCCGCCGAGCAGGCCGAGGATCAGTGCGGAAACCAGCAGTGGGGCAAGTTCAAGCACGGGGCTGGTCCTGTTGCTCGGGCTGGTCGGCTTCGGCGATACCGGCCTTGTGCTGCGGGTCTTCGTCGTCGAACAGGATGCTGTGGGCCGGGCCGTCGAGGTCGTCGTACTGGCCATTGTCCACCGCCCAGACGAACAACCAGATGGCGAAGCCGACCAGGGCTACGGCAATCGGGATCAGGATGTAGATGGCGGACATGGGGTCTCCGGATAAGGCTCAGACGTAGGGTGGATGTCGCTTTTTACATCCACCATTGCGGCGTTGTGGTGGATCGATGAAGCACGATCCACCCTACGGACGGCTCAGGCGCAGGGCGTTGAGCACCACCAGCAGCGAGCTGACCGACATGCCGACCGCGGCCCACAGCGGAGTGACCATGCCCAGGGCAGCGAAGGGCAGCACCAGGCCATTGTACAGCGTTGCCCAGGCCAGGTTCTCGAGGATGATGCGCCGCGTACGGCGGGCCATGGCGAAGGCCTGCACCAGGCTGCCCAGGCGGTTGGACAGCAGCACCGCGTCGGCGCTGGTCTTGGCCAGGTCGGTGGCGCTGCCCATGGCCACGCTGATGTCGGCGCCGGCCAGCACCGGCACGTCGTTGACCCCGTCACCGAGCATCAGCACGCGGTGGCCGGCCTGTTGCAGCTGTTTTAGTACGGCCAGTTTGGCATCCGGGGTGAGGCCGCCGCGGGCGTCAGCGATGCCCAGCTGGCGCGCCACTTCGCCAACCATCGGCGAGCTGTCGCCGGACAGCAGGATGATCTGCCAGCCCTGCGCGCGGCAGGCTTCCAGCAGCTGCGGGGCGTCTTCGCGCAGGCGATCGCCGAGAACGAACCAGGCCAGCGGGCCGCGTTCGTCACCGAGCAGCAGCCACTGACCGTGCTCGCCGGGAATGGCCGGCGCGCTGCGCCCAGCGAGGGCGGCCACATAGGCCGGCTGGCCGATGCGCAGGCGGCGCCCGTCGACCACGCCTTGCAGGCCCTGGCCGGGTTCGCTGGCCAGCTGTTCGGCACCTTGCGTGCAGTGACCGAAGGCGCGGGCGATGGGGTGTTCGGAACCATGTTCGAGGGCCGCCGCCAGAGCCAGGCAGGCGTCGCCATCCAGCTCGCGCAGGGTCTCGATGCGTTCCAGGGTCAGGCGCCCTTCGCTGAGCGTACCGGTCTTGTCGACGATCAATGTGTCGATCTGCTTGAGGCCTTCCAGCACATGGCCGCGGGTCAGCAGCAGGCCGAGCTTGTGCAGGCTGCCGGTAGCGGTGGTCAGCGCGGTCGGGGTGGCCAGGGAGAGGGCGCAGGGGCAGGTGGCGACCAGCAGGGCGAGGACGATCCAGAAGGCGCGGTCGCTGTCGATCTGCCACCAGACCAGGCCGACGATGGCGGCCACACCGAGGACGATCAGCAGGAACCACTGGGCGACCCGGTCGGCCAGTTCGGCGATGCGCGGCTTGTCGGCCTGGGCGCGCTCCAGCAGACGGACGATGGCGGATAGCCGGGTGTTGGCACCGAGGGCGCTGATCTGCAGGGTCAGCGGGCCCTCGACGTTGAGGGTGCCGGCGGTCACCGCATCGCCGATGCCGCGTGGCAGCGGCAGGTATTCGCCAGTGAGCAGCGATTCGTCGACGCTGGATTGGCCGGCGACGATATGTCCGTCGGCCGGCAGCAGCGCGCCCGGTGGCACCAGTACACGGTCGCCGACCTGCAGTTCGCGCAGCAGCACGCGCTCGCTGCGCTCCTCGGCATCCAGGCGCAGGCAGGACGGCGGCAGCAGGCTGACCAGTTGCGCGGTGGCCGCCGCCGTACGCTCGCGGGCACGCCGCTCGAGGTAACGACCGGCGAGAAGGAACAGGGCAAACATGCCGACCGCGTCGAAATACAGCTCGCCGATGCCGGTGACGGTGGACCAGATGCCGGCGACATAGGCGCCGCCGATGGCCAGCGACACCGACACGTCCATGGTCAGGTGACGGGTGCGCAGGTCACGCAGGGCGCCGCGGAAGAACTGGCCGCAGCAGTAGAAGACGATGGGCGTGGTGAGGAACAGACTGGTCCAGCGCAGGATCTTGTCCAACTCGGGCGAGAGGTCGACATTGAATTCCGGCCAGGTGGCCATGGCCGCCATCATCACCTGCATCCACAGCAGACCGGCGACGCCGATCTGCCGTAGCGACTTGCGGTTCTCGGCCGCCAGGCGGGTGCTGGCTGCATCGTCCTGCCAGGGGTGACCGGCATAACCGATGCTGCGCAGCTCCTTGAGCAGTTGGCTGAGCGGCAGCAGGCTGTCGGCCCAGCGCAGGGTCAGGCGATGGTTGGACAGGTTGAGACGGGCTTCGGCGACGCCAGGCAAAGTGCGCAGGTGCTTCTCGATCAGCCAGCCGCAGGCGGCGCAGCTGATGCCTTCGATCAACAGGCTGGTTTCGCTGAGTTCACCCTGGTGCTGGACGAAGTCCTGCTGCACCTCGTCGCGGTCGTACAGTTCCAGCTCATCCGGCAAGGCCTTGGGCAAGGCCTGCGGGTTGACCGCGTTGTCGCTGCGGTGGCAGTAGTAGTTTTCCAGGCCGCCGGCGACGATGGCTTCGGCCACGGCCTGGCAGCCTGGGCAGCACAAGGCCCGCGGTGCACCCAGCACGCGGGCCTCGAAACGGCTGCCGGCAGGTACCGGCAGGCCGCAGTGATAGCAGGGAAGGGGACTGCTGCTCATGGACGCTGGCGGATCACTCGCCGAGCTGAACCGACTGGCCGCTGGCCAGTTGTTCTTCCTCGAACAGGCGCCAGTCCTGGCCGCCTTCCTGACCGATGACTTCGACGAAGCGACGGCCTTCGACCGCATCCAGCAGGTTGCCGGCATAGCTGCCGTCCGCCTGGGCTTGCAGCACTACCCGCCGATCACGCTCGGGCTGGGTCGGCGAGATCAGGTTGAGCACCAGTTGCGGCGGCTTGCTGTAGCCCTGCAGCTGCAGGCTGGCGGTGCCTCGCTCATTGTCCAGCTGCAGGCTGGCCTTGAGCTTGAGGCGCACGGCGAGGTTTTCGCGCTCCAGCGAGGTGTTGATGCCTTTGCCGACATCGTAATAGTTGTCGGAGATCAGCCCCGGCGGATTGCGCGTGGCGATCACCAGCATGGAGGTGCCCAGCACCACGGACATGCCGAGAATGCCGAGAATGAACCAGACCCAGAATTCTTTGTACCAGGGCCGGGCGAGGGGGTCGGGTTGCATGCAATTTCCTAAGGTTAGCGAACGCTGGGGCCGATGAAGCGGCTGTCGGTGTCGCTGTGGATACTCGGGTCTTCAACGGCCTGAACCTTGAAGAGGATTTCGTTGGCGCTGGAGGGCAGTTTCTCCGGTGGTATGGACAATTCCACCGGCACGGAGAGTACCTCACCTTCGGCGACCTTGAGTTCGCTCTTGCCCCCATAGACCAGGCCATCCAGACCTTCGACGCTGACCCGGAAGGTCAGGTCGCGCTGGGCCTTGTTCATCAGCTTGAGGGTGTAGACGTTCTCGATGAAGCCCTGCTCGTTCTCGCGGAACAGCACTCGATCCTTGAGGATGTCGAGTTCCACCAGCGAACGATGACCGACCGCCCA
Source organism: Pseudomonas campi (assembly GCF_013200955.2). Classification (NCBI taxonomy): domain Bacteria; kingdom Pseudomonadati; phylum Pseudomonadota; class Gammaproteobacteria; order Pseudomonadales; family Pseudomonadaceae; genus Aquipseudomonas; species Aquipseudomonas campi. The sequence goes on from NZ_CP053697.2 coordinate 2,040,493, forward strand.
GGCGAACAGGCCCATCATGGCGACCAGGGCAATCGCATAGCCGATCAGCCGTGGGCGCAGCAGGTGGGTCTTCTGCCCGGAGAGGTTGTGCTCGGTGGTGTAGCTGATCAGGCCTTTGGGGTAGTTCATCTTCTCCATGATGCTGTCGCAGGCGTCGATGCAGGCGGCGCAGCCGATGCACTCGATCTGCAGGCCGTCGCGGATGTCGATGCCGGTCGGGCAGACCTGGACGCACATGGTGCAGTCGATGCAGTCACCGAGGCCGTCGGCCTTGTAGTCGGCGGTCTTCTTGCGCGGGCCACGGCTTTCACCGCGGCGCGGATCGTAGGAGACGATCAGGGTGTCCTTGTCGAACATCACGCTCTGGAAGCGCGCGTAGGGGCACATGTAGATGCACACCTGTTCGCGCAGCCAGCCGGCATTGCCGTAGGTGGCCAGGGTGAAGAAACCGACCCAGAAATAGGCCCAGCCATCGGCCTCGCCACTGAGCAGGCTGGGGATCAAATCACGGATCGGTGAGAAGTAGCCGACGAAGGTCAGGCCGGTCACCAGACCGATGAGTATCCACAGGCTGTGCTTGGCCGCCTTGCGAGCGAATTTCTCGCCGCTCATGGGCTGCTTGTCCAGCTTCATGCGCTGGTTGCGGTCACCCTCGGTGACTTTCTCACACCACATGAACACCCAGGTCCACACGCTTTGCGGGCAGGTATAGCCGCACCAGACGCGGCCGGCGAACACGGTGATGAAGAACAGGCCGAAGGCACAGATGATCAGCAGCCAGGACAGCAGGGCAAAGTCCTGCGGCCAGAAGGTGGCGCCGAAGATGTAGAACTTGCGCTCGGGCAGGTCCCACCAGACCGCTTGCCGGTCATTCCAGCTAAGCCAGGCGGTACCGAAATAGAGCAGGAACAGGAAGGCCCCGCCGCTGACCCGCAGGTTGCGGAACAGGCCGGTAAAGGCGCGGGTATAGATTTTTTCCTGGCTGGCGTACAGGTCGACGCTGGCGTTGCCTGTGGCCGCAGGAGGGGTGATGTTTCGAACGGGAATCTGGTCGCTCATCAGGGTCGTACCACGGCTTGGGTGAGTGCTCCTGTCGATACTTGCCGAAGGAGTCAGAATTTCACGGCTCTATGGTACGCCTGATCGAGCTGTGCCCGGGTGCGACCAGCGGTCGCGTCCCGGGCGGGTGATGCTTACTTCTCGACTGGCTCGGCTTTCTCGCCGTGCGACAGGCTGTACACGTAGGCGGTCAGCAGGTGCACTTTGTCTTCGCTGCCCACATAGGGTAGCTGCGCCGGCATGTTGCCGTTACGGCCATAGCGGATGGTCTGCTGCAGTTGCGCGTAGCTACTGCCGTAGATGAAGGCGCTGGGGTTGGTCAGGTTCGGTGCGCCCATCATCTTGTTGCCGGTGCCTTCCTTGGTGTGGCAGGCGAAGCAGGTGGTTTCGAACACTTTCTTACCGGCAGCGATGTCAGCAGTCACACCTTCCGGCAGCTTGCGGCCGCCCAGTTCGGTGAGCACGTAGGCGGCAACATTGCGTACGCCGTCTTCGCCGATCTGCGGAGCCTGCGGCGGCATGGCGCCACTGCGGCCAGCAATGATGGTCTGCTTGATCTCGGCCGGCGAGCCGCCCCAGCGCCATTCGTTGTCGGTCAGGTTGGGGAAGCCATAGGCACCCTTGGCGTCGGAGCCGTGGCAGACCGAGCAGTTGGAGGCGAACAGACGGTTACCCATTTTCAGGGCCTTCTCGTCCTTGGCCACTTCCTCGATCGGCATCTTGGCGTAGGCAGCATAGAGCGGGGCGTATTGCTTGTCGGCCCGCACCATCTCTTTTTCCCACTGGTGCACACCGGTCCAGCCGGCTTCGCCATTGGCGAACGGCTTGCCGTCACCGGCTTCGTTGTAGCCCGGCAGCAGACCTTTCCAGTTACCCAGGCCTGGGTAGAGCACCAGGTAGCCGAGGGCGAAGACGATGGTGCCGACGAACAGCATGAACCACCACTTCGGCAGCGGGTTGTCGTACTCGGCGATGCCATCGAACTCGTGGCCGACGGTTTCCTCGGTGGGGTCCTGGCGCTGGCCCTTGCGCACGCTGAAGATCAGCACGGCCATGGCGATGATGGTGCCCAGGCTCAGCACCGTGATGTAGAGACTCCAGAAGGTAGTCATTCTTTATTGCTCCCAGAAGCTTGTTCGTCACGCTCTTTGGCGGGGGCGTCGTCGGCGAAGGGCAGGTTGGCGGCCTCGTCGAAGCTGTCTTTGCGTCTGCTGCTGTAGGCCCAGAGCACCACGCCAATGAAAGCGATGAAAACCACGGCGGTGCCGATACCGCGAAGCGTCCCGATATCCATCATGCGTTACCGTTTGTTCTTGATTGAGGTGCCCAGACCTTGCAGGTATGCGACCAGCGCATCCATCTCGGTCTTGCCTTTCACAGCTTCTGCCGCGCCGGCGATATCTTCGTCGGTGTAGGGCACGCCCAGAGTGCGCATGGCTTCAAGCTTGGTAGCGGTGTTCTTGCCATCCAGCTTGTTCTCGACCAGCCACGGGTAAGCCGGCATCTTCGACTCGGGCACTACGTTGCGCGGGTTGTACAGGTGCGCGCGCTGCCACTCATCCGAGTAGCGGCCGCCAACGCGGGCCAGGTCCGGGCCGGTACGCTTGGAGCCCCAGAGGAACGGGTGATCCCAGACGCTTTCGCCGGCGACGGAGTAGTGACCGTAGCGCTCGGTTTCGGCACGGAACGGCCGGATCATCTGCGAGTGGCAGCCAACGCAGCCTTCGCGGATGTAGATGTCACGACCTTCGACTTCCAGCGCGGTACGCGGCTTCATGCCTTCGACCGGGGTGTTGGTCACGTCCTGGAAGAACAGCGGGACGATCTGGGTCAGGCCACCGATGCTGACGGCGATGACCATGAAGAACGCCAGCAGGCCAATGTTCTTCTCGACTATTTCGTGGCTTTTCATCAGTGAGCAACCTCGGCAGGAATGCGGGCGGCAGCTTCGTATTCAGTCGGTTTGGCTGCGCGCACGGTGCGGAAGGTGTTGTAGGCCATCAGCAGCATGCCGGTAGCGAAGAACGCACCGCCGATCATGCGCACCAGGTAACCCTCGTGGCTGGCAACCAGCGCTTCGACGAAGGAGTAGGTGAGGGTGCCGTCTTCGTTGACTGCACGCCACATCAGGCCCTGGGTGATGCCGTTGACCCACATGGAGGCGATGTACAGCACGGTGCCGATGGTCGCCAGCCAGAAGTGGGCGTTGATCAGCGCGATGCTGTGCATCTGCTCACGACCGAAGACTTTCGGGATCAGGTGGTACAGCGCGCCGATAGAGATCATCGCGACCCAGCCGAGGGCGCCAGCGTGCACGTGGCCGATGGTCCAGTCGGTGTAGTGGGACAGGGCGTTGACGGTCTTGATGGCCATCATCGGGCCTTCGAAAGTCGACATGCCGTAGAACGCCAGGGACACCACCAGGAAGCGCAGGATGGGGTCGCTGCGCAGCTTATGCCAGGCGCCCGAGAGGCTCATCATGCCGTTGATCATGCCGCCCCAGCTCGGAGCCAGGAGGATCAGCGACATAGCCATGCCCAGGGACTGCGCCCAATCCGGCAGCGCGGTGTAGTGCAGGTGGTGCGGACCGGCCCAGATGTACAGGGTGATCAGCGCCCAGAAGTGCACGATCGACAGGCGATAGGAGTAGATCGGACGCTCGGCCTGCTTGGGCACGAAGTAGTACATCATCCCCAGGAAACCGGTGGTGAGGAAGAAGCCCACGGCGTTGTGACCGTACCACCACTGCACCATGGCGTCGGTGGCGCCGGCGTACATCGAGTACGACTTGAACAGGCTTACCGGCATTTCCATGCTGTTGACGATGTGCAGCATGGCGGTAACCAGGATGAAGGCACCGAAGAACCAGTTGCCTACATAGATGTGCTTGGCTTTGCGCTTGACGATGGTGCCGAAGAACACCACGCAGTAGGTGACCCAGACGATCCCCAGGAGGATGTCGATCGGCCACTCCAGCTCGGCGTATTCCTTGGAACTGGTGTAACCCAGCGGCAAGGTGATTACGGCCAGCACGATCACAGCCTGCCAACCCCAGAAGGTAAAGGCAGCCAGACCATCAGAAATCAGGCGGGCCTGGCAAGTACGCTGCACCACGTAGTAGGACGTGGCGAACAGGGCGCAGCCGCCGAAGGCGAAGATTACTGCGTTGGTGTGCAGCGGGCGCAGGCGGCCGAAGCTGGTCCACGGCAGGTTCAGGTTGAGTTCCGGCCACACGAGTTGTGCGGCGATGAACACGCCTAGACCCATGCCGATGACGCCCCAGATCACCGTCATAACGGCGAACTGGCGGACCACCTTGTAGTTATAAGCAGTCTGACTGATTGCTGTGCTCATGCTAGGGGTTCCACGGTTAATGGAGGTTTCTTAGGGGGGTAAAAATCGGCGGCAAGTATGGAGAAACGGGGTGCCCATTGCAACGCTACATGCCTGTACGATCAAGGTTTTAGCGGCTTTTACCCTGGTTTCGAACGGTAAAAATAGCCATCCAGTTGCGAACATTTCGCAGCTGGAGCGTGTTGCGCTGAAGAAGGGGTCGCGTTGGAATTGTTACAACGTGCGATTGTCAGCAGCTTAGCCCATGTCAAGGGGGCTGACGTGCAACTTGTCGGCGGGGTGCGACACTGGGTCGCAGCGCGGCAGGCCGCCTGCAGCGTGGGTTGCAGGCAGGGGAGAGGGTGTTGCTAGGTGAAGGAAGGCGTCGGGCGACGCCCTCCGTTTTCGCTTACTGCTCGACTGCAGCGCTACGTTCGTCGTGTGACAGGCTGTACACGTAGGCGGCCAGCAGATGCACCTTGTCCTCGCTGCCGACAAAGGGCAATTGAGCGGGCATGTTGCCGTTACGGCCGTAGCGGATGGTTTGCTGCAGTTGCGCGTAGCTGCTGCCGTAGATGAAGGCGCTGGGGTTGGTCAGGTCCGGCGCGCCCATGCTCGGGGTGCCTTTGCCTGCTGCGCCGTGGCAGGCGAAGCAGGTGCTGGAGAAGACCTTGCGCCCAGCCTCGATATCTGCGCTGACACCTTCCGGCAGCTTGCGCCCGGCCAGTTCGACGAGGACGAAGGCGGCAGCGTTACGCACGCCATCGTCGCCGATCATCGGTGCTTGGGCAGGCATCATGCCGTGGCGGCCGGCGCTGATGGTCTGCTTGATTTCTGCCGGTGAACCGCCCCAGCGCCAGTGCCGGTCGGTCAGGTTGGGGAAGCCATAGGCGCCCTTGGCGTCGGAGCCGTGGCAGACCGAGCAGTTGGAGGCGAACAGGCGACCGCCCATCTTCACCGCGTACTCATCCTTGGCCACGTCCTCGACCGGCATGGCCGCGTACTTGGCGTAGATCGGGCCGTACTGCTGGTTGGCCTTGTCGATTTCGCGCTGCCACTGGGCGACCTGGGTCCAGCCGTCCTCATAGCCCGGCAGCACGCCTTTCCAGTTGCCCAGACCGGGGTAGAGCACCAGGTAGCCGACGGCGAAGACGATGGTGCCGAGGAACAGCATGAACCACCACTTGGGCAGCGGGTTGTCGTACTCCTCGATGCCGTCGAAGGCGTGGCCCATGGTCTGGTCGGTAGGGCCCGGACGCTCGCCACGGCGGGTGGCGAAGATCAGCCAGAGCAAGGCGACCAGGCTGCCAAGGGTGAGCAGGGTGATATAGCCACTCCAGAAAGAGGTCATGGCTGTGTACTCCGTGACAGGAACAGGTTGGGGGGAATGACCATGACTTACCTCTTGTTCTTCAGGCTGGTACCGAGGACCTGCAGGTAGGCGACCAGCGCCTCCATTTCGGTCTTGCCTTGCACGGCCTCGGCCGCGCCGGCAATGTCGGCATCGCTGTAGGGCACGCCCAGGGTGCGCATGGCTTCGAGCTTGGCAGCGCTGCCCTTGCCGTCCAGCTTGTTTTCCACCAGCCAGGGGTAGGCCGGCATCTTCGACTCCGGCACCACGTTGCGCGGGTTGTACAGGTGCGCGCGGTGCCAATCATCGGAGTAGCGCCCGCCCACGCGGGCCAGGTCCGGGCCGGTACGCTTGGAGCCCCAGAGGAATGGGTGATCCCAGACGCTTTCGCCGGCGACCGAGTAGTGGCCATAGCGCTCGGTTTCGGCACGGAACGGCCGGATCATCTGCGAGTGGCAGCCGACGCAGCCTTCCTTGATGTAGATGTCACGGCCTTCCAGTTGCAGCGCGGTGTAGGGCTTCATGCCCTGCACCGGCTCGTTGACTACGTCCTGGAAGAACAGCGGAACGATCTGGGTCAGGCCGCCGATGCTGACGGCCAGCACCATGGCCAGGGCCAGCAGGCCGACGTTTTTCTCGAGTATTTCGTGTTTGCTGCTCATCAGTGGGCCCCCTCGCCAATCAGTGCGCCTGCGTCATATTCGGCCGCTTGCACGGCGCGCACGGTGCGCCAGGTGTTCCAGGCCATCAGCAACATACCGGCGAAGAAGATCGCGCCACCCAGTACCCGCACCACGAAGCCGATATGACTGGCTTCCAGGGCTTCGACGAAGGAGTAGGTGAGGGTGCCGTCTTCGTTGACCGCACGCCACATCAGGCCCTGGGTGATGCCGTTGACCCACATCGAAGCGATGTACAGCACGGTGCCGATGGTGGCCAGCCAGAAGTGGGCGTTGATCAGGGCGATGCTGTGCATCTGCTCACGCCCGAAGACCTTGGGGATCAGGTGGTACAGCGCGCCGATGGAGATCATCGCGACCCAGCCGAGGGCGCCAGCGTGCACATGGCCGATGGTCCAGTCGGTGTAGTGGGACAGGGCGTTGACGGTCTTGATCGCCATCATCGGGCCTTCGAAGGTCGACATGCCGTAGAACGCCAGGGACACCACCAGGAAGCGCAGAATCGGGTCGCTGCGCAGCTTATGCCAGGCACCCGAGAGGGTCATCATGCCGTTGATCATGCCGCCCCAGCTCGGTGCCAGCAGCACCAGGGACATGACCATGCCGAGCGACTGCGCCCAGTCCGGCAGCGCGGTGTAGTGCAGGTGGTGCGGGCCGGCCCAGATGTACAGGGTGATCAGCGCCCAGAAGTGCACGATCGACAGACGATAGGAATACACCGGACGCTCGGCCTGCTTGGGCACGAAGTAGTACATCATCCCCAGGAAGCCGGCGGTGAGGAAGAAGCCCACGGCGTTGTGGCCGTACCACCACTGCACCATGGCGTCGGTGGCGCCGGCGTACAGCGAGTACGACTTGGTCAGGCTGACCGGCAGCTCCAGGTTGTTGACGATGTGCAGAATCGCCACGGTGAGGATGAAGCCACCGAAGAACCAGTTGCCCACATAGATGTGCTTGGTCTTGCGCTTGAGCAGGGTGCCGAAGAACACCAGGGCATAGGCGACCCAGACAATGGTGATCAGGATGTCGATCGGCCATTCCAGTTCGGCGTATTCCTTGGAGCTGGTCCAGCCCAGCGGCAAGCTGATCGCGGCGAGCACGATCACCAGCTGCCAACCCCAGAAGGTGAAGGCGGCCAGGCTGTCGGAGATCAGCCGGGTCTGGCAGGTGCGTTGCAGCGAGTAATAGCTGGTGGCAAACAGCGCGCAGCCACCGAATGCGAAGATCACCGCATTGGTGTGCAGCGGGCGCAAGCGGCCAAAGCTGGTCCACGGCAGGTTGAAGTTGAGTTCGGGCCAGGCCAGTTGCGCGGCGATGAACACGCCGAGCCCCATCCCGACTATGCCCCAAACCACCGTCATAATGGCGAACTGGCGGACCACCTTATAGTTGTAGGCGGTGCTGCTGGTTGTGTTCATTTGTTGGGCTTCCATCCACGGTTTATTAAAAGCAGGCTAAGCATGGGTAATGGCACGGTGACAGTTATTGACGGGGATCAATGCCAGGCGCGCGGGTGGCTATGGAATGGGGCGGACGGAATGTCGCAGGCAGCGCTGACGTCGCAAACAGGCCAGATACCGCAGGCCACGCTGATCCTTGCCCATGGCGCTGGCGCACCGATGGACAGCGCCTTCATGCAGGGCATGGCCGAGCTACTGGCGGCGCGGGGCGTCAGCGTGCTGCGCTTCGAGTTTCCTTATATGGCTGCGCGGCGCGTCGATGGCGGCAAGCGCCCGCCCAACCCGCAGGCGCAGCTGTTGGAGTGCTGGCGCCAGATGTATGCGGCCGTGCGCACGCAGGTGTCCGGGCCACTGGCGATTGGCGGCAAGTCCATGGGCGGGCGCATGGCCAGCCTGCTGGCTGATGAGCTACAGGCCGATGCGCTGGTCTGTCTCGGTTATCCCTTCCATGCCGTGGGCAAACAGGACAAGCCGCGGGTGGCGCACCTGGCCGAACTGCGCACGCCCACCCTGATCGTGCAGGGCGAGCGCGATGCCATGGGCAATCGCCAGACGGTGGCTGGCTATACGTTGGCGCCGAGTATCCAGCTGCACTGGTTAGCTGCGGGGGATCATGATCTGAAACCGCTGAAAGCTTCCGGCTTCAGTCATGAGCAGCATCTGCAGGCGGCGGCCGATGCCGTGGCGGCATTCCTGGCTCGCTAGCGGGACCTGAGCGGGCGCCGAATACTCCCCTCGCCCACTTGTGGGAGAGGAGCTGGGGGGAGAGGGGGTTGGCCCACTAACCCTCTCCCCAGCCCTCTCCCGTAAACGAGAGAGGGAGCAAAGCAGTCTGCACTGGCTGCATCCCTTGGAGCTGCCGCCACAAGATCGCAAACAGTCGTAGCCCGGATGCAATCCGGGGGCGGAGCTGCCTGTTCCCCGGATTGCATCCGGGCTACGGCTGGATAAAAACCGTTGCAACGGGATTGGGGCAGGTAAAACACCCAGACCGTAGGAGCGAGCTCTGCTCGCGAAGCTCTTGGGACGCCAAGTTCGCGAGCAGAGCTCGCTCCTACAGTTTGCCCACCGCAGAAAAAACGCCGCGATTCCTGGGCGAAATCGCGGCGTTTTCTCAAGTGAGCAGCATCAGGCAGATGCCGGACTTTCTAGGGTGTCGCCAATCAGCGGTTGAAGCGTTCGACCAGCGAGTACTGATCCTGCGCGGTGGCTGTCAGCTCCTGGCTGAGATGGGCGGTACTCAAGGCCTCTCCGGCAGTCTGGTCGGCCAGTTGGGCGATGGTGGTGATGTTCTGGTTGACCTCATCGGCTACGGCGCTCTGTTCCTCGGCGGCTGCGGCGATCTGATTGGCCATGTCGGTGATATTGGCCACTGCCTCGCTGATCCCGGCCAGGGCCTGGTCGGCCTGCAGCACGCGCTCGACGCCTTCGTCGGCCTGCTTGCGGCCGATTTCCATGGTCATCACCGCTTCCTCCGCGGTGCGCTGCAGCTTGGCGATCAGGCCGTGGATCTGCCCGGTGGATTCGGCGGTACGCTGCGCCAGCGAGCGCACCTCGTCGGCCACCACGGCAAAGCCGCGGCCCATCTCGCCGGCACGCGCCGCCTCGATGGCGGCGTTGAGCGCGAGCAGGTTGGTCTGATCGGCAATGCCCTTGATCACATCGACCACGCCGCCGATTTCATTGCTGTCTTGGGCCAGGCGCGACACGGTTTCGCCGGTTTCGCCGACCGATACCGAGAGGCGTTGGATGGCGGCGCGGGTTTCCGCCGTCACATTACGGCCTTCGCCGGTCAGGCGATTGGCTTCCTGGGTGGCAATGGCGGTGCGCGCCACGTTGCTGGCCACTTCCAGGGTGGTGGCGGCCATTTCGTTGATGGCGGTGGCGACCTGTTCGGTCTCCACGCGCTGGCGCTCCAGGCCGGCGGAGCTGTTGTGCGCCAGTTGATCGGCCTGGCGGGCTTGCTTGGTCAGGCGCTCGGCGGTGTCCTGCAGGCGGGTCAGGCAGGTCTTCAGACGCGCTTCCTGGCTGAGCATGGCCATTTCCAGGCGCGCCTCGGCGCCCCTACTGTCGGTGTACATCTGTGCGATCAGCGGGTCGGAGGTGGTCTGTTCGGCCAGGCGCAACAGACGTTTTACCCCGCGGTTCTGCCAGGCCAGGCCAGCCAGACCCAGCGGCACGGAGAGCAGGGCGGCGAGCAGGAAGCCCCAGGTCGAACCCATCCAGTGGCCGACCAGGAAACCGATCTGGCTGACCAGGATGAACGGCAACCAGGCCTGCAGCATCGGCAACCAGGCATCGCTGCTGGGGATGGCCGACTTGCCGGCATTGATCCGCGCATAGAGGGCTTCTGCGCGTTTGATCTGTTCACTGGTGGGTTTTACCCGTACCGACTCGTAGCCCACCACCTGATTGTTATCCAGCACCGGGGTGACATAGGCGTTGACCCAGTAGTGGTCGCCATTCTTGCTGCGGTTCTTGACGATGCCCATCCAGGGGCGGCCTTTCTTCAGGGTCGTCCACATGTGATCGAACACGGCCGGTGGCACGTCCGGATGGCGCACCAGGTTGTGCGGAGCACGCATCAGCTCTTCCCGGGAAAAGCCGCTGATCTCGATGAAGGCTTCATTGCAGTAGGTGATCTGGCCCTTGATGTCCGTGGTGGAGATCAGGCGCTGCTGGGCGGGGAAGGTGCGTTCACGCTGTGTGACGGGCTGATTATTGCGCATGCGTGTCGATTCTTGTGCGGGTGGCTGTCCAGGATGGATCGGCCGTGGCTGCTGGAAGTTTAGCGGCTGATCCTGAAGGGGTTGCAGTGTAACGGCAGAAGGCGATCAATAATATTTTGACGTCAATAATATTTTTTGAACTTGCCGTTTACTCCATGGGGCGGCGGATGAGCGCTGTCGAAATAAGGCAGTAAGGTTTAATCATTTGTTCATCTCGATCTGGCATCTCTGTTCAGGGTAATAACTCGCTGACTTTACTCAGGGTCAATAAACTGGCTGGTTAGTAGAATTGGTTACTAATCCAGTGTTTTTATTTCATTTTTAGCTATCTATTAATTAGGTGATGTTTTCTAAAAAACCTGCCGTGCGCTGCATTCTAGAGCGGTTGCCTTGTTTTGGTGCCGTCATATTGGTTTTCTCGGGCTGTGCTGCGGTTGTTGTCGCTAACTAGATGGCTGTTTTGTAAGGAAAGTTTGAAAGTGTTCGGTCTTGAGTCTGGCTGGATATAACTGGCACCGGTTTTGCTCTCGACACGTTGAATGCCGGAATAGCATTTCAAATAAGCATCAGTGGAATGTGCAATTTGAAGTGTGGGACGAGGAGTCTGTAGTACCTGTCGGTCTCGCGAGGGTGCAGCTACCTGGGGGTTGCTGCACGGGTTAACGCAAGGAGGAGATCGTTCAATGCGCATTAGCATCTTTGGCTTGGGGTACGTCGGCGCGGTATGTGCCGGTTGTCTGTCGGCGCGTGGCCACCAGATTGTCGGGGTGGATATCTCGGCGTTGAAAATAGACCTGATCAACAGCGGCAAGTCACCCATAGTCGAGCCGGGCCTGGAAGCTCTGCTGCAAAAGGGGGTGGCCAGCGGCAACTTGCGCGGCACGCTCAACGTGCGCGAGGCGGTGATGGCCACGGATATTTCCTTCCTGGCTCCGCCAACACCGAGCAAACGCAATGGCGACCTCGATGTGTCCTATATCGAGGAAGTCTGCCAGCAGATTGGCAAGGTTCTGCCGGAGAAAGCCACGCGGCACACCGTGGTGGTGCGCAGTACCGTGCTACCGGGGACGTTGCGTGGGGTGGTCATCCCGACCCTGGAGAAGTACTCGGGGCTTAAGGCCGGCAAGGACTTCGGCGTGGCAGTCAACCCGGAGTTCCTGCGCGAAAGCACGGCGATCAAGGACTACGACTTCCCGGCCATGACCGTGATCGGTGAACTCGACAGCACCTCCGGTGACCTGCTCGAAGCCATCTACAGCGAGCTGGATGCGCCGATCATCCGCAAGAGCATCGAAGTTGCGGAGATGATCAAGTACACCTGCAATGTCTGGCACGCGGCCAAGGTCACCTTCGCCAACGAGATCGGCAACATCGCCATGGCGGTCGGGGTCGATGGGCGCGAGGTGATGGATGTGATCTGTCAGGACCACAAGCTCAACCTGTCCAAGTACTACATGAAACCCGGCTTCGCCTTTGGTGGCTCTTGCCTGCCCAAGGATGTGCGCGCGCTGGCCTATCGGGCCAACCAGCTGGATGTCGACTCGCCGCTGCTCAACTCACTGATGCGCAGCAACAGTGGCCAGGTGCAGAAAGCCTTCAACATCATCGCTGGCTTCGACAAACGCAAGGTGGCGCTGCTGGGGTTGAGCTTCAAGGCCGGCACCGATGACCTGCGCGAAAGCCCGCTGGTGGAGCTGGCGGAGATGCTGATCGGCAAGGGCTTCGACCTGCAGATCTATGACCGCAATGTCGAGTATGCCCGGGTCCATGGGGCCAATCGCGAGTACATCGAGTCGAAAATCCCTCACGTATCTTCCTTGCTGCGCACCGACCTCGAGCAGGTGGTAGCCGATGCGGATGTGATCGTGCTGGGCAATGGCGATGAACTGTTCGCCGCTGTGGTGGAGAAGCTCGCTCCGGAGAAGAAGATGCTCGATCTGGTCGGTTTCATGCGCCATACCAGTACCGAGCAACTGGTCGGTATCGGCTGGTAAGGCGTTATCCATTCAGCTCGCGCTTGCTGGCGGTGGGCACAATTTCCAAGAAAAACGGCTGCTCGGCCCGCCATGGAGGACGCGCAGGGAAGCCGCTGCTCGGTTGACGGAGATTCATTACAGCTCGTCTTGGTATCCTGACGACCGCTGTGTGACTGCACTCTGCCGGCTGCCGGGCGACTCCATCGCCACGCGTCATGCGGGCAACTGCCTTGAGGTGAGACCTGAAGCATTTCCCAGGCCCGGTACATCCGTTCCGGCTGCGCGGGACAGGTCCTATTTAAAACGGATATTAAATGGAGACACCCCATGATCCCGGTCATCCTTTCCGGCGGTAGCGGTTCGCGGCTTTGGCCCCTGTCGCGCAAGCTGTATCCCAAGCAATTCCTTGCCCTTACCGGCGAGCAGTCGCTGTTCCAGCAGACCCTGCAGCGCCTGGCTTTCGAAGGTATGCAGAAGCCCATCGTGGTGTGCAACCTGGATCACCGCTTCATCGTCAACGAACAGCTGGCCAAAATCGGCAGCCATGCCCAGTCGATGCTGCTTGAACCCTTCGGTCGCAACACGGCACCGGCAGTGGCCATGGCCGCCTTGCAACTGCTGGCCGAGGGGCGCGACGAGCTGATGCTGATCTTGCCTGCCGACCATGTGATCAACGACGAGCTGAACCTGCGCAAGGCCCTGGAGCTGGCGCGCGCGGCGGCGGAAGAGGGGGAGATGGTGCTGTTCGGCGTGCCGGCGGACAAACCCGAGACCGGCTTCGGCTACATCAAGGCCGGCCGCAGCGAGGAAGGTGATGGCCTGGTTCCCGGCGCCTACCGGGTGACTCAGTTCGTCGAGAAACCGGATGCATTGCGCGCCAGCGAGTTTGTGCGCAGCGGAGGCTATTACTGGAACAGCGGCATGTTCCTGTTTCGCGCCAGTCGATTCTTGGATGAACTGCGCAACCATGAACCGGATATCTACGATACCTGCGTGCTGACCCTGGAGCGCAGCAAGGCTACGGTTGGCATGCTGACCATCGATGCCGGCACCTTTGAGTGCTGCCCGGACAACTCCATCGACTATGCGGTGATGGAGAAAACCGCGCGGGCCTGTGTCGTGCCGCTGGCGGCGGGCTGGAGCGATGTCGGCTCCTGGTCGTCGTTGTGGGATGTGCATGAGAAGGACAGCGACGGCAATGTGCTCAAGGGCGATGTGGTAACCCACAGCAGCCAGAATAGCTTCGTGCATGGCACGTCCAAACTGGTGACCCTGATCGGCATGAGTGACGTGGTGGTGGTCGAGACCAAGGATGCGGTGATGGTCGCGCACAAGGATGCCGTGCAGGACGTCAAGAAGATGGTCAATCTGCTCGACGCCCAGGGCCGCAAGGAAACCCAGAGTCACTGCGCCGTCTACCGCCCCTGGGGCAGTTACGACTCGGTGGACAACGGCTCGCGCCACCAGGTCAAGCACATCACGGTCAAACCCGGTGCGCAGTTGTCGCTGCAGATGCATCACCACCGCGCCGAGCACTGGATCGTGGTGTCTGGCACGGCGCAGGTGACCTGTGACGACAAGGTGTTCCTGCTCACCGAGAACCAGTCGACCTACATCCCCATCGCCTCGGTGCACCGCCTGAGCAACCCCGGCAAGATCCCCCTGGAGATCATCGAGGTGCAGTCCGGCAGCTACCTGGGCGAGGACGACATCGAACGCCTGGAAGACGTCTACGGGCGCACGCCGAAGGCTACGGTGACCAGCTGACGCGGTGGCCTGAAGCTGGCGGCCGACCACCAGCCAGCTTCAGGCGTAGCCCGGATGCAATCCGGGGCGTGATGGATATTTCCCGGATTGCATCCGGGCTACGTTCCTGTTCAGTCAGCTCTTCAGCATCTGCCGCAGCACGTGATGCAGGATGCCGCCGGCCTTGAAGTATTCCACCTCGTTCTGCGTGTCGATGCGGCACAGCACTTCGACTTCCTCATGGCTGCCGTCGGCGCGGGTGATGTCCAGGGCCAGGCTCATATGCGGGCGCAGGCTGACGCCATCCAGACCACCGATGGTGACTTTCTCCGTGCCATTCAATTGCAGCGTCTTGCGCGTTTGCCCAGCACGCAACTGCAGCGGCAGCACGCCCATGCCCACCAGGTTGGAGCGGTGGATACGCTCGAAGCTCTCGGCGATCACTGCTTTCACGCCCAGCAGGTTGGTGCCCTTGGCCGCCCAGTCGCGGCTGGAGCCGGTGCCGTATTCCTGGCCAGCGAAGATCACCAGCGGCACGCCTTCGTCCTGATAACGCATGGCTGCGTCGTAGATAGCCAGCTTGTCGCCACTGGGCATGTACAGGGTATTGCCGCCTTCCTCACCGCCGAGCATCTCGTTGCGGATGCGGATATTGGCGAAGGTGCCGCGCATCATCACCTCGTGGTTGCCGCGCCGGGAGCCGTAGGAGTTGAAGTCGGCCTGGGCCACGCCGTGCTCGCCAAGGTAGCGCCCGGCCGGGCTGTTCTTCTTGATATTGCCGGCGGGGGAGATGTGGTCGGTGGTCACCGAGTCACCCAGCAGGGCGAGGATGCGTGCGCCGTGGATATCACCGACATGCGGCGGATCGCCGGCAATATCGGCGAAGAACGGCGGGTGCTGGATATAGGTGGAGTCCGCCTGCCACACATAGGTGGCGGCCTGCGGCACGGCGATCGCCTGCCACTGCGCATCGCCGCTGAACACCGCAGCGTATTGCTGGCGGAACATGGTGCTGCTGACCTGGGCCACGGCCGCGGCGATCTCTGCCTGGCTCGGCCAGATATCACGCAGGTACACCGGCGCCCCGTCCCGGCCGGTGCCCAGTGGCTGGCTGCTGAGGTCGATTCGCACTGTGCCGGCCAGGGCGTAGGCCACCACCAGCGGCGGTGAGGCCAGCCAGTTGGCCTTGACCAGCGGGTGCACGCGGCCTTCGAAGTTGCGGTTGCCAGACAGCACCGCGGCCACGGTCAGGTCGGCCTGCTGGATGGCGGTCTCGATCGGTTCGAGCAGCGGCCCGGAATTGCCGATGCAGGTGGTGCAGCCGTAGCCGACCAGGGCAAAGCCCAGTTCGTCCAGGTAGCGAGTCAGTCCGGCGGCGGCGAAGTATTCGGTGACCACCTTGGAGCCGGGGGCCAGCGAACTCTTCACCCAGGGCTTGCGCTGTAGTCCTTTCTCTACCGCTTTCTTCGCCAGCAGGCCGGCGGCCATCATCACGCTGGGGTTGGAGGTGTTGGTGCAGGAGGTGATAGCGGCGATTACCACGGCGCCGTCCTGCAGCTTGTAGATCTGGCTGTCATGCTTGACCAGGCTATTGCCGGGCGCGCCCGCAGCGGGTTTGAGTTGCAGCGCCAGTAAGTCGTCGAAGGCCTGGCTTACCAGCGGCAGTGGTACGCGATCCTGCGGGCGTTTGGGCCCGGCCAGGCAAGCCTCGACGCTGCCCATGTCCAGCTCCAGGCTGGCGCTGAACAGCGGCTCATGGCCAGGCTCGCGCCACAGGCTCTGGGCCTTGCTGTAGGCCTCGACCAGCTTGATGGTGGCCTCCGGGCGCCCGGACAGGCGCAGGTAGTCGAGGGTGATCGCGTCCACCGGGAAGAAACCACAGGTGGCGCCGTATTCCGGGGCCATGTTGGCGATGGTAGCGCGGTCGGCCAGGGGAAGTTCGGCCAGGCCGTCGCCATAGAACTCGACGAATTTGCCCACTACGCCGTGCTTGCGCAGCATCTGCGTCACGCTCAGCACCAGGTCGGTGGCGGTGATGCCTTCCTTCAGCTTGCCGCTGAGCTTGAAGCCGATCACCTCGGGAATCAGCATCGACACCGGCTGGCCGAGCATCGCCGCTTCCGCTTCGATGCCGCCGACGCCCCAGCCGAGCACGCCGAGGCCGTTGATCATGGTGGTGTGCGAGTCGGTGCCGACCAGGGTGTCGGGGAAGGCCAAGGTCTGGCCGTTCTCTTCCTTGGTCCACACGGTGCGTGCCAGGTATTCCAGGTTGACCTGGTGGCAGATGCCGGTGCCTGGCGGCACCACGCGGAAGTTGGCAAAGGCGTCCTGTCCCCAGCGCAGGAAGGCGTAGCGCTCGCCGTTGCGCTGCATCTCGAGGTCGACGTTCTGGCCGAAGGCGCCGGGCGAGGCGTACTGGTCGACCATCACCGAGTGGTCGATCACCAGGTCCACCGGCGACAGCGGATTGATCTTCTGCGGGTCACCGCCGGCTGCGGCCATGGCGGCACGCATGGCGGCCAGGTCGACCACCGCCGGCACGCCGGTGAAGTCCTGCATCAGCACACGCGCCGGGCGGAACTGGATCTCGTGGTCGCTGCGCCGCTCCTGCTGCCAGTCGACCATGGCCTTGATATCGAAAACGCTGACCGTGGCGTTGTCTTCACAGCGCAGCAGGTTTTCCAGCAGCACCTTGAGCGACAGCGGCAGGCGGCTGATATCGCCGAGGCTCCTGGCTGCCTCCGGCAGGCTGTAGTAGTGGTAAATCGTGCCGTCGATATCCAGGCTGCGCTGGCAATTGAGGCTATCAAGGGAAGCCATCTGCATATCTCCTGAATGGTCAGTATCGATTCAGACCAAGCAGTGAAACTAGACCGCCCAGTCAACTCCTGCCAGTTTCGCCCTGCTACCGGACGCGCTGCGCAGGGTGGACTCGGCTATCATGCGCGGCCTGAGGAGAACCACCATGAATACCCTGCTAATGCACTGCCGCCCGGGCTTCGAAGGTGAAGTCTGTTCCGAGATCAGCGACCACGCCGCGCGCCTGGGGGTGTCCGGCTATGCCAAGGGCAAGGCGAGCAGCGCCCACGCCGAGTTCGTCTGCAGCGAGGCCGATGGTACTGAGAGGCTGATGCAGGGCCTGCGGTTCAATAAATTGATCTTCCCGCGGCAATGGGCCCGTGGCAGTTACGTGGAGTTGCCGGAAACTGACCGCATCAGCGTATTGCTGAGCAGCCTGGCCACTTACCCGGTGTGCGGCAGCCTGTGGCTGGAGGTGTTCGACACCAACGACGGCAAGGAGCTGTCGAACTTCTGCAAGAAATTCGAGGCGCCGCTGCGCAAGGCGCTGACGGCGGCGGGCAAGCTGGTCGACGACCCGAGCAAGCCGCGCCTGCTGCTGACCTTCAAGAGCGGCCGCGAGGTGTTCCTCGGTCTCGCCGAGGCCAACAATCAGGCGCCCTGGCCAATGGGCATCCCGCGCCTGAAGTTCCCACGTGAGGCGCCGAGCCGTTCGACCCTCAAGCTGGAAGAGGCCTGGCACTACTTCATCCCGCGCGAGCAGTGGGACGCGCGCCTGTCGGATGAGATGACCGGCGTCGACCTCGGTGCCGCACCGGGCGGCTGGACTTACCAACTGGTCAAGCGCGGCATGCTGGTCACCGCCATCGACAACGGGCCGATGGCCGAGAGCCTGATGGATACTGGCCTGGTTCAGCACCTGATGGTCGATGGTTTCACCTGGAAGCCCAAGCAGCCGGTGGACTGGATGGTCTGCGACATCGTCGAGAAGCCGGCGCGCAACGCCGCGCTGCTGGAAACCTGGATCGGGGAAGGGCTGTGCCGCGAGGCGGTGGTCAACCTCAAACTGCCGATGAAGCAGCGCTATGCCGAGGTCTGCCGCCTGCTGCAGCGCCTGGAAGATGCCTTCGCCGCGCGCAAGATCAAGGTCTCGATCGCCTGCAAGCAGCTCTACCACGACCGCGAGGAAGTGACCTGCCATCTGCGTCGGCTGTCCTGAGGGGCACGTATCGGCGACAATTGCAGCCTGTTTCTGGAGTAACTCGATGTCCCAACACTCTGCCGTCATCCCCGACGCCATCCTCGACGCCAGCGGGCTCAACTGCCCGGAGCCGGTGATGATGCTGCACAACAAGGTGCGTGACCTGGCGCCCGGTGGCCTGCTCAAGGTGATCGCCACCGATCCCTCGACCCGCCGCGATATCCCCAAGTTCTGCATGTTCCTCGATCACCAGTTGGTCGAGCAGAGCGAAGAAGGCGGCGTCTATCTCTATTGGATTCGCAAGAAAGCCGAGTAATGCCGTACTACTTCGCCTATGGCTCCAACATGAACCCGGCGCGCATGCAGGCGCGCGGATTGCGGGTGGAGGAGGCGCTGTCCGGGCATTTGCCGGGCTTTGCCCTGTGCTTCAACAAGCGCGCCCATGACCATCCTGGCCGCGCCTACGCCAATATTCGCCATCAGCTCGGCGGCGTGGTCGAAGGCGTGCTGTATCGTCTGGCCGACCAGCACGAGATCTTCAAGCTGGATCACTTCGAAGGCACCCCGGTGTACTACAGCCGCGAGCGCCTGGCGGTGCAGACCGAGCGGGGGCCGATCACCGCCTGGGTCTATATCGCCAACCCGTTCTGGCGCAGCGAGGGGCTGGCCCCCAGTCGCGCTTATCTGGAACACCTGCTGGCCGGGCGCGAGTACCTTTCTGCTGACTATTGGACTGCTTTGGCCGCCACCGTCGCACTCGACGACTGAGCGCGTATACGCCGGCGCGCGCTGCGCGCCAGGCGAATGCCGAGCAGGACGGCCGCGCAGGTCAGCCCGACGATCAGCCCCTGCCACAGCCCGCTGGGCCCGGAAGGCTCGCCGAACCAGTCGGCCAGGCCCAGGCCATAGCCTACCGGCAGGCCGATGCCCCAGTAGGCGAACAGGGTGAAGAGCATGGTCGCGCGGGTGTCCTGGTAGCCGCGCAGGGCGCCGGCGGCGGTGACCTGTACCGCATCGGAGAACTGGAACAGTGCCGAATAGACCATCAGGGTGGCGGCGATGGCGATCACCGCCGGGTCTGGTGTGTATATCTGCGCGATCTGTTCGCGCAGCAGCAACACCAGGCTGGCGGACAGGCAGGCATAGCCCAGCGCGGTGCCCATCGCCACCCCGGCGGAAAAACGCGCATTGCGCGGCTCGCCGCGCCCCAGCGCCTGGCCGACGCGCACGGTGGCGGCCATGCCCAGCGAGTAGGGAATCATGAAGATCAGCGAGCTGAAGTTGAGGGCGATCTGGTGCCCGGCCACCACGGTGGCGCCCAGGCTGCCGATCAGCAGGGCGATCACGGCGAAGATGCTCGACTCGGCGAACACCGACACGCCGATCGGCACGCCCACGCTGAGCAGACGGCGAATGACCGGCCACTGCGGCCAGTCGAAACGGCTGAACAGCTGGCTGGGCTTGTAGAACGGCGCCCAGTTCACCCACCACAGCATGCCCAGCAGCATGCACCACATGACGATGCCGGTGGCCCAGCCGCAGCCCACGCCGCCCAGCGCCGGCAGGCCGAGCTTGCCGTAGATCAGCACATAGTTGAGCGGGATGTTCAGCAGCAGGCCGCACAGGCTCAGGACCATGCTCGGTCGGGTATGACCGAGGCCATCGCTGTAGCAACGCAGCACGTAATACAGCGCCACTGCCGGGAAACCGCAGGCGACGCCGCGCAGGTAGCCCATGGCCGGTTCGATCAGGCTGGGGTCGACGTCCATCAGGCGCAGCACCGGCGTGGCGTTCCACAGCAGGGCGGCCGAGCCGCAACCCACCGCCAGGCCCAGCCACAGACCCTGACGCACCAGCGCGCCGATGTCGCTTTCCTGGCCGGCACCGAAGCGTTGCGCCACCTTGGCCGTGGTGGCCAGGAGAATGCCGGTCATCAGCAGGAACACCGGCACCCACAGCGAGTTGCCCAGAGCCACGGCGGCCAGGTCATGGGGGCTGACGCGTCCGGCCATCACGGTATCGACGAAGCCCATGGCGGTGTTGGCCAGCTGGGCGATGATGATTGGCGTGGCCAGTTTGAGCAGGGCGCGCAGTTCGGTGTGGACGCGGGCGGGGCGGGACAGGGCGGACATGCAAGGACCAACGGGAGAGGGCGCGAGGCGCGTTAGTTTACGCGCTGACGGATCGGTCAGGAAAGGCCGAATACCCAGGCGGCCCGGCTGCGCCTAGAATAGCGCCTCTGTTGTGGAGAGCCGCATGCGTATCGTAGCCGACGAAAATATCCCCCTGCTCGACGAGTTCTTTGCCGGTTTTGGCGCAATCAACCGCCATCCGGGGCGCGCGATCGACCGTGCCGCCCTGGGCGATGCCGAAGTCCTGCTGGTGCGTTCGGTAACCCGCGTCGACCGCGCCTTGCTGGAGGGCAGCGCGGTGCGCTTCGTCGGTACCTGCACCATCGGCACCGACCACCTCGACCTCGATTATTTCAAGGAAGCCGGCATCGCCTGGTCCAGTGCCCCCGGCTGCAATGCCCGTGGCGTGGTGGATTACGTGCTGGGCGCGCTGCTGGCCCTGGCTGAGCAGACAGGCAAGCCGCTGGCCGAGCGCTGCTATGGCGTGATCGGCGCCGGCCAGGTGGGTGGGCGCCTGGTCAAGGTGCTGCGCGGGCTGGGCTGGGATGTGCGGGTCTGCGACCCACCGCGGCAGGCTGCCGAAGGGGGCGACTTTGTTGAGCTGCAAAGCATCCTGCGCGACTGCGATGTGCTCAGCCTGCATACCCCGCTGGATGCCACGACCCGTCATCTGATCGGCACCAGCGAGCTGCAACAGCTGCGTCCCGGCAGCTGGCTGATCAACGCCAGCCGGGGCGCGGTGGTGGATAACCAGGCGCTGCTCGGCCATCTGCGCGCGGGGGCGGATCTGCAGGTGGCGCTGGATGTCTGGGAGGGTGAGCCGCAGGCCGACCCCGAGCTGGCCGCGCTGTGCCAGATCGCCACGCCGCATATCGCCGGCTACAGCCTGGACGGCAAGCTGCGCGGCACCGCGCAGATCTACCAAGCCTATTGCGCCGCCAACGGCCTGGCCGAGCAGGTGCAGCTGAGCGATCTGCTGCCGCCGGCCTGGCTCGGCGAACTCAGCCTGCATGCCAAGGCTACGCCTGAATGGGCGCTGGCCACCCTGTGCCGTGCGGTCTACGACCCGCGCCGCGACGATGCCGATTTCCGCCGCTCGCTGGTGGGTAGCGCCGAGCAGCGCAAGGCGGCCTTCGATGCTTTGCGCAAACACTATCCCTATCGCCGCGAGATCGACGGACTGCGGGTTCGCTTGCAGGATGAATCGACGGTCTTGCGTCAACTGGTAGCCGCGCTGGGTGCCCAGGTGGTGTGAGCGCAAAGAAAAACCTGGGTAATGCCCGGGTTGATTGGCCCATAGGGCAGGAGGGATAAGGCTCAGGCTTGTTTGGGCAGCGACCAGTGCTTTTCCAATTCGCGACAGGCGCGTTGGATCATGCCTTCGGTGATCGGTACTTCGCGCCCCTGGGCATCAATGAACGAGCCGCCCACCGCGTGCTGCGGTTGCAACGGGACGAGACGTTGAGGGGTGGAGTTGCTGTCTTTCAAGCTCATGGCCTGTCTCCTCATCAGGTGAATGTGCGCAGTCTAGAGCGACTGTGTGAACGCGCGGTGACAGTCAGAAGCGCCAAAAAAGCGCTTGAAAAGCGGTTCGGTCGCGGTAAAGCAGACCCTGTGCCACGTCGTTTTCCACCCGAGGAGGGTTGACCCTGTTATCGGGCCTGCGCTTCACGTGGAAGTTTTCTTATAGTCGATGGCGGCAGTTTTCGGCAAAGCCAGCTGTCTGCCAATCAGACTTTGTATGTAGTCGGAGCGGGAATCTGCATGAGCGCCACCTTTCATATCGGCTTGATCATCAACCCCCTGGCTGGCCTGGGCGGTGCCGCTGCGCTCAAGGGCAGTGATGGGGTGGCCGCCGAGGCCCTGGCGCGAGGCGCCGAGCCGCGTGCCGCCGAGCGCACGCGCATCGCTTTGGAATGCCTGAGGCCGGTGGCCGGGCGTCTGCAGTTCCTCAGCTTTCCCGGGCCGATGGGCGCCGATCTGCTGGCTGAACTGGGCTATGCCCATCGCGTGCTGGGTGATCTGGGCGAGGGCGCGACCAGCGCCGCCGATACCCAACGTGCCGTGCAGGCGCTGCAGGATGCCGGTTGTGCGCTGATCCTGTTTGCCGGCGGCGATGGCACCGCCCGCGATATCTGCGCCGCGGTGCGTGAGGACCAGCCGGTGCTGGGCATTCCGGCCGGGGTGAAGATCCATTCCGGGGTCTACGCCATCAGCCCGCGCGCTGCTGGTGAGCTGGCCCGGCGCCTGGTGGAAGGCGGCCTGGTACGTCTGGCCAGTGGCGAAGTGCGCGATCTCGACGAAGCGGCGCTGCGCGATGGCAAGGTCAGCGCCCGTTGGTACGGCGAGCTGACGGTGCCGGTCGAAGGCAGCTTCATGCAGCACACCAAGCAGGCCGGCGTGGAGTCCGAGGAGCTGGTACTGGTCGACCTGGCGGACTGGCTGCAGGAAAGCTGGGAGCAGGGCGTGCGCTACGTCTTCGGCCCCGGTTCGACCCTGCATGGGCTGGCGCAGAACCTCGGCCTGCAGACCACCCTGCTCGGCGTCGACGTGATCGAGGATGGCGCCGTGCTGGCTCGCGATGTGACCGAAGCCCAGCTGTTCGAGCTGGTCGACGGCTACCCTGCGCGCCTGCTGGTCACCGCTATCGGCGGCCAGGGCCATATCATCGGCCGCGGCAACCAGCAGATCAGCCCACGGGTACTACGCGCCATCGGCCTGGAACACCTGCGGGTCATCGCCACCAAGCGCAAACTCGCTACGCTGGAAGGCCGGCCGCTGCTGGTCGATAGCGGCGATCCGGCGCTGGACGAAGCTTTCCCCGACGCGGTGCGAGTCTGGGCGGGGTACAAGGAAGAGCTGCTCTATCCGGTAGGTTGGAGTGCGGAATCACCCAAGGAGGGTTAAATGCGCCAGGGTTGCAAGAGGATGGAGCGTTATCAGACAGTGGGCCGTGCCGTTGTGGTCTGGCTGTGTCTGTGCCTGGCGCTGCCGGCATGGGCGCAGTCGATCCAGCCGGAGCAGCTGATCAGCGCCGCCCGCCAGCAGGTTGGCGTGACCCTCAGCTATGACCCGGTCTACCGCCAGTTGGCCTATCCCGGTGGCGATGTGCCGCTGGCTACCGGCGTGTGCACCGATGTGCTGATCCGTGCCCTGCGTGTCCAGGGCCTGGACCTGCAGCAGGCGGTGCACGAGGACATGCGCGGGCATTTCGCCGCTTACCCGCAGAACTGGGGGCTCAAGCGCCCGGACCGCAATATCGACCACCGCCGTGTGCCCAATCTGATGACCTGGTTGCGCCGTCAGGGTCTGGCGCAGCCCATCAGTCGCCAGGCGGCGGATTACCAGCCCGGCGACATCGTCACCTGGGATCTGGGCCGCGGCCTGACCCATATCGGCATTGTCTCCGACCGCCGTACCGCGCAGGGCGTGCCGCTGATCCTGCACAACATCGGCCGTGGCACCCAGGAAGAGGACATCCTGTTTGCCTTCACCGTGACCGGCCATTACCGCTTCGCCAGTCGTTGATTGGCGTAGCATGCAGGCGCCAAGGAGCGTGCGATGACAGCTAACCCGTTGCCACCCTTTATCCAGCCCGGCGAGCGCGTGGTGCTGTTCGACGGGGTGTGCAAGCTGTGCAATGGCTGGGCGAAGTTCCTTATCCGCCATGACCGTGAAGCACGGATTCGCTTGTGTTCGGTGCAGTCAGACGAAGGCCAGGCGATCCTGCAGTGGTTCGGTTTGCCGACCGATCATTTCGACACCATGGCCTATGTCGAAGGCACCGAACTGTTTGTCCGTTCCACTGCCGTGCTGCGCATCCTCGCCCAATTGCCAGCGCCCTGGCGCCTACTGGCTGGGCTACGCCTGATCCCGCGATCGCTGCGCGACTGGTGCTACGACCGCATCGCGCTCAACCGCTACCGCCTGTTCGGTCGCTACGACAGTTGCCTGCTGCCGGATGCCGACCATGCCCGACGTTTCCTGCATGAATAAATGCACCAAGCACAGCTGACTTGATCTGCTGCCGTACAGCCCCCATCTGCTGTAACAGGCCGGCCTGTACCGGTGAACAAGCCTCTGCTGGCTCATTGCGGCGTGCGGCAACTGACTAATCCGGGCCATGGGCCTGTCTGCGAGAACCGCATGCCGTCGATTTTGTCTTCCCGCCAGCGTACCGCCTTGCGCATGGCCGCCCGCTTCGTCGCGCCGTATCGCTGGCGAGTGATGGGCGCCTTGCTGGCCCTGATGTTCACCGCCGCGATCACCCTGTCCATGGGCCAGGGCATTCGCCTGCTGGTCGACCAGGGCCTGGCGACTCAGTCGCAGCAGGCGCTGAACCAGTCGATCGGGCTGTTCTTCGCCCTGGTGCTGGCCCTGGCGGTCGGTACCTTCACCCGTTTCTACCTGGTGTCATGGATCGGCGAGCGCTTCGTCGCCGATATCCGCAAGCGCGTGTTCAACCACCTGATTGAGCTGCATCCGGGCTTCTACGAGAGCAACCGCGCCTCGGAAATCCAGTCGCGGCTGACCGCCGACACCACCTTGCTGCAAACGGTGATCGGCTCGTCGCTGTCGATGGCGCTGCGCAACATCATCATGATGCTCGGTGGCATCGTCCTGCTGTTCGTCACCAACCCCAAGCTCAGCGCCATCGTGATTGTCGCCTTGCCGCTGGTAGTGGCGCCGATCCTGATCTTCGGCCGCCGCGTGCGTGCCCTGTCGCGGCAGACCCAGGATCGCGTGGCCGATGTCGGCAGCTATGTCGGCGAGACCCTCGGCCAGATCAAGACGGTGCAGGCCTACAACCACCAGGCCCAGGACAAGACCCGCTTCGGCCAGACGGTAGAGGCGGCCTTCGACACGGCGCGCAAGCGCATCAAGCAGCGCGCCTGGCTGATCACCGTGGTCATCGTGCTGGTGCTCGGCGCAGTCGGGGTGATGCTCTGGGTCGGCGGCATGGATGTGATCGCCGGGAAGATCTCTGGCGGCGACCTGGCCGCCTTCGTGTTCTACAGCCTGATCGTCGGCATGGCCTTCGGTGCGGTCAGCGAGGTTATCGGCGAGCTGCAGAGCGCTGCCGGCGCCGCCGAGCGCATCGCCGAACTGCTGCAGACGGACAATGCCATCACCGCGCCGAGCGATGACCTGCAACGCTTGCCAGCGCGGATCAGCGGTGAGCTGGCGCTGGAGGAACTGCGTTTTGCTTACCCGTCGCGGCCCGAGCATTTCGCCGTGGATGGCATCAGCCTGCAGGTGCGCGCTGGCGAGACATTGGCCCTGGTCGGGCCGTCCGGCGCCGGCAAGTCGACCCTGTTCGATCTGCTGCTGCGCTTCTTCGATCCGCAGGAGGGCAGGATTCTGGTCGAGGGCGTGGCCATCGACCGACTCGATCCGGCCGATCTGCGCCGCTGCTTCGCCCTGGTCTCGCAGAATCCGGCGCTGTTCTACGGCAGCGTGGAAGACAACCTGCGCTACGGCAAACCCGAAGCCAGCCAGGCCGAGGTCGAGGCGGCGGCGCGCGCGGCGCATGCCCACGAATTTATCCAGCGTCTGCCGCAGGGTTACCAGACCCATCTGGGCGATGCCGGCCTGGGCCTGTCCGGCGGCCAGCGTCAGCGCCTGGCGATTGCCCGCGCGCTACTGGTGGACGCGCCGATCCTGCTGCTGGACGAGGCCACCAGCGCCCTGGATGCGGAAAGCGAACACCTGATCCAGCAGGCCCTGCCGACCCTGATGCAGGGCCGCACCACCCTGGTGATTGCGCATCGCCTGGCCACGGTGAAAAGTGCCGACCGCATCGCGGTGATCGAGCATGGCAAGCTGGTCGCGATCGGCAGCCACAGCGAGCTGGTGGCGAGCAACCCGCTGTACGCGCGGCTGGCTGAGCTGCAATTCAATAGCGACAGCAATGACGCGGACTGAACAAGGAGTAGGGCGGGTGACGGATTATCGGGTGGTGGTGCTGGGCGGTTACGGCAATTTCGGTACGGTGATCGTCCGCCGCCTGCGCACTATTGCCGGCATTCGTGTGTGGGTGGCCGGCCGCGACCTGGCCAAGGCTGAAGCCCTGGCGAAAGAGACGGGCAGCCAGGCCGTGCGCCTGGACATGAACCAGGCCGATCTGGCCGAGCGTTTGCGCGCGCTGGGGGCGCAGCTGGTGATCTCCACGGCCGGGCCGTTCCAGAACCAGGATTACCGGGTGGCCGAGGCCTGCATCGCGGCGGGTGCGCATTACGTCGACCTGGCCGATGCGCGTGAGTTCGTCTGTGCCATCGGTGCGCTGGATCAGGCGGCGCAAGCGGCCGGGGTATTGATCTGTGGCGGCGCCAGCTCGGTGCCCGCACTCAGCGCCGCGGTGATCGACAGCCTGCTGCCACGCTTCTCGCGGCTGGATGCGATCTGGCATGGCATCAGCTCCTCGGAGAAGACGCCGGGCGTATCGACCCTGGCGGCGGTGCTCAACTACTGTGGCAAACCCTTTCAGCAGTGGCGTGATGGCGCCTGGCAGGCGGTCTATGGCTGGCAGGATCTCAGTCCGCATGACTTTGCCGCGCCTCTGGGTCGGCGCTGGGTCGGCAACTGCGATATCCCCGATCTACAGCTGTTCCCGGCGCGTTATCCGGGCGTGCGCAGCGTGCGCTTTTCGGCTGGCGTCAGCCTGCGCCTGACCCAATTCGGCACCTGGCTGCTGTCCTGGCTGGTGCGCGGAGGCCTGTTGCGCAGTGGCGTGCCACTGGCCGGCCTGCTCCGGCGTGGCGCCGTGTTGGTCGAACCCCTGGGTGATGGCCTGAGCGGCATGTTCGTGCGTCTGCAGGGGCTGGATCACGCCGGCCAGGCGCAAACCCTGTGCTGGGAGCTGCAGGCGCTGCACAACGACGGGCCGAATATTCCCTGCATGGCGGCGGTGGCCCTGGCGCGCAAATTGGCCGCCGGCACCCTCGCCACGCGCGGAGCGTTGCCCTGCCTGGGCCTGCTGACGCTGGAGGAGTACCTGGCCGAGCTGGAGGGGCTGGCGATCAGCAGTGAGCTGCGGGTGCTGCCCGAGGCCGGCGTATCGGTATGAACAACGGCTACCTCCTGGTGCCGTGGCTGCGTATCTACACGGCTCCGGTTTTCCTGCACTGGTCGGTGGGGCTGTTTGCCGGGCTCTGCCTGATCTGGGCAGCGGAATACGGGCTCTATGGGGTGATGGCCACGCTCTGCTACCTGGCAATCATCCTGATCCACGAGTGGGGCCATGCCTTCGTTGCCCATCGTCTGGGCCTGCGGGTGTTCGCCGTGCAGCTGGGGTTCTTCCACGGCCTGTGTCAATTCCAGAAACCGGCGGACTTCCTCGATGAGGTCAAGGTGGCTTGGGGTGGCGTGCTGGCACAGTTCAGCGTGGCGGCCCTGGTGCTGTTGCCATTGCCGCTGCTTGGCCCAGATTTGGGGTACTACGGCCCGGTGGCGCTCTTCCTCGGTTTCTTCAACCTGTTTATCGCCTGCGGCAACCTGTGGCCGGCACGCCGCCTGGATGGAGGGAAGGCCTGGAAGATCGTCGGGCTGCTCTGGGCGCGCCGCCGGCGCCCCTGAGGGCTTAATGCTCGACTGGCGGCATCGGCTTGCCTTTGCTGGTCGCTGCGGCGCCGACTGAAGCAAGGATGATCGCGCCGATGGCCAGCCACTGGTTGCCACTCAGACGCTCGCTGAGCACCAGCAGGCCGATCAGTGCGGCAACTGCCGGCTCCATGCTCATCAGGATGCTGAAGGTGCGCGCCGGCATGCGGGTCAGGGCAATCATCTCCAGGCTGTAGGGCAGGGCCGAGGAGAGCAGGGCGACGCCCAGGGCGATGGGCAGCAGGTCTAGGGAAAACAGCGCACTGCCGTTCTGCCAGAGGCCGATAGGGAACACCAGCAGTGCCGCCACAATAGTGCCGAAGGCCACGGTCTGCGCGCCGTGGGCGGCTCCAGCCTTCTGCCCGAAGACGATGTACAGCGCCCAGCAGACCCCGGCGCCGAGGGCCAAGGCCATGCCCAGCGGGTCCAGATGGGCGCTGGATTGCTCGGTTGGCAGCAGCAGCCACAGACCGAACACCGCCAGGACGATCCACACGAAATCCAACAGCCGGCGCGAGGCAAACAACGCCAGGGCCAGCGGCCCGGTGAACTCCAGGGCGACGGCGATGCCGAGGGGAATGGTCTTCAGCGACATGTAGAACAGCAGGTTCATGCTGCCCAGCGACAAGCCATAGCCCAGCAGCGACGGCCAGGCGGAGAAATTGACCGGTGTGCGCCAGGGGCGCATGACCAAGCAGAGGATCAGTGCGCCGAGACTCAGGCGCAGGGCGGTGGTGCCTTCGGCGCCGATCAGCGGGAACAGGCCCTTGGCCAGGGACGCACCGCTCTGGATGGAAACCATCGCCACCAGGAGCAGGACGATCGGCAGAAGGATGGCGCGGGAGCGGGGCATGGGGCGGTCCGTAACTATGACTGGTCAGTCGTTTTGCAAGGATAAAAAAACCGGCCACCGGGGCCGGTTCTTCACAGCGGCCTGACTCAGCGGTATTCGCAGAGATAGGCAGTATCAGTCGCAACTTTCAGCTGAAACTTGCTGTTGGCCGGCACGGTGAACTGGCTGCCGGCGGCAAAGGTTTCCCAGTTGTCGCTGCCCGGCAGCTTGACGGTCAGGGCGCCAGCCACTACGTGCATGATTTCCAGCTGGCTGGTACCGAATTCGTATTCGCCCGGGGCCATCACGCCGACAGTGGCCGGGCCTTCGTTCATGGCGAAGCCGATGGATTTGACGGTGCCGTCGAAGTACTCGTTGACCTTGAACATGCGGGGTTCCTCGAAGGGGTGAAAAATGGCCCGTCAGTATGCCCAAGGCATGCCGGGGCGTCACCCGCTTTGCGGCCTTGCAGGCCGTTGAAAAACTACCTGCGTTGCCATCGCTGCGTTAAAAACAGGCTCACAGCCAACGGCTGAACGTGCTTTAGCACGGCCCCGAAGGGGTGAGCGCAGCGAATCAAATGCTCATTTACAGCTCGTAAACTGCGCTTTTGACTCACTACGTTCGCCCTGCGGGCCAGCCTTCGGCTGTTACTCCGCGTTGCTCCGTTCCGCCGTTTTGACCAGCCGGAGGCTGTTACTAACGTAGCGCCTTGCGCTGGCTGCCTCGCCTACGTTTTTCAACGGCCTGTTAGGTGGCAAAGATCAGCGGCAGCAGGCGCGCGGTATTGCGCGCATCTTCCAGGGCGCGGTGCTGCTGGCCCTGAAAGGCCAGACCGGCCAATTGCAGGGCCGTGTGCAGGCCAACGGCACGTTTCAGCTTACGGGCCTCGGCGAAGCGTTGTTTGAGGTTGGTATGGGGAAGCGGGCGCAGGCTGCTGCGCAGGTCATGGCGCTGCCATTCCAGTTCGAACTGGCGGCGGTCGTAGTCGCCCCAGCTGGCCCAGCCGGCCAGATTGCCCAGGTGCGGCGCCAGCCAGCGTTCGAACTGTGGCCAGAGCGTCGTCAGCGTTGCGGCGCTGTCGACATTGGCTTGGCTGATATGGGTGAGCTCACGGCAGAAGCTGGTCAGGCAGGGGCGCCGCAGTGGGCGGACGAAACGCTGGAAGTGGTCCAGTTCGTGGCCATCGACCGCCACCAGGCTGGCACCGATCTCGATGATTTCCATGTCTTCCACTGGCCAGCCACCTTCTTCGGTAGTGGCTTCCAGGTCGATCACCAACCAGTTGCGCATAGGCCCTCCATTGCTTGCGGGCAGTATGGGAGTTGCGTGGCGTTTGGGCAAAACGATATCCATACAGTTTTCCTGCACCGCTGTGCTGGCCGGACACCCCAGGTGGCAGGCTATGCTTGCGTCCATTGATGACGGAGGTGGGCATGGCGAAGGTGGCGTTTATCGGGCTGGGCGTGATGGGCTTTCCCATGGCCGGGCATCTGGCGCGCAAGGGGCATCAGGTCTGCGTGTACAACCGCTCGACGGCCAAGGCGGCGGCGTGGGTTGCGCAGTTCGCCGGTGAGTCGGCGGCGACCCCGCGTGAAGCGGCGCAAGGCGCCGACCTGGTGATGACTTGCGTGGGTAATGATGACGACCTGCGCAGCGTGGTGCTCGGTGTCGACGGCGCCTTTGCCGGCATGGCGCCCGGCAGCGTGCTGGTCGATCACACCACAGCCTCGGCGGATGTCGCCCGTGAGCTGGCAGTGCTGGCGGCTGAGCGTGAGCTGGGTTTTCTCGATGCGCCGGTGTCGGGCGGTCAGGCCGGCGCGGAAAATGGCGCGCTCACGGTGATGGTCGGTGGCGAGCAGGCCTTCTACGAGCGCGCTGCGCCAGTGATCGACAGCTACGCCAAGATGGTCAAGCTGATGGGCCCGGTGGGTAGCGGGCAACTGACCAAGATGGTCAACCAGATCTGCATTGGCGGCCTGGTTCAGGGGCTGGCCGAGGCGCTGCATTTCGCCCAGTGCGCGGGGCTCGACGGGCATGCGGCGATGGAGGTGATCAGCAAGGGCGCGGCGCAGTCCTGGCAGCTGGAAAACCGTCACCAGAACATGCTGGCCGGCAAGTTCGATTTCGGCTTCGCGGTGGACTGGATGCGCAAGGATCTGTCGATCCTGCTGGACGAGGCCCGCCGCAACGGCGCGCAACTACCGGTGACGGCGCTAGTCGATCAGTTCTACGCGGATGTGCAGGCCATGGGCGGTGGGCGCTGGGACACCTCCAGCCTGCTGGCGCGCCTCAGGCAGGTGCCCAAGGGCTGAGTGATCTGTTCACGGGGCGCGCGTAGGGTGCGCCGTGCGCGTGGAGCACTAGCAGCCAGATAGGTATCCAGCACTCCAGGGCGTTGCCGGTGCAACAGGCCTGGCGGAGCTGTGTTTTCTCGGCGCCAAGGATAAAATCGACTGTCTTAGCTGATCAGACTGTTCTGAGGTTTTGTTGCCATGAATTGCCGTGTGGGCTGCGGTGCTTGCTGCATTGCCCCTTCCATCAGTTCGCCGATCCCCGGCATGCCAGAAGGCAAGGCCGCGGGGCAGCGTTGTATCCATCTGACGCTCGATTACCTCTGCGCCATCTTCGGTCAGGCCGAGCGCCCTGCCGTGTGTTCTGGCTTCAGGGCCGATCCTGTGGTGTGTGGTGAGAGTCGGGAGGAGGCGATTCGTCTGCTGGGTTGGCTGGAACAGGCCACGGCATAGTGATGTTCATCCGGGCGGCACTTTCTGCCGACTGATTTTCTTGTTTAAGGAATACCCATGAAGGGATTGACGCGTGTGGCTGCATTCTGTGGTCTCGGTATCTTGGCCGCTAGCGGATTGACTCGAGCCGAAGACTGGCAGCTGGTCAAGGATGAGGAGGGTATCCGCGTCTATCTGAGTGCCGTCGAAGGCTCGAAATACAAGGCCTACCGGGGCGTGACCACGATCAAAAGCGATGTCGCCAGGCTGCGCGCCCTGCAGGATGATGTGCAGGGCTCCTGTCCCTGGATTCATGCCTGTGCTGGGCAGATGTTGCTCAAACATGAGGGGATGGAGAGCTGGGTCTATACCCGCTTCGAAATGCCTTGGCCCGTGACTGCTCGCGATTCGATCTTGCGTGTGGTGACCCAGGTAAATGCCGACGGTAGCCTGGTGCGGCTTATGGATGGCCAGCCGCAGTACCTGCCGGAGGACAAGGCGTATGTAAGGGTCGCCAGCCTGAAAGGTTCGTGGACCTTCATGCCGAAGGCGGCAGGCGAGGTGGAGGTGACCTATCAGGTTCACACCGAGCCGGGCGGCAGCGTACCGTCCTGGCTGGCCAACAGCTTTGTGGTGGATGCGCCGTTCAACACCCTGCAGGGGCTGCGGGCCAAAGCCGAGGGCCGTTAACAGGCTGTTGAAAAACTACCTGCGTTGCCATCGCGGCGTTAAAAACAGGCCGGGACGCGGCGTCTCAAAATGCTCATTTACAGCTCGTAAACTGCGCTTTTGACTCACTACGTTCGCCCTGCGGGCCAGCCTTCGGCTGTTACTTCGCGTTGCTCCGTTCCGCCGTTTTGACCAGCCGGAGGCTGTTACTGGTGTAGCGCCTTGCGCTGGCTGCCTCGCCAACGTTTTTCAACTGCCTGTTAATGCTCTGCTGAAACGAAAAAAGGCTGCCAGATGGCAGCCTTTTTTCTTGTTGCAGCGATGCTTACTTGCGCTGATCCAGCGGCACGATGTCACGCTGCGCGTAGCCGGTGTACAGCTGGCGCGGACGGCCAATCTTGTACGGGCTGGAGAGCATTTCTTTCCAGTGCGAGATCCAGCCGACGGTGCGCGCCAGGGCGAAGATCACGGTGAACATGCTGGTCGGAATGCCGATCGCCTTGAGGATGATCCCCGAGTAGAAGTCGACGTTCGGGTACAGGTTGCGTTCCTTGAAGTACGGATCGGTCAGGGCGATCTCTTCCAGGCGCATGGCCAGTTGCAGCTGCGGGTCGTTGGTGATGCCCAGTTCGCCGAGCACTTCGTCGCAGGTCTTCTTCATCACGGTGGCGCGCGGGTCGCGGTTCTTGTAAACGCGGTGACCGAAGCCCATCAGCTTGAACGGATCGTTCTTGTCCTTGGCCTTGGCGATGAACTTGTCGATGTTCTCGACGCTGCCGATCTCGTCCAGCATGGTCAGTACGGCTTCGTTGGCGCCGCCGTGTGCCGGGCCCCACAGCGCGGCGATGCCGGCAGCGATACAGGCGAACGGGTTGGCACCGGAAGAGCCGGCCAGACGTACGGTGGAGGTGGAGGCGTTCTGCTCATGGTCGGCGTGCAGGACGAAGATACGGTCCATCGCCTTGGCCAGCACCGGGCTGATCGGTTTGATCTCGCACGGGGTGTTGAACATCATGTGCAGGAAGTTTTCCGCGTAGTTCAGGTCGTTACGCGGGTACATCATCGGCTGGCCCATGGAGTACTTGTAGGCCATGGCTGCGATGGTTGGCATCTTGGCGACCAGGCGCATGGCCGAGATTTCGCGATGATGCGGATTATTGATGTCCAGGGAGTCGTGGTAGAAGGCGGAGAGGGCGCCTACTACGCCGCACATGATGGCCATCGGGTGGGCATCGCGGCGGAAGCCGTTGAAGAAGCTCTTCAATTGCTCGTGAACCATGGTGTGGTTCTTGATGGTGCTGACGAACTTGGCTTTCTGCTCGGTGGTCGGCAGTTCGCCGTTCAGCAGCAGGTAGCAGGTTTCCAGGTAGTCGGATTTCTCGGCCAGTTGCTCGATCGGGTAGCCGCGATGCAGCAGGATGCCCTGGTCGCCATCGATATAGGTGATTTTCGACTCGCAAGAGGCGGTCGACATAAAGCCAGGATCAAATGTGAAGCGACCCGTGGCGGTTAAGCCCCGTACGTCAACTACATCGGGACCAACGGTGCCGGTCAGAACGGGCAGCTCTACGGGGGCATTGCCCTCGATGATCAACTGCGCTTTTTTGTCAGCCATGTTCGGCCTCCTGTTTATGCTTGAAATCATCAGACCGCCCCCCACGCAGGGCCCGCAACACTATAGAGACATAAATTTGAATGTCAATTTGCGCTAAGCCAGATGGCAGACGGCTTCCAGCCCTGTTTTGGGGCGCAGGAAGGGGCGCTAATACGTCATTTATTAAGGTGGCGCAATCCGCTTTTAGCGAGGGTCTTTACGTTGTCATTAGTTACCTAACTGTCTATACTCTGCGCCCGGCCGTCAGGGGCTTTAGGGCCTGCGTTTTGGCGGTTGGCACTCCCTTGGTGAGGGGTACCTGACCAGTGCACTTCCCGACAACTTGCCCTGTTTGTTAGGGGCCTCTAGTGTGAAAAAAGCCGTGAATAGCCAACGACCTGTAAACCTAGATCTCAGGACTATCAAACTCCCGATCACCGCTTATACGTCCATTCTGCACCGTGTTTCCGGTGTCATCCTCTTTGTCGGCCTTGCCGTGCTGCTGTTTGCACTCGACAAGTCGCTGAGCTCCGAGGAAGGCTTTGCAGAAGTCAAGGCGTGTCTGACCAGTCCGCTGGCCAAGCTGATTGTCTGGGGCCTGTTGTCCGCTCTGCTGTATCACCTGGTGGCCGGTGTACGCCATCTGATCATGGACATGGGTGTCGGCGAGTCGCTGGAAGGCGGCAAGCTGGGCTCGAAAATCGTCATCGTGGTTTCCGTGGTGGTGATCCTGCTGGCAGGGGTGTGGATATGGTAACCAACGTAACGAACTTCTCTCGCTCGGGCCTCTACGACTGGATGGCCCAGCGCGTGTCTGCGGTTGTTCTCGCGGCTTATTTCCTCTTCCTGATCGGCTTCCTCGTGGTGAATCCGGGCCTCGGCTATGCCGAATGGCACGGTCTGTTCGCTCACACGGCGATGCGCATCTTCAGTCTGTTGGCCCTGGTGGCCCTGGGCGTACACGCCTGGGTCGGCATGTGGACCATCTCCACTGACTACCTGACGCCAATGGCGCTGGGCAAGTGGGCGACTGTCGTGCGTTTCCTGTTCCAGGCGTTCTGCGGCATTGCCATGTTCGCGTTCTTCGTCTGGGGCGTACAGATTCTCTGGGGTGTCTGATTAATGTCTAGCATTCGTACTCTTTCCTATGACGCCATCATCGTTGGTGGCGGCGGTGCCGGCATGCGTGCCGCGCTGCAACTGGCTCAGGGCGGCCACAAGACCGCTGTAGTCACCAAGGTTTTCCCGACTCGCTCGCACACCGTATCTGCTCAGGGTGGCATCACCTGCGCCATCGCTTCGGCTGACCCGAACGACGATTGGCGCTGGCACATGTACGACACCGTCAAGGGCTCCGACTACATCGGTGACCAGGACGCGATCGAATATATGTGTTCCGTCGGCCCGGAAGCCGTATTTGAGCTGGAGCACATGGGTCTGCCGTTCTCCCGTACCGAACAAGGCCGCATCTATCAGCGTCCGTTCGGCGGTCAGTCCAAAGGTCCGAACAACCCGACTCAGGCTGCGCGTACCTGCGCCGCGGCTGACCGTACCGGTCACGCCCTGCTGCACACCCTGTACCAGGCCAACCTGAAAGCTGGCACCTCGTTCCTTAACGAGTGGTACGCGGTCGATCTGGTGAAAAACCAGGATGGCGCCATCGTCGGCACCATCGCCATCTGCATCGAAACCGGTGAAACCGTTTATATCCGTTCCAAGGCCGTGGTTCTGGCTACTGGCGGTGCGGGTCGTATCTACGCCTCCACTACCAACGCCCTGATCAACACCGGTGACGGCGTGGGCATGGCCCTGCGTGCCGGCGTGCCGGTGCAGGACATCGAGATGTGGCAGTTCCACCCGACCGGTATTGCCGGCGCTGGTGTACTGGTTACTGAAGGTTGCCGTGGTGAAGGTGGTTACCTGATCAACGCCCATGGCGAGCGTTTCATGGAGCGTTATGCGCCGAACGCCAAAGACTTGGCCGGTCGTGACGTAGTAGCGCGTTCGATGGTCAAGGAAGTGCTCGCCGGCAACGGCTGTGGCCCGGACAAGGACCACGTGCTGCTCAAGCTCGACCACCTCGGCGAAGACGTGCTGCACAGTCGTCTGCCAGGCATCTGTGAGCTGTCGAAGACCTTCGCTCACGTTGACCCGGTGGTTGCTCCGGTACCGGTGATCCCAACCTGCCACTACATGATGGGCGGCGTGCCGACCAACATTCATGGCCAGGCCATCACCCAGGATGCCAACGGCAACGACAAGATCATCGAAGGCCTGTTCGCTGTAGGCGAAGTGGCGTGCGTATCGGTACACGGTGCCAACCGTCTGGGCGGCAACTCGCTGCTCGACCTGGTGGTATTCGGCCGTGCCGCTGGCCTGCACCTGGAAAAAGCGCTGAAAGAAGGCGTGGAAGTCCGCGGTGCCAGCGAAACCGACATCGAGCAGTCGCTCAAGCGTCTGGCGGGCGTCAATGAACGCAGCTCCGGCGAAGATGTCGCGCCGCTGCGTAAAGAGCTGCAGCAGTGCATGCAGAACTACTTCGGTGTATTCCGTACCGGCGAATACATGAAGAAGGGCATCACTCAGCTGGCCGATCTGCGCGAGCGCATCGCCAACGTCAAGATCGCCGACAAGAGCCAGGCCTTCAACACCGCGCGCATCGAAGCGCTGGAGCTGCAGAACCTGCTGGAAGTGGCCGAAGCCACTGCCATCGCCGCCGATACCCGTACCGAGTCCCGTGGTGCCCACGCCCGCGAAGACTACGAGGATCGCGATGACGAGAACTGGCTGTGCCACTCCCTGTACTTCCCGGGTGAGAAACGTGTCGCCAAGCGCGCTGTGAACTTCGCGCCGAAGACCGTTCCTGCTTTTGAACCCAAAGTACGTACTTATTAAGGGTGGTCATCATGTCTCTTGGTAAAACTTTGCAAGTCAGCGTTTATCGCTACAACCCGGAAAAAGATGCCGCGCCGTTCATGCAGGACTTCACCGTCGATATCGACGGCAAGGACCTGATGGTGCTCGACGTACTGGCTCTGATCAAAGAGCAGGATGAGGGCTTTTCCTACCGTCGTTCCTGCCGTGAAGGTGTGTGCGGTTCCGATGGCATGAACATCAGCGGCAAGAACGGCCTGGCCTGTGTCACGCCGATCTCCTCCGTAGTCAAGGGCAACAAGCTGGTGATTCGCCCGCTGCCTGGTCTGCCGGTCATTCGTGACCTGGTGGTCGATATGAGCATCTTCTACAAGCAATACGAGAAGGTGCAGCCTTTCCTGCAGAACGACACGCCGGCTCCGGCCATCGAGCGTCTGCAGTCGCCGGAAGAGCGCGAGAAGCTGGACGGTCTGTACGAGTGCATCCTGTGCGCGTGCTGCTCCACCAGCTGCCCGTCCTTCTGGTGGAACCCGGACAAGTTCCTCGGTCCCGCTGCACTGCTGCAGGCTTATCGCTTCCTCGCCGACAGCCGTGACACCAAGACCGCAGAACGTCTGGCCTCGCTGGACGATCCGTTCAGCGTGTTCCGTTGCCGCGGCATCATGAACTGCGTGAACGTTTGCCCGAAAGGTCTCAACCCGACCAAGGCAATCGGCCACGTACGTAACATGCTGCTGCAGAGCGGTACCTGATTCAGTTTTACCCGTGACACCTGTGGCAGCGGCGTAACTCCGCTGCCGCAGTAAAACCAGAACCGCAGCTCACAAAGCCGCGGTTCTTACTTGAAAAGAATTTGATGACCAGCAGGGGCATCCGGGCTGGTGCCCGGACTATCTGCGGGATCCGTAGTGGCTTACCCGTCGCTGCTTCAGGACTTTGAGCCTCAATTACGGCCTCCACGCCGGTGGTGTCCCCTTACCGAGGGTGACCAAGCATGCAAGAAAGCGTGATGCAGCGCATGTGGGACAGTGCCCACCTATCCGGTGGTAACGCTGCCTATGTGGAAGAGCTCTATGAGCTCTACCTGCACGATCCCAACGCTGTGCCAGAAGAGTGGCGCACCTATTTCCAGAAATTGCCGACTGACGGCAATGCCGCCACCGACGTTTCGCACTCGACCGTCCGCGATCATTTCGTGCTGCTGGCCAAGAACCAGCGCCGCGCACAACCGGTTTCCGCCGGCAGTGTCAGCAGCGAGCACGAGAAGAAGCAGGTTGAAGTCCTGCGTCTGATTCAGGCGTACCGCATGCGTGGCCATCAGGCTGCGACGCTCGACCCGTTGGGTCTGTGGCAGCGTCCGGCTCCGGCTGACCTGGCGGTCAACCACTATGGTCTGACCAACGCCGACCTCGATACCACCTTCCGTACCGGTGAGCTTTACATCGGCAAGGAGGAGGCGACTCTACGGGAAATCCACGAAGCGCTGCAGCAGACATATTGCCGCACCATTGGCGCCGAGTTCACCCACATCGTCGATTCCGAGCAGCGCAAGTGGTTCCAGCAGCGCCTGGAAAGCGTGCGTGGCCGTCCGGCATTCTCCGCGGAAGTGCAGGGCCACCTGCTTGAGCGTCTGACCGCTGCCGAAGGCCTGGAGAAATACCTGGGCACCAAGTACCCGGGCACCAAGCGTTTCGGTCTGGAAGGCGGCGAGAGCCTGATTCCGCTGCTGGACGAAATCATCCAGCGCAGCGGCTCCTACGGCACCAAGGAAATCGTCATCGGCATGGCCCACCGTGGCCGTCTCAACGTACTGGTCAACACCTTCGGCAAGAACCCGCGCGACCTGTTCGACGAGTTCGAAGGCAAGAAGGTCGATGGCCTGTCTTCCGGTGACGTGAAGTACCACCAGGGTTTCTCCTCCAACGTCATGACCCCGGGCGGCGAAGTGCACCTGGCACTGGCCTTCAACCCTTCGCACCTGGAGATCGTCTCTCCGGTGGTCGAGGGTTCCGTGCGCGCCCGTCAGGATCGCCGCAGCGACCCGAACGGCGACAGCGTACTGCCGATTTCCATCCACGGTGACGCGGCTTTTGCCGGTCAGGGCGTGGTCATGGAAACCTTCCAGATGTCGCAGACCCGCGGCTACAAGACTGGCGGCACCATCCACCTGGTGATCAACAACCAGGTCGGCTTCACCACCAGCCGTCCGGAAGACTCGCGCTCCACCGAGTACTGCACCGACGTGGCGAAGATGATCCAGGCACCGATTTTCCATGTGAATGGCGATGATCCGGAAGCCGTGCTGTTCGTCACCCAGCTGGCCGTCGACTACCGCATGCAGTTCAAGCGTGACGTGGTCATCGACCTGGTCTGCTACCGTCGTCGCGGCCACAACGAGGCCGACGAGCCGAGCGGCACCCAGCCGCTGATGTACCAGCAGATCGCCAAGCAGCGCACCACCCGTGAGCTGTATGCGGAAAGCCTGATCAACGGCGGCCGCCTCGACCTCGAGCGCGTGCAGACCAAGATCGACGAGTACCGCAACGCGCTGGACAACGGTCAACACGTGGTCAAGAGTCTGGTCAAGGAGCCGAACAAGGAGCTGTTCGTCGACTGGCGCCCGTACCTGGGCCATGCCTGGACTGCCCGTCACGACACCCGTTGTGAGCTGAAGACCCTGCAGGATCTGGCTGGCAAGCTGCTCGAACTGCCGGAAGGTCTGGTCCTGCAGCGTCAGGTGGCCAAGGTGCTGGAAGACCGGGTCAAGATGACTGCCGGTGCCATGCCAATCAACTGGGGCTACGCCGAGAACCTGGCCTACGCCACGTTGCTGCAAGCCGGTCATCCGGTACGCATCACCGGTCAGGACGTTGGCCGCGGCACCTTCT
Organism: Pseudomonas campi; assembly: GCF_013200955.2. Classification (NCBI taxonomy): domain Bacteria; kingdom Pseudomonadati; phylum Pseudomonadota; class Gammaproteobacteria; order Pseudomonadales; family Pseudomonadaceae; genus Aquipseudomonas; species Aquipseudomonas campi. Next base: position 2,080,141 of record NZ_CP053697.2, read on the forward strand.
CGCACCGCCATGCGGCGCTGCACAACCAGAAGGACGCGACTACCTACCTGCCGTTGCAGAACCTGTTCGAGGGCCAGCCAAAGTTCGACCTGTACGACTCCTTCCTTTCCGAAGAAGCGGTACTGGCCTTCGAATACGGCTACTCGACCACCGTGCCCAACGCCCTGGTGATCTGGGAAGCACAGTTCGGCGACTTCGCCAACGGTGCCCAGGTGGTGTTCGACCAGTTCATCTCCAGCGGCGAGCACAAGTGGGGCCGTCTGTGCGGCCTGACCATGCTGCTGCCGCACGGTTATGAAGGGCAGGGCCCGGAGCACAGCTCCGCGCGTCTGGAGCGTTATCTGCAGCTGTGCGCCGAGCACAACATGCAGGTCTGCGTACCGACCACCCCGGCACAGATCTACCATCTGCTGCGCCGTCAGGTGATTCGTCCGCTGCGCAAGCCGCTGGTGGTGCTGACACCGAAGTCGTTGCTGCGCCACCCGCTGGCCATCTCGACCCTGGAAGATCTGGCCGAAGGCTCGTTCCAGACTGTCATTCCCGAGATCGATCCGATCGATCCGAAGAAGGTCGAGCGTCTGGTCCTGTGCAGCGGCAAGGTCTACTACGACCTGCTGGCCAAGCGCCGAGCCGAAGGTCGCGAAGACATTGCCATCGTGCGCATCGAGCAGCTCTATCCGTTCCCGGAAGATGATCTGGCCGAGGTTCTGGCACCGTACAAGAACCTCAAGCACATCGTCTGGTGTCAGGAAGAGCCGATGAACCAAGGCGCCTGGTACTGCAGCCAACACCACATGCGTCGTGTCGCTTCTGCGCACAAGAAGGCCCTGTTCCTCGAGTACGCAGGTCGCGAAGCTTCGGCTGCGCCGGCTTGCGGTTATGCCTCGTTGCACGCCGAGCAGCAGGAAAAACTGTTGCTGGACGCCTTTACTGTCTAACGCCTTCGCGTATCGAGGCGGCGGCACGGGCCGCCGCCTCCTTGAAGAAAACGAATTTAAGGAAACACTCAGAATGGCTATCGAGATCAAAGCCCCAACCTTCCCGGAATCGGTTGCCGACGGCACCGTCGCTACTTGGCACAAGAAGCCGGGCGATGCGGTCAAGCGCGATGACCTGATCGTCGACATCGAGACCGACAAGGTGGTGTTGGAAGTACTCGCCGAGGCCGACGGCGTACTCGCCGAAATCGTCAAGAATGAAGGCGACACCGTGCTGTCTGGCGAGTTGCTGGGCAAACTGGGTGCCGCTGGCGCAGCCGTAGCCGCTGCCCCGGTTGCTGCCGCTCCGGTTGCCGCTTCTGCTGCAGCCCCGACCGCTGCTGACGATGATGCGATCCTCTCGCCGGCCGCGCGCAAGATCGCCGAAGAAGGTGGTATCGATCCGAACAGCATCACCGGTACCGGCAAAGGCGGTCGCGTGACCAAGGAAGACGCTGTGGCTGCTGTTGCCGCCAAGAAAGCCGCTCCGGCTCCGGTGGCCAAACCCGCTGCGCCGGCTGCCGACGCTCCGGTTTTCGCCGTTGGCGACCGCGTCGAGAAGCGCGTGCCGATGACCCGCCTGCGTGCCAAGGTGGCCGAGCGTCTGGTCGAGGCGCAGTCCTCCATGGCCATGCTGACCACCTTCAACGAAGTCGACATGACCGAAGTCATGGCCCTGCGTTCGAAGTACAAGGACCTGTTCGAGAAGACCCACAATGGCGTGCGCCTGGGCTTCATGTCGTTCTTCGTCAAGGCAGCCACCGAAGCGCTGAAACGCTTCCCGGCGGTCAACGCATCGATCGACGGCACCGACATCGTTTACCACGGCTACTCCGACATCGGTGTTGCCGTGTCCAGCGACCGTGGCCTGGTGGTTCCGGTGCTGCGCAATGCCGAGCTGATGAGCCTGGCCGAGATCGAGAACGGCATCGCCACCTTTGGCAAGAAGGCCCGCGACGGCAAGCTGTCGATCGACGACATGACTGGTGGCACCTTCACCATCACCAACGGTGGTACTTTCGGTTCGATGATGTCGACCCCGATCGTCAACCCGCCGCAAGCCGCCATCCTCGGCATGCACAATATTCTCCAGCGCCCGATGGCCATCAATGGTCAGGTGGTCATCCGTCCGATGATGTACCTGGCGCTGTCCTACGATCACCGTCTGATCGACGGCAAGGAAGCCGTGAGCTTCCTGGTGACCATCAAGAACCTGCTGGAAGACCCGGCTCGTCTGCTGCTGGACATCTGATCACGCTGCTGTACACGCGGCGGTCCTCACGAGGGGTCGCCCGGTTTTATCCGAGAAGGAATGAGTTATGACCCAGAAATTCGACGTGGTAGTGATTGGTGCTGGCCCTGGGGGCTATGTGGCCGCCATCAAGGCCGCACAACTCGGTCTGAAGACCGCCTGCATCGAGAAGTACCAGGACAAGGACGGCAAGGTTGCCCTGGGCGGTACCTGCCTGAACGTCGGCTGCATTCCATCCAAGGCGCTGCTGGACAGCTCCTACAAGTATCACGAGGCCCACGAGGGCTTCAAAATCCATGGTATCGAGGCCAAGAGCGTCACCATGGACGTACCGGCGATGGTCGCGCGCAAGAACGGCATCATCAAGAACCTCACCGGCGGCGTTGCTGGCCTGTTCAAGGCCAACGGCGTGACCCTGCTGGAAGGCCACGGCAAGCTGCTGGCCGGCAAGAAAGTCGAAGTCACTGGCACTGACGGCTCGGTGCAGGTCGTCGAAGCCGAGAACGTGATCCTCGCCTCCGGCTCCAAGCCGGTCGACATCCCACCGGCTCCGGTCGACCAGGATGTGATCGTCGATTCCACCGGCGCCTTGGAATTTCAGGCCGTGCCGAAGAAACTGGGCGTGATCGGTGCCGGCGTGATCGGCCTCGAACTGGGCTCGGTCTGGGCTCGCCTGGGTGCCGAAGTCACCGTGCTGGAGGCCATGGACAAGTTCCTCGCCGCCGCCGATGACCAGATCTCCAAGGAAGCCCTGAAGATCCTCAGCAAGCAGGGTCTGGACATCCGTCTGGGTGCCCGCGTGACCGGCAGCGAAGTGAAAAAGAAGCAGGTAACTGTGACCTTCACCGACGCCACCGGCGAGCAGAAGCTGACCTTCGACAAGCTGATCGTTGCCGTGGGCCGTCGCCCGGTGACCACCGACCTGCTGGCTGCCGATAGCGGCGTGACCCTGGACGAGCGTGGTTTCATCTTTGTCGACGATTACTGCGCCACCAGCGTGCCGGGCGTGTACGCCATCGGCGACGTGGTGCGCGGCGCGATGCTGGCGCACAAGGCCTCGGAAGAGGGCGTGATGGTTGCCGAGCGCATCAAGGGCCACAAAGCCCAGATGAACTACGATCTGATCCCGTCGGTCATCTATACCCACCCGGAAATCGCCTGGGTCGGCAAGACCGAGCAGCAGCTGAAAGGCGAGGGCGTTGAAATCAACGTCGGCACCTTCCCGTTCGCCGCCAGCGGCCGTGCCATGGCTGCCAACGACACCGCCGGTCTGGTCAAGGTCATCGCCGATGCCAAAACCGACCGCGTGCTGGGCGTGCATGTGATCGGCCCAAGCGCCGCCGAGCTGGTTCAGCAGGGCGCCATCGGCATGGAATTCGGCACCAGTGCCGAAGACCTGGGCATGATGGTGTTCTCGCACCCGACTTTGTCCGAGGCGCTGCACGAGGCGGCCCTGGCGGTGAATGGCCATGCCATCCACATCGCTAACCGCAAGAAGCGCTAAGTACCACCAGAGCATGCGGCGCCCGGCCTGGCCGGGCGCTCAAACGCAGGAAAAGAACCACGGCGTACGGCCCGCGGCAGCCTCACACGGTGTGTCGCAGGAATGTCCGTCAGGACTGCTAACCAGAGCAGTCACAGGTGGTGCGGCGCCTTCGAGCGCAGCACCGATGCGCAATACCTAAACGAAGAACGGTAGATAAGCATGAATCTTCACGAGTATCAGGGTAAGCAGCTGTTCGCTGAATACGGCCTGCCGGTTTCCACTGGCTACGCCGTTGACACCCCGGAAGAAGCGGCTGCGGCCTGCGAAAAGATCGGTGGCAGCGAGTGGGTTGTCAAAGCCCAGGTGCACGCCGGTGGCCGCGGTAAAGCGGGCGGTGTAAAGCTGGTGCGTAACAAGGAAGACGCCAAGGCGTTCGCCGCTCAGTGGCTGGGCAAGCGTCTGGTGACCTACCAGACTGACGCCAATGGTCAGCCGGTGACCAAGATTCTGGTCGAGTCGTGCACCGACATCGATCAGGAACTGTACCTGGGTGCCGTCGTCGACCGTTCCAGCCGCCGTATCGTGTTCATGGCTTCCACCGAAGGTGGCGTGGACATCGAGAAAGTCGCCCACGACACTCCCGAGAAGATCCTCAAGGCCACCATCGACCCGCTGGTTGGCGCGCAGCCGTACCAGGGCCGCGAGCTGGCTTTCCAGCTGGGCCTGAAAGGCGATCAGATCAAGCAGTTCACCCACATCTTCGTTGGCCTGGCCAAGCTGTTCCAGGACTACGACCTGGCACTGCTGGAAGTGAACCCGCTGGTCATCAAGAAAGACGGCAACCTGCACTGCCTGGACGCCAAGATCAACATCGACAGCAACGCCATGTATCGCCAGCCCAAGCTGCGCGCCATGCATGACCCGTCGCAGGACGATCCGCGCGAAGCCCACGCTGCCAAGTTCGAACTGAACTACGTAGCCCTGGAAGGCAACATTGGCTGCATGGTCAACGGTGCCGGCCTGGCCATGGGTACCATGGACATCGTCAACCTGCACGGCGGCAAGCCAGCCAACTTCCTCGACGTAGGTGGCGGTGCGACCAAAGAGCGCGTGACCGAAGCCTTCAAGATCATCCTGTCCGACAGCAACGTCGCGGCCGTACTGGTCAACATCTTCGGCGGCATCGTTCGTTGCGACATGATTGCCGAAGGCATCATCGGCGCCGTGAAAGAAGTCGGCGTGAAGATTCCGGTCGTGGTTCGTCTGGAAGGCAACAACGCTGAACTGGGCGCCAAGGTCCTGGCCGAAAGCGGCCTGAACATCATCGCGGCAACCAGCCTGACCGACGCTGCCGAGCAAGTCGTCAAAGCTGCGGAGGGCAAGTAATGAGCGTCCTGATCAATAAAGACACCAAAGTCATCTGCCAGGGCTTCACCGGCTCGCAGGGTACTTTCCACTCCGAACAAGCCATCGCCTACGGCACCAAGATGGTTGGCGGCGTGACTCCGGGCAAGGGCGGCACCACTCACCTGGGCCTGCCGGTGTTCAACACCGTCAAGGAAGCCGTTGACGCCACTGGCGCCACCGCTTCGGTGATCTACGTTCCGGCTCCGTTCTGCAAGGACTCGATCCTGGAAGCGGCTTTCGGCGGCATCAAGCTGATCGTCTGCATCACCGAAGGCATCGCGACCATCGACATGCTGGAAGCCAAGGTCAAGTGTGACGAGCTGGGCGTACGCCTGATCGGCCCGAACTGCCCGGGCGTGATCACTCCCGGCGAGTGCAAGATCGGCATCATGCCCGGTCACATTCACCTGCCAGGCAAAGTCGGCATCGTGTCGCGTTCCGGCACCCTGACCTATGAAGCCGTGAAGCAGACTACTGACGCCGGTTTCGGTCAGTCCACCTGCGTCGGCATCGGCGGTGACCCGATTCCGGGCTCCAACTTCATCGACATCCTGAAGCTGTTCCAGGAAGACCCGAAGACCGAGGCGATCGTGATGATCGGCGAGATCGGCGGTTCCGCTGAAGAAGAAGCTGCTGCCTACATCAAGGCCAACGTGACCAAGCCGGTGGTGTCCTACATCGCTGGCGTCACCGCGCCGCCCGGCAAGCGCATGGGCCACGCCGGCGCCATCATTTCCGGTGGTAAAGGTACTGCGGACGAGAAGTTCGCCGCCCTGCAGGACGCTGGTGTGAAAACCGTGCGTTCCTTGGCTGACATCGGCAAGGCCCTGGCCGAGCTGACCGGCTGGGAAGTCAAGAAAGCCTGAGGCTGACTTGATCGGAAAAAGGCCACCTTCGGGTGGCCTTTTTTATTGCTGTCGATTCGATCAGAAATTTGTGTCGGGGCGACAGATTGTTGCGTCCGATCGACAGCCCGACCGCTGTCAGACGCGGTCTATCGTGAAAATCGTTAGGCTTGCAAGTATTCCCCCGGCGAGGCTCCACAAGGGCTGGCGGCGGGTACCTGTGAATCGCCTGAACCTGGCGCTGCACGCTTCCTGAACTCAAAGGAAACCTGCGTTTTCTCCCTGTTTTCCAGCTTGGTACTTCCCGCTATGACCCGTTTGAAAGGCCCCGATCTCCTGGCCCTTGGTTTTATGACTTTTGCCCTGTTCCTCGGGGCTGGCAACATCATCTTCCCACCCAGCGCCGGTATGGCCGCGGGGGAGAACCTCTGGTCCGCCGCCCTCGGTTTCCTCCTGACCGGCGTCGGCTTGCCGCTGCTCACTGTGGTCGCCCTGGCCCGCGTCGGCGGTGGCATGGCCAACCTCACTGCGCCACTCGGGCGCAAGGCCGGCACGCTGTTCGCTGTGGCGGTCTATCTGGCCATCGGCCCGCTGTTTGCCACGCCACGCACCGCGGTAGTGTCGTTCGAGATGGGCGTGGCGCCGTTCACCGGTAACGAACCGGCGGCATTGATGATCTACAGCGTCGCCTATTTCGCCGTGGTGTTGTTCCTCTCGCTGAACCCCGGGCAACTGGTCGACCGCATCGGCAAGTACATTACCCCGGTGCTGCTCGCTGCACTGCTGGTACTCGGTGGCGCGGCACTGATGGCGCCGGCCGGTGCGATCGGCCAGAGCAGCGCCGACTATCAGGCGATGCCTCTGGTGCAGGGCTTTCTGCAGGGCTACCTGACCATGGATACCCTCGGCGCGCTGGTGTTCGGCATCGTGATTGCCACCGCCATTCGTGGCCGTGGGGTAACCGACAGCCGCTTGGTCACGCACTACTCGGTGATCGCCGGCCTGATCGCGGCTGCTGGGCTGTCGCTGGTCTACCTGTCGCTGTTCTACCTCGGCGCCACCAGCCAGGGGATTGCCGGCGATGCGCAGAACGGCGTGCAGATTCTTACCGCCTATGTGCAGTTCACCTTCGGTACGCCAGGCAGCCTGCTGCTGGCCGTCGTTATCACCCTGGCCTGCCTGACCACTGCCGTGGGCCTGCTGACCGCCTGTGGCGAGTATTTCAGCGGGCTGCTGCCGGTGTCCTACCGCAAGGTGGTGCTGACGTTCGGCCTGTTCAGCCTGCTGGTGTCCAACCAGGGGCTGTCGCAACTGATCAGCGTGTCGATACCGGTGCTGGTCGGTCTGTACCCGCTGGCCATCGTGCTGATCGGCCTGAGTCTGCTCAGTCGCTTCTGGACCTCGGCACCGCGGGTGTTCATTCCGGTGATGCTGGTGACCCTGCTGTTCGGCCTGGCGGATGCAATCAGTGCAGCCGGTTTCAAGTCGCTGCTGCCAGGCTTTCTCGCGCAACTGCCCTTGGCTGCGCAGGGACTGGGTTGGGTGGTGCCAGTGGCGCTGACCCTGCTGGCGGCGGCAGGGCTGGATCGGCTGCGCGGCGAAGCGCAGCCAGAAGCCTGCTAACCCCTCTGCGACGCGCCTTCTGGCGCGTCGCTGCTGTTTTTTGGCCGTTGTGCCACCCATCTACGGCTGATCGCCGATTGCTGCCCAGCCTGTGCTGCACGACAATTCAGGCATCTTTCCCGTGCAGCTCGCCGTCATGTCGCAATCCGTGTTCTTCGCCCACGCCAACGGCTTCCCCTCGGCCACCTACGGCAAGCTGTTCGCCGCCCTGGCGCCGGACTACCAGGTGCAGCATCTGGAGCAGCACGGCCACGATCCGCGCTTCCCGGTGGACGACAACTGGCAGAACCTGGTCGACGAACTGATCGCGCACCTTGAGGCCTGGCAACAACCGGTCTGGGGTGTCGGCCATTCCCTCGGCGGCGTGCTGCACTACCATGCGGCGCTGCGCCGGCCTGATCTGTATCGCGGTGTGGTGATGCTCGATTCACCGCTGCTGACCCGTGTCGACCAACTGGTGATCCGCGCCGCCAAGCGCTTCGGTTTCATCGACCGGATCACTCCGGCGGGCCGCACCGTGGGCCGCCGTGAAGCCTTCACTGATCTGGCCGAGGCGCGCAGCTACTTCGCCGGCAAGACCCTGTTCAACCGTTTCGATCCGGAATGCCTGGACGCCTACGTGCAGCATGGCCTGCGGCCAGCCGAACACGGCTTGCGCCTGCGCTTCGATCCGGCCACCGAGATCAATATCTACCGCAGCGTGCCGCATACCAGTCCGGGCCGCCCGCAGCAGCTGCAGGTGCCGCTGGCCCTGGTGCGCGGTCGACACAGCCGGGTGGTGATGGCGCACCATGCGCGCCTGGTCAACCGTGTACCCCAGGGCGAGTATCACAGCCTGCCGGGTGGGCACATGTTCCCCCTGGAACGCCCGCAAGACACCGCGCGCCTGTTGCGCGAACTGTTCAGCCGCTGGCAGGGCCAGGATATGGAGCGCAGCGCATGACTTTCAGCGTCGAGGAAACCCGTTTCAGCCTGCCGCATGTCGAGCTGGCCGCACACCTGTTCGGCCCCGAAGACGGCATCCCGGTGATCGCCCTGCATGGCTGGCTGGACAACGCCATGACCTACGCACGCCTGGCACCCAAGCTAAAGGGGCTGCGCATCGTCGCCCTGGACTTCCCCGGTCACGGCCACTCCGGACATTACGCCAGCAACTCCAGCTACAGCATGTGGGAATACCTGGAGGACGTGCTGCTGGTGGCCGAAAAGCTGGGTTGGGAGCGGTTCAGCCTGATGGGGCATTCCCTCGGCGGCATCATCTCGACCCTGCTGGCTGCCGCCGTGCCGGAGCGCATCGAGCGCCTGGCATTGATCGATGGCCTGATCCCATTCACCGGGGAAGCCGATGGCGCGGCCAAGCGCCTGGGCGATGCGTTGCGCGCGCGCCTGGCGGTACGTGACAAACGCAAGCCGGTGTATGCCGACCTGGAACGTGCGGTACAGGCACGCATGCAGGGCGTGGTCGCGGTCAGCCGCGAAGCCGCCGAGCTGCTTGCCCAACGCGGCCTGGAACCCGTACCGGGCGGCTACACCTGGCGCTCCGATATCCGCCTGACCTTGCCCTCGGTGATGCGCCTGACCTTCGCCCATGTCGAGCAGTTCGTGCGCAGTGTGCAGTGCCCAGTCAGTCTGGTGTTGGCAGCGCAGGGGCAGATGGCGGTCGAACCGCGGATTGCCAGTCTGCTCGAAGGGCGTCATTTCGATGTGCACACCTTGCCTGGCGGCCATCACCTGCACCTGAACGAGGAGGCGGGCGCACAGCAGGTTGCAGACTGTTTCAATCGATTCTTCGCTGTGACTTGACTTGCCCCCTGCAACTGCCGAGGCTGGGCAGATTGTTCAGGGAAGCGCGCATGATCGATCTCTACACGGCGGCGACACCCAACGGCCACAAGGTGTCCATCGCCCTCGAGGAGTTGGGGCTGGCCTATCAGGTACATGCCTTGTCCTTCGACAAGCGGGAACAGAAGGCCGCGGCATTTCTCGCCATCAACCCCAACGGGCGCATCCCGGCGATAGTCGACAGAAGCAACGACGACTTTGCCGTGTTCGAGTCCGGCGCCATCCTCATCTACCTCGCCGAGCAGACTGGCCAGCTGTTGCCCAGTGATGCCAAGGGCCGCTCACGGGTGATCCAGTGGCTGATGTTGCAGATGGGCGGGGTAGGGCCGATGCAGGGCCAGGCCAACGTTTTCTTCCGCTACTTTCCGGAGAAACTGCAAGGCGCCATCGACCGCTACCAGCATGAAACCCGGCGTCTCTATGAAGTGCTCGACACCCGCCTGGGCGAAGCCGATTACCTTGCAGGTGACTACAGCATTGCCGATATCGCCACCTATCCGTGGGTGCGCGTACATGACTGGGCCGGGGTTGCCGTCGACGGTCTGCCCCACTTGCAGCGCTGGATGGCGGCCCTCGAAGCGCGCCCAGCGGTGCAGCGTGGTCTGCAAGTTCCGCAACGGGCAAGCGACGAAGAATCTGTGGTGAAAACTGCGCAAACCATGCTGATACGCTGAGGGCCGGATGCTTTCCAGACTTTCCTTTTACCTGCTGTGCCTGAGCGGTTCCGCGTTGGCTGCCGATATGCCGGGCAGCCAGGATCTCGACGTGCTGCCACGCTTGCCGCGTAGCGAAATAGTCGACTACCAGGATGTTGCCAGCCTGGAGAAACGCTACCCACTGGGCGCGGTGCAACGCATCAGCAGCCAGCTGCGTCTGGAGCGCGAGGTGCTGGCCGAAGGGCGCCTGCGTTCGCTGACCTACCGCTTGCCGGACGAACATACGCCCCGTGATGCCCTCACTGCAGCGCGCCAGACCTTGCTGGAGCAGGGCGCCCAGTTGCTTTACTGGTGCGTGGGCCGCGAGTGCGGCTCCAGCAGTTTGTGGGCCAACGTCATTTTCGATAACGCCAAGTTGTATGGCCCGGAAGAACGCCAGAGCTATCTGCTGCTGCGTCTGGCACCTCCTCAGCAGGACAGTCTGCTGGCCTTGTACGGTATTACGCGTGGTAATCGGCGTAGCTATCTGCATGCCGAGCAACTGGATGCCAGCACGCCATTGCAGGCGGTGCTGCCGGTTGCCGCGACCTTGCTGCGCCAGTTGCGTGAGCATGGCGCGCTGGCCTTGCCGCATCTGCAGGCCCCAGATGAGGTGTGGAGCGAATTGCTGGGGCGGACGCTGAACCTGGACAGCACCCTGCGAGTCAGTTTGTCCGGGGCCAGCGCGGCTGCATGGGCGCAGGCCTTGCAGAAGCAGGGTGTGCGCGCCAGCCGCCTGGAGCTTGGCTCTGCCTCAGGTGATGGTCTGCTGTTGCAACAATTGCGCTGAATAATGTGCGTCGGTCGCCTGGCGGCCCATCGAGATCTTTTTGCAGGACCTTTGCAATGCTCAACAATGATCGCCTGCTGGTACAGATCCTCCTGCTGGTGCTGCTCGGTGCTTGCGCCTGGGTACTGGCACCGTTCTTCTCGGCGCTGTTCTGGGCTGCCGTGCTGGCCTTTGCCAGCTGGCCGCTGATGCGCCTGTTGACGCGGGCGCTGAATGGCCGGGAAAACACCGCCGCCGCCATCCTCACCGCCTGCTGGATGGTGCTGGTGGCGGTGCCGCTGGTCTGGCTGGGCTTCAACCTGGCCGACCATGTCCGCGATGCGACCGAGCTGTTCAAAGACTTTCAGGTCGATGGCCTGCCGAACCCGCCGGGCTGGCTGGGTGGTCTGCCGTTGGTGGGCGAGCGCCTGGTCGGGCTGTGGAACCGCATCGACGAGGAGGGCGTGGCCCTGTTCGCCGCTATCCGTCCGTACCTGGGTCAGGTGGGCAACTGGCTGCTGGCGCGCAGTGCACAGATCGGCGGTGGCATGCTCGAACTGACCTTGAGCCTGGTGCTGGTGTTTTTCTTCTACCGCGACGGCCCGCGCATGGCGGACTTCGTGCAGAGCATGTTGCAACGCCTGATCGGCGAGCGCGCCGGGCATTACCAGGAGCTGGTTGCCGGCACCGTGCAGCGGGTGGTCAACGGGGTGATCGGCACCGCGGTGGCCCAGGCGCTGCTGGGATTGATCGGCTTCTATATCGCTGGCGTACCGGGTGCCCTGGTGCTGGGCCTCCTTACTTTCGTGCTCAGCCTGATACCCATGGGCCCGCCACTGGTGTGGATACCGGCCACGGCCTGGCTGGTCAGCCAGGGCGATTACGGCTTTGCCATATTCCTCGGCCTCTGGGGCATGTTCGTCATCAGTGGTGTGGACAACGTGCTCAAGCCCTACCTGATCAGCCGCGGCGGCAATCTGCCGCTGGTGGTGGTGCTGTTGGGTGTGTTCGGCGGCATCCTGGCTTTCGGCTTCATGGGCCTGTTCCTTGGCCCGACCTTGCTGGCTGTGGCGTTCAGCCTGCTCGGCGATTGGGTCAGCAGCGAACCGAAGGAATCCGTGCAGGTCGTTACCATGGTCAGCGAAGAAAACCGCGATTGATCCCGCAGCACGGGTATCTGCTCGTGTCTGTTGGCCTGTCGGGTTGTTCGACCGGGTTGGCATCCTGCGCAATTTCTTGCCAGCCCTGCCTTGGTCGCTGGCTTGATCCGGTGTTAGCCTTGCTGCGCTTTGTCACTGCCTCAGGCAGGTGAAGCCGGGGCGGGAGGAGTCCTCCCAGTCTCGCCTCAGGCCGCGCAACAGCTCGTTAGAAGCTCATGCGGGCGCAGGGAAGAACCAACACAACACAACGGATAATCGCGAGTCATTCCATGAAAAAATCTGCAGGCATTGCTGTAGGCGTCATCCTGGCCATTGGTGCATTGGGCACGGCCGGAGCCTGGTACACCGGGCAACAACTCCCCGCGCTGCTCGACACCTCGATCAAGCAAGCCAACGAGGAAATGGCCAAGACCCTTCCTGCCGTGGGTATCAGCGTGTCGATCGAGCTGCTGTCGCTGGAGCGCCAGTTCTTCAGCAGCAACGCGCGCTACCGCGTCAAGTTCTCCGGTTCGCTGGATGGCGAGTCGCCGAGCAACCTGGAGTGGGTGATCACCGATCGCATCGAGCACGGCCCGTTCCCGCTGTCGCGCCTGCAGGCCTTCAAACTGATGCCGGTTATGGCCACCAGCAACTACGCGCTGGAACAGAGCCCGGAACTGGAAAAATGGTTCGTCGCCAGCAACGGTGTGTCGCCGCTCAATGGCCAGGTCAGCCTCGGCTATGACCGCTCCTTCGACGGCAACCTGCAACTGCAGCCGCTTAAAGCGGCCTTGGACGAAGAGAGCGCGGTCGACTTCAGCGGCTTCAACATCGACTTCGACAGCAGCGCCGATGTCCAGGAAGTCAGCGCCAACGGCGTGATGGACAGCCTGAAGATCACCTCCACGCTGGACAACGCGCAGAACATGACCCTGGAGTTCAAGGGCCTGACCCTCGACAGCGAGGCGCACAAGGGCAGCAGCGACTTCTACCTGGGCAACAACGAAGTGCGCCTGCAGAGCATCGAACTGCTGCTGGGCGACAGCCAGCCGATCCTGCTCAAGGATTTCGTCCAGCGCGACGAAACCACCGAGAACGACAACAAGCTGTCCGCTCGCTACAGCTACGACATCGGCATGATCAGCTACCAGGGCAACGATATCGGTGGCTCGCAGATGATCTGGGGCGTGAAGAACCTCGATGCCACGGCACTGCAGTCGCTGGTCGAGTTGTATGGCCAGCTGCTGCAGGCCGGCCAGGTCGACAGCGAAACCGGCATGCCCACGCTGAGCGCAGAGCAGAGCGCCTTGCTCAAGGCCGACATCGAGACGCTGCTGGCCGGCAAACCGAGCCTGGCCCTGGAAAAACTCTCGTTCAAGACCGCCAACGGCGAAAGCAGCTTCAGCCTGGCGCTGGACCTGAACAAACCTGAGTCCTTCGAACTGCCGGCGCCGGAACTGGCCAAGCAGCTGATCGCCCAGCTCGACGCCAAACTGCTGGTGTCCAAGGCCATGATCGGTGACGTGGTGGGTGTGCAGGCGGCCATCGGTGGTGAAACCGACAAGGAAGCCATTGCCCAGCAGGCCACGATGATGAGCGAAATGGCCAGCGGCATGGCCGTGGCCACCGAGCTGGCCACCGTGGAAGGCGAGAACATCGTTTCCAGCCTGCACTACGCCAACAATCAGGTGAACTTCAACGGCAAGCAGATGAGCGTCGAAGAGTTCGTCGCCATGGCCTTCGCCACCGGTGGCGGCCTGGGTGCCGGCATGGGCGGTGATATGCCAGAAGAGGCTCCGGTCATCGAAGACCCGGCGCTGATGGACGGTGAAGGTGCCGCCGAGGAAACCTCGCTCGAGCAATAAGCACTGTCGGGCGACCTTTGTCGCCCGCCGTTTGAATAACGGCCAACCCACCTGCAGCCGCAGGTCGGTTGGCCGTTTTGCTTCTGGCCGAGCTATTCAGCTGCCCGCCACTGCTCGACGAGTCGCGGCCACTGCTAGCGCACTGTTTGAGATCCGCTTCTAGTTTTGCTTGCTCGTCACCCTCCTGATTTAGCGCACGGGCTGGCAGGGCTGGTATCGACATCCTTTCAAGGCCTGCCTAAGTCGGCCGCCGCCAGTTTTTAGGCGCATCTTTACGCTTTCTTTATGCCGCGCCACGGGCTCGGCACTCGTTCCTTTACGCCCTCCCTGCCGAAAATTCGCTCACGCGGTAACCACCGCAACAAGGAGTACACACATGAGCATTCTCGACGGGATGTCACTCGGCCTGGCCGTGGGACTTTTTATTTATTTGCTGGTTGCGCTGCTGCGCGCCGAGCGTAGCTAGGAGGCAACATGCAAGTCCAAGACTACTGGCTGATCCTGGCCTTCTTCGTGCTGGTATTGCTGCCGGCACCGTTCCTCGGGCGCTACCTGTTCCGCGTGATGGAAGGGCAGAAGACCCTGCTGAGCCCCGTGCTCGAACCCGTCGAGCGGCTTTGTTATCGCCTGGCCGGTATCGACAGCCAGGCCGAGCAGGATTGGAAAACTTACAGCCTGGCGCTGCTGGCCTTCACCCTGGTCAGCCTGCTGGCGCTGTTTTCCATCCTCCTGCTGCAAGGTGTGTTGCCGCTTAATCCGCAGGGCTTCGCTGGCCTGGAGTGGACCCTGGCGTTCAACACCGCGGTGAGCTTCGTCACCAACACCAACTGGCAGGCCTACAGCGGCGAAGCGCAGATGAGCTACTTCAGCCAGATGGTCGGACTCGGTGTGCAGAACTTCGTCAGCCCGGCGGTCGGCCTGGCCGTGCTGGTGGTGTTCTGCCGAGGTATCGCGCGGCGTTCGAGCAACAGCGTCGGCAACTTCTGGGTCGACCTGACCCGCGCCACGCTCTACGGTTTGCTGCCGTTCTGTCTGCTGCTGGCGCTGTTCCTGGTCTGGCAGGGGGTTCCGCAAACCTTCCTCGAGTACGTGACGGCGAACACCCTGACCGGCACTGATCAGGTCGTACCGCTGGGTCCTGCGGCCAGCCAGATCGCCATCAAGCAGCTGGGCACCAACGGTGGCGGCTTCTTCGGCGTCAACTCGGCGCATCCGTTCGAGAACCCGACGGCCTGGAGCAACCTGTTCGAGACCGCCTCGATCATCCTGATTCCGGTAGCGCTGTTGTTCACCTTCGGCCACTACGTCAAGGACCTGCGCCAGAGTCGCGCGCTGCTGGCCTGCATGCTGATTCTGTTCGTCATCGGTCTGGGTGCAACCCTGTGGGCTGAATACCAGCCGAACCCGGCCCTGGCCGCACTGCCGATCGAGCAGGTCGGTTCGCTGGAAGGCAAGGAGAGCCGTTTTGGTACCACGGCCTCGGCGTTGTGGGCGGTGAGCACCACCGCTGCGTCCAACGGCTCGGTCAACGCCATGCACGACAGCTTCAGTGCCCTGGGCGGCATGATCCCGATGTTCAACATGATGCTCGGTGAGGTGATCTTCGGCGGCGTTGGTGCGGGGCTCTACGGCATGCTGCTGTTCGTGCTGATCGCGGTGTTCCTCGCCGGCCTGATGATCGGCCGCACCCCGGAATACCTCGGCAAGAAGCTGGAAGCCCGCGAAGTCCGCCTGCTGGTGGCCACCTTGCTGGTGATGCCGATGGGTGTGCTGGTGTTCGGCGCGCTGGCGGCCAGCCTGCCGGGCCCGGCGGCCTCGGTCACCAATCCCGGTGCCCACGGTTTCAGCCAGATTCTCTATGCCTACACCTCGGGTACTGCCAACAACGGCTCTGCGTTCGGCGGCTTCGGCGCCAACACGCCGTACCACAACCTGATGATCGGCCTGGCCATGTTGATCGGTCGTTTCGGCTACATCCTGCCGATCCTCGCCATCGCTGGCAGCCTGGCGGCGAAGAAGCGCGCACCGGTGGGCAGCAACAGCTTCCCGACCCATGGCCCGCTGTTCGTCACCCTGCTGACCCTGACCATTCTGCTGGTTGGCGGCCTGACCTTCCTGCCGGCACTGGCCCTGGGCCCGATTGCCGAGCACCTGACCATGTTCCAGGGCTTCTAAGGGAGAACCATGATGAACGCCCGTACCCAACCTGAAAGCAAGGCGCTGAAAAGCGCCAAGCAACAGCCGAAAACCTCCCTCGCCGCGCTGTGGCAGCCGGCGCTGCGCCAGGCTTTCGTCAAGCTCGATCCGCGCCAACTGCTGCGCTCTCCGGTGATGCTGGTGGTCGAACTGACTGCCGTGGTGACCACCGTGCTGTGCTTTATCCCCAACCCGCAGGTTTCTACCGGCCTTGCCGTGCAGATCGCCCTGTGGCTGTGGTTCACCGTGCTGTTCGCCAACTTTGCCGAGGCGCTGGCCGAAGGCCGTGGCAAGGCCCGCGCCGACAGCCTCAAAGCCGGTAGCCAGGGGCTCAATGCGCGCCGCAAGAGTGGTCAGCAGTTCGAGACCGTGGCGGCCAGCAGTTTGCGCAGCGGCGATATCGTCCGCGTCGAAGCCGGCGAGCTGATCCCCGGTGACGGCGAAGTCATCGAAGGCATCGCCGCGGTCAACGAAGCGGCCATCACTGGTGAGTCCGCGCCGGTGATCCGCGAGTCCGGTGGTGACCGTTCGGCCGTAACCGGCAACACCCGCGTGGTCTCCGACTGGCTGCTGGTGAAGATCACTGCCAACCCGGGTGAGTCGACCCTGGACCGCATGATCGCCCTGGTCGAAGGCGCCAAGCGGCAGAAGACGCCCAACGAAGTGGCGCTGGATATCCTGCTGATCGGCCTGACCCTGATCTTCCTGCTGGTGGTGGCCACCCTGCAGCCGTTCGCCCGCTATGCCGGTGGCGACCTGCCGCTGGTGTATCTGGTGGCGCTGCTGGTAACCCTGATCCCGACCACCATCGGCGGCCTGCTCTCGGCCATCGGCATCGCCGGCATGGACCGTCTGGTGCGCCTCAACGTGATCGCCAAGTCCGGCCGTGCGGTGGAAGCCGCCGGTGACGTGCATGTGCTGCTGCTGGACAAGACCGGCACCATCACCTTCGGTAACCGTCGTTGCAGCGCGATGATCAAGGCCCCCGGCGTATCCGGCAAGGATCTGACGGAAGCTGGGCTGCTGGCCTCGCTGGCCGACGACACTGCCGAAGGCAAGTCGATCGTCGAGTACCTGCGCGCCTTGAGCCCGATGCAGGAGCCGGAGCGCAGTGCGATCAAGTCGATTGCTTTCAGTGCCGAGACGCGCCTGTCCGGCGCCGACTGGAATGGCCACAGCTACCGCAAGGGTGCGGTGGATGCGGTGCTCAATTACCTGGGCATGAGCCGCGACGAGGTGCCGGCACCATTGGCCCGCGAGATCGAGAAGATCGCCCAGAGCGGTGGTACGCCGCTGCTGGTGGCCGGCGATGCACGCCTGTTGGGTGCCATCCATCTCAAGGACGTGGTCAAGCCGGGCATCCGCGAGCGTTTTGCCGAGTTGCGCGCCATGGGCATCCGTACCGTGATGGTCACCGGTGACAACCCGCTGACTGCTGCTGCGATTGCCGCCGAAGCCGGCGTCGATGACCTGATTGCCGAAGCCACCCCGGAGAAGAAGCTGCAACGCATCCGCTCCGAACAGGCCGAAGGCAAGATGGTCGCCATGTGCGGTGACGGCGCCAACGACGCCCCGGCGCTGGCCCAGGCCGACGTTGGCCTGGCGATGAACGACGGCACCCAGGCCGCGCGTGAGGCGGCGAATCTGGTCGACCTCGACTCCGACCCGACCAAGCTGCTCGACGTGGTGCAGGTGGGCAAGGAGCTGCTGGTGACCCGTGGTGCGCTGACCACCTTCTCGGTAGCCAACGACGTGGCCAAGTACTTCGCCATCCTCCCGGCGCTGTTCGCTGGCATCTACCCGCAGCTGGGTGCGCTCAACCTGATGCAGCTGCACAGCCCGCAGAGCGCGATCCTCTCGGCCATCGTGTTCAACGCGCTGATCATCGTCGCGCTGATTCCGCTGGCCCTGCGTGGCGTCCGTGTGCAGGCCGCCGATGCCGCCAGCCTGCTGCGCCGCAATCTGCTGATCTACGGCCTGGGCGGCCTGGTGGCGCCCTTCGTCGGGATCAAGCTGATCGATGTGCTGCTGGTGGCCATAGGGTTGGTTTAACCGAGGGCAGGGTGGCAAGCGCACAGCGCTTCCCACCCTGCAAGATGAGTCCGTAGCCCGGATGCAATCCGGGAAATCCGCCCCCGGATTGCATCCGGGCTACACAGAATCTGGAGATCCATCATGCTCAAGCAAATTCGCCCAGCCCTCAGTGTGCTGGCCTTTATGACCCTGATTACCGGTGTCGCCTATCCGCTGGCCGTTACCGGCGTGGCGCAACTGGCATTCCCCGATCAGGCCAACGGCAGCCTGGTGCTCGACGGCAAAGGTGCCGTGCGTGGCAGCGCTCTGCTGGCGCAGAACTTCGAAGGTGTCGAGTGGTTCCAGCCGCGCCCATCGGCCGCCGCTTTCGCCACCGTATCCAGCGGTGCGAGCAACCTGGCACCGAGCAACCCGGCGCTGGCCGAACGCATCGGCAAGGATGCCCAGCGCCTGTTCGACGAAGGACAAGGGCCGGTACCCATGCAACTGGTGACCACCTCCGCCAGCGGCCTCGACCCGCACCTGTCGCCGGCAGCAGCACGCTTCCAGATCGGCCGTATCGCCAACGCTCGCGGCATTCCGAGCGACAATCTGGAACGACTGATCGCTGCACACGTGGAAAGACCGCTGGTGGGACCAGCCGTGGTCAACGTACTGGCGCTCAACCTGGCGCTGGCCGACAATCGCCCCTCTGCCCAACCTGAGTAAGCTGTATGAGTGATGCCACCCGCGCCGATGCCTTGCTGGCCGATATGCCCCGCGAGGGGCGCGGCCGGCTGAAAGTCTTCCTCGGCGCGGCCCCCGGCGTGGGCAAAACCTTCGCCATGCTGCAGGCGGCGCAGGCGCAACTGCGCCAGGGCGTCGACCTGCGCGTCGGGGTGGTGGAAACCCACGGCCGCGCAGAAACCGAAGCCATGCTCACCGGCCTGCCGCAGCAAACGCAGCGCCATCTGGAATACCGTGGCGTGGCGCTGAACGAGATGGACCTCGACGGCATCCTCGCCAACCCACCGAAGCTGGTGCTGGTCGACGAGCTGGCACACAGCAACGCCCCCGGCAGCCGCCACAGCAAACGCTGGCAGGACGTGCAGGAGTTGCTCGAAGCCGGTATCGACGTCTACACCACGGTCAACGTGCAGCACCTCGAAGCGCTGAATGACCAGATCCGCGATATCACTGGCGTGCAGGTGCGCGAGACCCTGCCGGACTGGGTGCTGCAGGAAGCCGACGAGATCCTGCTGATCGACCTGCCGCCGCGCGAGCTGCTCGAGCGCCTGCGCGAAGGCAAGGTGTATGTGCCGGAACAGGCACGCGCGGCCATCGATGCGTTTTTCAGCCAGACCAACCTCACCGCCCTGCGCGAACTGGCCATGCAGACTGCTGCGGCGCGGGTCGATGCCGATCTCAACCGCCGTTATCGCCTGCAGGGGCAGGAGGCGCCGACCGTGCGTGGTCGTCTGCTGCTCGGCATCGATGGCGATGCCCAGGCCGAACGGCTGGTGCGACACGCCAGCAGGGTCGCCGAGCGCCGTCATCTGCCCTGGTCGGTGGTGCATGTGGATACCGGCGGCGAGCGTGACGAAACGCGCCTGGCTAATCTGCAGGCCGCCCAGCAACTGGCCGAACGCCTGGGCGGCGAAGTGGTCAGTCTGCGCGGTGGCGAAGTCGCCCGCACCCTGATCGAACATGCCCGCGAACGCCGCGCCAGCCTGATTCTGGTTGGCCGCAGCCGGCATCGCCTGCGCCGCCGCTGGCTTGGTCGCGGCCTGGCTGAGCGCCTGTTGGCCAAGGGCCCGGGGCTGGAAATCAGTGTGCTGGATACCGAGGTCGATCAGGCCCCGCCGATGCCGCGGGCCAGCCAGCCGCTGGCCTGGCGTGACTATCTGCTGGCGTTGCTGGCCACCGCTGGCGCTGTGGGCATTGCCCTGGGGCTTTCCCGGGTGCTGGAACTGCCGAACATCTCCCTGATCTTCCTCGCCGCCGTGCTGCTGGTGGCGGTACGCAGCAGCCTGGGCCCGGCACTGGCCTGCGCCGGGCTGTCATTTCTGGCGTACAACTTCCTGTTCATCCCGCCGACCTTCACCCTGATCATCGAGCGCCAGGAGGATGTGCTGACCCTGCTGTTCTTCCTGCTGATGGCGGGGCTCACCGGCAATCTGGCCACCCGCCAGCGTCGCCAGTTGCAGGCCCTGCGCCAGACCCAGGCGGAAACCACCGCGCTGCTGGAGCTGTCGCGCAAGCTGACCGCCGCCACCGACCGCCAGGCCGTATTGGCGGCGGCGTTGCAGCAGTTCGCCCTGTGGCCGGAAGTGGAAGTCAGCCTGCTGGCACGCAGTACGGACGGCGTGTGGAAGGTCGAGGCCGGCGCGCAGCGCCTGCTTGCCGAACAGGAGCGCGCTGCGGCCGACTGGTCCTGGCAGCACGACCAGCCCGCCGGGCTGGGCACCGGCACCTTGCCGGGCGGGCGCTGGTGGTGGTGGCCGTTGTCCGGCGAGGAGGGACCGCTGGCCTTGCTGGGGGTCAGCCCCAAGGATGGTGGTGCGCTGCCGCCGGAACAGCGCCGGCTGATCGCCGCGCTGGGCCAGCCGCTGACCCAGGCCCTGGAACGCGCGCAGCTGGCCGCAGACCTGGAAGCCGCGCGCCTGCACGGGCAAACCGAAGAGTTGCGCAGCGCGCTGCTGGCCTCGGTGTCCCATGACTTGCGTACGCCGCTAACCGCCATGCGCGGCTCCATCGACAGCCTGCTGGCGCTGGGCGAGCAGATCCCCCTGGCCGATCGCCGCGAGCTGCTGGAAGGCACCCGCGACGAAGCCGAACGGCTCGACCGCTATATCCAGAACCTGCTGGACATGACCCGTCTGGGGCATGGCGCCCTCAAACTGTCGCGCGACTGGGTGGCGCCGGTCGATATCGTCGCCAGCGCCCTGCAGCGCCTGCGCCCGGTGCTGGCGCCGCTGCAGGTCGAGACCGTGCTGCCGACCGAGTTGCCGCTGCTCTATGTGCATGCCGCGCTGATCGAGCAGGCGCTGATCAATGTGCTGGAGAATGCGGCGCGCTTTTCACCGAGCCAGGGCCGCTTGCGGGTGGCGGTCGAGGCGGACGAGGACGAGCTGCGTTTCTCCGTCAGCGACCAGGGGCCGGGGATTCCCGAACATGAACGAGAGAAGATTTTCGACATGTTCTATACGGCGGCGCGCGGTGATCGCGGTGGCCAGGGCACCGGCCTGGGGCTGGCGATCTGCCAGGGTATGCTCGGCGCCCACGGTGGTCGGGTCACCGTGGGTGAGGGCCTGGATGGCCGAGGCGCTACGCTGACCTTGCATCTGCCGTTGCACCCGCAACCTTTACCCGAAGAGGAGTAGGACGGGTGCAACCCGCGTCGAGTGGTGGACGCGGGTTTCAGCCGCCCTACGTGAGCCGAATGAAAGAGTGATATGACGAGCAATCCAACGACCATTCTGGTGATCGACGACGAAGCGCAGATCCGCAAGTTCCTGCGTATCAGCCTCACCGCCCAGGGCTACAAGGTGCTGGAGGGCGCCAATGGCAGCGAGGGCCTGGCCCAGGCCGCGCTGGGCAAGCCGGACCTGGTGGTGCTCGACCTCGGCCTGCCGGACATGGACGGCCAGCAGGTGCTGCGTGAACTGCGCGAGTGGTCGGCGGTGCCGGTGCTGGTGCTCTCGGTACGCGCCAGCGAAGGCGAGAAGGTCCTGGCCCTGGATGGCGGCGCCAACGACTACGTGACCAAACCGTTCGGCATTCAGGAATTCCTCGCCCGGGTGCGCGTGCTGCTGCGCCAGGCTGGCGCGGGTGAGCAGCAGGAGGCGGTGGTCAGCAGCGGTCCGCTGAACCTGGATTTCGCCTATCGGCGGGTGACCCTGGATGCTGTGGAAGTCGCCCTGACCCGCAAGGAATACGCAGTGCTGGCCATGCTTGCCCGCCACCTTGGCCGGGTGGTGACCCAGCAGCAACTGCTCAAGGACATCTGGGGCCCGAGCCATGTCGAGGACAGCCACTACCTGCGCGTGGTGGTCGGTCATCTGCGGCAAAAGCTCGGCGATGACCCGGCGGCGCCGCGCTTCATCGTCACCGAAGCCGGGGTCGGTTATCGGCTGCGTGAGTTGTAGGCATCTGCATGCGTAGGGGGGATCGCGCCTTATCGATCCACCGTACGGTGTGAATGGTGGATGTACAAAGCGACATCCACCCTACGGGTGGTCGCGCTCGTACTTGTCCAGGGTGTCGCTGGCGATCTGCCGGCCGAGCATGATCAGCTCCGGCGCCTTGTGGAACTCGAAGAAACGGCACACGCGCTTGGGCACGTTGATCAGGATGTCCGGCGGGTAGCCGGCGATCTTGTACTGGGTCAGCGACGACTGCATGGCCTCGAAGCTCTGGTTGACCAGCTCCAGCAGCGAAGCGGGGCCGACGTTGCCGAGTACGCGGGAGTTATTGGCGGACTTCGGTGCGGCTTCTTCCAGCAGCGCTTTGGCTTTGGGGGCACGGCTCTCCAGCCAGGGATTGACCTCGACGACCACATCGCCGTCCTCTTCTTCATCGCTGTCACGCTTGAGAAAGGGCAGGCGGGCGCTGAGCGAGCCCATCATCTGGTCGATGCGCCCCTTGATCGCCGCTGGTCGCTCGATCACCGGCAGGTGGTACTGCTTCTGATTGAGCGAGTTGAGGTTGACCGCGACGATCAGGTCGCAGTGGCTGGCTACCACCGGCACTATCGGCAGCGGGTTGAGCAGGCCGCCGTCGACCAGCATGCGGTTACCCTGGGTGACTGGGGTGAACAGGCTGGGGATGGCCGCCGAGGCGCGCATGGCCTTGTGCAGGCAGCCTTCCTGGAACCAGATTTCCTGCTGGTTGGTCAGGTCGGTGGCGACCGCCGTGTAGGGGATGGCTAGGTCCTCGATGTCGATCTCACCGACTATTTCATGGATCTTGCCGAAGACTTTTTCGCCACGAATGGCGCCGAGACGGAAACTCACATCGATCAGGCGCAGTACATCGAGGTAATCCAGGCTTTCCGTCCATTCGCGATACTCACGGAGTTTGCCGGCGGCATAGATGCCGCCCACCACCGCGCCCATGGAACAGCCGGCAATGCAGCCGATTTCATAGCCACGGGCCTCCAGTTCCTCGATCACTCCGATATGCGCATAACCGCGCGCGCCCCCCGAGCCGAGAACCAAGGCTATTTTCTTGCTCATTTACGCTTCCCCCATGCATGCCTCGACCATACCCTTGGTGCTACCTTGCGCCAAGGAGCGCTTTGCTAGAATTTGCCTGCAGCGCAGCCTGCATTGGAAGTCTCCGATGGCTCAGGCGGCACCTTGGCAAAAGCAAAACTCGGGCACTTCTCGCCCCTTACGCCATCCCATACAAGAATCCGCTGTTCAGGAGCTTGATCCCCATGAAGAATTTCACCTTGCTGACGCTGCTCGTCGTACTCGTCAGTGGTTGTGCCGGCAAGACGGCGTATCGCGACAGCTGCGCCAACCAGCTGGATGCCGCCTGGCGCGAGCTGGATATTGCCAAGGCCGAGGGCTTTGCCGGTACGGTCAGCTACTCCAAGGCGTTGTCGCTGCTGACCGGGGCCAAGACCCAGCAGCAGTTCGAAGCCTTCGAAGGCTGCTCGGCCAAGGCGCAGAAAGCGCGCTTCTATATCCGTGAGTCGCGCGCCGGCCGTTGAGTGAGGGTGGCATGCAGCTCGATTTCAGTCGTTTGAGCGCCCTGGAGGCCTACCGTTGGCTGGCTTCCACCGTTACCCCTCGGCCGATTGCCTGGGTTTCCAGCCTGTCGCGGGAGGGTGTCAGCAACCTGGCGCCCTTCAGTTTCTTCCAAGTGATCAGCGACGATCCGCCGAGCCTGATGATCAACGTCGGTTCGCGTGACGATGGCAGCCTCAAGGACACTCTGCGCAACGTGCAGGACACCGGCGAGCTGGTGATCCAGCTGGTGTCCTTCGCCCAGGCCGAGGCGATGAATGCCAGCGCCGCGCACCTGCCCCACGGCATCAGCGAGTTTTCCCACTGCGGCATCGCCAGCCTGTCCTCGGCGCTGGTACGTCCACCCCGGGTAGCGGGCGCACCGGTGGCCTTCGAGTGCCGGTTGCTGGAGGTGCAGCCGTTCCCGCGAGCCACGCCCAATTGCCACCTGATCTTCGTCGAAGTATTGCTGGCGCATATCGATGACGCCGTGCTCAACGAGCAGGGACGGATCGACCCGCAGCGCCTGGACCTGGTCGGGCGTCTGGGCGGCAGCCAGTACTGTCGAACCCGCGACCAGTTCAGCCTGCAACGCCCCGCCTAATCGTCAACAAAGATTGCAGCCCGCTATGCCATATCGACGTGGCGCAGTAGCATCGTGCGCCTGACAAGAAAGGAGTGATTCATGCGCACCAAGCTGGATGCCGTACTGCACGCAGTGAACCAGATTCTGTTGGGCAAGGAACCGCAGGTGCGCCTGGCGCTGACCTGCCTGCTGGCGCGCGGGCACTTGCTGATCGAAGACTTGCCGGGCATGGGCAAGACCACCCTTAGCCAGGCCCTGGCCCGCATCCTCGGCCTGAGCTACCAACGCATCCAGTTCACCTCCGACCTGTTGCCCGGTGACATCCTCGGCACGTCGGTGTTCGACAAGGACAGCGGCCAGTTCACTTTCCACCCCGGACCGATCTTCGCCGAACTGGTGCTGGCAGACGAGATCAACCGGGCCACGCCGAAAAGCCAGAGCGCGCTGCTGGAGGCCATGGAGGAGGGCCAGGTGACCATCGAAGGCGCTACGCGCCCGCTGCCGGAACCCTTCTTCGTCATCGCCACGCAAAACCCGGTGAGCCAGGGCGGCACCTTCGCCTTGCCGGAGTCGCAGCTCGACCGCTTTCTCATGCGCCTGTCCCTGGGCTATCCGGCCAAGGCCGCAGAAAAGGCCCTGCTGCTGGGCGAGGCGCGTCGCGAACTGCTGCCGAAACTGCAGCCGCTGCTCGACCATGCCGAGCTGGCGGCGATCCAGGCGCTGATTCCCCAGGTGCGCGCCAGCGATGCGCTGGTCGACTACGTCCTGCGCCTGGTCGAGGCCACCCGCAGCGAACCGCAGTTCGCCTGGGGGTTGTCGCCGCGCGCCAGCCTGGCGCTGTTGTCGGCGGCGCGCGCCTGGGCTTTCCTGGCCAACCGCGAGTACGTGATTCCGGAAGATGTGCAGGCCGTGCTGCCTTCGGTGGTCGGCCATCGCCTGCGCGAGCGCGCCGATCCGGCCGGGCATGGTGGTGGCTCGCTGGTGCAGTGGCTGCTGCGCGAGGTGCCGGCGGTTTGACCCTGCGCGAACGCGGCCAGGCACGCTGGCGCAACTGGGTCGCCCGGCGCATTCCGCCGGCAGCTCAGGTGCAGCTCAACCAGCGGCGCATCTTCATCATGCCCAACCGGGTCGGCGCGGCGTTCGGCCTGATGCTGTTCCTCCTGCTGCTTGCCGCGATCAACTACGAGAACAGCCTGGCCTATGGCCTGACCTTCGTTCTCGCGGCGGTGTTCATCGTCGCCATCCTGCACACCTACCGCAATTTCACCGGGCTGGTGCTCAAGGCCGGCAGCAGCGGTGCAGTGTTCGTCGGCGAGCAGGCGCGCTTTCGCGTGCGTCTGGAGAGCGTTGGCAGCCCTCACCATGCCGTCGGCCTGGGTTGGCCGCAGGGCGAGCTGCAGACCCTCGATGTGCCGGAAAACGGCCAGCGCGAGTGCGAGCTGAGCCTGCCGGCCACGCGCCGTGGCTGGTTGCGCCCCGGACGCCTGCGGGTGGAGAGCCGCTTTCCGCTCGGCCTGCTGGTGGCCTGGAGCTGGGTCGATCTGGATCAGGCGGTGCTGGTCTATCCAAAGCCGCTGGCGGGCGATCTGCCCCTGGCCGCCGGTGCCGGCCAGGACGAGGAAGATGAAGGTTCGCGCGCCAGCGGCCAGGGCGCAGACGATTACCAGGGGCTGAAAACCTACCAGCCTGGCGACTCCAAGCGGCGCCTGCACTGGAAGGCCTATTCGCGCGGCCAGGGCCTGCTGGTCAAGGATTTCGCCGCCCTGGCCGGGCGCGACCTGTGGCTGGACTTCCTGGCCATTGGCGGCGACCCGGAGGCGCGCCTGTCGCTGCTCTGCCATTGGGTGCTGCAGCTCGACGATCGTCAGCAGCCCTATGGCCTGCGCCTGCCCGGTAGCGAGCTGGCGCCGGACTATGGCGACGCGCACCGCGAGGCCTGCCTGCGGGCTCTGGCACTCTACGGGGTGGCCGCATGAGCAGCGTCCAGCCGATTCCGCGGATTGCCCTGACCTGGCTGCTGGTGGCCCAGGTGCTGGTGATCCTGCCGCACCTGCTGCACCTGCCGCCGTGGATCATCGGCCTGTGGCTGTTCTGCGCCGGCTGGCGGATCCAGGTGTTCCGCATGCGCGCCACCTATCCCGGTACCCTGGTGCGGGTCGGCCTGCTGCTGGCTACGGCCGCCGGTGTGTTCCTCTCCCGTGGCAGCCTGATCGGCCTGGATGCCGGCGTGCTGCTGCTGGTGGCGACCTTTATCCTCAAGCTGCTGGAAATGCGCAGCCGGCGCGATGCCCTGGTGCTGATATTCCTCGGCTTCTTCGTGGTGGTGACGGCCTACCTGTTCGATGACAGTCTGCTTGCCGCGTTGTACAGCCTGCTGCCGGTGACCGCCTTGCTGGCCGCGCTGATCGGTCTGCAGCAGAGCGGGGTGGCCGTGCAGCCGCGGGCCACCCTGAAACTGGCCGTTACCCTGCAGTTGCAGGCGCTGCCGCTGATGCTGCTGCTGTTCGTGTTCTTCCCGCGCCTGGGCCCGCTGTGGAGCCTACCCAACCCGAACAAGGCCTTTACCGGCCTGTCCGACAGCATGGCGCCGGCCGATATCGCCGAACTCAGCCGTTCCGATGCCCTGGCCTTCCGCGCCAGTTTCAGCAGCCCGATGCCCGAACGCAGTGAGCTGTACTGGCGCGCGCTGACCCTGGAACACTTCGATGGCCGGCGCTGGTCGCAGTCGGCGGGGGCTAAACAGATCGGCGGTGCCGACTGGCGTAAACAGGGCCCGGCGCTGGACTACAGCATCGTCATGCAGCCCAGTGGCAAGCCGTGGCTGTTCGCCCTGGATGTCGGCCTGAGCAATCAGGACGGTGTGCGCCAGATGAGCGACTTCCGCCTGGAGAACCGCCAGCCGGTGGTGCAGAACCTGCTCTATCAGGTCAGCTCCTGGCCGCAGGCGCTGCGCCAGGTAGAGCTCCCGCCTGCGGTGGCTCGGCGGGCCCTGCAACTGCCCGAACAGGGCGACCCGCGCAGCCGCGCCTGGGCCGAGGAATTGCGCAGCCAACATGGGCAGGACCAGGCGCTGGTCGCGGCCTTGTTGCAGCATTTCAACCGCGAACCCTATGGCTACACCCTGAAACCGCCGCCGGTGGGCGCCGACAGCATCGACGAGTTCCTCTTCCGCACGCGCAAGGGCTTCTGTGCCCACTACGCCGGTGCCATGACCTTCGTCCTGCGTGCGGCCGGCATTCCGGCGCGGGTGGTGGCCGGTTACCAGGGCGGCGAGCTGAATCCGGCCGGCAATTACCTGTCGGTGCGCCAGTTCGATGCCCATGCCTGGGTCGAATACTGGCAGGACGGCAAAGGCTGGATCAGCGTCGATCCGACCTTTCAGGTGGCACCCGAACGTATCGAGCTGGGGCTGGAACAGGCTCTCGCCGAGGAGCAGAGCTTTCTCGAGGAATCGCCGCTCTCGCTGTTGCGCTACCGCGATGTCGGCTGGCTGAACGACCTGCGCCTGACCTGGGACAACATCAACTACGGCTGGCAGCGTTGGGTGCTGGGCTATCGCGGTGAGCAGCAGCTGCACCTGCTGCAACGCTGGTTCGGTACCCTCGACTGGCAGCGCCTGGCCCTGGCCCTGGTGGGTGGCGGCGGAGTGTTGCTTGGGCTGGTAGCGCTCTGGCTGTTCAAGCCCTGGCGCCGCGAGCGCGACCCACAGCAACGCCTGCTGCGCGGTTTCGAACGGGCCCTGGCCCGCCATGCCGTGATCCGCCAGCGCGGCGAAGGCATGCGCGCCTTTGCCCATCGCGCGGCGCGGGAACTGCCGGTCCAGGCCGCGGCCATCCAGGCCTTTGCGCGGATCTATGAGGCGCAGCGCTATGCCGGTCAGCCCAGCGCGCCTGACGAGCTGCGTGCAGCGCTGCGCCAGTTGCGTCGTATGTTGCCCTGGCGCAAAAGCCCAGGCGCTTAGAGCCTTTTTCGAGCTGTAGGGTGCGCCGTGCCGCAGGTTATCCTGGCTGAACACACGCTGCATCCTACGCAAGATCCGCGACAAGTGCTTGAGCCAGGCGTGCGACTATTGACCACTTGCTGCTCACAGCAGCAGCGGCAATATGGCCATGGATGGGAGCAGATGCTTTCAGGGAGGGCAGAGTGACGGAATTACTGAACAAGCTGCAGAGTCAGGTGCTGAGCCAGCAGGTGCGGCTGTATGCCTGCTGTGCCCGTTTGCAGGCGCAAACGGATGACGAGGCGCTGCATGACCTGCGCATCGCCTTGCGCAAGCTGCGCAGCCTGTTGCGCCCGCTGCGCCGGCAGGCGCTCTGCGCACAGCTTGAGCAAGCGGCGGCGGCGCTCGGGGAAAGCAGCGGGCCGCTGCGCGACCTCGAAGTGCTGGCCGGCGAGCTGCAGCGGCTGGGCCATGACCACCTGGCTAGGCAGCGCCGCACTCACCTGGCGGAGGGCTACGCCCGCTTGCTCGACAGCCTGGCCTTGCAGCGCCTGTTTATCCTCCTCGACGACTGGCCCGACAACTGTCGCGAGGCCCGGAGCAAGGGTGAGTGGCAGGTGGGCCGCAAGCGCGTACGCAAGTACCTGGCGAACCAGGCGCAACATCTGGCGACGGCTCTGCGCGATCCGGCCCATGACCGCCATCGCCTGCGCCTGCTGATCAAGCGTCTGCGCTACTGCGCCGAGGCCTATCCACGCCATAGCGACCTCTCGGCCAACTGCCTGAGTGGCCTGCGCCTGGCCCAGGCCGCGCTGGGCGATTGGCACGATCACCTGCAGTGGCTGGCGCGCCTGCCCAGCGAGCCCGATCTGCAGCCCTGCGCCGCGCTCTGGCAGCGCCACTTGGATGAAGCCGAGCAAAAAGCAGACCAAGCCTTGCAGGCACTGTGCGAACACTTCCCCGAGGCGTCACAAGCGGACTGACTGGCGGTAATTTCGCGGCTGAATTGTCTAGAACGCCCCTCCCGCAGCAAGGTGCTTTTCTCCTAAGCTGTTGAGCAGATAACAGGAGATTGCTGCATGACTTTTGCTGAACTGATCCAGGCGGTGCATAACCGCCCGCAACACGTTGTAGTGCCGCCACTCTGGGGCCAGGGGCGGGCCACGTTCGGTGGCCTGGTCGCGGCGATGATCTACGAAGCCATGCGCGCCAAGGTGCCGGCCGGGCGCCCGGTGCGTTCGCTGTCGATCACCTTTGTCGGTCCGCTGCTGATGGGCGAGGCGGTGGCGTTCGAAGTGGAAGTGCTGCGCGAAGGCAAGGCGGTCAGCCAGGTACTGGGCCGCGCGGTGCAGAACGGTGAAGTAGTGGCCCTGATGCAGGGCAGCTTTGGTGCCTCGCGCCAGTCGGCAGTCGAGGTTCCCGCCGTGCCCGCGCCCGCGATGAAGCCGGTCGAGGAATGCCAGGAACTGCCGTACATCGCCGGCGTCACCCCCGAGTTCACCCGTTTCCTGGCCATGCGCTGGGGGCTGGGCGGCATGCCCTTCAGCGGCAACACGTCGCGTGAAATGGGCGGTTGGGTACGCCTGCGCAGCGATGTGTCCTACGACAAGATCAGCGAAACCCACCTGCTGGCCCTGGTCGATGCCTGGCCGCCGATCCCGCTGTCACACCTGAAGGCGCCGACCCCGGGCAGCTCGCTGACCTGGACCATCGAGTTCGTCCAGCCGGTGGCCAAGCTGACCACCCACGACTGGTGCCTGTACCGGGCCGAGATCGAGCATG
Organism: Pseudomonas campi; assembly: GCF_013200955.2. Taxonomy (NCBI): domain Bacteria; kingdom Pseudomonadati; phylum Pseudomonadota; class Gammaproteobacteria; order Pseudomonadales; family Pseudomonadaceae; genus Aquipseudomonas; species Aquipseudomonas campi. The sequence continues at coordinate 2,110,293 of NZ_CP053697.2, forward strand.
CCCGCGATGGCTACGGGCATATCGCCGCCGGCCTGTGGAGCCCCACGGGCGAGCTGCTGGCCCTCAGTCGGCAGACGGTGACGGTGTTCGGCTGATCAGCGGAAGATCGAAGAACGCCCGCGCGCTGGCGGTCGTGTGTGCGGCCAGCGCTTCCTGACTTTCGCCTCTGTGCGCGGCGACCTCACGCAACACTTCGCCTAGAAACGCCGGTTCGTTGTGCCCGCTCTTCGGTTTGGGCCGCAGGCTGCGTGGCAGCAGGAACGGCGCATCGCTTTCCAGCATCAGCCGCCCGGCCGGAATCTCGCGCACCAGTGGGTGCAGGTGAGTGCCGCGGCGTTCGTCGCAGATCCAGCCGGTGATGCCGATATGCAGGTCGAGGTCTAGGTAGCCGTACAGCGCGGTTTTCTCGCCGGTGAAGCAATGCACCACCGCCGCCGGCAGGCGGTCGCGAAACTCGCGGAGGATGGCGATCAGCCGCTCGCTGGCGTCGCGCTCATGGAGGAACACCGGCAGCTGCAGTTCGACCGCCAAGGCCAGCTGCTCCTCCAGGGCTTTTTCCTGCAGTGAACGAGGGGAGAAGTCGCGGTTGAAATCCAGCCCGCATTCACCCACCGCGCGCACCGGCGCTTGCGCCAATAAGGAACGCAACTGGCGGCTGCTGTCGGCGTTCCACTGGCTGGCATCGTGCGGGTGCACGCCGGCGGTGCTGAACAGCCGTTGGCCAGTGCCGTCCAGTTCCTCGCAGAAGGTCAGGGCCTGTTCGCTCTCTTCCAGGCTGGTGCCGGTCAGGATCAATTGGCAGACGCCAGCAGCCTGTGCGCGAGCGAGTACTTCGTCACGTTGCCGGGCCAGGCTGGGGTGGGTCAGATTGACGCCGATGTCGATGAGTTGCATGGTGCTATCTCTAAACTGCGTCGGGCAGCATAGCAGAGCAGTGTAATTATCAGAAAACTCAATATTTACATTGGTTTAGCTATGAAATCTAAGGCTGTTTATTCGTTGCGACTGGCGCCAAGCGGTTGTCTGTGACACTCTCCGCGGCCCCGTTTGTCCGGTTCGGCCGGTTGCTCGGGGCTTGCAGTCGGCCAGGCAGTTGTCACGCCTGGCGCCACCCGGAGGTCGGATGATCCGAGCGCTGTCGTTCCTGCTCTGTTGCCTGATGCTCCTGGCGCTGCCCGTCCAGGCGCGTCTGGCCAGCTCGCCGGCCGAGGTGCGTGGCAGTGATCTACCGCTGCGCGACCTGGCCGAGGTGCGCAAGAGTGGCGAGTTGCGCGTGCTGGTCAACCAGAGCCGCAACAGCTCCGGTGAAGTGAAGGGCCAGGCGATAGGCGTCGAGCGCCATCGCTTGCGGGCCTTTGAGCAATACCTCAATCGCAATGTCCGTGACGGCCGCAATCTGCGCCTGAAGATCATCCCGTTGCCCAAGGATCAACTGCTTGCAGCCTTGCAGAAGGGCCAGGGTGATCTGGTCGCACCGGGAGAATTGCTGGCCCCGCATACCGGGCGCATGGTCACTGCCAGTGCGCCGATTCGCCGTGATGTGGCGATTGTGGTGGTGGGTAATCGCGGCAATCGTCACTACCGCAAACTCGAAGACATGGCCGGGCGCAGCCTGGTTCTGCCGGCAGGCAGTGCCGTTGGCGAAGCCCTGCGCGAGGTGAATCAGAGTCTGGCCGAACGCAAGCTACCGCCGATCGTGGTCGAGTGGGCTGATCCCAGTCTCGCCGTAGAGGACGTGCTGGAGATGGTCCAGGCTGGTATCTACCCCTGGACGGCCGTGGAGCAGCCGATTGCCGAGCGCTGGAGCAAGGTGTTGCCCAGGCTGCGCATCGAGAGGCATCTGCGGGTGGGGCAGACGGCTGACATGAGCTGGTTCGTGCGCCGCGATGCATTGATGCTGCGCGCCAGTATCGATCGTTTTCTGGCCAGCTACCGCCAGCCTGCCGATCAGGATGCCACCTTCCAGCGTGTCTACCGCCGCCTGTACAAGGTGCGTAATCCCCTCACGGGCAATGACCGCCAGCGCCTGGAGAAGGTGCGCCAGGTGTTGCAGAAACACGGCCAGCAGCAGGATCTCGACTGGTTGCGGCTGGCGGCGGTGGCCTACAAGGAGTCCACCCTCAATCCGGCTGCGCGCGGCGCCTCGGGCGCTACCGGCCTGATGCAGATCACCCCGGGGGCGGCGCGCAGCGTCGGGGTTGGCAATATCCAGGCGCTGGACAGCAATGTCCTGGCCGCCACCCGCTACATGGCGCGCATCCGCCGCGAGTTCTTCTCCAGCCGGCAGATCGCCGAGGAAGAGCGCATGGCTTTTGTCCTGGCCGGCTACAACATGGGCCCGCAACGGGTGCAGAGCTTGCGGGCCGAGGCGCGGCGCCGGGGGCTGGACGCTAATCGCTGGTTCTTCCAGGTCGAGCGCGTCGCCATGGAGCAGATGGGCATGGGCGTGGTCAGCTACGTGAGCAGCGTGAACAAGTACTACCTGGCTTACGACCGCGAGCGTGATCTGATCGAGCCGCAAGGGCAGAAAGTGAGCACGCGGAAATGATCTATTTATTCGATTTTAATTAGCGCATATTTGCACTTTTTAAATCGATAAATTCATCTAATCTATTGTTCAGCAACCGCTAACTCTCACTTCTCGCACTAAAGGACGCACTGGCATGAATGCACTGATCAAATCCGCTCTCGCCACCCAAGCCGGTTACGGCATCACCCTGCTGCGCATCGTCACCGGCCTGACCTTCGCCGCCCACGGCGCACAGAAGCTGTTTGGCTGGTTTGGTGGCTACGGCCTGGACGGCGTGGCCCAGTGGATGGAAAGCATCGGCATCACCCCTGGCTACCTGATGGCCGCCCTGGCTGGCAGTGCCGAGTTCTTCGGTGGCCTGGCTCTGGTGGTCGGCCTGCTGGTACGCCCGGCAGCGATCTCCCTGCTGATTGCCATGCTGGTCGCCATCTTCAGCGTGCACTGGGTCAATGGCTTCTTCATGAGCGCCAATGGCTATGAGTACGCGATGATCCTGGCGCTGATCAGTGCCACTCTGGTCATCGAAGGGGCCGGCAAGCTGTCGCTGGATCGCCGCATCGCCGGTTGAGTCCCCCTGCAATGAACAAGGCCCGCATTTGCGGGCCTTGTCGTTTCTGTTTCAAGGCGTCTGTTCGCGGGCGCTGGCCAGCTCTTCGGCGGCGGCCAGGCGCAGGCGCTCCTGATCGTCGAAGCGTTCGGCAGCCAGGCTGTCGATGGCTGCCGCCTTGTCGCTGCTGCTGAGGCCGTTGTTGGCTTCGATAAGCGCCTTCTCCCGGCGATAGTCGTTGAGGCGCTGCGCCCATTGCTGGCGTCGCTGGTCGAGCGCCTCCAGGCGTGCGGTGGCTTCGGCACCGACCAGTTGCAGACGCAGCTGCTGGATCTGCTGCGGGCTGGCACCTTGCGCCTGCAAGGCTGCCGTCTGTTGGCGCAGCTCGGTCTGCAGCTGCGGCACGATCAGTTCCTGCATGGACTCCGGCAGGTTATTGCGCAGCTGGTCGAGGGCTGCGGCTTTCTCGTCATCGCTCAGGCTCTGGTCATGGCGGATGGCCAGGCGCTGCAGGGTGAACTGGTTGTAGGCCTCTTCGTTGCCGAAGAACACCTGATGCGCCTCGGCGCTGAACAGCGAGGCGCGCAAGGCCTGTACGGCCTGCTCGCGCTGGCGCATGGCATCCACGCTGGCCATCTGCGGCAGGTCCTTTTCCAGCTGTACCAGTTGCTGCTTGTATTGCAGGTACTGTTCAAGCAGGGCCAGCGCCTGTTCACGGGCGGGCATTGCCAGCTGGCTGGTGATGTAGGCCTGCAAGCGTTTGATACTGTGCTGCAGCGAATCTTCTCCCAGGGCACTGAGGAAGTAGTCGAAGATCCGCCGGATATCCTCGCTGATCAGCAGATTGCCGGCGCTGTCGACACGGAACTGGCCGTCTACTGTCGTTCCGTCAAAAGAAGAAGGCAGGGCATAGGGCGCATTGTCCTGGGTGCTGGCCTGCGCAGTTTGCGTGGTGCTGTCGAGAGTCGCCGCTGGCGTGCTGGTGGCGGTGGGCGTTGCAGGCATGTTGACCGGTGCCGGGAGGTCGGCCGCGGGGTTCAGGTAGAGCGTCAGCGCAATACTGCCTCCGACTACCAGGGGGGCGGCAAATAGCAGTTTTCGATTCACGTCGATACTCGAAGAGGCGAGCCAAGGGGGCCCGAAGGCCCCGGCAGGCTGATTACAGACCGGCGTTTTTCAGACGGTTGGCGTGCTGGCGGTAGACGGTGACCGGATTGGTCTCGAACAGGCTGGTGAGACCGAAGGTCTGGTTGACCTCGTCGAGGTGGTTCATCCGGTAGTTGTCGCGGATCACCTTGCCCATGTGCGAGCTGCAGGTGCCGACCAGGCCATCGTTGGGCTCGTCGAAGGCCAGCGCGGATGCGCCCATCAGCAGGTCGCTGATGTCGAGGAAGTTGGTCAGCGGGCTGCTGCCGCTCCACGAGTAGTAGCTGACGCCGTTGACCTTGTAGGCGCCTTCGCCGCAGGCACTGGTCGGGATGGCTTGTGGGTACTTGGCGTTGAAGGCCGCTGCGCCCTGGCTGTTCAGCGACTCCAGGGCGCCCAGGGCATTCTGCGGCGAGGTGCTGGAGCTGCCCGAGAGGAAGTTGATCAGTGCACCGAGGCCGTTGACGATACCGGCAACAATCACTTCACCGGCCGAACCCGGAGGAATCTGGCGAATGAAGTCGGCCGTGTCGGAGCCCTTGTGCGGTGCGCCGACGCTGGTGGCCGAGGCGATCAGGTCCGGGCGTACGGCGGCGACGTAGCGAATGGTCGGGCCACCGTGGCTGTGACCGATCAGGTTGACCTTGCCCTTGCCACTGATGGCGGCGATTTCCTCGACCTGTTCCAGCAGCTCTTCGCCGCGCAGTTCGGAGGTGTTCAGCTGGCTGACTTCGGTGACATAGACGCTGGCGCCATCGGAGCGCAGCGACGAAGGGATGCCATACCAGTAGTCGATACCGAGAATGCTATCGAAGCCCAGCATGCCGTGGGCCAGGACGACCGGGTACTTGGTCTTGGTGTAGCCGGTTGAGCCGAACAGGCCGGCTTGGGCCTGGCCAGAGAGGAGGATTCCGGTTCCGATGCAGAGGGCGAGCAGAGTCTTCTTATTATTCATGGGGGCTCTCAAGCAGTGATGTGGCAGTTTTCCCTGGGTTCAGCCAGCCATAGCCATCCTGGGCAGGCACTTCAGCGGAGCTTGAATGGCAGGAAATGTGCCAAGAAGTTGGAATATTAGAGCGAAGGCTCTAAACGGCCGTTTGCAAATTAAGGCCACTATTTGATCGACCTTGCCCGCAAACCCCGAGTTGTTACCTGGGGAAACGCCACGTGGGAATTCGTTCGCTCAGAAGTGGCCGATCAGCTTGTTGCCGACGGCAAAGGTGACTGCCTAACGCCCTGGTAGCGGCGGCCAACGGTCTGCGGGTGCGAGGTAAAAAGGGGGGAAGTGCTCAAGCGCCCAGGAGAATGTACAACGGCAGCCGCGCTTCCCGGCCTGCATGCGGCTTGACAGAGCGGTGCGAGGATTTTTAGCATCACCCCCATGGCGCCGATTTAAGAGCAACTTGCGGGGCGCCGCCCGGTTGGGCAAATACCGCTAAAGCGCTGGCCGGTGTCGCCTCTCACCGCAGTCCGGCGGGATTACGAGGCTGAGACTGTATCCATGAATTGCCCGCGCCCTCATCTGTATTTTTCCTCCCTGCCGCGTACCGCGGTCAACCGCCATCCGCATGTGCTGCTGGTCGGCAGCCATCAACCGCGTCTGCTGAAGAGCCTCGAAGGCTGGCCCAAGCATTGGCCGGGAGCGCGTAATTTCCTGATCAAGTTTGCCTCGCCAGACGCCGAAGCACTGGCGCAGTTACCCAGCAACGGCTTCGATCTGGTGGTGGTCGGTGGCGAGGTGCAACCGGTGAATGCCGAGCTGATCGAACAACTGGTACGGGTCGCCCGCCAAGGGCTGATCAGCCTGTGCTGAGCCCTAGGGATACTCGATCGCGGTAATGTAGAAGGTCTGCTCGCCGCCCGGTGCCTGTACCCGTACTTCGGCGTCGAGTGCCTTGCCAACCAGGGCCCGTGCCAGCGGCGAGTCGATGCTGATCAGTCCCTGCTTGAGGTCCAGTTCGTCCGGGCCGACGATGCGATAGCGGGTCTCTTCGCCATTGTCATTTTCCAGGGTCACCCAGGCGCCGAAGTAGACCTTGTTCGGGTCGGCAGGACGACTGTCGACCACCTTGAGGCTTTCCAGGCGCTTGGTCAGGAAGCGCACGCGGCTGTCGATTTCCCGCAGCATCTTCTTGCCGTAGGTGTATTCGGCGTTTTCCGAACGGTCGCCCTGGGCCGCCGCCTCGCTGACCGACTGGGTCACCTGCGGACGACGCACATGCCAAAGCTCGTGCAGTTCCGCACGCAGGCGTGCTTCACCTTGCGGGGTAATCAGGGCAGTGCCGGCGGTGCGCGGCGGACGGTAACGGCTCATGTAACTCTCACGTATCGCGTAGGACGGCCAAAGGGCTGACATTGAGGGCGCGGCGGGTGCCGAGTACCCCGGCAGTCCCCACCAGCAGGGCGCCAATCAACGGCAATAGCAGCAGCCAGGCATGCGGCTGCCAGGGTAGATCGAGGACGAAGCGGTACAGCAGCAGGCTTACCAGTTCGCAGCCAAGTGCGGCCAGCACACCGCTGGTGGCGCCGAGCAGGGCGAACTCGGTGCGCCGCGCGGCGATAAGCAGGCGGCGCTCGGCGCCCAGGGCGCGGAGCAGGGCGCCTTGGCGGATGCGTTCATCCAGGGTGGATTGCAGGCCGGCGAACAGCACGGTCAGGCCCGCCGCCAGGACGAACAGCAAGACGTACTCCACGGCCAGGGTGACCTGGGCCAGGATGCTGCGCAGTTGCGCCAGTAGCGCCTCGACCTGCAGCAGGGTGGCCGCCGGAAAGGCTCGCGCCAACTCCACCAGTTGCTGCTCGCTGTTGGGCGGCAGGTAGAAGCTGGTCAGGTAGGTGGCGGGCAGATCCTGCAGGGTGCCGGGCTCGAAGATCATGTAGAAGTTCGGCTGGAAGCTGTCCCATTCAACCTTGCGCAGGCTGCTGACGCGGGCCTGGCGTTGCAGGCCGCCGACATCGAAGGTGAGCAGGTCGCCGAGCTGCAGCTGCAGGCTTTCGGCCAACTCGGACTCCACCGAGACGCCCGGCACTGCCCCGGCCCCGCCAGTCGTCCACCACTGCCCTTCGACCAGCTCGTTGCCGCTCGGCAGTTCAGCCGACCAGGTCAGGCTCAGGTCACGTCTTACCGCGCGGTCGCCGGTGCTGTCCTTGCTGACGATCTGCTTGACCGCCGCGCCGTTGATCTCGGTCAGGCGCCCGGCAATTATTGGATAGAGCGGAGCAGGCTGCGGCGAGATCTCGGCCAAGCGCGCGGCGAAGGCCTCCTTTTCTGCCGGCAGCACGTTGAGGGCGAAGTGATTGGGGGCCTGTTCGGGTAACTGGTCCTGCCAGGTATCCAGCAACTCGCCGCGCAGCAGGGCGATCAGTGCCATGGCCAGGAGGATCAGGCCGAATGCCAGTGCCTGCCCCGCGGCGGCCAGCGGGTAACGCAGCAACTGGCCCAGGCCCAGGCGCCAGGGCAATGAGGCACGCGCCAGCAACCGGCGCAGGCTACGCAGCGTGAGCAGCAACAGGCCGCCCAGCAGCAGGGTGGTGAGCAAGCCGCCACCGAGCAGGGCCAGGGTCAGTTTCAGATCCAGGCTCAGGCGCCACATGATCAGGCCCAGGGCCAGCAGTGCTGCACCATAGACCAGCCAGGAACTCGGTGGCACCGGCAGCAGGTCGCGGCGCAGTACCCGTAATGGCGGCACGCGCCCCAGCGCTGCCAGCGGCGGCAGGGCAAAACCGGCCAATGCCACCAGACCGATGGCCATGCCGGCCAGGGCGGGCAGGGCGCCGCCAGGCGGCACACCGGCCGGCAGCAGGCCCGCGAGCAGCTTGAACAGGATCAGCTGGCCAGCCCAGCCGAGCACTGCGCCAGCGATGCATGCCAGCAGACCGAGCAGCGCCAGTTGCAGGGCGAACAGGCTCAGGGCTTCGCGACGCGACAAGCCCAGGCAGCGCAACAGTGCGCTGCTGTCGAAGCGCCGGGCCGCGAAGCGGGCCGCCGACAAGGCTACCGCGACCCCGGCAAGCAGCACGGCAGCCAGGCTGGCCAGGTTCAGATAACGTTCGGCGCGGCCCAGTGCGCCACCGATCTGGCGGTTGCCGGAGCGCGCATCCTCAATGCTCTGGTGCGCCGCAAGGCCTGCTTGCAAGCCATCCTGGTAGCGCTGCAGGGCTTGCTCATCGCCGCGCCACAATTCGCGGTAGCGCACCCGGCTGCCGGGCTGCACAACGCCGGTGGCGGGCAGATCGTCCAGATGCATCAGTACCCGCGGGGTGAGGCTGTAGAAATCACCGGCGCGATCCGGTTCGTAGGTCAGTACGCGGGTCAGGCGCAGGGGCAGGTTGCCGACCTCTATCGATTGCCCGATCTTCAGGTCCAGCGCGGCAAAAAGTCGGGCCTCCGCCCAGGCTTCGCCGGGCCCCGGTCCTGTGCCGGGCTGTTCGGGTTGATAGGGCGCCGCTGCGCTTTTCAGCTCGCCGCGCAGCGGATAGCCGGCGCTGGCGGCCTTGACGCTGGCCAGCTGGATACCCTGATCGGTGGCGATCACGCTGGAGAATTCGACCACCTGCGCATGGTCCAGGCCCAGTTGGCGGCCTGCTTCGATCTGTTCCGACGTAGCCGGCGCACTGCCGGAGAGCAACAGATCGGCACCGAGGAACTCGGTGGCACGCAACAGCATGGCGCCATTCAGGCGCGCGCTGAAGTAACCGATGGCAGTGCTGGAGGCCACGGCGATCAGCAGGGCGAAGAACAGCACGCGCAGCTCGCCGGAACGGGCATCGCGCAGTAACTGGCGCAAGGCCAGGGCGAACAGGCGTGACAGCGGCAGGGCGCGCATCAGGGCTCCACAGTGTCGACCAGACGGCCGCCTTCCAGGCGAATCAGGCGCCGGCAACGATGCGCCAAGCGTTCATCATGGGTGACCAGCACCAGGGTTGCACCGCGTTCCTGGTTCAGCTCGAACAGCAGGTCGCTGATGCGTTCGCCCGTGTGGCTGTCGAGGTTGCCGGTCGGTTCGTCGGCAAACAGCACTGCCGGCTCGGCGGCAAAGGCGCGGGCAATGGCAACGCGCTGTTGTTCGCCACCGGACAGTTGGCGGGGTGAATGGGTCAGGCGCTGGCCCAGGCCGACCCGCTCCAGCAGGCCGCGGGCGCGCTCGCGGGCATCGCGGCGGCCGTCCAGCTCCAGCGGCAGCATGACGTTTTCCAGGGCATTGAGGTTGTCGAGCAACTGGAAAGACTGGAAGACGAAACCCACATGCTCGGCGCGGACTCGTGCGCGCTGATCTTCATCCAGATTGGTCAGGCTGTGTCCGGCCAGCTCCACTTCGCCACTGCTGGGCAGGTCGAGACCCGCGAGGAGGCCGAGCAGGGTGGACTTGCCCGATCCGGAGCTGCCGACGATGGCCAGGCTATCGCCACGGTTCAGCTCGAGACTGAGGTCGTGCAGGATGCTCAACTCGCCTTCCGTGCTGGGAACCACTTTGCTAAGGTGCCGCGCAGAAAGAATGCTAGCGCTCATGGAGAGTCCGATGCGTGCGTGGTGGGTGAGCGGTGCTGCTGCACTGCTGTTGTTGGCTCAGGTGTTGTGGCCCCAGGGCGCCATGGCCGGCAGCGTGCTGGTCGTGGGCGATAGTATCAGCGCTGCTTTTGGCATGGATACCCGTCAGGGCTGGGTTGCACGGCTGGAAAAACGCTTGGTCGAGGGTGGTTTCCCACAGCGGGTGATCAACGCTTCAATCAGCGGCGACACCAGTGCCGGCGGCCTCGCGCGCCTGCCCACGCTGCTTGCACAGCATCAGCCGGAGCTGGTGATAATCGAGCTGGGCGGCAATGATGGGCTGCGTGGACAGGCACCTGCGCAATTGCAACAGAATCTTGCTGCGATGATCGACCGCTCGCGCGCAGCTGGGGCCAAGGTGCTGCTGCTGGGCATGAACTTGCCGCCCAATTACGGACAGCGCTATACGCGTGCCTTTGCTGCGGTCTACGGCAATCTGGCAGCGGAGAAGCAGGTGCCGCTGGTACCGTTCTTCCTCGATGGCGTTGGCGGTGTGGCGGGAATGATCCAGGCCGATGGTATCCACCCGACCGTGAGCGCCCAGGAACGCCTGCTGGATAACGTCTGGCCGCAGTTGCAGCCCTTGCTCTGAGTCTTCCCCGTGCGCAGCCTTTCGGCTATCGTGGCGACCCCTCTCGGAGCTCCCAATGCCGCGCCCTGCCTGGTCCCTGCATGCCTATCAATTGATCGTGCCCGACGAACAGCTCGACCTGTTCGCCTGCCGCGAGGCGCGTGTACACCTGGTCGCTCGCCAGCTCGAGCTGCAGGGGTTCGCTGATCGCACACTGTGCGGGGGCCTGCTGCCAGCCTTGCCGGTGATGAGCGCAGTGGACAAGACCAGCCTGCGCGACAAGCGCCTCTGCCAGGCTTGCAAGAGCGTGCTGGAAGCCCAGCGCCGAGGTGAGCGGTCGATCTGGCCTGAAGCCTTATAGGCAAGGCCGGGTATTCGTTGGCAAGTGGAATGGCTACTGGTGGGTTTGCGGGGTCTCCCAGCTCTGGCATTGCCGGTGTACAATTCCGAGTCTATTTATCAGTCATTCATGCCAAGGATTTCCGGATGTTGTCGCGCGTTCCTGCCGTCGCCCGTAACCTGACTCTCGCCAGTTTTTGCGTGGCGGGCCCCGTAGCAGCCCTTGAACTGCCGCTTCCTGCTCCGGGCGATGACATCGTCGGCCAGGTGCAGGTAGTCAAAGCCAAGTACGAAGACACCTTCGCGGATCTGGGCGCGGCCAATGATCTGGGCTACCTGGAAATGGTCGTGGCCAACCCGGGCGTTGATCCCTGGCTGCCGGGCGCGGGCGCCGAGGTCGTGTTGCCGACCCGCTTCATCCTGCCGCCAGGTCCGCGCGAGGGCATCGTGATCAACCTGGCCGAGTACCGCATGTATTACTTCCCTAAGGGGCAGAATGTGGTGCACACCTTCCCGCTGGGAATTGGCCGGGAAGGCTGGGGGTCGCCCATTGCGAAAACCACCATCACCGCCAAAACACCCAATCCAGGCTGGACGCCGCCAGCATCTATCCGCGCCGAGCACGCAGCCGATGGTGATCCGCTGCCAGCCTATGTGCCGCCAGGCCCGAACAACCCGCTGGGTCCGTTCAAGTTCACCCTGGGTACTCCGGGCTACCTGATCCATGGTTCCAACAAGAAGTTCGGCATTGGCATGCGCGTCAGTCACGGCTGCTTCCGCATGCTCAACCACAACGTGCTGGAGCTGGCCAAGATGGCGCCGGTGGGCACCTCGGTGCGCATTGTCAACGAGCCGTACAAGTTCGGCATGAGCAATGGCAAGGTCTACCTGGAGGCTCACGCGCCACTGGATGATCATGGCGTGCCTTCGGTAGTGGACAAGCACACGGCGGTGATCAATGCGCTGCTCAAGCGCGACGAGGTTGCCGGGCAGATGCGTCTGGATTGGGAAGTGGTGCGCGAGGTGGTGGCTGCCGAAGACGGCATGCCTATCGAGATCGCCGTGCCTCAGCAGGGGCAGGGTTCGCTGGCGGACAATGCTGCGCAGGTTCAGTTCTGATCTAGATAGCGCGTTCCGAAACCCGCCCATGCCAAGCATCGGCGGGTTTTTATTGGCCTGGATAATTCGCAGGCAATAAAAAAGCCGACCTGCGAACAGGTCGGCTTCTTCAAAGCTTTGGCAAGTATTACTTGCGGCTAGCTTTTTCCAGCATGCGCAGAGCGCGCTCGTTGGCTTCGTCAGCAGTCTGCTGAGCCTTCTGAGCAGCGGCCAGAGCTTCATCAGCCTTACGGTAGGCTTCGTCAGCACGAGCTTGAGCGCGAGCAGCGGCGTCTTCAGTAGCGGTCAGACGGGCTTCAGTTTCTTTGGACATGCTGCTGCAACCGGTAGCCAGAACTGCTGCCAAGGCCAGAGCAGAGAATTTCAGAACGTTGTTCATCGTGTTCCCCTTGAGGTGGACTTTCCATAAAAGCAATTCCCCAACACTGGGAAATTAGCCGGGCTACATACTACCCATTACTTTTAGTAAGTAAACTGAGCGAACGCAAGACAAGCCACTTTTTTTCTTTTATCTAGCCCTGGCTCTATGTTTTGCTTAAAAAACATACAGATCAGGTGCTTAGAGTGACGTCTTGCCCAGCAATTTAGCTCAGATCGTGGCTGGCATCCTGCCTGCCTGATAACATCCGGGGCGGCCAACGGGAAGGCTGTTCTCCCGAAATATTTCAAGGACGTTGCATATGTCGAAGCTGGTTAAATGGGGTTTGCTAGGGGTTCTTGCCCTGGCACTGCTTATCAAGGCATCGCTGTGGTTGTCGGTCCGCACGATCATGAACGACGCTATCGAGCAATTGTCGCCCGTCATGCGCATAAGTTATTCCGGGATTACCTCCTCCTTCGATGGGCGGGTCGGGATTTCCGGCATTAATGTGCATGTGCCGCTGATGCGCGATCATTTCCGCATCGAACATGCCGAGTTGAAGTTCAAGGGACTCATGGACTTGTTGCGCTTCAAGGAGAGCATGAGCGCCGGCAAGTTTCCGGAGCAGATGGCGGTCAACATCAAGGGCCTGGAGTTCGACGTGCATGGCCCCTTCATGACGCAGATAAGCCAGCAGCCAGAAGAGGCTTCTATCTACACCGCCTTGTCCCAGGTCGCCTGCGGCAGCTCTCGCTATATCGGCAGTGATGAGTTGCTTGAAATGGGCTATCGCACACTGGAAACCGATGCGCAGTTTTCCTATCTGTACCAGCCTGGCGCCCAGACGTTGACGTTCAATCTGACAGCCGATACCCGTGATATGGGTGAGTACCGGGTCAATTTTGCACTGGCCAATATGTCTGAGCGGCCGGGTGACATGCGGGTCAATCCGCCGCGCTTATCCACTGTGACGCTGGAGATCAATGATGATCAGTACCAGCGCAAGATCCAGAGCTATTGCGCTGGCAAGCTCGGTCAAACCGAAGAAGCCTACCTGCAGACTACGCTGGATCAGCTAGACCGCGCCTTGCGTGCACAGCGGATTGCTCTGGACCCCGAGTTGCTCAAGTCGCTGGGTGCGTACTACAAGGACCCACAGGCGCTGCGTCTGGAGCTGGCACCCACGGAAGGCATGAGCTGGGACGGTTTGCAGTTCTTCGAGCCCAAGGATGTAGTGGCCATGCTGCGTCCGGTGCTGCTGATCAACCAGCAGGCGGTGCACCCTCTGGCGTTTTCCTGGGTCGACCCGGATGCTGTGGCCGCTCCCGAAGAGGAAGAGCTGGTGCGTGCACCTGAGGTCGAGCAACCGGGCAAGTTGCGCCAGTACGATTTTGTCGAAGTCGCCAGTCTGGCCGAACATGCGGGAAAACGACTACAGTTCATTACTTATGACGGAGCCTACTATCAAGGCCTATTGCACAAGGTAGAGAACGGCAAAGTTTTCCTGAGTGTCCAGTTTGGTTCCGGCTCGGCCGAGATGTTTCTTCGCCTGGAAAAGATCGATAAGGTAAGGGTGCTGTTCTAGAACCCGCTGAGGAGTAGAAATGAGCGAAGGGTTGTCCATCCACCATGACCTGGCGGGTCACCAGTTTGAGGCCGTCATCGATGGCCATCGGGCGTACCTGGCCTATATGGATCTGGGCAAGCAGACCCTGGATATCTACCGTACCTTCGTGCCCAATCCATTGCGCGGCCGCGGCATCGCCGCGGCACTGACCGAGCAGGCGCTGGAGTACGCGGAGCACATGGGCTACACGGTCATTCCGTCCTGTTCTTACGTGGAGCGCTATCTGGAGCGACGTCAGCGCCATCACTGACAGGCCAGAACAAACAAAAACGCCGGGCAATGCCCGGCGTTTTCATTCCTGCTCCAGTCAGCTGCGCTGGCGCTTGGGCAGGACGTCCTTGAGCTTGGCATGCATGCTGCGCAAGGTCTTCTCGGTGGCGTCCCAGTCGATGCAGGCATCGGTAATGGATACACCGTACTTGAGGTCGCAGAGGTCTTTGGGGATCGACTGGCTGCCCCAGCCCAGATGACTTTCCACCATCAGGCCGACGATGGAGTTGTTGCCTTCGAGGATCTGGTTGGCCACGTTCTCCATGACCAGCGGCTGCAGAGCCGGGTCCTTGTTGGAATTGGCATGGCTGCAGTCGACCATGACGTTCGGGCGGATCTTGGCCTTGGCCAGTTCCTGCTCGCAGATAGCCACGCTCACCGAGTCATAGTTCGGCTTGCCGTTACCGCCGCGCAGCACCACGTGACCGTAGGCGTTGCCCTTGGTGGTGACGATCGAGACGCCACCTTCCTGGTTGATGCCGAGGAAGCGATGCGGGCTGGAAACGGACTGCAGGGCGTTGATCGCCACCGTCAGGCCGCCATCGGTGCCATTCTTGAAGCCGACCGCGGAGGACAGGCCGGAGGCCATCTCGCGGTGGGTCTGCGATTCGGTGGTGCGCGCGCCGATGGCCGACCAGCTGATCAGGTCCTGCAGGTACTGCGGGGAGATCGGATCGAGGGCTTCGGTGGCGGTCGGCAGGCCCATCTCGGCCAGGTCGCGCAGCAGCTGGCGACCGATATGCAGGCCGTCCTGAATCTTGAACGAATCGTCCAGGTACGGATCGTTGATCAGGCCTTTCCAGCCGACCGTGGTACGCGGCTTCTCGAAATACACGCGCATGATCAGGAACAGGCTGTCGGACACTTCTGCAGCCAGCACCTTGAGACGCTCGGCGTATTCGTGGGCCGCCTTGATGTCATGGATGGAGCAGGGGCCCACGACCACGAACAGGCGGTGGTCCGTGCCATCGAGAATATTGCGTACCACTTCGCGGCCATGGGCGACGGTGCGTTGGGCGGCGGCGGTGAGAGGGATTTCGCGCTTGAGCTGCGCCGGGGTGATCAGGGTTTCGTTGGAGGCAACGTTAAGATCGTCGATCGGTAAATCAGCCATCGTGCTATTCATCAGTCAGAGTCATCAGGTCACGGGTGCCGGGCGCCAGAGGCACAGCTAATCATGGGCGCAGCGGGGAAGCGGAACCTTAGCGCGTAACGGGCGGGCTCGACAATGGGCGCGGCCGCTTAAAAGCCGTGCCAGGCAGGAAAACACTAGTTCAAGCTGGCTCCGGAGAACTCTGCCGCATGCAGGGCAATCCACTCGCGAGCCACTACCTCAACGGGCAGATCCTCGCCGAGTTCGCGTTCGCGCTGATGACGGTAGTGCTCGATCTGGCAGACCTGCTCGACCATGCGCGCGCGGAACAGGGTGTCTTCATCGATAAAGGCAATGCCGACCAGGTAATCCTCAGCCTGCTTGCGGCACCAGGCCACAACGCCCGGATAACGCGCCTGCTCGCCCAGCAAGGGAATGCGCAGCTCGACTGCCGTGCCCTTGCGAAAGCCTTTGTTGGAATTGCACGCCACGCCCCCGAGGCTGATATTGTTCAGCCTTTGTCTCGGCAGGAAGGCGTGTTTGCGTTGAACCAGTTCGACTGGCATGTCGCTGGGGTGACGCAAGAAATGACGCATTTTGACTACTCCGGATGCCACTTATTTGACATCACACATGAACAGTATAGTGCCCAGTCTGGAGTTGACCGATTTCGATGCCGAGCAGCGTCTGTTGCAACTGAGCGGCACGTCCTTGCTCATATTCACCAGCATAGGTTGTGCCAGTTGTCGTTGGGCGCGCCGCGAGCTGCCTGGCTTGCCATTGGCTGTCGAGCAGCTGTGCTGGATCGATGCCGGGAATAATGGTGGCCTGGTCGAGCGCTATGAGGTTTTCCAGCTTCCCAGCGTGTTTCTGATTCGCGATGGGCAGTTTTTTGGCACATTGCACTGCCGCTTGAGCGCCGCCGGGTTGAATGCTGCCATCGCGCAGGCCCTGCAGCTGGAGTCCGAGGAGTTACCTTGATGCAAGATCGACCACGCCCGCGCATTGGCATTATCGGTACCGGTGCCATTGGTGGTTTCTATGGTTTGATGCTGGCTCGGGCCGGTTTTGACGTGCATTTCCTCCTGCGCAGCGAGTATGCAGCGGTTGCCGAACATGGCCTGCAACTCAACAGTGCCGTGCATGGCCGGTTGCATCTGCAACCCGTGCAGGCCTGGCCCAGCGCGGAGCAAATGCCCCATTGCGATTGGCTGCTGGTAGGCACCAAGACCACCAGTAACGCCGAGCTGGCACCGCTGATTGGCAGGGTCGCAGAGCCGGGAGCCAAGGTTGTGCTGTTGCAGAACGGCCTGGCGGTGGAAGATCAGTTACGCCCGCTGCTGCCGGACTCCCTGCATCTGTTCGGCGGGCTCTGCTATATCTGCGCGCATCGCTCCGCGCCTGGGGTGATCGAACACCAGGCACTGGGGGCGCTGAGTCTGGGTTACCACTCGGGCCCGTCGAGCAGCGCTGAGCAACGCCAGGCGATTGTCGAGGAGGGCGCTGCGATGTTCCGCGCCGCCGGGCTGGAAGCAACGGCAATGGCCGAGCTGGAACAGGCCCGCTGGCAGAAGTTAGTGTGGAACGTGCCGTACAACGGCTTGT
The DNA here is from genome assembly GCF_013200955.2 of Pseudomonas campi. NCBI lineage: Bacteria > Pseudomonadati > Pseudomonadota > Gammaproteobacteria > Pseudomonadales > Pseudomonadaceae > Aquipseudomonas > Aquipseudomonas campi. The sequence continues at coordinate 2,127,049 of NZ_CP053697.2, forward strand.
CCGTGCTGCTCAACGCGGGCACCACCCGCCTGATGGCGAGCGCCGATAGTCGCGCATTGATCCACGCCATCATGCTGGAAGTGGTGCAGGGCGCTGCCGCCTGCGGTCATGTATTGCCGGAAGGTTGTGCCGACAAGCTGCTGGCGGCCACCGAGCGCATGCCAGACTACCTGCCGAGCATGTACCACGACTTCACGCTGCAGCGCCCGCTGGAGCTTGAGGCCATTTACGCAGCACCGCTGGCCGCCGCTGCTGCAACCGGCTGTGAATTACCGAAAACCCGCATGCTCTACCAGGCATTGCGTTTTCTGGACATACATTGAGGTCGATATGAGCAAGGGACTGGGTGACAAGCTGGTGTTGGCGATTTCCTCGCGAGCACTGTTCGACCTGAGTGACAGCCATCGCATCTACGAGAGCGAAGGGGTCGCCGCCTACCGCCAGTACCAGATCGACCACGAGGAGGAGATTCTCAGCCCTGGCGACGCTTTCCCCCTGGTGGAGAAGCTGCTCAGCCTCAACACCAGCCTGGGGCAGGCCAGGGTCGAGGTCATCCTGGTATCACGCAACAGTGCCGATACCGGCCTGCGCGTGTTCAACTCGATTCAGCACTACGGTCTGGGCATTTCCCGCGCCGCCTTCGTCGGCGGCCGCAGCCCTTACCCCTATCTGGCTGCATTCGGCTGCCACCTGTTTCTCTCCACCCATGTCGAGGATGTGCGCAGCGCCCTGGATGCGGGCTTTGCCGCCGCCACCATTCTTTCCGGTGGGGCGCGGCGGGCGGCCAGCAACGAGCTGCGCATCGCCTTCGACGGTGATGCCGTGCTGTTTTCCGATGAGTCCGAGCGGGTTTATCAGCAGGGCGGCCTGACCGCGTTTCAGGACCATGAGAAGGCTTCCGCCCGTGAGCTGCTGGGTGGCGGACCGTTCAAGCCGTTCCTGGCGGCCCTGAACCGCTTGCAACGCGAGTTTGCCGAAGAACAGTGCCCGATTCGTACCGCGCTGGTTACTGCGCGCTCGGCACCAGCACACGAGCGGGTCATCCGCACCCTGCGCGAGTGGGATATTCGCCTGGACGAGTCGCTGTTTCTCGGGGGGCTGGAAAAAGCGGCGTTTCTTGAAGCCTTCGCCGCTGACGTGTTTTTCGATGATCAGGCCGGGCACTGTGAGAAAGCCCGTGAAGTGGTGGCCACCGGTCATGTACCGCATGGGGTGAGTAACGAAATACAGCTCTGAGAACCTGTTTACGATCTTTTGGACTAGAGCCAGACAAGGCGCTACGCCAGTAACAGCCTCCGGCTGGTCAAAACGGCGAGGAAGCGGAGCATTCCGAGCCTGTTTTTAACGCGGCATGGCCGACGGACAAGAGATCGTGAACAGGTTCTGAGGGCCGCCCGTCTGCTCCCTGGTCTGCAGCCTTGCGCGCGGCGACACGCTGCTAAGCTCAAAACAGGGCCGCAGCAGGAAGTGGGGAGGCCGCATGATCAGATCCATCCTATATGCCACCGATCTCGGCCTGTACGCTCCTTATGTGCTGCAGCATGCGCTGAATCTGTCCCGCGCCCTCAAGGCCGAACTCTATGTGGTGCATGCGGTCGAGCCCATGGGGCTGTTCGCCGAGTCCGTGCTGCAAACCTACCTGGATGAGAAGACTTTGCAGGAACTGCGCAGTAAAGGGCTGGGCAATGTCATGGCGAGTATCGAGCAGCGGGTGCTAGAGGGGTTTCGCGATGAGTTGGGCGATGCGCAGCATGACATCGAGTTGATCCGTAATGTGCGGGTGGCTCAAGGCGACTCTTCACAGGTGATTCTGGAGGAGGCGCGGAAACTCGCCGTCGATCTGCTGGTCGTAGGCAGTCACAGCCATGGCGCGACTCAGGAGACCCCGTTGGGGCGCACAGCGGCCCGTGTCCTGCAGCTCTCCGAGATACCTGTCTACCTGGTGCCGATGCTGCAGCATCGTGGTTGAGGCGGGTTATGCGCATTCGTTAGACGAACGGCATGCATAACTCAGAAAATCGTCTAGTTTTATTCCTTGAACCATTAATATGGTTATATAACGCAGCTGGCACATTCGAGCAGCGTCTATCTGCTTTAGAGGGATATTTATGAAGCTCCAGCAATTGCGCTACATCTGGGAAGTGGCGCACCACGACCTCAACGTCTCCGCTACTGCGCAGAGCCTCTATACCTCGCAACCCGGTATCAGCAAGCAGATCCGCCTATTGGAAGACGAGCTGGGGGTGGAGGTCTTCGCCCGCAGTGGCAAGCACCTGACCCGGGTAACTCCAGCTGGCGAGCGGATCATCACCACCGCAGGGGAGATCCTGCGCAAGGTCGAGAGCATCAAGCAGATCGCTCAGGAGTTCTCCAACGAGAAGAAGGGCACCCTGTCCATCGCTACCACGCACACCCAGGCGCGCTATGCACTGCCGCCGGTGATCAGCAGCTTCATCAAGCAGTACCCGGAAGTCGCCCTGCACATGCATCAGGGTACGCCGATGCAGATTGCCGAAATGGCCGCCGATGGCACCGTCGATTTTGCCATCGCTACCGAGGCGCTGGAGCTGTTCGGCGACCTGGTGATGATGCCGTGCTACCGCTGGAACCGCTGCGTGGTCGTGCCTCAGGGCCACCCGCTGACCAAGCTGCCGAAGCTGTCACTGGAATCTTTGGCCGAGTACCCGATCGTCACCTATGTATTCGGCTTCACTGGTCGCTCCAAGCTGGATGAAGCGTTCAGCCACCGTGGCCTGACGCCCAAGGTGGTATTCACCGCGGCCGACGCTGACGTGATCAAGACCTACGTGCGTCTGGGGTTGGGCGTGGGCATCGTGGCGCGCATGGCGGTCGATGCCAAGCTCGACAGTGATCTGGTGGTGCTGGACGCCAGCGATCTGTTCGAATCCAGCGTGACCAAGATTGGCTTCCGTCGCGGCACCTTCTTGCGTGGTTTCATGTGTGACTTCATCGAGAAGTTCGCCCCGCACCTGACCCGCGAAGTGATGGCCAAGGCTGTGCAATGTCATACCAAAGCCGAGCTGGACGAGTTGTTCGACGGGGTCGAGCTGCCAACCTACTGAGTGTCGTCCAGATAGAAAAAGCCCGGCATTCGCCGGGCTTTTTCATTCAGGCTCTGGCAATCACATTGCCGGCATGCAGGCCGCATTCCTTCTGGGTTTCCTCTTCCCACCACCAGCGGCCTTCGCGCTCGTGCTGGTTGGGCAGGACTGGGCGGGTGCAGGGCTCGCAGCCGATGCTGGTATAGCCGCGCTCGTGCAGGCTGTTGTAGGGCAGCTCGAGCATGCGGATATAGGCCCAGACTTCCTCGCTGCTCATCTGCGCCAGCGGGTTGAACTTGTACAGCGGTTTGTCGGCCGTGGAAAAGGCGCCATCCAGTTCCATTGCGGCGACCTGGCTGCGGGTGCCGGGGCTCTGGTCGCGGCGCTGGCCGGTGGCCCAAGCCTTGACGCCGGCCAGCTTGCGCTTGAGCGGTTCGATCTTGCGGATGCCACAGCATTCGCCATGACCGTCCTTGTAGAAGCTGAACAGGCCTTTCTCGCGCACCAGGGCTTCGAGGCGGGTGGCATCCGGGCTCAGTACTTCGATGGCGATGCCATAGTGCTCGCGTACATGCTCGATAAAACGGTAGGTTTCCGGGTGCAGGCGGCCGGTATCCAGACTGAATACCTTGACCTTTTTGTTGAGCTTCCAGGCCATGTCGACCAGCACCACGTCCTCGGCACCGCTGAAGGAGATCCACAGCTCGTCACCGAAGTGCTCGAAGGCCAGTTTGAGAATGTCCTGGGGCGATTTGTTGGCATAGGCCGTTGCCAGTTCGGCAACGTTGAAGGCTTGGCTCATCGGGCTGGTTTCCTGGTTTAGGTGGCGCTGAACGCTCTGTGCCGAGGATGTTAGCAAAAAGGGCATATGCGTCTAAATAACCATATTCAAGCATGACTAACCACTATGGATATAAGTGCTGCGTTGCGTCGCAACGGGTGAATCGCTAGAGTGCCGCCTTCTGTCAAATTGCTAGCTAGGAGTGTCCCGTGGAAATTGCCTGTCTCGACCTCGAAGGCGTTCTGGTCCCGGAAATCTGGATCGCTTTCGCCGAAAAAACCGGCATTGACGCCCTCAAGGCGACCACCCGGGATATTCCTGACTACGACGTGCTGATGAAGCAGCGCCTGCGCATCCTCGACGAGCATGGGCTTAAGCTCGCCGATATCCAGGAAGTGATCGCCACCCTCAAGCCGCTGGAAGGCGCCGTGGAGTTCGTCGACTGGCTGCGCGAGCGCTTCCAGGTGGTGATCCTCTCGGACACCTTCTACGAGTTCTCCCAGCCGCTGATGCGCCAGCTGGGCTTCCCGGCGCTGCTGTGCCACAAGCTGATCACCGACGAAACCGATCGCGTAGTGGGTTACCAACTGCGCCAGAAAGATCCCAAGCGCCAGTCGGTCATCGCCTTCAAGAGCCTGTACTACCGCGTGATCGCCGCCGGCGACTCGTACAACGACACCACCATGCTCAGCGAAGCCCATGCCGGCATCCTGTTCCATGCCCCGGACAACGTGATCCGCGAGTTCCCGCAGTTCCCGGCGGTGCACACCTATGACGACCTCAAGCGCGAGTTCCTCAAGGCGTCTGAGCGTGATCTGAGCCTGTAAGGCTCTTGCGCAAAAAAACGACAAGGCCCGCTAATTGCGGGCCTTGTCGTTTCAGTGGCGGGCTAAAGGCCGGAGAGTTGCTCGAGGGTCTGTAGCAGCACTTTCACCTTGGTGATCGACTCCTGGTACTCGGCCTGCCACTGCGAGTCGGCGACTATGCCACCGCCGCCCCAGCAGCTGATCTGACCGTCCTTGACCAGCAGGCTGCGAATGGCGATGGAGCTGTCCAGCTCGCCGCGTACATCCAGATAGAGCAGGGAGCCGCAGTACAGGGTGCGGCGGGTCGGCTCCAGTTCGTCAATGATCTGCATGGCGCGAATCTTCGGCGCGCCGGTGATCGAGCCACCGGGGAAGCTGCCGGCAATCAGATCCAGTGCGTCCTTGCCCGCAGCCAGCTCACCGGTAACCGCGCTGACCAGGTGATGCACGTTGGGGTAACTCTCCAGGGCGAACAGCTCGGGTACGCGCACTGAGCCGATGCGGCAGCTGCGGCCGAGGTCGTTGCGCAGCAGATCGACGATCATCAGGTTTTCGGCGCGATCTTTTAGGCTATCCAGCAGCAGCTGCGCTTCGGCAGCATCGGCGGCTGGCGTAGCACCGCGTGGACGGGTGCCCTTGATCGGCCGGGTTTCCACCCGACCCTGACTGACCTGCAGGTAACGCTCCGGCGAAAGGCTGAGAATGGCGCCGCCATCGGGCAGGCTCTGGAATCCTGCGAACGGAGTGGGGCAGGCGGTACGCAGAGCCTGGTAGGCGGTCCACGGATCGCCTGCACAAGGCGCCTGGAAGCGTTGGGCGAAGTTCACCTGGTAGCAGTCGCCGGCCTGGATATAGGCCTGGATGCGCTCGATCGCCTGACGGTACTGCTCGGCATCAAGGTCGCCTCGAAAGGCCTCCAGCAGCTTGAAGCTGGCGGCTGCGACAGGCGCTAGCTGACTGAACAGCGCGATCAGTCGTGTACGCTCGGCGGCCTCCAGTTGCGGGTGGAACACCAGCTGGCTGGTACGCTTCTGGTGGTCGCTGATCAGCGCCCAGCCATACAGGCCAAAGCGCGCATCCGGCAGCAGCAGGTCATCTCTGGCCTGTTCTGGCAATTGCTCGATGCGGCGGCCGAAATCATAGGCCAGATAGCCGATCAGGCCGCCTGTGAAAGGCAGTTCGATATTTGCCGGTGCCTCGGCGCGCCCCAACTGATCGAGACTCTTGCGCAGGTGCTGAAAGAACGCCGCAGCCGGTTCATTGGGGTTGGGTACGAACGTCTGCAGTGGCCAGGCGCTGAGAAGGTCGAAACGTCCGCGTTCGGCCTGCGGCCGGCCGGCATCCAGCAGCACGGCGCCGGGAGCCTGGCGCACCAAGGCAAAGTAATCGGCCGGATCGGCCAGGTAGGGCAGGGCGTGAACGAGGCAGCTGTGCATGCGAATTGGTCAGGCGAACGCGAAGGCCGATTGTAGTCTGTGCCCGCCTTGAGGGCCTAGGGCGCAGCAATGAAAAAGCCCGGCCGGAGCCGGGCTTTTCTGGATGGAGCTGAATCAGATCTCTGCCGGTTTGACATGACCAAACAGCTGCTGGGAGAAGCGCACGCGATCTTCCGCGCTTTCCTTCACATCGTTCTTCGCCAGTTCGGCAATCCGTGCTTCCACCGCATGGGCTCGATGGGTCAGGCCGCAGTCGTTAGCGATCTGGATGTTCAAGCCGGGGCGGGCGTTGAGCTCGAGGATCAACGGGCCTTTCTCTTCGTCCAGCACCATGTCCACACCGATGTAGCCAAGGCCGCACAACTCGTAGCAACCGGCCGCCAGCTTCATGAAACCGTCCCAGTTGGGCAGCTGCACGCCGTCCACCGCGTTGGTGGTGTCCGGGTGCTTGGTGATCTTGTTGTTCAGCCAGGTGCCGCGCAGGGTCAGGCCGGTCGCCAGATCCACACCCACGCCGATGGCGCCCTGGTGCAGGTTGGCCTTGCCGTTGGACTGGCGCGTCGGCAGGCGCAGCATGGCCATTACCGGGTAGCCCATCAGCACGATGATGCGGATGTCCGGCACGCCTTCGTAGCTGATGCTCTTGAAGATCGGGTCCGGGGTGACCCGGTACTCGATCAGCGCGCGGTCGCGGTGACCACCCAGGGAGTACAGGCCGGTAAGGATGCTCGATAACTGGTGCTCGATGTCCTCCTGGCTGACGATCTTGCCGGAAACCGTCTTGTAGCGGCCCTCGAACTTGTCGGCGATGACCAGGATGCCGTCACCACCGGCGCCTTGCGCCGGCTTGATCACGAAATCGCTGCGTCCGGCGATGATCTCGTCGAACTTCTCGATCTCCTTCTCGGTGGAGATGATCCCGTACAGCTCCGGCACATGGATGCCGGCCTGGATCGCACGCTCCTTGGTGATGATCTTGTCATCGACGATGGGGTACAGGTGCCGTTGGTTGTACTTCAGCACGTAGTCCGCATTGCGTCGATTGATGCCCATGATGCCTTTGGCTTCCAGGGCTTTCCATCTCTTGATCAGACCGAACATGGGCTCAATCCTTCAGGAAGGCTTTGAAACGGAACAGCTCGGTCAGGCGGTAGCCGCGGTAGCGACCCATCGCCAGCATGAAGCCCACCATGATCAACAGCACAGCCGGGAAGGTGAAGATGAAGTAGGTCAGCTCCGGCACGGTCATCAGCAGGTGTGCCAAGGTAGCGGCGAACAGGGTGCCAACCGCGACCTTGAAGGCATGCGAGGCGCCGCGTTCTTCCCAGGTGATCGACAGGCGTTCGATGGTCATGGTCAGGATCACCATCGGGAACAGCGCTACCGACAGGCCGCGTTCCAGGCCCAGCTTGTGGCTGAACAGGCTGATCACGGCGATCAGTACCACGACGAAGGTCAGTACCACCGACAGACGCGGCAGCATCTGCAGCTTCAAGTGCTCAAGGTAGGAGCGCAGCGACAGGCCGAGGGCGGTGATGACGGTGAACAGCATGATGCCGAAACCCAGCTGGGTTTCGCGGAAGGCCAAGGCGATCAGTACCGGAGTAAAAGTACCCAGGGTCTGCAGGCCGCCCAGGTTGCGCAGGATCAGGATCACCAGCACGCCGATCGGGATCATGATCATGATCTGATAGGTCTGCTGGGTCTGCAGCGGCAGGCCGTACAAGGAGTATTCGAGGAAGTCGACGTCGGTGTTCTCGTCCGTCAGCTTGGCCAGGCGAATGGCGTTCATCTCGCTGTTGTTCAGGGTGAAGCTGACCAGGGCCTTCTTGCCGCCCTCGATGCCAACCAGCTGGTCGTCGCCGGTCCACCAGACCAGGCGATCTTGCGGCAGACCTTGCTCGCCACTGTCCGGGTTGAAATACAGCCAGTTCTCGCCGTTGAAGCTACGCAGCCACAGCTCGGGAGTCTGCTGAATGTCGGCCGCCAGGCGAATGGTGTGCACACGCTCCATGGGGACATGGGCGATGGACAGCAGCAGCTCGATGACTTTGGCCTTGTTCGGGGTCGAGGCATCGCCGCCGAGCAACAGTTTGACGTTGTCGTCAGCGCTATTGTTGACCCGCTTGATGGTCTCGCTGATGAAGGTCTCGACGTCGGCCGAGTGCTGGCGGATCGGCGCCAGCAGGGCCTCGGCAGCGATCTTCTCGGCGCCTTCGACCGCAATGCTGTCACGGTAGATCGGCCCCGTGGCCTTAGGCTGCTCGCCGCTGTAGCGCTTGGTCAGCACCAGGCGGTAATACAGGGTCTGATTGCCGCTGGCGCGCCGTGCCGACCAGGTCACCTTGCGGTTGCCATCAGCGCGCTTGATGCTCACCCCGTAGTTGTTCGAGATGAAGCTCTCATTGAGGCTGACATAGTCCTGGTTGAGCGGCGGTACAAACATCTGCACCTTCACCGGCTCGCGGCCGCTGGCCTGGAATTCGACTTTGGCGTCGATGTTCCACAGGTCATCGGTCTCGTCCTCGGTCACCGGGATGCCGAGAATGAAGATCTGGTAGGCCGTAACCAGAATGCCCACCGTCACCAGAAGGGTGATGAGGACTTTCAGATGCAGGGTCAAGGATCGCATGAGCAATTACTCGGCAGCGGTAGTAAGGAGGCAGCCGGGCTTGCCGGCGGCATATTTAAGACTTGGATCGACCATGGCATCCAGGCGCTTGAGCGCTTCTGAGCCAATCAGCAAGGGATACTGGAAGGCGCTACGGTCGGTCAGGTTCACTTCAATGGTGCGTTGGGTTTTACCCATACATACGTTCAGTTCGATGACGGGACGTGCAGTGTAGGTCTTGCCTTCTTCTGGATCATAGTCGCCGGCACGTCGCTTGATCTTGCTGATCCGCGCCAGGGGGCGTTCGATGGGGTGTTCGTGCGCATCATCGATCGCCAAGTAGAAGCGCACCCAGGTCTCGCCGTCACGTTTGAAGCGTTTGATGTCGCGCGCACTCAGTGAAGCTGTCTTGGCGCCGGTATCCAGTTTGGCGGCGACTTCCATCTCAAGATCGGAGAGCTGGATGTATTCATTCAGACCATAGACAGCCTTTTCCGCCGCGAGACTCAGGCCGGAGAACATCGTGCAGCAAAGGAAGAAGGCTAAGGGCTCGAGTCTCATAAGTCCTGTGATGTTTGTTTCGTCGGATCGGGTGATCGGCAAGGGAGTGGGGCGGCCGGCCCCTGCAGTCTAGCAGGCGCTACAGGCATAGGGACGGCGCTGGCGGCGCATTCTAGCATGGGCTTTTTCAGCTGCGACAGACGCTTACACGCGTTTCTAGAGGTGAAGTGCACGGATTATGCGCACGTCACTCGTCGAGATATTGTCGACAATGTTGTTTTTTTATTTGACAGGAGGCCACCTGGATCGTAGTTTTTCCGCATCATAAATTAAAGGTGTCAACAATAATGCTGGGCACTTCCGACATTACCACTGCCTCTGTCGACGACTCCGGCACGCTTTCCGAGCATGTCTTCCGGCGTATCCAGGCGGCTATTGTCAAGGGAGAGATCGCGCCCGGCAGCAAGATCTCCGAGCCAGAGTTGGCGCGTATTTACGGTATCAGTCGCGGCCCGCTGCGCGAGGCGATCCACCGCCTGGAAGGTCAGCGCCTGTTGGTTCGCGTCCCCCATGTGGGCGCGCGGGTGGTCTCGCTCAGCCACGCCGAGTTGATCGAGCTGTATGAAATCCGCGAATCCCTCGAAGGCATGGCCTGTCGCCTGGCCGCCGAGCGCATGACCCAGGGCGAGATCGATGAGCTGCGCCGGGTACTCGACCTGCATGAACAGGATGCGGCCTTCAAGGCCGGTGTTGGCTACTACCAGCAGGAAGGCGACTTCGACTTCCACTACCGGATCATCCAGGGCAGCGGCAACAAGACCCTGACCCAGATGCTCTGCGGCGAGCTCTATCAACTGGTGCGCATGTACCGCCTGCAGTTTTCCGCTACGCCGAACCGCCCAAGGCATGCCTTCAACGAGCACCATCGCATTCTGGACGCGATCTCCGAGCGCGATGGCGAGTTGGCCGAGCTACTGATGCGCCGCCATATCGCCGCCTCCAAACGCAATATCGAACGCCACTACACCGCGCAAGCGGGGCAGGGCGCCGCTCCTTCAACCGCACGAGGTGAATCATGAGTTCGAGCACTCCCGGTCAGCGCTTCCGCGACGCCGTCGCCAGCGAACATCCCCTGCAAGTAGTCGGCGCGATCAACGCCAACCATGCCCTGCTGGCCAAACGCGCCGGTTTCAAGGCCATCTACCTGTCCGGTGGTGGCGTGGCGGCAGGCTCGCTCGGCTTGCCGGACCTGGGCATCACCGGCCTGGATGACGTACTCACCGATGTGCGCCGTATCACCGATGTGTGCGACCTGCCGCTCTTGGTGGATGTCGACACCGGCTTTGGCAGCTCGGCGTTCAACGTGGCGCGTACGGTCAAGTCGATGATCAAGTTCGGCGCCGCCGCCATCCACATCGAAGACCAGGTCGGTGCCAAGCGCTGCGGCCACCGCCCCAATAAAGAGATCGTGACCCAGCAGGAGATGGTCGACCGCATCAAGGCCGCCGTCGACGCCCGTACCGACGACAGCTTCGTGATCATGGCGCGTACCGATGCCCTGGCCGTCGAAGGCCTCAACTCGGCCCTCGACCGCGCCGCCGCCTGCATCGAAGCCGGCGCCGACATGATCTTCCCGGAAGCCATCACCGAACTGGCGATGTACAAGACCTTCGCCGACCGTATCAAGGCGCCGATCCTGGCCAACATCACCGAATTCGGCGCCACGCCGCTGTACACCACCGAAGAGTTGGCCAGCGTCGACGTGTCCCTGGTGCTGTACCCGCTGTCGGCCTTCCGCGCCATGAACAAGGCGGCCGAGAACGTCTACACCGCGCTGCGCCGCGACGGCACCCAGGCCAACGTGATCGACACCATGCAAACGCGCATGGAACTGTACGAGCGCATCAATTACCACGCCTTCGAGCAGCACCTTGACGCCCTGTTTGCCGCCAAGAAGTAACCGGTACGCTGGCCGCCCGCCCAGAGCGGGCAGGCCGGCGCACAACAAGAAACAACCGGATTAGATGAGGACCTATTCGTTATGAGCGCCACTCCCGAAACCACCACCGGCTTCAAGCCGAAGAAATCCGTAGCCCTGAGCGGCACCACTGCCGGCAACACGGCCCTGTGCACCGTCGGCCGTACCGGTAACGACCTGCACTACCGCGGCTATGACGTGCTCGACTTCGCCAACCGCTGTGAGTTCGAGGAAATCGCTCACCTGCTGGTCCACGGCAAGCTGCCCAATGTCGCCGAGCTGGCCGCGTACAAGACCAAGCTCAAGGCCCTGCGTGGCATCCCGGCGGCGCTCAAGACCTCCCTCGAACAACTGCCGCCGTCTGCCCACCCGATGGACGTGATGCGCACCGCCGTGTCCGTGCTCGGCTGCGTGTCGCCGGAGAAGGACGACCACAATCACCCGGGCGCCCGCGATATCGCCGACAAGCTGATGGCCTCGCTGGGTTCCGCGCTGCTGTACTGGTACCACTTCAGCCACAACGGCAAGCGCATCGACGTGGAAACCGATGACGACTCCATCGGTGGTCACTTCCTCCATCTGCTGCATGGCGAGAAGCCGCGCGAGTCCTGGGTGCGCGCCATGCACACCTCGCTGAATCTGTACGCCGAGCACGAATTCAACGCATCCACCTTCACTTCGCGCGTTATCGCCGGCACCGGCTCCGACATGTACTCCTGCATTGCTGGCGCTATCGGCGCGTTGCGCGGCCCGAAACACGGCGGCGCCAACGAAGTGGCCTTCGAGATCCAGAAGCGCTACGACAATCCGGACGAGGCCGAGGCCGATATCCGTGCCCGCGTCGAGAAGAAGGAAGTGGTGATCGGCTTCGGTCACCCGGTCTACACCGTGAGTGATCCGCGCAACAAGGTGATCAAGGACGTGGCGCGCGAACTCTCCGCCGAGCAGTCGAACACCAAGATGTATGACATCGCCGAGCGTCTGGAATCGACCATGTGGGAAATCAAGAAGATGTTCCCCAACCTGGATTGGTTCAGCGCTGTGAGCTACCACATGATGGGCGTGCCGACCGCCATGTTTACCCCGCTGTTCGTCATCGCCCGTACCTCGGGCTGGTCGTCCCATGTGATTGAGCAGCGCATCGACGGCAAGATCATCCGCCCGAGTGCCAACTACACAGGTCCTGAGGACCTCAAGTTCGTGCCGCTCAAGGATCGCAAATAATCATGAACAGCCAGCTGAACACTCAGTACCGCAAGCACCTGCCCGGCACCGCGCTGGACTACTTCGACACGCGCGAGGCGATCGATGCCATCGCCCCTGGTGCCTATGCCAAGCTGCCTTACGTATCACGCGTGCTGGCCGAGCAACTGGTGCGCCGCTGTGAGCCCGAGGCGCTGACCGATTCGCTCAAGCAGCTGATCGAGCGCAAGCAGGACCTGGATTTCCCCTGGTACCCGGCTCGCGTGGTCTGCCACGACATCCTCGGTCAGACCGCCCTGGTCGACCTGGCCGGCTTGCGTGATGCTATCGCCGAGAAGGGTGGGGACCCGTCCAAGGTCAACCCGGTAGTGCCGACCCAGCTGATCGTCGACCACTCCCTGGCCGTGGAAGCTCCGGGCTTCGACCCGGATGCCTTCGCCAAGAACCGCGCCATCGAAGACCGTCGCAACGAGGACCGTTTCCACTTTATCGAGTGGACCAAGACCGCGTTCAAGAACGTCGACGTGATCCCTGCCGGTAACGGCATCATGCACCAGATCAACCTGGAGAAAATGAGCCCGGTGATCCAGGCGCGCGGCGGCGTGGCCTTCCCGGACACCTGCGTGGGTACCGACTCGCACACCCCGCACGTCGATGCCCTGGGCGTGATCGCCATTGGCGTCGGCGGTCTGGAAGCCGAAACCGTGATGCTCGGCCTGCCGTCGATGATGCGCCTGCCCGACATCGTCGGCGTGCAGCTCACTGGCAAGCGCCAGCCTGGCATTACCGCCACCGACATCGTCCTGGCGATCACCGAGTTCTTGCGCAAGGAGCGTGTGGTCGGTGCCTGGGTCGAGTTCTTCGGCCCGGGTGCGGATAGCCTGTCGATCGGCGACCGCGCGACCATTTCCAACATGTGCCCGGAGTACGGCGCCACCGCTTCGATGTTCTACATCGACCAGCAAACCATTGATTACCTCAAGCTCACCGGTCGTGAGCCGGAGCAGATCGAGCTGGTAGAGAACTACGCCAAGACCACTGGTCTGTGGGCCGATGCGCTGGTCACTGCCGAATACGAGCGGGTGCTGAGCTTCGACCTGTCCACCGTGGTACGCAACATGGCTGGCCCGTCCAACCCGCACAAGCGCCTGCCGACTTCGGCACTGCAAGAGCGCGGCATTGCTGGCGACGCCATGCTGGCGGCGTCCAAGGTCGAGGAAGCCGAAGGTCTGCTGCCAGATGGCGCGGTGATCATCGCCGCCATCACCAGCTGCACCAACACGTCCAACCCACGCAACGTGGTGGCCGCCGGTCTGCTGGCGAAGAAGGCCAACGAGCTGGGTCTGCTGCGCAAACCGTGGGTCAAAACTTCCTTCGCTCCTGGTTCGAAAGTCGCCAAGCTGTACCTGGAAGATGCCTGTCTGCTGTCGGAGCTGGAAAAGCTCGGCTTCGGCATTGTCGGCTATGCCTGCACCACCTGTAACGGCATGTCCGGTGCGCTGGACCCGGTAATCCAGCAGGAAATCATCGACCGCGACCTGTACGCCACCGCGGTACTGTCCGGTAACCGCAACTTCGACGGCCGTATCCACCCCTACGCCAAGCAGGCCTTCCTCGCTTCGCCGCCGTTGGTCGTGGCCTACGCCATCGCCGGTACCGTGCGCTTTGACATCGAGCAGGACGTGCTGGGTACCGATAAAGCGGGCAACCCGATTACCCTGAAAGACCTGTGGCCGAGCGACGAGGAGATCGACGCGATTGTCGCTGCCAGCGTGAAGCCGGAGCAATTCAAGCAGATCTACATCCCGATGTTCGATCTGGGCACCATCGAGGAAGCCGAAAGCCCGCTGTACGACTGGCACCCGATGTCCACCTACATCCGCCGTCCGCCGTACTGGGAAGGCGCGCTGGCCGGTGAGCGCACGCTCAAGGGCATGCTGCCGCTGGCGATCCTGCCGGACAACATCACCACCGACCACCTGTCGCCGTCTAACGCGATCCAGATGAACTCGGCAGCCGGTGAGTACCTGCACAAGATGGGCCTGCCGGAGGAGGACTTCAACTCTTACGCTACCCACCGCGGCGACCACCTGACGGCGCAGCGCGCTACTTTCGCCAACAAAGAACTGGTCAATGAAATGGCCGTGGTTGACGGCGTAGTGAAGAAGGGTTCGCTGGCCCGCGTCGAGCCGGAAGGCAAGGTCATGCGCATGTGGGAAGCGATCGAAACCTACATGAACCGCAAGCAGAACCTGATCATCGTTGCCGGTGCTGACTACGGTCAGGGCTCGTCGCGTGACTGGGCGGCCAAGGGCGTACGCCTGGCTGGTGTGGAAGTGATCGTCGCCGAAGGCTTCGAGCGCATCCACCGCACCAACCTGGTCGGCATGGGCGTGCTGCCGGTCGAGTTCAAGCCGGGCACCACCCGCCTGACCCTCGGCCTCGACGGTACTGAAACCTATGACATCCAGGGCGAGCTGTCGCCGCGCTGCGAGCTGACCCTGGTGGTCAATCGTCGCAATGGCGACGTGGTCAAAGTGCCGGTGATCTGCCGTCTGGACACCGCTGCCGAAGTCAACGTCTACAACGCTGGCGGCGTGCTGCAGCGCTTTGCCCAGGACTTCCTCGAGTCGTCCAAGGGCTGATGCCGGCGCTGACACCCTCTCTCACGGGGGAGGGTCGTCAGCCTGTAGCCCGGATGCAATCCGGGTATGGCGAGCAGCACCCCATCCCGGATTGCATCCGGGCTACCTTCACCAAGCCAGGATTGAAGCATGGCTCAGCAACCCCAGATCAAGATCCCCGCTACCTATATGCGTGGCGGCACCAGCAAGGGCGTGTTCTTTCGCCTGCAGGACCTGCCGCAGAGCTGCCAGATGCCTGGCGCCGCGCGCGACAAACTGTTCATGCGGGTGATCGGCAGCCCAGACCCGTACTCCGCGCACATAGACGGCATGGGCGGCGCGACCTCTTCGACCAGCAAGTGCGTAATTCTGTCGCAAAGCACTCAGCCCGATCACGACGTCGACTACCTCTACGGCCAGGTTTCCATCGACAAGGCCTTCGTCGACTGGAGCGGCAACTGCGGCAACCTGTCCACCGCCGCTGGGTCTTTCGCCCTGCAGGCCGGGCTGGTCGATGCGGCGCGTATCCCGGACAACGGCACCTGCGTGGTACGTATCTGGCAGGCCAATATCCAGAAAACCATCATCGCCCATGTGCCGGTCAGCAATGGCCAGGTGCAGGAGACCGGCGACTTCGAGTTGGACGGGGTAACCTTCCCGGCCGCGGAGATCGTGCTGGAGTTCCTCGACCCGTCCGACGATGGCGAGGAGGGCGGTTCGATGTTCCCCACCGGCAATCTGGTCGATGACCTGGACGTGCCGGGTGTGGGTAGCTTCAAGGCCACCATGATCAGCGCCGGTATTCCCACGGTGTTCGTCAATGCCGAGGACATCGGCTACCAGGGCACCGAACTGCGCGAAGACATCAACGGCGATCCGCAGCAGCTCGCGCGCTTCGAGCAGATTCGCGTGGCGGGCGCCCTGCGCATGGGCCTGATCAAGACGGCGGAGGAGGCTGCGACTCGTCAGCACACGCCGAAGATCGCCTTCGTCAGCAAACCCAAGAGCTACAAGGCTTCGAGCGGCAAGACGGTCGAGGCCGGCGAGGTCGATTTGCTGGTGCGTGCGCTGTCCATGGGCAAGCTGCACCACGCGATGATGGGTACCTGCGCGGTGGCCATCGGTACGGCAGCGGCGGTTCCCGGCACCTTGGTCAATCTGGCGGCCGGTGGCGGCGAGCGCGAGGCGGTGCGCTTCGGTCACCCGTCCGGCACCTTGCGGGTCGGTGCCGAAGCCAGTCAGGTCGACGGTGAGTGGGTCGTAAAGAAGGCCATCATGAGCCGCAGCGCGCGCATCCTGATGGAAGGCTGGGTGCGGGTTCCAGGCGACACGTTCTGAGGCATGAAAAAGCCCGGCACAGGGCCGGGCTTTGGCTGAGCTGTAACGCCAGCGTTACTTGAGGCGTCGCTCGACACCCTTTTCCACCAGGATCTTGGCGGAGATTTCCTCCACCGAGAAATGCGTGGAGTTGATGTAGGGGATGTTCTCGCGGCGGAACAGGTTTTCCACCTCGCGGACTTCGAACTCGCACTGGGCAAAGCTGGCGTAGCGGCTATTGGGCTTGCGCTCGTGGCGAATGGCGGTGAGCCGGTCCGGGTCGATGGTCAGGCCGAACAGCTTGTGCTTGTAGGACTTGAGGGCGGCCGGCAGTTGCAGGCGCTCCATGTCTTCTTCGGTCAGCGGGTAATTGGCGGCGCGGATGCCAAATTGCATGGCCATGTACAGGCAGGTCGGGGTCTTGCCACAGCGGGAGACGCCGACCAGGATCAGATCGGCCTTGTCGTAGTAATGCGTGCGCGCGCCGTCGTCGTTGTCGAGGGCGAAGTTGACCGCCTCGATGCGCTCCATGTAGTTGCTGCTGCTGGCGATGGAGTGCGACTTGCCAACCGAGTAGGAGGAGTGTGAAGTCAGCTCCTGCTCGAGCGGGCAGAGGAAGGTGGAGAAAATGTCGATCATGAAGCCGTTGGACTGGGCCAGAATGTCGCGAATATCCTGGTTAACTACCGTGTCGAAGATGATCGGCCGAGCACCGTCTTTCTCGGCAGCATTATTGATTTGCTGTACCATCGCTCGCGCCTTGTCCGCGCTGTCGATGTACGGGCGTGTGAGCTTGGTGAAGTTGATGGTTTCGAACTGCGCCAGCAAGCTCTGGCCCAGGGTTTCGGCAGTGATGCCGGTGCCGTCGGAGATAAAGAAAGCGGTTCGTTTCATTTGCGCCAAAGGCCTTAAGTCAGGAGCGATTCTTGGCTATCATAGGCCCCCTTTGTCGGGCCCGTACTGGCCGGCATTGTGACTTATTTCCTTGAGGCAAAGCCAGGACGCAGCATGGCTGCACGGCTGGGCCGAACACAGTGGAGAGTTCACCTTGGTTGAGTACGTAGTTTCCCTCGATAAGCTCGGCGTCCACGATGTGGAGCACGTAGGGGGCAAAAACGCATCCCTGGGCGAAATGATCAGCAACCTGGCCGGTGCTGGTGTCTCGGTTCCTGGCGGTTTTGCCACCACAGCCCAGGCCTACCGTGACTTCCTCGATCAAAGTGGCCTGAACGATCGTATTCATGCCTCCCTCGATGCGCTGGACGTGGACGATGTCAATGCCCTGGCCAAGACTGGCGCGCAGATTCGCCAGTGGGTCATGGACGCTCCGTTCCCCGAGCGCCTCGACAGCGAAATCCGCACCGCCTTCGCCGCGATGGCCGGCGACAACGCCAATATGGCGGTTGCCGTGCGCTCCTCGGCAACCGCCGAAGACCTGCCGGACGCTTCTTTCGCCGGCCAACAGGAAACCTTCCTCAACATCCGTGGCGTGGATAACGTGATCCGCGCCGCCAAGGAAGTGTTCGCCTCCCTATTCAACGACCGTGCTATCGCCTACCGCGTGCATCAGGGCTTCGACCACAAACTGGTCGCCCTGTCTGCTGGCGTACAGCGCATGGTGCGTTCGGAAACCGGTACTGCCGGCGTGATGTTCACTCTGGACACCGAATCCGGCTTCCGCGACGTGGTGTTCATCACCGGTGCCTACGGCCTCGGCGAGACCGTGGTGCAGGGCGCGGTGAACCCTGACGAGTTCTACGTGCACAAGCCGACCCTGGAGGCCGGTCGCCCAGCCATCCTGCGCCGCAACCTGGGCAGCAAGGCGATCAAGATGGTCTATGGCGAAGAAGCCAAGGCCGGCAAGTCGGTGAAAACCGTCGAAGTCGACCGTGCCGAACGCGCCCGTTTCGCCCTCAGCGATGCCGAAGTCACCGAGCTGGCCAAACAGGCGCTGATCATCGAGAAACACTACGGCCGGCCGATGGACATCGAATGGGCCAAAGACGGCGACGACCAGCAGCTGTATATCGTCCAGGCCCGTCCAGAAACCGTGAAGAGCCGCAGCAGCGCTAACGTCATGGAGCGCTACCTGCTGAAAGAGAAGGGTACTGTCCTGGTCGAAGGCCGCGCCATCGGCCAGCGCATCGGCGCCGGCAAGGTCAAGGTAATCCACGACGTTTCCGAGATGGACAAGGTGCAGCCGGGCGACGTCCTGGTTTCCGACATGACCGACCCGGACTGGGAGCCGGTGATGAAGCGCGCCAGCGCCATCGTCACCAACCGCGGCGGGCGTACCTGCCACGCGGCGATCATTGCCCGTGAACTGGGCATTCCGGCTGTAGTCGGCTGCGGCAACGCCACCCAGGTGCTGAAAGACGGCATGGGCGTGACCGTATCCTGCGCCGAAGGCGATACCGGTTTCATCTTCGAAGGCGAGCTGGGCTTCGATATCCGCAAGAACTCCGTGGATGCCATGCCGGATCTGCCGTTCAAGATCATGATGAACGTCGGCAACCCG
Source organism: Pseudomonas campi (assembly GCF_013200955.2). Lineage (NCBI taxonomy): Bacteria > Pseudomonadati > Pseudomonadota > Gammaproteobacteria > Pseudomonadales > Pseudomonadaceae > Aquipseudomonas > Aquipseudomonas campi. The sequence goes on from NZ_CP053697.2 coordinate 2,145,886, forward strand.
GACCGCGCTTTCGACTTCGCCCAACTGCCGAACGAAGGGGTGGGCCTGGCCCGCCTGGAATTCATCATCAACCGCATGATCGGCGTGCACCCGAAAGCCCTGCTGAACTTCGCCAGCCTGCCGGCGGAGATCAAGGACAGCGTCGAGAAGCGCATCGCCGGCTACAACGACCCGGTCGGCTTCTACGTCGAGAAACTAGTCGAGGGCATCAGCACCCTGGCCGCAGCGTTCTGGCCGAAGAAGGTCATCGTGCGCCTGTCGGACTTCAAGTCCAACGAATACGCCAACCTGATCGGCGGCAAGCTCTACGAGCCGGAAGAAGAGAACCCGATGCTCGGCTTCCGCGGTGCCTCGCGCTACATCAGCGAGTCGTTCCGCGACTGCTTCGAGCTAGAATGCCGCGCGCTGAAGAAAGTGCGCAACGAGATGGGCCTGACCAACGTCGAGATCATGGTGCCGTTCGTGCGTACCCTCGGCGAAGCCAGCCAGGTTGTTGATCTGCTGGCCGCCAATGGCCTGGCCCGTGGGCAGAATGGCCTGAAGGTCATCATGATGTGCGAGCTGCCGTCCAACGCCATCCTGGCCGAGGAGTTCCTCGAATTCTTCGACGGCTTCTCCATCGGCTCCAACGACCTGACCCAGCTGACCCTGGGCCTGGATCGCGACTCCGGCATCGTCGCGCACCTGTTTGACGAGCGTAATCCGGCGGTTAAGAAGCTGCTGAGCAACGCCATCCAGGCCTGTAACAAAGCTGGCAAGTACATCGGCATCTGCGGGCAGGGTCCTTCAGATCATCCGGATCTGGCCAAGTGGCTGATGGAGCAGGGCATCGAGAGTGTGTCGCTGAACCCTGACTCGGTGCTGGATACCTGGTTCTTCCTCGCGGAAACCCAGCCAGCCTGAGTCCACGCCATCAGCATTGAAGGGCGGCAGCAATTCCGCCCTTTTTTGTGTCCCGTCATCCGTGGCGGACACTTTCCGGGGCGGCCCTGTGGGCAACGCCACCAATGGCTCCCGGCAACTTTTTTGTGCAAGAAAGACTATGCAAAGCAGTAGCGAGTTATTCCCCGTCGCCTTGATCAGCGCCGAATTACGCGGCGATCTGAGCGAGGATGTCTACCGTCTCAAGCCGGGTAACAGCCCCGACTATTCCGTCGAACTGGCGCTGACCCGGCTCGGTCGTGCCAATCAGGAAAATCGCGGTGTGCCGGTGATCCTGCTGCACGGTAGCTTCTCCAATCGACGTTTCTGGTATTCGCCCAAATGCATTGGCCTGGGCCCTTATCTGGCGCGTGCCGGTTTCGATGTGTGGATCGCGGAAATGCGTGGCCACGGCCTGTCACCGCGTAACCAGGCTTACAGCCGCAACACCGTGGCCGACTATGCCCGCTACGACCTGCCGGCCATTGCCGCCTTTGTTCGTGAGCAGAATGGCCAGGCGCCACACTGGGTTGGTCACTCGCTGGGCGGCATTACCCTGGCAGCGGCATTGGGCGGGCATTATCTGGGCGAGGAAGATGCCGCTTCCGCAGCGCTGTTCGGCAGCCAGATCAGTCGCATCTACTGGCCGCTCAAGGTGCCGCCGGTGGAGTGGGGCAGTCGCCTGCTGCTCAAGGGCTTCCGGCATGTCTCCGGCGCGCGCCTGAAGCGCGGCCCGGAAGACGAGCCGATTGGTCTGGTGCGCGAGAGCCTGCGCTGGCACCGGCTGTTCGGTCGCTTTGGCGATAGGCAGCGTGACTGGTGGGCCGGCATGGCCGAGGTGCGCATGCCGCTGCTGGCGGTGAGCGCCGCCGGTGATATGCAGGACCCGACCTGGGCTTGCCGCAAACTCTATGAGCAATTCGTCGCGGCGCCCCGAGCGTTCCTCGAACTGGCCAAAAAAAAGGGCTTCAACAGCGACTACGGTCACGTGGAAATGCTGGTCAGCAAGGCGGCGCAGCAGGAAGTCTGGCCGTTGGTTGAACACTGGCTGCGCGAAGGGCAATTGCCGGCCGAGTTGACCCACGACTGAGGTGCCAAGCGCTCAAGCTTGCGGCTAAGATGGCAGCCAAAGGCAATGCCGGCCAATCCCCTGCGTGGTGCCGCCATGTTTGTAGCACTTGAGCGCCTGATCAATCTTGATGACGGTTATCGGCAGACCTTTCAGGTCTCCGGGCGCAGCCTGCTGTTGCTGGTGATTGATCGTCAGCCGGTGCTGCTGGAGAACCGCTGCCCACACCAGGGCGCACCCTTGCACAACGCTACGCTGGTCGGTACGGTGCTGCGCTGCGCGCGCCACGGGGTCGAGTTCGACCTGCTCAGCGGGCAGCCGTTGAACGCCACCTGCGCTGGCCTGACTCAACTGAAACTGGCCTATGTGGGTGACCGCATAGGCATCGATCTCTGACGCTGTTCTTCACTGAAAGGAGCTTTCCCATGCAATACATCACTCCAGACCTGTGCGACGCCTACCCGGAACTGGTGCAAGTGGTTGAGCCGATGTTCGCCAACTTCGGCGGGCGCGATTCCTTCGGTGGCGAGATCGTCACGGTGAAATGCTTCGAAGACAACTCCCTGGTCAAATCCCAGGCCGACCTGCCAGGCACGGGCAAAGTCCTCGTCGTCGATGGCGGCGGCTCGCTGCGCCGCGCCCTGCTGGGTGACATGATCGCCGAGAAAGCCGCAAAAAACGGCTGGGAAGGTATGGTCATCTACGGTTGCGTGCGCGACGTCGATGTCCTGGCGCAAACCGATCTCGGTGTGCAGGCCCTGGCCAGCCACCCGATGAAGACCGACAAGCGCGGCATCGGTGATCTCAATGTAGTCGTCACCTTCGGCGGCGTGACTTTCCGCCCGGGCGAGTTCGTGTATGCCGACAACAACGGCATCATCGTTTCCCCGCAAGCCCTGAAGATGCCTGAATAAGAGGGCCTGCTCCGGGCTTGCTCGCGACCAGACAGAGTGATTACGGATGATTGAGCCGGACAACCTGCAGTGGGGCCTGGTGCATGCCTTCGTCCTCGATGGACGGGGCGGCGCGCGCGGCATTGCCCGTGCAGAGTTGGATGGCTTGCAGCTCCGGGCTGAGGAAAGCCTGTGGCTGCACTGGGATCGCAGTCACCCGCAGGCACAAGCCTGGCTGCGTAGCCAGAGTGGGCTCGATGAGTTCAGTTGCAACCTGCTGCTGGAAGAAAACACCCGGCCACGGGTGCTGGCACTACCTGCCGATGAGTTGCTGCTATTCCTGCGCGGGGTCAACCTGAACCCCGGGGCTGAGCCGGAAGACATGGTCTCCGTGCGTATTTTCGCCAATGCGCAGCGAGTGATTTCCCTGCGCCTGCGACCGCTGCGCGCCACCGAAGAGCTGATCGCCAAACTGCAGAAAGGTCAGGGCCCGAAAAGCCCGGCCGAGCTGATCCTGTTCCTCGCCGAAAATCTCACGGATCGTGTCGACACCCTGGTCAGCGAACTGTCCGAGCAGCTGGACGAACAGGAGGAGCGCCTGGACAGCAACGAACGTTATTTGCCGGATCACAGCCTGATGCTGCAGATTCGCCGGCGAGCCGCCGGGTTACGGCGCTTTCTCGCACCGCAGCGCGATATCTATGCGCAGTTGCTGCGCAATGGTTTCAGCTGGTTCGCTGCCAGCGATACCAGCTACTGGAACGAGCTGCACAATCGTCTGACTCGCTATCTGGAAGAGCTGGAGCTGGTCCGTGAGCGGGTAGGGCTGGTGATGGAATCCGAACACCGGCGCATGAGCGAGCACATGGGGCGCACCATGTACTGGCTCGGCATCATTACCGGTTTCTTTCTGCCGATCAGCTGTATTACCGGTCTGCTCGGTATCAATGTCGGCGGCATCCCTGGTGCGGACAGTACCTATGGTTTCCTGATTGCCTGCGTGCTAATTGGCGCGATTGTCACGTTTCAATGGTGGCTGTTTCGCCGGTTACGCTGGCTGTAGATGTGACCCCGCAGGACAGGGGCACGTCTAGGCAACATATCCACGCGAGGTGCGCATGCACGATCCGTTCGAAGAATCCTTGCGCGACTTGCTTAAGTCGCACACGACCACACATGACGACGACGCCACACTCGGTCGCGTCCTGAAAACTGCCAACCGCCAGGTTGGCGTGGGCGATCTGTTCAGTCTCATGGGGCACTGTATCGAGGCCCTGATGATTGCGCTGAACAACGGCTCTGCCCATATATCCCCAGTTTCTCGCACCTCATCCCCGCGCTCCGCAGACAAGGCTGATTGAATATGGAATTCGACCCCTGGACTCAAAGTCTCGTTAATGCCATGAGCTCGGTGTGGGCTCCTATCGCCGGCTTCATCCCGCGCCTGTTCGGTGCGTTGGTGGTGGTGCTGCTCGGTTTCGTGGTGGCGAAGCTGCTCGATACCTTGCTCTCCAAGCTCCTGGCCAAGGTTGGCCTGGATCGCCTGATGTCGGGGACCGGGCTGACCAAAATGCTCTCCCGCGTGGGCATTCAGGTGCCGGTTTCCACCTTGATCGGCAAGATCGTCTACTGGTTCATCCTGTTGATCTTCCTGGTTTCCGCCGCCGAGTCCCTGGGCCTGGATCGCGTATCCGCCACCCTCGACGTACTCGCGCTGTACCTGCCGAAAGTGCTCGGCGCCGCAGCGATCATGCTGGCCGGTGTACTGTTGGCTCAGCTGCTCAGCGGCATTGTCCGTGGAGCCGCGGAAGGTGTTGGTCTGGACTATGCAGCCGGCCTCGGTCGTGTTGCCCAGGGGCTGGTAATTATCATCAGCATCTCGGTAGCCATCGGTCAGTTGGAAGTGAAAACCGAACTGCTGAACAACGTGATCGCCATCGTGCTGATCTCCATTGGTCTGGCTATCGCCTTGGCATTGGGGTTGGGCAGTCGCGATATCGCCGGGCAGATCCTCGCCGGCATCTATGTGCGCGAACTGTATGAAGTCGGGCAACAAGTGAAGGTGGGTGAGGTCGAAGGGCAGATCGAGGAGATTGGTACGGTAAAAACCGTACTCCTGACCGAGGATGGGGAGCTGGTCTCGCTGGCTAACCGCACCTTGCTCGAGCAGCACGTCAGCAGTCGCTGACAATCAATCCCTGCTAATGTATGCCGCCAGTGCCCATTCTCTGGGCACTGGCTGCCATCTGACCTCTTTGTCGGCACGACCCGTTTTGAATACAGGCCAATCGCTTTCAATGCGTTACGACCCGCGCGAACTCTCAGATGAGGAGTTGGTGCAGCGGGCGCATGTCGAACTGTTTCACGTTACTCGCGCATACGAAGAACTCATGCGGCGCTACCAGCGCACCTTGTTCAATGTGTGTGCCCGCTATTTGGGTAATGAACGTGATGCGGATGATGTTTGCCAGGAAGTCATGCTCAAGGTTTTGTATGGCCTGAAGAACTTCGAAGGCAAGTCCAAGTTCAAAACATGGCTATATAGCATCACGTATAACGAATGCATTACCCAATACCGCAAAGAGCGCCGCAAACGCCGTTTACTTGATGCCCTGAGTCTCGATCCGCTGGAAGAAGCCTCTGAAGAAAAGACCCCCAAGGCCGAAGAGCGTGGTGGTCTGGATCGCTGGCTGGTGCATGTCAACCCCATAGACCGAGAGATCCTGGTTTTGCGCTTTGTCGCCGAACTGGAATTCCAGGAAATTGCCGACATCATGCACATGGGCCTCAGCGCCACCAAAATGCGCTACAAGCGGGCGCTTGATCGCCTGCGTGAAAAATATTCCGGGCTTGGCGAAACTTAATCTGCGGCAAATTATCTTAAACACGCTCCCGGTCATTCTGCTAGACTCCGCCACCAAGTTGCTCCGCATGACCGTTGGGGCAACTCACTGCTATTCCATGATGGGGATTTACGGATGAAACTGAAAAACACCTTGAGCGCAGTCATTGGTTCTCTGATCGCTGCTACTTCGCTGAATGCACTGGCTCAAGGCCAAGGCGCTGTTGAAATCGAAGGCTTCGCCAAAAAAGAGTTCTTTGATAGCGCCCGCGACTTTGACAACAACGGCAACCTGTTCGGTGCCTCCGTTGGCTACTTCCTGACCGACGACGTGGAACTGCGTCTGGGCTACGACGAAGTACACAACGCCCGTAGCGACGACGGCCGTAACATCAAAGGCTCCAACACCGCTCTGGATGCCCTGTACCACTTCAATGCTCCGGGCGACACCCTGCGCCCGTACGTATCGGCTGGTTTCTCTGACCAGAGCATCGGCCAGAACGGCAACAGCGGCCGTAACGGCTCCACCTTCGCCAACCTGGGCGGCGGTGCCAAGATGTACTTCACCGAGAACTTCTACGCCCGCGCTGGTGTTGAAGCTCAGTACAACATCGACCAAGGTGACACCGAGTGGGCCCCGAGCGTTGGTATCGGCCTGAACTTCGGTGGCGGCTCCAAGCCGGCTCCGGCCGTTGAGCCAGTTGCTGACGTGTGCAGCGACAGCGACAACGACGGCGTTTGCGACAACGTCGACAAGTGCCCGGACACCCCGGCCAACACTACCGTTGACGCCGATGGCTGCCCGGCTGTTGCCGAAGTGGTTCGTGTTGAGCTGGACGTGAAGTTCGACTTCGACAAGGCCCAGGTCAAAGAAGAAAGCTACGGTGACATCAAGAACCTGGCTGACTTCATGAACCAATACCCGCAAACCGCTACCACCGTGGAAGGTCACACCGACTCCGTGGGTACCGACGCCTACAACCAGAAGCTGTCCGAGCGTCGTGCCAACGCCGTTCGTGATGTACTGGTTAACCAGTACAGCGTTGGCGCCGAGCGCGTTAACTCGGTCGGTTACGGCGAGTCCCGCCCGGTTGCAGACAACGCTAGCGAAGCTGGCCGCGCTGTTAACCGTCGCGTAGAAGCTGAAGTAGAAGCTCAGGCCAAGTAATTGCCCCTGTAGCCTCACAAAAAACCCGGCCGATGCCGGGTTTTTTGTACCCGACATAATCTTATTTACCTGGCCTCGATAGTGTCCTTATCCGCGCCATTGTAAGGCTCGCGCCGCCTGATTAGACTGCGCGACAGTTTATTCATAGTTGTATCCAGGACTCCCATGATCAAGAAATGTCTCTTCCCGGCTGCCGGCTATGGCACCCGCTTTCTCCCCGCAACCAAGGCCATGCCCAAGGAAATGCTGCCAGTGGTCAACAAGCCACTGATCCAGTACGGCGTTGAGGAGGCTCTGGAAGCAGGACTGACCGAAATTGCCATGGTCACCGGGCGCGGCAAGAGAGCCCTGGAGGACCACTTCGACATCAGCTACGAGCTGGAACATCAGATCCAGGGCACCGACAAGGAAAAATACCTGGTCGGCATCCGTCGCCTGATCGATGAGTGCAGCTTCGCCTACACCCGCCAGGTCGAAATGAAGGGCCTCGGCCACGCCATTCTCAGCGGCCGCCCGCTGATTGGTGACGAGCCGTTCGCCGTGGTCCTGGCTGACGACCTGTGTTTGAACCTCGAAGGCGATGGCGTTCTGCAGCAGATGGTCAAGTTGTACAACCAGTTCCGCTGCTCCATCGTGGCGATCCAGGAAGTGCCGCCGGAAGAAACTTCGAAATATGGCGTGATTTCCGGCGAGATGATCCGCGATGACATCTACCGGGTGAACACCATGGTCGAGAAGCCGAAGCCGGAAGACGCACCGTCCAATCTGGCGATCATCGGCCGTTACATCCTTACCCCGGACATTTTCGAACTGATCGAGAAGACCGAGCCGGGCAAGGGTGGTGAGATCCAGATCACCGATGCGCTGATGAAACAGGCTCAGGATGGCTGCGTGATCGCCTACAAGTTCAAGGGCAAGCGTTTCGACTGCGGTGGCGCGGAAGGCTACATCGACGCGACCAACTTCTGCTTCGAACATCTGTACAAGACCGGCCGGGCCTACTGATTCCAGGCGCCATGCCAGCACAAGCCACCTGCCGGTGGCTTTTGCATTTCAGGGGATTGGCAAGTGCTCGGAGCCAGGCCCGAGCGGCTGGCCATAGCTGAACTCGACATAGTTGCCGGCGGGGTCGCGTAACCCGCAATAATATCCAGTGTAAAGGTCTCCCTGCTTTGGAGGCCAGATGAGGCAGCCGGCAAGCTGTGCCTGTTGGGCGAGGGCATCGACCCGTTCCCGACTGTCCACGGCAAAGCCGAAGTGGCTGTAGTCATCCGGTGCAAGGTGGCGAGACTGACCGCCGGGCATGATGACGAAGATGAACTGATGTTCCTTGCCCGGTTCGGCCATCCACACGATGCGTGAACCTTTGCCGGGACGCTCACAAATAACCCTCATGCCGCAGAAGGCTTCATAGAACGCGATGCAGGCATCTAGGTCGGGTACGTGCAAGGCAAGGTGAGTTAAAGAAGTCACGGGGAGCCCTCCCGCCGTTCGGATTTAGTAGGAAGTAAAACATGCCAACAGCAATCAGTTACGTCCGATTCTCCAGCAAGAAGCAGGAGGAGGGGGATTCTGTTCGCAGGCAGCGGAGGATGGCCGCCGAGTGGGTGGCGAGAAACCCCGATTACACGCTTTCAGACATACGATATGAAGACCTTGGCCTGTCTGCCAGCAAGGGTGATCACCTGCACGGAAATCTAGGGAAGATTCTGGAGGCGGTGGAGAGTGGCGCTATACCCCAAGGCTCAGTGATTATCATCGAATCCCTCGACAGGTTTTCGAGACTCCCAGCAATCAAAACCTTGAACATGCTGGAGAAGGTGGTCGAGAAGGGCGTTGACCTGATCACCTTGAGCGATAACCAGCGATATGACCGCGACAGCATAAACGGCCCACAGCTGTTTATGTTGGCGGGTGCTGCGATGGGCGCTTATGAGTACAGTCAGAACCTTGCCAGACGAGTGAGGGACAGTTACCAAGGCCGCGAAGAAGCCGCAAAGAACGGCAAGGGTATCAATCGGCGTAACCCGTTCTGGCTCACCAGCCAAGGGAAGCTAAAACGGACTGAGGATGGCGCGGAGGCACTGGAGGTTGTAGTTGTTCGGGATGTGTTCGCCTCATTCGTATCAGGTGTGGGGATTCGAGAGCTTGCACGAAAACATTCTGATCATTTTGCCAACCCGTCATCCGTCAGGAAGCTACTAACCAACCCGGCTGCTATTGGTCACTGGCAGCGATACACCCTGACGGGTGTTGACGTGGAAAACGGCAGGAAGAAGCAGCTCAGGGCGCCTGCAGAGCTGATCAAAGACGTATTTGAGTTTGCTGTGGATGACGTGCTGTTCTACCAAGCTCAGAAGATGCTCAAGCATCAGAGTGTGGTGACTCATGCCAGAGTAAACCCGCTGGCGGGATTGGTCGTCTGTGCAAACTGTGGAGGGAATTTTGCCAAGCGCAACGCTAACGCCAAGAGCGTGCACGCATCGATGAGCTGCTACACCCGTGGCCTGAACAAAGAGAACTGCTCGAACAGCAAAAATTATCCCATGCCAGTGCTTGGGGCTGTCTTCTTTGAAACCATGCGCGGCTACATCTACACCAGCTTGCAGAAGACCAAGCTTTCCGGGTACGAGAAGGAACGTGTTCTGCTTGAGGCGCAGATAGACGAGAACGCCACCAAGCGCAGGCGGCTACTCCCGCTGATCGAAGATGGTGATGATCCCGAGGTAATGGCCCGGTACGAGCAGCTGAAAGTCGAAGGTAAAGAGTTATCTGCACAACTGGCGTCGTTACCAGATGACAGCGGGGAGGGCGTGGTGAGCGTGGCCGAGATGTATGCGGCTATCAATGGTGATCCGCTGGCACTGGCCAAGACTCTGCAGATTGGGGGATATCGTATCGTCTGTGATGATCAGGGCGGCATGGTTGCAGGCGGGGAGCAGTGGGCGTTTCTGGGGTACAACCGCAAGGGGAAGACATTCCTCGTCAAGATGCCAGACGGCACCGTCACCACACATGACAGTCTGTTGGCCAGCGGTGGCGGGAGCAACCATCCTGACGCGGGTCATGAACTTCTGTTAGACCCAGATGGCCCCCTTGAGCCAGACGACGAAGATGCACCAGTCTTTTTCTGGGCTAAGGCAATTCGCTAGAAGCCCATGTAGCGCTCTGTATGGCGTGTTAATCACTGAGAGCCCCTCCCTGCCAAGTGCCTGTGCGTCTTTCCATGAATCGTGCAAAGTCTTCCCGCACGATAGGTTGCATTAGGTATTCCCTCCCTTTCGCAGTCAACTCCAGAGGCGCATTAGTGCGAAGGGAGCGAACCAACATCTGTTGTCTCCGCAATACATCCACCACAGCCTCGACAGTAACAATTGGGACGTTCATCCAGCTGGCCAGGTCGTCAACCAAAATACCCTTGCCGCTGCCATAGTGCTCCCGTAGGGCGGCAAGCCAGAAAACAGCGGCATGCTGATCAAACTCAAGTTCAATTTTCGAAGGGTTTTTCAGTTCATCCAACTCTGCCGTGGCTACAGCCAGCTTGGAGTGCGTACGCTTTAGCCAGGTTGCGGCCAATGCAGCCAGGGCGGCCAGCAGCACAATCAACCAGACCGGCATGGTCACGGGTGATATCAGCCCAGCCCAAATGATGGCGCAAGCCGCCACGATCCAGCCCGCCAAATCGCCGAGCCATCCCAAGTCAAAATACTGATCTATGGCCTTCGTGATGATGGCGGAACAGGCGACGCCGACAGGTATGAGGACTGCTTTCCAGTGATCTCGAATCCATATGATCATGCTGCTAATCCTGTTCGGGGAATGTAAGTGGCTCTACTAATCCCGTTCCAGGGTATGCACGTCAAGATGCCAGCTGACTCAGCCGACTAACACCGCCTGATAGCCTTGCAAACTGGGTAAACTCTGGGCTGCATAATTCTCCAGAGACAAGGATGCCTTCATGCGAGCAAGTACCTTTCTGCTTGTCTGTGTGCTTGGGGCTGCACAGCATGCGCACTCCTACGAGCTTGCCTGCAAGGTTGTTGGGGTAACGGATGGCGACACCATCACCTGCCTCACTGCTGAACGTAAGCAGGAGAAAATCCGGCTGCAGGGGATCGATGCCCCAGAATCCAAGCAACCATTCGGCCAGCGCTCTAAGCAGAACCTATCTGACCTTGTGTACGGTAAGCCGGTAACGGTTCGCTGGTACAAGCGTGACCGCTGGAAGCGCATTCTCGGTGCTGTATGGGTTACTCCAACTGATTGCCCATCATGTGGGCACACCCTTGATGCGGGAGCTGCACAGCTCACTGTGGGGATGGCATGGTGGTTTCGTCGCTATGCCAAAGAGCAGCCATTGCAGCAGCGTCACCAGTACGAATTCGAAGAAAGAGAAGCTAGAGCCAGAAAGGCTGGGCTATGGATTGACACTAGCCCGGTGCCGCCCTGGGATTGGCGGAAGGGGGTACGTTGAATTGCTTGATCCGGGCTTCCTTAGCAGTTGTTGCTCTGCATTTATAGGGTAGTTCTATTAATTGATTATGGGTTAGGAGTTAAAGTGGCCAGCACTAGGAAGGTTATAAGTATTTTTCTCGGATCTCCGGGCGATCTTGGTACGGAGCGCCTGAAAGTAAGGGATATTGTTACAGAGCTGAATGCCTTGCTCTCCAGTAGATTAAGTATTCAAATTGAGCTTGTTGGGTGGGAGGATACAACACCTAGGTACGGGCGTCCGCAAGAAATAATTAATCAAGATTTGAAGAGGTGCGATGTATTTATTGGTTTGATATGGAAGCGCTGGGGGACGCCAACTGGAAATGGTGATGGGTATAGTTCAGGGTTCGAGGAAGAATTTACCTTGTCGCTACAGAGTAAGCGTGAAAGTGACAAGCCTCAGATAAGTCTGTTCTTTAAAGAAGTTGATAGTGATAATTTAAAAGATCCAGGTGATGGATTGAAGAAGGTTCTTGCCTTCAAAGATCGCATGATTACAGGTAAAGAGGTTCTTTTTCAAGAGTTTAATAATTCAGATTTTGAAAGTAAATTAAGAGCCTGCATAGTTGCATATGTTTTTGAACTGGCGGCTTACCCTTCAGAGGGGGGGCTGGACTCTGTGGAAGGTATGGAGTCTATTGCTGAAGGTTCTAATGGCGATGATTCAGGCGGTGAGCCGAAGAATACAATTTTGCCGCCGGAGAGTATTGGTTTCTTTTCGGATTTTATTAAGAGGCTAAAATACCCAGTAGAAGAGTCTTCTGTTGATGAGAAGGCTGTAGCCAGAATAAGATTGCTGTCGTCAGTTCTAGGAAAGGCAAGAAATGATATACAGCACATAGGCGCACATGACTCCAATCTAATCTTTGCTGATAAATCCAATACTGGTTTGGGGACGGCTGAGTTGAATGGGTTGGTGGCTAGTGCTCTTCAGAGCTATGAACATCAAAATATTCCCTTGTGGTGCTGGGTTAACTCTTTAGATGATAAACAGGGCGATGATTGTTTGTTCTTTCAAACGGTCATTGGTAAAGGTGCGGTCCCAGTAAATGCTGTTAAAGCAATATCCCTTGTTGGAAGGCCGTTCCCGACGGAGCCTGTGTTTAATAAGGATTTTTATTTGGCACTTTGGTTGAATGATGGTGCTGACATAAATTTAAGACGGGCCGCATTAGGATATTTAGCTGTTTATGGAAAAGCTGAGGATGCAAGCGTCATTATGCGAGAGGTTGAGCGCAATGACTCTCAAACCAATGGTGAGGCAAAGGAGGCATTAATTCGTTTGGCTTTAAAAAGTGGGCGGGAGAAGGCACTTGAGTCTGTAATAGAATTGCAGCCGGCTTCTATCAAGGAAGGTCTGGTGTTGGAAATTTTTAAGAACGCTGCAGCTCTTTCTACTTGTGTGCTTAATGCAGCATTGGCGCATAGGGCTGCATTAATTAGAGCGGGGGCTATAAAGGAGTTGGGTAGGCGGGGTGCTATTGAGGTAGAAAGTCTTGAGCGCTTTTATGGCGATAGCGATCTAGACGTTCGGCTAGCTGCAATGCAAGTCGCTTTTTCTCTCGGTAGAAAATTTGAAGAGGTAGAGGCTGAAGCAATTCTAAAGAGTGAGCAGGGTGGTGTGGGTGTGGGGCTGGGCTTATCTGCGAATAAACATTATAAAAACAGAGGGCTATTTAAGGTTACTTTGCTAGAGTCTCTTACGGATGCAGAGCTTGAGCGGAAAATTAAAAATGATGTTGTGCTGGATGAGATGCCATATATTGTTTTAATGAGTAGACATAAGAAAAAGTACAAGAAAGATTTAATGCTTCGGATTGAAGATGGTTATGAAGATTATCTTCATGAGGCGCAGGTTCTTTGGCTTTCAAGGTTCTCAGATTCAGATTCGATTAGAGGCACTTTGCGGAATTTAAGTGGCCACATAAAACGTAATTTGATCAGGGAGAGCTTGAGTTTAGTATCAACTGTGGCGTCTCTTGAAGATCTAGGGTTCTTTCGGAGAGTATTATCTAGTGGTAGTGTTTCCTCTAGAAAAGAAGATTTCGATTTTTTGGGTAAGCATGGTGAGTGGCAAGATATAGAGCTCGTGCTAAAGATGGTCGATAATGTTGACTACGGCTATGCCAGTTTACTTTCAGCCTTCGCGGATGATGGTGCTTATGGGGCGAATGCTAGGTTTGCTGCAAAGACCATTCTTATGATATCCAAAGGGCGTGAGCTGGAGGTTTTGGATATGGGGATTTCTGCGCGTGTTTTTGAAGAAGTACTTAGGTTATTTTCGGATGGTAGCTTTAAGAAGCTTGCTGATGATGCTTTGTTGCAATTGTTGATGCACGAGAATGATGCTTGCCGAAAAATGGCCGCTCTTAAATGTGTAAAATGTTTCACTAAAACTCGCTTGAATGCTCTTCTTGTTAAATATATGGAAGGGCCTCAGCAGTATTATAATTCGGTTCACTGGTTGGATTTTGGTGTGTCACTTCCGAAAGAAGTCTCTGTCTTTGGAGTGGGTAGGTTAATTGGTAATTGAAGTATATTTATATTCCAGTGACCCCAAAGGATGTTTCGTATTATAAACGGGTGTATGGCTTGGACGGCATCTTGATGCAAGAGGGCGTTACTCTCAAATAGCTGACCACCAGATAGATCACTCCCCACCTGGGGTTGGAGAGTTCTAAACGATAGAAACTGTGATTTGTGCTGCGGATACTCTCATCTGCCCCCGCCGCAAGAAGCGTGCAATTAGCATGAAAACTGGCGTGTAGCTGGTGAAAATATCCTGCCCATGTCCGGCCTGGAATATCTCTTCACCCGGACGACTTAGCAGATTCCGGGGAGGGGTGCCCTGATCGCTAGGAATCGGGAAATATTTGCAGTACCCACAACAACAAACCCGGCTCAATGGTCGGGTTTTGTTTGCACGTCAGGGAGTGGGATTGCAGAGGCTTACGCGGCCTTCATTGCTCGCTGCACCGTGGACAAGCTGACTTTAAGTTCTTCAGCGGCTTTGCGGTAGCTGACGCCTGAAGCGACCATTGCCCGTATGGCGTCATCATCAACTGTCTTTACCCGGCCTTTGTAGACGCCAGCTTCTTTGGCCTTGGCGATGCCTTCTTTCTGGCGCTCTTTGATCATGCTGCGTTCGAACTGAGCTACGGCGCCCATCATGGACAGCATCAAGTGTTGTGTGGGGTTGTCGTCGCCAGTGAACTCAAGCTTTTCTTTGTGGAAGTGGACGTGTACCCCCTTTGCATTCAGCTCCTGCACCAAGGCCAACAGGTCTACGAGGGAGCGTGCTAGGCGGTCGATGGAGTGGACGACAATGCAGTCACCCTCTCGCACATAGTCGAGCATGGCGATGAGCTGGGGGCGGTCTGTAGTGGCACCGGAGACTTTGTCGGTGAATACCTTGTCCAGCTTTACACCGTCGAGCTGGCGCTCAGTGTTTTGGTCTACCGAACTCACTCGTACATAACCGACCTTTGCCATTTTCCTCACCATGTATTCATTAGCCTCTAGATGTTGAGAGGATATGGTGCATTCATAACAAATACAACCCTAAAGAATACAGATTATGTGGGGTGACTGTAGTCAGTGACGAGTGGTCTCCGGGGTACACCCAAATGACTACGGCTGGGTGCGGAAGCCTCGGATGATCCAGAACACGACAGCTACTAGCAGATAGAGAATTGCGTACACGGCAAAAGGGGCCAGAGCTGCAGCACCTGCTTGCAGCAAGTGCTGGCGCTGTCTGTGCGGTAGCTGATCGATGGCGTGGGCATATGCAGACATAGCTTCGTACCTTCGCTTATCAATCAGTGCTTGGGATGGCGGGGGTGGAGTATCGGGGGCGGTGGGATTCCTAATCGCGTCAACCCTCTCCAAGAGACTGCGATTGAGAGAGCTGGGGCTTTCTGGCTGAGTCACCAACGACAGATCGTATTCGTACTTACGATCAAGCTCTGCCCTGCGTGGGTAATCTTCTAGATACGCAATAGCAATGCACCCCCACCACAGCAAAGCAAGCACAATCCAAAGCCTGTTCCAGCCTGAGCGGTTACGAAGTGAAAACGCCATCTCTACCCATCCCTGTGCCTGTCCGTCTGGGCATAGACTGCAGCTATTGGGTCTGCCTTTCAACTTTGTTCGGTTTGGTGCGGCGGGTGAACAAATACGCGGAGGAGAATCTGTTTAGTTTGACTAGCGTGCTACCACCTCCCCGGAAATGCTGGCGTGTAGGGCAGGCACAAACGAAAAACCCCGGAGTAGTTACCTGCTAGCAAGCAATTATTCCGGGGATTCTCAAGGTAATTTAAACCGGGTGTGCCTATGGCTTCGCCAGTTCCTTACGTGGCCTGCCGGGGCCGCGTTTCACTACTGGTTGCCAGATTCCACGAATAGTGGCCGATCTGCTAAACAGCTGGTCAACGTATGTTGCTTCTCCGTCATAGCCCACTGGCTCAGCAAGCCTGATAGGTGGATGTTCTGCGTAATACGTCTTTAGCCATGTGTCGTGGCTTGCTACTAGTTCTTCATAATTTGTTGTTGTCATTCGTCTTCTCCACTAAGCGGCTGTGCCGCTTAAGCAATTGCGACTATCAGTCGCGTGTGTTGTTAATGCTCCTAATGATGTAACTTCCTGACAGGCTGATTACACTCTGTTAGGGGGATAAGTTTTAGGAGCAATAGGTAGGGCGTGGTGTTGTCGTGTCTGATATCCGTTATGCGGCTTGTTTAAGACTCATCGCAGCCTGTGTTTCTATCCAGCGTTTTTCTACGTAAAGCGCGTGCGCTTCCGCTGCCTCCTTTCTGAGCTGATCTTTAATTAGTCTGTGTTGATAATCTGCCCATTCTTTCGTCGTCATATCAGACTGCGCTATTGGCTCAGCAGCTATGGCTTTGGCTTCAGAAACAAGAGTTTGAATCTTCTGCACGAATTGACTAGCAGGAGAGCCATGCAGTATGGAAAATTGCTCTGCATAAATGGTCTGTAGGACTTTGTCTAGTTTTGCTGTCAGACGCTTTGGCAGTTTTCCGTAGTGGCGTGATAGCTCAACACCGATGTAATCTTCTAATGTTGCTTCCCACGCTTCGATAGCTCGTTCCAGCTCTGGTCTGTATTGCACAAGTCGGCGTAGCTCGTGACCAAACACAGCTCCATATTCTTGCCAGTCAGAATAAGCAAAACTTCCACTCTCCTTCCCAGATACAAGGGCTTTCAGCTTTGATAACTCCTGCGTAGTTAGTGCTTCTAGTTTCTCTACAGAGGGGATTCTTTCGTCTGCGTGAGCAATTAGCCAGTCGAAGACTTGTTGTCTTTGTGCAGGCTGAAGCTTTAATAACTGCTGCATTTTCTCTACAAAGTCAGCTCCAAGATATTCAACAATCATCTTTATGACTTCTTTTTTGGGCTGCTCTTCACTTGTGCGCCACTTGGGGAGAAGTGACAAACGAGAAATACTTCTACCAGCTCCAGCAAATGCAGTATTGGAGTACTTGCTGTTTAACTTGCTATAAGAAACGACAAGGTTATCTGCCGTAATGGTGCCAATAAGAAAAGGGTGTTGCACTGGGAAGATGTGGCAGATGCTGTACTCTGAATCTCTGCCGTAGTTGTTCGCTTTCAAGCGGTACTTGTAAACGGCGTGCAGTGCTTGGAAGTCTTCCAGTGTCGCCGGCAGTACCTCAACAGTCCCGGCTCTTCTGCATTCGTCCGCAAGGTAGTAAAAGAATGCACTCGTTTCAGCCCGGTATAGCCGTTTCTCTTGTTGCGCTTTTAGACGTTTCGCCTTGTTGGATTTTTTGCAGTATTCCTTGCAGAACTCTGCTGTTTTACGTTTGTACTGGAATGGCTGTAGGCAGTTCTTACAGAGTTTCTGCTTACAGGGTTTTGTGTTTGTGGTGTTGGTCATTGATAGCTCCGTCTTGGCTAGCTGTTAGGGGTTTTGGATGTGTTAGCCCGTAATGCTTGCGGCAACTGCCAGTGCAAAACGGTTGAATCTTTGAAGCTGCGAAAACGTGTCCGCAGTTCTTGCAGGTGCAAGACTTCATTTGGTTTCTCCTGTGCGTATCACGCACGAGCGGTTAGGTATTGGTGGTTATTATTGCTCTCGGGATGTAACAGCCTTGCAGTGGGTTTTCCACTTTTAGGGGGATACATTTCGAGAGCAATAGATGTGGTGTGGCTTTCAACGATTATTGAAATATTCACAGCGGCAGTAATAGCTGCACCACTTACTTCCTTTCCTGGTCATCTCACCACACTGCAGACATTCGGGAAGCGTGTTGTCTGGTTCGTCTTGACGCCATGCCGCCATAGGCACTTTGTGGCTATATTTTCGCTCTTCAACTCGCATCGAAAGTTCCTAGGCAGGCAACTGCATCACGGCGGGCTGCTTCAATGAGTTTTGCACGAGCTTGGTCTTCTTTCTTACGTTGTGCAGCTTCTTCACGTGCAACGGTCTCTGCCACGATTGCTTCAATGTGAGAGTCATAGGCAGCTTTCAGTTCTGCTTTGTACTCCGCTTCAAGCTCAGCTGTAATTGCTGCAATATCATCTTGTTGCAGCGCTGCAGGCTTTACATAGAACGCTGAAAACTCTGGATAAGTGGTAAGGATTGGCGAAGCTTCCGCCAGCGTGTACCCGGCCAATACTTTCTCGGCAATCTCCTGCAAGAACCAAGTGGCATTGCTATGAGATACCTTCACCAATGCGCCACGCTGACGAGCTGTAGTATCTCGGCTCCGGTAGAAGGTCAGTTCATTTTCTACGCGACGTTTTAGCTCGTCTGCGTCGAATGTGTGGCGGATAGTTTGCTTGCTTTCATATTTCACTTTGTTGTCTCCGTGGTTGTGGTTTCTGTTGTTTTTTGTGCTGCACGAGCCTTCAATCTGAGTCTGTACAACGACTGTCGACATTGAGGCGAGCACGTAAACTTATTACTGTAAGTGAATTTGAATCGCACTCCGCAGCATGGGCAAACTTTTGTGTTAGTCTTTCGGTTTTGTTGGACAAGCTCAAAATCAATGAGCGAGTCGATAGGATCAGCGGGCATGGGAAAGCCTCCTTGGGTGCTGGATAATGTTTAGGTATGGTTTTGTTGCAGTTTGGAACTTATGTAAAAGAAAGACCGTCATTACGACAGTCTTTAGAAGGCTGACTTGAATCAGCACGGAGTATTAGCGACCTATCTTCGACTCCTGCGGATAGGTCAACGCAGTTAGCCCACCACTACTTCCCAAGCAATGTCAGATAGGAAGTGGTAGCGGAGTCTTCACAACAGGAGGTGTTGTATTCACGTTTGGGAGCCATGGAGAGTGGCGTAGTACAAGGGATGTACTAGGAATCTAGGCAGGCTGCGGTAGAAGCTGCCTGTGAAACCGAGGATAAACACAGAGGCGTTACTACCTGATGAAGAACTTAAATCTTCATTAATACGGTATATTGTACCATGAACAACTTGAATTTGTCAATACAGTCGTAACACATTTTCGCCATGTTTTGCAGATTATTTTGTGTGATAGATGAAAGACGTCTATCATCAACACTTACACATACATCTGACACGAGGTGAAGCATGGCAAGTGTAAAGTGGGAGCTGCCAGAGATTGAGCATGTACTTGATAAGTACAAGGAGTACGGCAAGGAAAACATCGCAGGGTTTCTCAAGGCATACAAAAGTGCTTGGCCGGAGCTGAAGCAACCTGCACGGGCTACTTTCGTTGGTTGGCTGGAGAAGTCTGGAACCAGCAATGCGCCTAGCGATGGGCAGCAATCCATCACCGACGTTCTCAGGGAAGCCAAGAAGAAACTCGGTGTACGTAAGGCTCAGCTTGAAACACAGGCCAAGCAGCTCAAAGAGCAGCTGCAGGAAGTCGAGAAAGAGATTGCCGATGTAGATGCTGCCATCGCTAAGCTTTGAGATTGCTTGAAAGACAAAGCCCGCTAAACGCGGGCTTTTTCATGCGAGCTACTCACAGGCGGCCAAGGGGCTTTCCTTTGAATGGCTAGGCAAGGGCTGCTTCCCTTTACATCGTTTCATTCTGGCCACAGTAGTAGCCGACAGGGTAGGGCTCTTCACGCGGCGCCCAGATCAGGCAGCCTGCCAACTCTGCTTGCTGGGCCACGGCGTCGACCTGCTGGCGGCTGTCCAGGGCGAAGCCGAAATGGCTGTAATCGTCCGCCGCGAGGTGGCGCTCCGTTCCGCCGGGCATGATCACGAAGATGAACTGGTGCTCTTTGCCTGGCTCGGCCATCCACACGATTTTCGAGCCCTTGCCGGCCCGCTCGTGGATGATGCGCATGCCGCAAAATTGCTCATAGAAGTCGATGCAGGCCTGCAAGTCGGGCACATGCAGGGCGATATGGGTCAGGCTAGGGCGCATCTCTGGCACTCCCGGCGAACGTTCAGCGAGGACGTTGGGGTATGCTGGCAGCCTGTTAAGGAGATCACAACCCATGCCCTACGACTTCGACCTTTTCGTCATCGGCGCCGGTTCCGGCGGTGTACGTGCCGCACGTTTTGCTGCCGGCTACGGCGCCAAGGTCGCGGTTGCGGAAAGCCGTTACCTGGGCGGCACCTGCGTCAATGTGGGTTGTGTGCCGAAGAAGCTGCTGGTCTACGGTGCCCATTTGGCTGAGACCTTCGAACAGGCACAGGGATTCGGCTGGAGCAGTGAACAGCCCAACTTCGACTGGCCGACCCTGATCGGCAACAAGAACCGCGAGATTCAGCGTCTCAATGGCATCTACCGCAATCTGTTGGTCAATAGCGGGGTAGAGCTGCTGGAGGGGCACGCACGCCTGCTCGACAAGCACAACGTCGAGGTCAACGGCCAGCGTTACAGCGCAGCCAATATCCTCATCGCCACCGGGGGCTGGCCGCAAGTGCCGGATATTCCCGGCAAGGAGCTGGCAATCACCTCCAATGAGGCCTTCTTTCTCAAGGAACTGCCCAAGCGCGTGCTGGTGGTCGGGGGCGGTTATATCGCCGTCGAGTTCGCCTCTATTTTCCATGGCCTCGGTGCGCAGACCTCACTGCTGTACCGCGGTGAGTTGTTCCTACGCGGTTTCGATAGTGCGGTCCGCCAACACCTGAAAGATGAGCTGACCCGCAAGGGATTGGATCTGCAATTCCACAGTGATATCGCACGGATTGAGCGCCAGGCCGACGGCAGCCTGCTGGCCACGCTGCAGGATGGTCGCCAGTTGCCAACCGATTGCGTGTTCTACGCCACCGGGCGCAGGCCGATGCTGGACAATCTCGGTCTGGAAAATACCGCCGTCGAGCTGGATGAGCGCGGCTTCATCAAGGTCGACGAACATTACGTGAGCAACGAACCCTCGATCCTCGCGCTCGGTGATGTGATCGGTCGTGTGCAGCTGACGCCGGTGGCCCTGGCCGAGGGCATGGCCGTGGCCCGTCGCCTGTTCCGTCCGCAGGAGTACCGCAAGGTGGATTACAACCTGATCCCGACAGCGGTGTTCAGCCTGCCGAATATCGCCACCGTAGGCCTGAGCGAAGAGCAGGCGAGGGCGGCAGGGCATGAGGTCAAGGTGTTCGAGAGTCGCTTCCGGCCGATGCAGCTGAGCCTCACCGAATGCCAGGAGCGAACCCTGATGAAGCTGGTGGTGGATGCCGAGAGCGATCGCGTACTGGGTTGCCACATGGTCGGCCCGGAGTCGGGGGAGATCATCCAGGGCTTGGCCGTGGCACTCAAGGCAGGAGCGACAAAACAGATCTTCGACGAGACCCTGGGCATCCATCCAACGGCCGCCGAGGAGTTTGTTACCATGCGCACCCCCGTAGGCGCCTGAGTTCCCATGCAACAGCTTTTCTACCTGGCCGACCTGTTTGGCGTCGCCGTATTCGCCATCACCGGCGCGCTGATGGCCGGACGCAAGTCCATGGATTTGTTCGGCGTACTGGTGATCGCCATCGTCACCGCGCTAGGCGGTGGAACCCTGCGTGATGTGATCCTGGATAACCACCCGGTCAGCTGGATTCGCAATGACACCTATATCCTGGTTGCCTCGCTGGCAGCCATCGGCACTGTGCTCTGGGTGCGCCTGACCCGGCCGATCCACGAGCGCGGCCTGCTGATTGCGGACGCTTTTGGTCTGGCTGTGTTTACCGTGATCGGCACAGAAGTCGCTCTGCAACACAATGTGCCCTATAGCACCGCGGTGATCATGGGCGTGATGACCGGCGTGGCCGGCGGGGTGATGCGCGATGTCATCTGCAACGAGATTCCGCTGATCTTCAAGAAAGAGATCTACGCCACCGCCTGCATCCTCGGCTCGCTGGTGTTCATTGCCCTGCGTGAGCTGCAGACGCCGCATTGGCTGGACACCGGGATAGCCATGCTGACGGTGCTTGGTGTGCGCCTCGCGGCCATCCAGTGGCACCTGGGCCTGCCGCAGTTCCATTTGCTGGATCGCGACTGAGTGCAGGCGCCGCACTCACTCAGTGGTGGGCGTGGGTATCGGCAGGCGCTTCGGCTTCGATAGCTACCTCTACGTCCACCTTGCCAGCCTTCTCGAATTCCAGCGTCAGCGGAAAGCGTTCACCAGCCACCAGTGGCTGGGTCAGGCCAAACAGCATCACGTGATTGCCGCCTGGAGCGAAGCGCGCTTCGCCACCCGCCGGAATGCTCACCGAGTCGACCTTCTGCATCTTCATCACGTCGCCCAGCATCAGATGGGTGTGCAGCTCGGCTTTGGCAGCCCGCGGCGTACTGACGGCAAGCAGGCGATCAGCACTTTCCGCCTGGTTGTGCACGATGAAATAGGCGCCGCCGTTAGGGGCATTGGGGGGCAGGGCGCGCGACCAGGGGTGTTCGATATGCAAATTGCCTACAGTGAACTCATGAGCCAGTGCGGAGTTGCCCAGCAGGGCCAGCATGGCAAGGGCGGCCAGTTTCAGGCGCATCGTGAAAAAGTCTCCAGGTTGTGAATAAGCCAACCCTAGCATGAAGCCAGCCGCCGCAGGCTGTGGCAAAGCGGCACAGATTATTCAGAAACCTGAACCCCAAGCGGGTTAAACCTGCAGCTGTGCAGGTATTATCTGCAGGCCAGCACCCGCCAAGCCGGCCTGTGATGAGTACGGAGCAATGCGATGATTCAGGAATCGGGGCAACCCGTGGATACCCGGCAAGCGCTACCGCCGCTGAAGGACCTGATTGCCTGCCATGAGTGCGATCTGCTCATGCATCACCCGCATGTTGGTGAAGAGCAGAAAGCCAGCTGCCCGCGCTGTGGCTACGAACTGGTGGTACACCGTGCACAGATGCATCGCCGCGCCCTGGCTCTGGTGCTGACAGCATTGTTGCTGTTCATTCCAGCCAACTTCCTGCCGATCATGAGCCTCAACCTGCTCGGCCAGAACGCCGTCGACACGGTGTGGAGCGGGGTAGTGGGGCTGTACCACTCCAACATGGGGATCGTGGCAGTGGTGGTCTTTCTCTGCAGCATGCTGATCCCGTTGGTCAAGCTGCTGTGCCAGCTTCTGGTCCTGCTGAGCCTGCCATTCCCCCGTTGGCGCCCTATGGGCACGCAGCTTTATCGGGCGTATCACCACCTGCGCGAGTGGGGCATGCTGGAGGTCTATCTGTTCGGCATTCTGGTCTCAATCGTCAAATTGATCGACCTGGCCGATCTGCATCTGGGCATCGGCATGGCCTGCTTCATCGCCTTGATGCTGGCTCAGGTGTGGCTCGAAGTGACCATGTCTCCGCACCAGGTGTGGGATGCACTCAGTGAAGAGGAAGATAACCATGCGCGCACTTGATGCCGGAATTCTGGTCTGCGGCGAATGTCATCGACTCGAATACCTTTGCGAAGGCGAAGTTCAGCACTGTTCGCGTTGTGGCTCCAGATTGCATATGCGCCGGCCGAACAGCATCGCCCGCACCTGGGCCTTGCTGATCACGGCGGCAGTTCTCTATATCCCGGCAAATTTGCTGCCGATCATGACCATCAACTTCTTCGGCAACGGCGCGCCTGCGACCATCATGGGCGGCGTACTGGAGCTGATCCATGCCGACATGCTGCCAATCGCCTTCGTGGTGTTCGTCGCCAGCATCCTGGTGCCGACCTTCAAACTGGTGGGTATCGCTTTGCTGCTGTACTCGGTGCAGCGCCATCAGCCGATGTCAGCCCGGCAACGCATCTTGATGTACCGTTTCATCGAGTGGATCGGACGCTGGTCCATGCTCGACATCTTCGTCATCGCAATCCTGGTTGCGCTGGTCAACTTCGGCAACATCGCCAGCATTCAGGCGGCTCCCGGTGCAATCGCGTTTTGCTGCGTGGTGGTCCTGACCATGCTGGCCGCGGTGATGTTCGATCCACGGCTGATCTGGGATAACACCGATGCAGAAAATGAAGAGGACGGTCGCGCCGAATTGCAGAGCAACAAAGCGCAGGACTGAACGGAGGCGTGCGGGGAACTGAAGGTGGGGCGACCAACCTCGTCTTGCCGCATGGCACCGGGAGCTCGCGCTATGCGCAGAGTGCGCCCTCTCTCTTAGGGAGATGGTGGGTGAATCGCCCCTAGTTTCGTAGACACCTCCAAGCCTCATAATGAGGCCCATTAGGAGGTGCCATGAGCAACCAGCGTTACCCCGAAGAATTCAAGATCGAAGCGGTCAAGCATATTACCGAGCGCGGCTTGCGCGTTGCCGATGTGGCCGAGCGTCTAGGCGTGTCCGCACACAGCCTGTACGCCTGGGTAAAGCGCTACAGCAAGCCGCAAGCACAGCGGCAGCAGGTAGATGATCAGCAGGCCGAACTGCGTCGCCTGCGTGCCGAACTCAAGCGAGTGACTGAAGAGCGAGACATCCTAAAAAAGGCCGCCGCGTACTTTGCCAAGGAGTCCGGCTGAAGTACGCCGTTATCAGAAAGCTGTCGGTGGAGTACCCGGTGCGGCGCCTCTGCCAGACCCTCAAGGTGCATCCCAGCGGTTACTACGCCTGGCTGGCCGAGCCGAAATCCGCGCGTGCCAAGGAAGATCAGCGTCTGCTGGGCTTGATCAAGCATGCCTGGTTGGAAAGCGGCGGGGTCTACGGCTACCGCAAGATCCACGACGACCTGCGTGAGCTGGGCGAGTCTTGTGGCCGGCACCGTGTGGCTCGCCTGATGAGGAGAGAGGGACTGCGCTCGCAGACCGGTTATCGCCGGCGCCCCGGGTACTACGGTGGCAAGCCGACGGTGGCCTCGCCCAACCGTCTGGAGCGGCAGTTCAATGTCAGTGAACCGAACAAGGTCTGGGTCACCGACATCACTTACATCCGCACGTATGAGGGCTGGTTGTACTTGGCGGTGGTGCTGGATCTGTTTTCTCGCCAAGTGATCGGCTGGTCGATGAAGCCTCGGATGTGCAGCGACCTGGCCATCGATGCGTTGCTGATGGCGGTGTGGCGGCGCAAGCCCAAGCAGGAAGTGATGATCCATTCCGACCAGGGCAGCCAGTTCAGCAGCTCGGACTGGCAGAGTTTCCTCAAGGCCAACAACCTGATCAGCAGCATGAGCCGACGCGGTAACTGTCACGACAACGCGGTCGCGGAAAGCTTTTTCCAGTTGCTGAAGCGGGAACGCATCCGACGGAAAACCTACGGAACCCGTGAAGAAGCCCGCAGTGATGTGTTCGATTACATCGAGATGTTCTATAACCCCAAGCGCCGGCACAGCAGCGCTATGCAGCTATCGCCAGTGGAGTTTGAAAAGCGCTATTTCCAGAGCTTGGAGAGTGTCTAGGAAAGCTGGGGCGATTCAATGCTCGAGGTGCTCGGTATCGACGGCATAGGGAACATTAGACGTGAAAGGCAGCAAATCCAGCGTTCTAGGCTCTATCTAAATTTCGACAGAGCTCCGACCGCGATTCGAAGCCGCGTAGCGGCACAAGGCTCGTGCTAGCGCCAAGGCGAAGTAAATCTCCAAAGCGGGGAGGAATCCCGCAGTTTGGATCATTGGTACGCAGAAATTGAGATATTCACTTCCGGGTACTCGAATCAGGGCCTTAGGATTCTCATGAACGTCTAAAGCACAACATCTAATTTAACATAATATACATTATGCGAAGCATTATGTAAGCCAGTACAGCTACCTCTCGTCAGCCTGGCAAAGTGACAGCATTGCGGCTCGGCTTCGCTGACCTATGGTGTTAATAGATTTATCGGCCGTATGGCCAATCGGGCTCCTGCAGTCCGCGTTTGACGCCTAGTTTTCAAGGACGGAAGCAACTTTCCTCTCCGCCGCATTTGGGCCTGGACGCTCGTCTTTCCTGATTGTGCGCATCGCATTGTCCGCATCGATCCAATTTGTGCACCGAGTAGTTCCATGCCCGGTCTGCGCGCCATCTATGCATTAGGCCGGGCATCAGATTACCTCTGAGGAGTTCAGCTCATGCCTTCCAACCTGAGTTATCCAGGCGTCTATATCGAAGAAGTGCCCAGCGGCGTGCGCAGCATTACCGGCGTCGCTACCTCGATCACGGCGTTCATCGGTCGCGCGCTACGCGGGCCGGTCAATGACCCTGTGCGAGTCCAGAGTTTCGCCGAGTATTCCAGGCTGTTTGGCGGTCTCTGGCAGCCGAGTACCTTGAGTTATGCGGTGCTGCAGTTCTTTCAGCATGGCGGCAGCGACGCCTTGATCGTTCGGGTAGACAACGCGGCTGTTAGCGCGACGCTGGAGCTACCGACCGCTGGCGGTTCGCTGCTGCTCGAAGCCGCCAGCCCCGGTGTCTGGGGCAGCCGCCTGCAGGCCACGGTCGATCACCTGACGCGCGATACTGCAGATCCGCTGCTGTTCAATCTGCTGATCGAAGAACTGGACCGGCCTGGAGGCACTGTGACTGTTGCCTCCGAGGTGTTTCGCAACCTCTCGGTCGATCCGCTCAGCCCGCGCTTTGTCGATACGGTACTCAACGAGCAATCCGCGCTGGTCAACGTCCAGGCCTCGGCGCCGGTTGATGAAAGTCCCACTGACGGCACGTTAGCCGTAGCCAATGACGACGGCACCGCCACGGCGGCAGGCGTCCTCGGCGAGGACGGCGACCCCATTGAGGACGCCGAAATCACTGGCGACGAAGACCAGCGCACCGGCATCTTCGCGCTGGATGCGGCCGACCTGTTCAACCTGCTGTGCATCCCTCCCCTCACCCGCGAGGCCGACCTCGATCCTGCCACTTTGGCGGCGGCGGCGAGCTACTGCCAAACGCGCCGCGCGGTACTGATCATCGATGCCCCGGCGGCCTGGACCGCCAGCCCGAGCACAGCCATAGCCGACGCCGAAGATGGGGTTAACGCGCTGCGTGCCACGATCGGCAACGACGATGCGATCAACGCCGCGGTGTACTACCCGCGTCTGCGCATGGCCGATCCGCTGTCCGAGAATCGCCTGGCCGAGTTCGCTCCTTGCGGTGCGGTGGCCGGGATCATGGCGCGTACCGATGTGCAGCGCGGCGTATGGAAGGCTCCGGCCGGCCTGGCTGCATCGTTTTCCGGGGTGCAGGGCTTCAGCTACACCATGACCGACCGGCAGAACGGTGTGCTCAATCCCGTCGGCCTCAACTGTCTGCGCAGCTTCCCCGTAGCCGGTCATCTGGTCTGGGGCGCGCGCACATTGGCGGGGGCGGACTTGCTGGCTTCCGAGTGGAAGTACGTGCCGATCCGGCGCCTGGCGCTGTTTCTCGAGGAAAGCCTGTTTCGCGGCACCCAGTGGGTGGTGTTCGAACCCAATGACGAGCCGCTGTGGGCGCAGATCCGCCTGAACATCGGCGCCTTCATGCAGGACCTGTTCCGCCAGGGCGCATTCCAGGGCTCCAGTCCGCGCGACGCCTACTTCGTCAAATGCGATCGCGAAACCACCACGCAGAGCGATATCAACCGAGGTGTGGTGAACATTCTCGTTGGCTTCGCCCCGCTCAAACCCGCCGAGTTCGTGGTCATCAAGCTGCAGCAGATGGCCGGCCAGATCGACGTCTAGGAGAACCAGACCATGGCTCAGTTCAGCGTCAACGCACAGCGTTTCGATCCGTACAAGAACTTCAAATTCCGGGTGAAGTGGGATGGCCGCTATGTTGCCGGCATCAGCAAGGTCGGCGCCCTCAAGCGCAGCACCGAGCTGGTCGAGCACCGCGAAGGTGGCGATCCGTCCACCTCGCGCAAATCGCCCGGACGCACCAAGTTCGAGGCCATCACCCTGGAGCGCGGCGTCACCCATGACACCGAGTTCGAAAAGTGGGCCAACAAGGTGTGGAACTTCGGTGCCGGGCTGGGCGCCGAGGTATCCCTCAAGGACTTCCGCAAGGACCTGATCATCGAGGTCTACAACGAGGCCGGTCAGCTCGCCCTCGCCTACAAGGTGTTCCGTTGCTGGGTGTCGGAGTTCCAGGCGATGCCAGACTTGGACGCCAATGCCAACGCGGTGGCCATCCAGACCATCAAGCTGGAAAACGAGGGGTGGGAGCGTGACTACGACGTGACCGAACCCAGCGAGCCCAGCTACACCGAGCCGGCCTGAACAGCATGTTGCCGCTGAATTCAGCACAGCTGCTGGCGCTTTGGGAGCATGGCGCGGCGCGGCATCCGCTCGACCGCGCGCTGCTGCTCTTCGCCCAGGCTGCTCCGCAGTTACCGGCCGAGAGTCTGGCAGACCGGCCGCTGGGCGAGTGCCACGCGGCGCTGATGCGCCTGCGCTGGCGCAGCTTCGGCAGCCGCATGCCGCTGTGGCTGGATTGTCCCGCCTGTGGCGAGCGTATGGAGTTCGAGCTGCTGCCGGAGCAACTGCCGCCCATGCAGCCTCCACCCGAGTTCGTTGAAGTGGCCGGGCAGCGTTTTCGCTGCCCCACCAGTCGCGATCTGGCTGGCATTGCCAACCTCACCGACAGGGAGTCGGCCGCGCAACAACTGCTGCTGGGCTGTGCCGAAGATGCATGCGTTTCGGACATCCGCCGTGAGCTGGTTGAGGCCGCGCTGGAGGATGCCGACCCCTGGGCCGATCTGTCGCTGGCCTTCCAGTGCCCGACCTGTGGCCAGGGTGGCGAGGCCTGTTTCGATGTGGCCGGCTACCTGTGGGAGGAAGTCGATGTCAGCGCCCGCCAGTTGCTGAACGAGATTCACCTGCTCGCCCAGGCATACGGATGGAGCGAGCCCCAGATCCTGGCACTCAGCGCCATGCGGCGCAGCGCCTATCTGACCAGGGTGGCGCCATGAGTGGCCTGTTCCTGCGTCTGGCTGCGCAGGCCAGCGGTCAGCGTGGCGCTACCCTGCGTTCGCCTGCGGCATTGCCCTATCAGAGCGCCCCGGAGCGAGTGGAGCCGCTTGAGTCTGCGGCGGATCGGCCGGACTTACCAAGGGTGCAAGCTCCTGCGATGGAGCAGCCCGCCTTTACTCTGGCTCCCGAAACCGCCGCGAGGCTGCCCGCCCGCCCGCCGTATAGGTTGCCGGACAGCGAGGCGATGAATCCGCAGGTGCCAGATAAGCAGACGCCCGCAGACGCCTCCCATGATTTTCAGGCACATGACGAACCTGCGACGGCGTCCTCCCTGTCTAACCGGGAGCCAACGGATACACATGCTCCCTCCGCGCTGGCTGTGCCACCCGGTTTGATAACACAGCCGATAAGAACGGCAACGGCGAACTTCTCTGCGCAGCAAGCGGATGCCGCTTCCCCGCAGAGCCCGCGGCAAACAACCGAAGGGCATGCGCCGAGCCCGCTGGCTGACCCGGCACGCAATGAATCAGCCGTGATCGAGCCTGTCAGCCGCGAGGACAACGGCCCCCTGCCCCTGCCTGCCGCCCTGCTCTCGCCGCGCCCGGTTGCGCCCAGCCAGGCGGTTACTGCCGCCCCGCTCGCATCGGCACCACCCATACCCAGTCCGCAGCCGGACGAAGTGCACATTCATATCGGCCGCATCGAAGTCACTGCCATCCAGGAAAGCGCGCCGAGCAAACGCGCGTCACGCAAAGGCGCGGCACCGCTCTCGCTGGATGACTACCTGGCCAGGCGCAAGGGAGACGGTCGATGAGTACCGCCCTGGCTCTGGCCGGCGTCACCGCCGTGCTGCGCGACCGCCTCAACGATGGTCTGGTCAACCATAACGTTGCCGGCATCCTTGGCAGCACAGTGACTGTCAGCGTGCTGCCGCCCGACCGCGTGGTGCCGGCCGATGGCACCGAGTCCAGCCAGCTCAACCTGTTCCTTTATCAGGCAATGCCCAACGTCAGCTGGCGCAATCAGGCGCTGCCCTCCCACGACTCCGCTGGCCGCCAGCGCCTGACCAACCAGCCGTTGGCCCTGGATCTGTATTACCTGATTTCCGCCTACAGCGGGGGCGACCTGCATGCCGAAATCCTGCTCGGCTATGCCATGCAGCTGATGCATGAGTTTCCGATCATCACCCGCGAGATGATCCGTACCGCCCTCACCCCCTCACCCGACTTGGGCGTGGTGTTGCCGCCAGCCCTGCGGGCGCTGGCCGAGTGTGGTCTGGCCGACCAGTTCGAGTTGCTGCGCATCACGCCACAGACGCTCAGCACCGAGGAGAGCTCCAAGCTGTGGTCGGCCACCCAGTCCAGCCTGCGGCCCACCGCGGCCTACCAGGTATCGGTGGTGCTGATCGAGGCCACCCGCCCTGCCCTCGCTCCGTTGCCGGTGCTGACGCGCGGAGAGGTCGACCCGCTCTCCGGACGCGAGCGCGGCGTGGTGGTTTCGCCCAGCCTGATCCCGGCCCTGCCGACTCTGGAGGCCATCCTGCCGAGTGGAGCCCAGCCGGTGGCCCGGCTCGGGCAGAGCATCGTGCTGCGCGGCCACCACCTGAACGGCAGCGACCGTGAAGTGCGCATTGGCAACCCCCGCTATGAAGTGAGCGAAGTCCTCGTAGCCAGCGGCGCCAACCTGGGTGAGAGCATGGAACTGCTGATCCCGGTGGCGCGTGCAGATGACTTCCCGGTGGGCGTCTATGAAGCGAATGCGCGGCTGATCCGTCCCGGCGAAAGCCTCGCCAGGGAGAGCAATCGCCTGGCTTTCACCCTCGCCCCAGATATCACCAATCTGCCGCAGAACGTGGCGCGTGACGGCGACGGCGATGCCTTGGTCACTATCGAGTTCACCCCTGAATTGCGCGCCGGTCAGCGCGCCACCCTGCTGGTCGGTCAGCGCGAGGTGCCGCCGCAAAGCTTCGCTGCGCCGACCGACACGCTGGATTTCCTGATCGAGCAGGCCGAAGTCGGCGAGCACCTGGTGCGCCTGCGCATCGATGGGGTCGACAGCCCCATCGTCGATCACGCCACCACGCCGCCGACCTTCCTCAATCTGCGGCTGACCATCACATGAACGCCCCGGCAGCCATGGACTGGTCGAGCGCCAACCAGCAGCTGCTGGCTGCCGAGTTCGCCCGTCTGCGGGCCTTGCTCGACAGCAGCGATGCCGAGGATGAGCGGATGCGCGGCGCTGAGCTGCGTGCGGCAATGAGCGCGCCGCCAGCCATCGATACCCTGGCACAGCTGTTCGAACTGAGTGACTTCGAACGCGACCTCCTGCTGCTCGTCGCGGGCGTCGAGATGGACGCCCGACTGGGCCCGCTCTGCGCCTTGGCCAATGGCCAGGCAGGCCGCCCCTGGGCGACTTTTGGCCTGGCCATGAGCCTGCTGCCCTCTGCCCACTGGGATGCCTTGGTTCCGTCGGAACCGCTGCGCCGTTGGCGCTTGCTGGAGGTCGACGAGAGTAGCGGGCTGGCCAGCGGGCGCGTACGCATGGATGAGCGCGTGCTGCACTACCTGGCGGGTCTCAACCATCTGGATCAACGCCTGCAACCCTTGCTGTCGCCGCTACCGCCTCCCGGATTGATGTGCCGGGCACATGCCGCTGTCAGCGCGCACGCCTGCAGCCACTTGCAGCGTGATGGCGCCAGGCCCAGAACCATCCTGCTGGCCGGCGATGACCCGCAGGGGCAACAGGATGTCGCCGCCGACATTGCCCGGCGACTCGGCGTCGCAGTGTATTGCCTGCGCGCCGTGGACATTCCCGCCACTGCCCACGAGCAGGCAGCACTGGCCACCCTCTGGCAGCGCGAGGCCGTCCTGCTCGGCAGTGCTCTGCTGATCGAACTGCGCGATGACGAGAGCAAAACGTTGGAGCGCTTCGTCGAACGTCTCGGCGGGCTCCTGATCATCGCGTCACGGGCGCCCATCGCGCTGGATGGCGAGGCGTTCATCGTCGAGCGGCCCGACGTACCCGAGCAACGCCGGCTCTGGCGCGAGGCCCTGGGTCAACGAGGTGACGAACTGGCGCCGTCCCTCGACAGCTTGGCCGGACAATACCGACTCGGCGCGCGGCGCATCGCCAGCATCGCCGCGCGGCTTGGTGCAGAGCTCGACCTGGCTGAGCTGCACCGCGCCTGCCGGGCCGATGCGCCGAGCATGAGCGAGTTGGCTCAGCGTATAGAAGCGCGGGCCGACTGGGACGATCTGGTACTGCCCGAAGCGCAGCGGCGGATCCTGCAGCAGATCGCCGTACATACCCACCATCGCCTCACCGTGCATCACGACTGGGGCTTTGCCGAGAAAAGCTCGCGTGGCCTGGGCATCGCCACCCTGTTCTGGGGCGACTCCGGCACCGGCAAGACCCTGGCCGCCGAGGTGCTGGCCAATACCCTGGGCCTGGTGCTCTACCGCATCGACCTGTCGGCCGTGGTCAGCAAGTACATCGGCGAAACAGAAAAGAATCTGCGCCGAGTCTTCGACAGCGCCGAAGAGCTCGGCGCCATTCTGCTATTCGATGAGGCCGATGCGCTGTTCGGCAAACGCAGCGAGGTCAAGGACAGTCACGACCGCTACGCCAACATCGAAGTCAGCTACCTGTTGCAACGGATGGAGTCCTATCGCGGCCTGGCCATCCTCACCACCAACCACAAAGCCGCGCTGGACAGCGCCTTCGCCCGGCGCCTGCGCTTCGTGGTGCACTTCCCCTTCCCCGACCAGGTCCAGCGTGAGGCGCTCTGGCATGGCGTGTTTCCGGCGGCGACACCGCTGGAGCCGCTGGACTACCGCAAGCTGGCGAACCTGTCCGTACCGGGCGGCACCATCCGTAACATCGCCCTCGGCGCCGCCTTCCTCGCCGCCGAGGGCGGAACGGCGGTGGGCATGCGCCATCTGCTGCGGGCCGCGCATATCGAGGCAGGTAAACGCGACAAACCGATTTCCGATGCGGAAACACGGGGGTGGGTATGAGCCGTGTCGTGCTGCATATCGATCGCCTGGTGCTGCGTGGCATTGCCCCAGAGGACGCCAGTACATTTGCCGAAGCCTTTCAAGCCGAGCTGCAGCAGCGTCTCGCCGTTGACGGCGGGCTGGCGGCGCTACAGGGCCATGAGCGGCAGGCACGTTACCGGCCTGCCCCCATCCGACTCGCGCCCCACACCAGCAGCGAGCAGTTTGGCCAGGCGGTCGCCAGTCAGTTGCTGCCGACAACCGAACGAGGTGCGCCATGAGCCTGGGTCGAGTCGAACAGCTGAACCCGTCGCCCGAGCACTCAGGGCTATTGCTGCAACGCAAATGCAGCTGCGGTGGCCAGGCCTCTGGGCTTACGGGGGAATGCACGGAATGCGCGCAGCGCCTGCAGCGCAAGCTGGCCATCGGACCCGCAGATGATCAGTACGAACGTGAGGCTGATCGAATTGCCGAGCAAGTCGTGGGCGGATCACCCGGCAATGCTCCCACCGTGCACCCGACCACAGCCACACCGCTGCGGCGCAAGTCAGACGATGGCGGCGCCGGCGGCGCAGCTGTACCGCCAGTAGTTAATCAGGCGCTGCGCTCACCTGGGGAACCACTGGGCAACGATGCGCGCGCGTTCTTCGAACCGCGCCTCGGCCACGACTTTGCCAAGGTGCGCGTGCATACCGACGGGACTGCGGCAGCGTCGGCCAGAGCGGTCCAGGCCCGCGCCTACACGGTCGGCCAGGACCTGGTGTTCGCGGCCGGTCAGTACGCCCCCCATAGCCAGGAGGGCAAGCGCCTGCTGGCCCATGAGCTAACCCACGTCACGCAACAGAGCCAGGTCCTGCGCAGGGCGCCGGCTGCCAAAGCGCCTGCCGACCCGCTGTGCGAAACCTTCAATTTCGCTAGCGCGCGCAAGGCAGTCGAGGCGCAGGCCAAGCTGGCGAGTAAAACCGCTGACCTGTTACCACTGATCCGTGCGCTCAAGCCAATCCGCCGTTGCGCCACGGCCAAGCAGCAAACCGAGGTCAAGGACAGCCTGAGCAGCAGCCTGTCCACGGCCAAGGCCGACGAGGCCTGGGCGGCAGCCGGTACCGCGTTTGGTGGCTATGTCGGCTTCTACCCGGGCTATGCCCCCGACGTCAAAACGCATCTGGACAAGCTGGGCACGAGCGAGTCGCTGGCGTCCAATACCTTCGTACTGTCCAGTGAAGGAAAGACGCACAAGAGTAGAGCCAAGACAGCGGGAGCCGGTGACGTGGCCGATCTGGAGCGCACCGACATCGTCTATTTCCGCGGCCATCAGTACGCCCAGTACAAGGCGCCCGGGCTGTTCGCCGATGGAGATGAGAGCGAAGGCTTCGACCTGCGCTATGTCGAGAAGAAAGGTGGCTTCGGCAACGTCAAGCTGATGATCAGCACCAGCTGCGCAACCTTGTGCCAGGAGGCTGCCTCTGTGTTCAGCGGCCTGTTCCCCAACGCGGTGATCCTCGGCTACCGCAAGTCGGCCCCTCTAGAAGGAGCAGCCGTGCGCGCCGACCTGACCAAGCGCATCAACGAACTCAATCGCCCCCTGCTGCTCGATCAGCCCGTCGATGTGGCGGCGATCATTGCCATCTGGAAGTCGGTCGTGGAGTCGCGCCACAAGGGGCAGACCGCCCCGCAGCCGGGCATCTACCAGGGCGGAACCGTGACCTTTTGGGATGGTTCCGCCTGGCAGACCGTCACCGCAACGGATGCGAAGAACAACGCCTGCAGGAAAAAAGGAGACTTCAGTGATCAGTACCCGAGCCCTTGAGTCTATGGGTAGCGTGCCCGAGGCATGTCGATGAGCAGCAAGTCCGCCTTGAGCCCGGTCGCCGCCGCCAGCACTGCAGCGCCATTGCTGCAGCGCAAGTGTGCCTATGGCAACCCGGCCTCCAGCCTAGCGGCTGACTGCGAGCAGTGCCGACGTCCCCAGGCGCTGGGGATGCAAACCCGGCTGGCGGTGGGCGCCACTAATGACCCGCTGGAGCAGGAAGCCGACCGGGCCGCCGCTCAGGTGCTCGGTGACGCCGGCAAGACCCGCATTCAGCCCTCGGCGCGCCCCCATCTCAGCCGCGTTGCCCATGGCGCCGCCGCCACAGCGGTGGCCCCGGCGAGCGTAACCAGAACCTTGCAGTCTGCTGGCGAGCCGCTGCCCGGCGCTGCCAGAGCCTTCTTCGAGCCCCGCTTCGGCCATGATTTCGCTCAGGTCCGGGTGCACCGCGACAATGCCGCAGCCAACTCGGCACGGGATGTTGCCGCGCATGCCTACACCGTGGGGCGGCATGTCGTGTTTGCCCAGGGCCGTTACGCGCCTGACAGTGGCAGCGGGCGCGCACTGCTTGCCCATGAGCTGGCGCATGTCGTGCAACAGGGCGCATCTGCCGTTGGGAACCAGCGGGTGCAGCGCACTGGCGACGGTGCAGGCGGATCTTCGGCCAGCGCGCCGCCACCGGCAGTGGCAGAGGCAGAGGCAGTGGCAGAACCGGCTCAGCGTGTTCCCCCTACCCCCACAGCCCGGGTAGTCGCCCTGACCTTCGACGACGGCCCGCATGCGGCTGGGTTGGGCACCGGCAACAACAGGACCGAGAAGGTCCTCGATACCCTGCGCGACAAAGGAGCCAAGGCCGGCTTCTTCATTCAGACCCATGCGCAGGGCGGCGATGGACGGCCAATTCGGGGCAACACCCCGGTGGGCCGGCAGCTGATCCGCCGCATGCATGCCGAAGGCCACGCCATTGGCATCCACACCGGTGGTACCCGGGACCATGAGTCGCATATTGCCGCGCAAGCCGCCGGCCGCCTAAGTGGCGAATTGTCGGGCGCTCGCGACTTTATCCGCGACACCACGGCCACCGAAACCGAACCCGGCGTAACAGCCACCCTGGTCAGGCCTCCGTTTGGCAGCTCGGACGCCGCTGTGCGCAGTACCTACGCCTCGCTCAGCCTGACCAACCTGCTCTGGGACATAGACGGCGACCCCGGTGGCGAGCTGTCCCTGGCCCAGCTCAAGACCAACGTCGAAACCGGGCTGACTGCCATGGCTGCACGCAGCTGGCGGGGTACCACGCCCTCGGCCCCCAAGATCGTCATGCTCTACCACGACATTCGTCGCAATTCTTCCACGCACCTGGGCGAGGTCATGGACCACATCACCCTGGTCATGCGGCGCGACCACAACTCAACGGTTTCCTTCGAAAAACCCTGAAAGCAAGCGGGCGGGAGCGAACATGGGCTCATGTAGCAGCAAGTCGGCACCCTGCAGCCAGTGCGCAAGTTGCAAGGAGCGCGCACCAAGCGCCGCTGCGCGAGGGCGAGAGCCCTCGCTGCTGAGTCATGCGCAACGCCAGCGCCTGGAGAGCGAGGCCGATCAGATGGCCGAGCGCTTTACTCGCTCCGGCTTCGCGGGTGGTGGGCCGCGCCCGACAGCCAGCGCCGCCCCACAGCAGGCCGTGCTGAAGAAGGATGACGAGGAAAGTCCCGCGCCGGCGCAAGGTGCCGCGCAGGAGGGCAAAGGCGACGGCTCGGTGACGGAAACCGCCGAGAGCAACCTTGGCGAGCCTGGAACCGCCGCCGACGAGGTACTGACCAAGCGTGCCGACGCCCGAGTCGAGCCCGTCAGCCATGTCCCTTCATCGATAGGCGGGGGATCTGCCATGCCCAGCGCAGAGCGCCGCCCCTTTGAAAACTTCTTCGGCCGGGACTTCTCAGCCGTGCGCATCCACAACGACAGCCAGGCACATCAATACACCCGGCAGATCAACGCTCTGGCGGCCACTCGCAGCAACCATATCTACCTGTCCGAGCGAGTCGCCTCCAGCCGCCCCAGGGGCTTGCTCGCCCACGAGCTGACCCATGTGGTGCAGCAGGGCCGCGCACCTCTGGTGGCAGCCCGCGCAGGGGTAACCGCGAATACCGCCCGGCTACAGGATGCGCCACCGAATATTTCCCCGGCCCCCATAGGCTGGCAGCTCTACCAGGCGACCATCTGCAGCGGCAAGGTCAACGAGCACCCCAGCACCCAGCCGC
Organism: Pseudomonas campi; assembly: GCF_013200955.2. Lineage (NCBI taxonomy): Bacteria > Pseudomonadati > Pseudomonadota > Gammaproteobacteria > Pseudomonadales > Pseudomonadaceae > Aquipseudomonas > Aquipseudomonas campi. Next base: position 2,182,548 of record NZ_CP053697.2, read on the forward strand.
TGGACTTTCCGGAGACCTACATCAGCAAGATCAACGTCTCGCTGACCAATCAGAAGGTCACCCTGGACTGGACCGGCCCCAGCGTCGCGGAGGCCGAGCGGAACGTACTGGCTGCCACCGTTGACGGCGTCATCAACTGTTCCACCGGTGCCGGAGTGACGGGCCAGGCCAGCTGCAACGACACCGAGCACAGCAAGAGTAGCGGCAGCTGTTGTACCCCCAAAGGCACCTTCACCCTGGGCGCGCAGAGCTGCGTTACGCCACGCCTGGGGTTGCAGAACTTCAGTGGTTTCCAGCGCGACGGAGTGGGCTTCCACTACTACTCCAGCGTGCCCAGCCACCCCGCTTCCCACGGTTGCGTCAGGCTGCACCGGGGCGCCTCCAAGATCATCTTCGACAGTGCCCGCTCGAACGTCACCACGGTCGAGGTCAGCGGTAGCTACACCGGCGCTTACGCCAGACACAGCAGCTGCGATTAGACAGCTGCTACCACACAGGATGGGCGATCCATGAAGACAGCGTTCAGGGTAAATGCACGGCAAGACGCAACCCGCTACGGAGCATGTTCAGCATGACTGGCCTCAGTAATTCCCCCCGCCTGGTCAAAGCCGGCCTGGTCATGATCGACCCGCAATCGGCCCAGGTGCGCCGGGTGATCGCCCTGCAGTACAACCCGGAAAAGCTCACCCGCAGCCTGCAGGTGCAAGGGGCCGGCGACGGTGCCGAGCGTTCCGAGGCGCTGCGCTTGAAGGGGCCGGCGGTGGAGACCTTTCAACTGGAGGTGGAGATCGATGCCGCGGACCAGCTGCAGTATCCGGAACAACATCAGGCCGTGGTGGATGCCGGCATCGCCCCGCAGCTGGCGGTGCTGGAGTCGCTGATCAACCCGGCGGCAGCCGATCTGCTGGCCGGCAAGGCGCTGGCCGCGGCGGGCACCCTGGAAATCGCGCCGATGGAGTCGGCCCTGGTGCTGTTCGTCTGGGGCGCCAAGCGCATTGTGCCGGTGCGGGTGACCGACTTCTCCATCGCCGAAGAGGCGTTCGACCCGCAGCTCAACCCGATCAACGCCACCTGCAACCTCGGCCTGCGCGTGCTCTCGGTGGACGACCTCGGTTTCGATCACAAGGGCGGCGGGCTGTTCATGGCCTACCTGCAATCACGCGAGAAGCTGGCCGGCAAGGCCGCCACCTTCGGCTTCGACGCGCTGGGCATTGGAGGCCTGCCATGATCGATCCGCTCAAGGCCTTCCTGCAGGCCAACGCCCTCAACGCCCCGGCTTTCGCCCCGGACAGTCGCTACCACGGCCTGGAGATCGCCCAGTGGGTGCGTGCCGACGGTGAGGTGCTGAGTTATGTACGCCGGCGTTTCGTGCCGCCGCCGGAGAACTTCGCCACCCTGGGCGAGCATCGGGTGGAGGTCGGCGACCGCCTGGACAACCTGGCTGCGCGCCATCTGGGCGATCCGCAGCAGTACTGGCGGCTGTGCGACGGCAACGGCGCGCTGCGCCCGGATGAGCTGACCGAGACCGTCGGCCGCCGCCTGCGCATCACCCTGCCCGAAGGCGTGCCGGGAGACGACACATGAGCAATGCCGTCCACCTCAGCCTGCTGATCGGCCCGATCATTCCGCTGCCCGTGCCGGCGATGCTGATCGACGCCCTCGAAGAGGTCACGGTGACCAGTGCCAGCGAGGGCGCCAGCGGCTTCCAACTGCGCTTCAAGGTCAACAGCAAGTCCGAACTGAACACCCTGTTCCTGATTGCCGTGGGCAACAACGCCAGCCTGGGCACGCCGCCGCTGCGGGTGGTGCTGATCGTCACCCTCGGCGGGCGCGCGCAGCCGCTGTTCGATGGCGTGCTGACCAATGTCGAGGTGCAGGCCGGGCAGAATCGCCAGCCCGGCAGCATCACCATCACCGGCGAAGACCTGACCAAGGTGATGGATCTGATCGACTTCTCCGGCCTGCCCTACCCGGCCATGCCGGTCGAGGCGCGGGTGGCGCTGATCTGCGCCAAGTACGCCGCGTTCGGCATCATCCCGCTGCCGATCCCGTCGTTCTTCCCGGATGTACCGATCCCCATCGAACGCATCCCCGCCCAGCAGGGCACGGACCTGGCCTACATCCGTCAACTGGCCGAGGAAGTCGGCCATGTGTTCTACATCGAACCGGGCGAGGTGCCGCTGACCAACATCGCCTACTTCGGCCCCGAGATCAAAGTCGGCATACCGCAACCGGCGCTGAACATCGACATGGACGCGCACACCAACGTCGAGTCGCTGAACTTCAGCTTCGACCCGACCAAGGGCGTGCTGCCGATCGTGTTCATCCAGAACCAGATGACCCGCGTGCCGATCCCCATTCCGATCCCCAATCTCAACCCGTTGCAGCCGCCGCTGGGCGTGCTGTCCACGCCGCTGGCCAATCTCAAGATGATGAAGGAGACGGCCAAGATGAGCCCGATGCAGGCCATCTGTGCTGGCCTGGCCGAGGCGAAGAAATCCCAGGACGCGGTGAGCGCCAGCGGCAGCCTTGACGTGCTGCGTTACGGCCGCATCCTGCGCCCGCGCAAGCTGGTCGGCGTGCGTGGCGCCGGGGTCGCCTACGACGGCCTGTACTACGTCAGCAGCGTCACCAGCACCCTCGGCCGCGGCAAGTTCACCCAGAGCTTCAACCTCAGCCGCAACGGGTTGATCTCCATCACGCCAACGGTGCCCGCATGAGCCAGCGCTACTACGGCAAGTACCGCGGCATGGTGTTGAACAACATCGACCCCATGCAGCAGGGCCGCCTGCAGGTGCAGGTGCCCGATGTGGCCGGGCTGATTCCGGCCAGCTGGGCCATGCCCTGCGTGCCGATCGCCGGCATCCAGAACGGCATGGTGGCGCTGCCGATGATCGGCTCCGGAGTATGGGTGGAGTTCGAACAGGGCAACCCGGACCACCCGATCTGGGTCGGCTGCTTCTGGGGCAGCGCGGCGGAGATCCCCGCGCTGGCCCTGGCCACGCCGCCGGGCATGCAGGCCATCACCCTGCAAACCCCGCTGCAGAACGGCCTGACCATCTCCGACCTGCCCGGCCCTACCGGCGGAATCATGCTCAAGAGCGCCACCGGGGCGACGCTGATCGTCAACGACACCGGCATTTATATCCAGAACGGCAAGGGCGCCATGCTCACCCTGGTGGGCCCGGCGGTAACCATCAATAACGGCGCGTTGACGGTGATCTAGCAGGCTGTTGAAAAACGTTGGCGAGGCAGCCAGCGCAAGGCAAAAACAGGCGAAAAAGCGCAGTTTACGAGCTGTAAATGAGCATTTTGAGCCTGTTTTTAACGCCGCGATGGCAACGCAGGTAGTTTTTCAACAGCCTGCTAAGGCCGCCCGAGCGGGCGGTCACTGGCAGTTCCCGTGGGATGCGGAACAAGGAGGCAGATATGGACAGATACGCAACGCAGCAGCGCCGCCCGAGCAGTGCACGGCCACGTGCCCTGTGGCGCCCGGAGGGTTGCTGAGATGCCCGGCCCACTCCTGCATGTCGGCGCCAGTGTGCTCTGCGCCCATGGCGGCACCGCCAATCCGACCGTGCCCAACCCGCGCGTGCTGGTCAGCGGCCAGCCAACCGTGTTGATGAGCGGCCCCTACGTGATCGCCGGCTGCCCGTTCAACGTCTCCGGCAGCCCGGTGCCCTGTGTCACCGGCCAATGGGTGGTGGCGGCGACCCGGGTGCTGTCCAACGGCCAGCCCGTGGTGCTGATGGACAGCCAGGCGGTCTGCGCGCCCAACGGCACACCGCTGCTGCCGGTGGCCGCGCAGACACGCGTGATCGGGAGCTAACCATGACCCAGCGCCTGCACTTTCCCTACGCCTTCGATGGCCACGGCCGCAGCCGCGAGGCCGATGAAGCCAGCTGGATCCGCGGCCTGATCGAGCAGGTGCTGTTTACCGCGCCCGGCGAACGGGTGATGCGCCCGGACTTCGGCAGCGGCCTGCGCGAGCTGGTGTTCGCGCCCAACAGCCCGGAGCTGGCCGCCACCGTGCAGTTCCTCGTGCAGGGCGCGCTGCAGCAATGGCTGGCCGACCTGATCCTGGTCGAATCGGTCGAGGTCAGCGCCGTCGAGGCGCGCCTGGCGGTGCAGGTGCAGTACCGCATCCGCCGCACCAACCAGAGGCGCGAGGACAGCTTCGTCCAGGGAGCGACGCCATGATCTACCACTGCTGCGAAGAGAACCGCCGCGCGCTGGTGGATGCCCACCCCAGCCTCAACGGCATCGACTACCTGGAGGTGCTCGACCTCGACGCACCGCCCGGCAGCCCGCGCCAGCGCACCCTGCTGGTCCGCCTGCTCAAGCCGGTGCCGGCCGGGCTGAGCGTGGACAACCTGCACATCAGCGGCGGCGAACGCGTGCGCCGGGTGAGCGTCGAGTGGCTCGGCATCGCCAGCACGCCACCGGCCCAGGCCAGCGCCGCCGAGCAGGCTCTGTTCCTAGCTCTGGTGGAGCCCGAGCATGTGCTGGTGCTGCGCACCGACACCGATGGCGACCACTCCACCTACCACCTGCGGCTAGGCCAGGCCGGCTCCCTCGACACGCCACTGGAGGATTTCGACCCGCGTCTGTCGGCTGTGGACTTCGCCTTCAAGGTCGAGTGCCCCAGCGATTTCGACTGCCGCCCGCAACAGGACTGTGCCGAGCCCGCCACGCCGGCGCCGGACATCAACTACCTGGCCCGCGACTACGCCAGCCTGCGCCGCCTGGTGATGGATCGCCTGGCCCGGCAGATGCCCGGCTGGCGCGACCGCAGCCCGGCCGACCTGGCCACCACCCTGGGCGAGCTGATCGCCTATGTCGGCGACCTGCAGCACTACCAGCTCGACGCCGTCACCACCGAGGCCTACCTGCATACCGCGCGCAAGCGCAGCAGCCTGCGCCGCCATGCCCTGCTGGTGGACTACCAGCTGCACGAGGGCTGCAACGCCCGCGCCTGGCTGCATCTACAGGTCAGCGGCGGGCCCTTCCCGCTGCCGGACGGGTTGCGTTTCTATACCCGCGTGCCGGGCGTGCCGCCGCGCATCCTCAGCGACTCGCCGGAGGAACGCCAGGCGCTGCAAAGCTCACCCCTGGTGTTCGAACCGATGCACCAGGCCAGCCTGAACCAGGCGCACAACCGCCTGTTCTTCCACACCTGGAGTGACGCCCGCTGCTGCCTGGCGAGCGGTGCCACCGCCGCTACCCTGCGCGGCCACCTGCCGGACCTGGCGGTGGGCGACGTGCTGGTGTTGCAGGAAGTGCTCGGCCCGCTCACTGGCGAGGCGGCCGACGCCGATCCTGCGCGGCGCCACGCGGTGCGTCTGACCCAGGTGCGCGCCTTCGACGGCGCGGACCCACTGCTCGATCCGCTGGACGACAGCGAAATTACCGAGATCGCCTGGCACGCCGACGACGCCCTGCCCTTTGCCCTGTGCATCTCCAGCGAAACCGACGAGGCCCACGGCAGCCTGCAGCTGGACGATGTCAGCGTGGCGCTGGGCAATATCGTCCTGGTCGACCACGGCCGCAGCGTTATTGGCGAAGCATTGGGCAGCGTGCCGGCGCCCAGGATGCAGTACCCGGCCAGCGGCGGCGCCTGTCTGCGCGTGGCGCCAGAGCCGTTGCCGCCGCGCTATCGCCCGTTGCTGGCCGAGGGCCCGGTGACCCACCGCGGCCGCGTGGTGCGGCGGGTGCTGGATGGCGGCCTGCTGCGCCGCGAGTGGGTGCTGTTCGACCCACAGGCCTCGGCAAGTAGCGCGCTGCACTGGCGCGCCGCCGACGCGATCCCCGCCCTGCGCCTGGAAAGCGGCCTGGAGGCTAGCCCGGAACACTGGAACGTGCAGCGCAACTTGCTGGACAGCAAGGCAGAGGACCGCCACTTCGTCGTCGAGGCCGAGCACGATGGCAGCACCCACCTGCGCTTCGGCGACGACCGCCACGGCCGCCGGCCGGACAGCGGCATGGACTTTCGCGCCTATTACCGGGTCGGCAACGGCCCGGCTGGTAATGTCGGCGCGGCCAGCATTGCCCATGTGGTCAGCGCCGAGGCGCGCATCGAGGCGGTGAGCAACCCGCTGCCGGCCCACGGCGGCATCGCCGCGGAGAACCAGGCCGAGCTGCGCCGCGCGGCGCCGCAGGCGTTCCGCACCCAGGAGCGGGCAGTCACCCCGGCCGACTACGCCGAAGTCACCGAACGCCTGGACGGCGTGCAGCGCGCCGCTGCAGGGCTGCGCTGGACCGGCAGCTGGCACACGGTGTTCGTTACCGTCGATCGCGAGGGCGGCGAGCCGGTCGATGCGCCGTTCGCCGAGAACGTGGTCGAGCACCTCGACCGCTACCGCATGGCCGGCCATGACCTGCGGGTGAACGAGCCGCTGCATGTGTCGCTGGAGATCGACCTGCTGGTCTGCGTCAAGGCCGGCTACTTCCGCAGCGATGTACGCCACGGCCTGCTCGACGTGCTGGGTAGCCGTCAGCGCGGCGACGGCACACGCGGCCTGTTTCACCCGGACAACTTCAGCTTCGGCCAGACCTTCTTCCTCAGCCCGCTGTACGCCGCCGCGCGCACCGTGCCCGGCGTGGCTTCGGTGCAGGTGACGCGCTTCCAGCGCCAGGGCCAGATCGACCCCAAACCACTGGCCGATGGCTTCATGGCGCTCGGCCGCCTGGAAATCGTGCGCCTCGACAACGATCCCAATTTTCCGGAGCACGGCGTGCTGCGGCTCAACCTGCATGGAGGCAAGTGATGGCCAGCAAAACTGATTGTGACTGCTGCACCGGCGTGGACGCCGACACCCCGCAGCGCATCGACAACCCGCCGGGGCTGCCGGCGATCGACTATCGCATCGGCCGCCATGGCGACTTCATGGACAGCCTGCAGGCGCGCCTGTCCAGCGCCGAATATCCGGCCCTGGCTGCCTTCACCAGCCGCGAGGCCAGCGACTTCACCCTGGCGCTGTCCGACGCCCTGGCCTGCTCGCTGGACGTGCTCGGCTTCTACACCGAGCGCTACGCCCAGGAGCACTACCTGCGCACCGCCACCGAGCAGCTGTCGGTGCGGCAGATGGCACGCCTGATCGGCTACCGGCCGGCGCCGGGCGTAGCGGCCTCCACCCACCTGGCGTTCACCCTGCAGAGCGCGCCGGGCATGCCCAGCGAGCCGATCGTCATTCCAGTCGGCAGCAAGGTGCAGAGCGTGCCCGGCCAGGACGAACAGGCGCAGACCTTCGAGACCCTCGCCCCGGCGCCGGCCCGCGCCGCCTGGAACGCCATTCCGGCCCAGGCCAGCCGCGCCTGGCGCCCGCGCAAGGGCGACACCGAGCTGTGGCTGGCCGGGGTTCTTCACCAGCTGCAGGTGGGCGACGCCATCCTCATCGTCGGCGACGAGCGTCTCAGCGACCCTGGCAGCGAGCGCTGGGACGTGCGCGTGCTGGCCAAGGTCGAAGCCGATAGCGAGAACGGGCGCACCCGTCTGCAATGGAATCACCCGCTGGGCAGCGGCTTCCCGGCAATGAGCCCGAGTGGCGCCGGTGCCCGGGTGTTTGCCCTGCGCCAGCGCACGGCGCTGTTCGGTCACAACGCGCCCGATCCCAACCTGTTCGGCCCGGACAACCCGCAGATCGGCCACCAGATCGACAAGACCACGACCAACAACTGGCGCTGGGCCAACTTCACAGTCGATCCGGCCGCCGTCGACCTGGACACCGACAACGCCAAGATCGTCGCCGGCAGCTGGTTCGCCCTGGTCTCCAACAACCCGGCCTATGGCAGCGCCGACCTGCCCGGCTATGTCGAGCTGTACCGCGCCATGCGGGTGATCCATCGCACCCGCAGCGCTTTCGCCCTGTCCGGCAAGATCACCCGCATCACCCCGGACACCGACGAGAACCTCAGCTCCACCACCTTCCCGCTGCGCCAGACCCTGGTGCTGGCCCACAGCGAGGCGCTGGAGACGCTGGCCACGCCGCTGTTCCACCCAGCGTATGGCGATCTTCTCGAACTCGACCGGCGCGTCGACGGCCTGCAGCCGGGCCAGGCCCTGGCGCTGTCCGGCCGGCGCCAGCGCATCGCCCTGCTCGCCAGCGGCCTGGCCCTGCAGCTGGACCTGGGCGGCAGCGTGGCGCTGGAGCAAGGCGATGAGCTGTTCATGCTCAGCGCCGCCGACCGCCTGTTCGGCAGCATCCCGGTGGCGCTAGGCGCCGAAGAGTTCGCCGGGCTGCTTGGCAGCGCGTCGGTCAACCTGCGCTTGCAGGTGCTGGATCGCGACGGGCGCAGCGGCCGCTTGCAGGCCAAGGCCAGCCAGATTCGCCTGGCCGTGGGCCACAAGGACGATCCGCTGGTGCGTCAGATCGCTTTTATCGGCGACACCGAGAATGCCCTCAGTCACGACCGCGACCGCACCAGCCTCAAGCTGCAGACGCCGTTGCAGCATGTGTTCGAGCGCGCCACCTTGCGCATCAACGCCAACGTCGCCCCGGCCAGCCACGGCGAGACGGTCGAGGCCATCCTTGGTGACGGCAACGCGGCCCAGGCCAACCAGCGCTTCGCACTCAACCAGGCGCCACTGACCTACCTCAGCGCCAGCACACCCAGTGGCCGCGCCTCGTCCCTGGAACTGCGGATCAACGACGTGCTGTGGAGCGAGGCGCCGACCCTGTACCACGCGGCCGCCAATGCGCGCAGCTACGAAACCAGCCAGGACGAGGCCGGCTACACCACCCTGCAGTTCGGCGACGGCAACGAGGGCGCGCGCCTGCCCAGCGGCCACAGCAACGTGCGCGTGCGCTACCGCAAGGGCCTCGGCGGCGCCGGCAACCTGCCCGCCGGCAAGCTCACCACCCTGCTCTCGCGCCCGCTTGGCGTCAGCGAGGTGGTCAACCCGGTGCCGGCCAGCGGCGGCGAGGATGGTGAATCGCTGGACCAGGCTCGCGGCAACGCGCCGCTGACGGTGCTGACCCTGGACCGCGCCGTGTCCATCGCCGACTACGCCAACTTCGCCCGCGCCTTCGCCGGTATCGACAAGGCCCACGCCCTGTGGATTCCCAGTGGCCCGGCACGTGGCGTGTTCCTCAGCCTGGCCGGTGCGCAAGGCGCGACGGTGGCCGAGGGCGACGCCGTGTATGCCTCGCTGCGCGCCGCGCTGCTGGCCTACGGCGACCCACTGGTGCCGCTGCGCATGGTCGGCTACACCGATGCGCGCTTCCGTTGCCGCCTGGCGGTCAAGGTGCTGGCTGAATACGAGGGTGATCTGGTGCTCAGCCAGGTGGAGGCCGCGCTGCGCGAACATTTCGGCTTCGCCAAGCGCGATTTCGGCCAGACCGTGTCGGTCGACGAGCTGGCGGCGGTGGCCCACGGCATCGCCGGGGTGCAGGCGGTGCAGGTCAGCCGTCTGTATCGCCAGGGCCAGCCGCCGGGCCTGGCACCACGCCTGTATGCCGCGCTGCCGGTGGCCTCGCTCAGCGGCCTGCCGCAGGCGGCGGAGCTGCTGACCCTGGCCGACGCCCCACTGGAACTGGAGGTGCTGCCATGAGCCTGGATGCGCAAGCGCTGTTCGCCCTGCTGCCGGCCATCCACCGCATCCGCGATGCGGAACTGGCGGAGGCCGAAGGCTTCGAGCGCGGCCCGCTGGAGGAGCTGGTGGCTTTGCTGGCCGAGCAGCTGGGCATCGCCGAAGAAGGCCTGGAACAGCTCTACGACGACCTGTTCATCGAGACCTGCGCCGACTGGGTGGTGCCCTATATCGGCGACCTGATCGGCTACCAGGGCCTGCATCAGGTGGTGCCCAAGGTCGCCAGCCCGCGCGCCGAGGTCGCCCACACCATTGCCCTGCGTCGGCGCAAAGGCACCGCCACCGTGCTGGAACAGCTGGCCCGCGACGTCACCGGCTGGGACGCCCGCGCCGTCGAGTACTTCCAGCGCCTGTGCGCCACCCAGTACATGAACCACCCGCGACCGCAGGCGCTGCAGGCCCCCGACCTGCGTCAGGAACAGGCGCTGGAGTGGCTGGGCACAGCCTTCGAGACGGCCAACCGCAGCGTCGACGTGCGCCGCATCGAGACCGGTCGCGGCCGGCACAACATCCCCAACGTCGGCCTGCACCTGTGGCGCATCCAGGCCTACTCGCGCAGCCAGGCGCCCTGTCTGCGCGCCGGCCCACGACGCTACCGGGCCAGCCCGCTGGGCCACGACCTGGCGCTGTACAACAAACCACGGGTGGAGGACGACATCGGCCACCTGGCCGAGCCGGACAACGTGCCCTGGCCGCTGTCGCGCCGGCGCCTGGAGGCGCACCTGGCGCGGCATTACGGGGTGCGCGCCAATGCCGGCGCGCCGCTGGACAACCCGGCGCCGAGCCTGGAGCTGTGGGTCGACGGCACGCTGATCGAGCGCGAGCAGATCTGCATCTGCCACCTCGGCGACGACGGTGCCGGCTGGGCCCACACGCCACCGGCGGACGGCACCTATTCCATCGACCCGCTGCTAGGGCGCATCGCCCTGCCCGGCGACGCCCCGGACCCCGCCGAGGTGCAGCTGACCTGGCACGAAGGCTTCTCGGCCGATATCGGCGGCGGCGAATACGAGCGCGGCGCCGACCTGCCCACGCCACCACTCGGCCGCCTGGTGGTGCGGGTGCCAGATGATCAGCCGACGCTGGTGGCGGCGCTGACCGAGATCGCCGGCGACGGGGTGGTGGAAATCACCGACAACGGCCGCTATGAGGAGGCGCTGGATATCCAGGTGGCGGCAGATGGCGCCGTGGAAATCCGCGCGCGCAACGGCAGGCGCCCGGTCCTGGCACTTAGCCAGTTGAGCATCAGCGGCGCGGCAGACAGCGCCTGCCTGCTCAACGGCCTGCTGATCAGCGGCGCGCCACTGCAGGTAGCGGCCGGCGCCGGCAACCTGCTGGCCCGTCTGCAACTGGACCACTGCACCCTGGTGCCCGGCATCGCGCTAGATGCCGGCGGCCAACCGCTGCAGCCTGCCAGCCCGAGCCTGCTGCTGGAGATCGCCAGCCTGCAGACGCGCATCTCGCGCAGCCTGGTCGGCGCCATCCGCGCCCACGAACACGCCGTGGTGCAGGCCAGCGATAGCCTGATCGACGCCACCGCCCGCGACGGCGTGGCCTTCGCCGCCATGGATGGCGAAGCACCGGGCGCGGCGCTGTCGCTGGATGCCTGCACGCTGATCGGCAAGCTGCACACCAGCGAGGTCGGGCTGATCTCCAACAGCATCCTGTTCGCCGCGCTGGCGCCGGCTGACAGCTGGACGGTACCGGTACGCGCCGAGCGCAAACAGGTCGGTTGCGTGCGCTTCAGCTGGCTGCCGTTCAACTCGATCCTGCCCCGCCGCCACCGTTGCCAGCCCGATTCCAGCGCGGCCGCCCGGCACATCGCACCGCGTTTCACCTCGCTGCGCTACGGCACTCCCGCCTACGGCCAGCTCGCTACCTCTACCGCGGCGGAAATCCTCCAGGGCGCCGACGACGAGAGCGAAATGGGCGTGTTCCACCAGCTGTATGGCGCACAACGGGTCACCAACCTGCGCATCCGTCTCGCGGAATACCTGCGAGTCGGGCTGCGCGCCGGCATCTTTCACGAATCCTGAGGGCGCATCATGAGCTTCGATCTGAGTCGAGTCCGCTTCGACGCCCGCCGCGACTTCCTCGGCGTGGTCATGCAACAGGGTCGGGTCCAACTGGACGCCGACTGGAACGAGTGGGTGGCGCAGCTGGCCCGGCGCATCCAGGCCGGCGCGCTGGATACCTTCGGCGGCAACGTGGTGCCGCGCATCACCCCGGATGGCTTTCGTATCGAGGCCGGCGGCGGCAGCTTCACCATCGGCGCCGGACGCATCTACGTGGACGGCCTGCTGGCGGAGAACCACGGCGCCGCGCCCAACGTCTGGGAACCGCGCCTGGCCGAGCTGACCGGCAGCGCCGCGCTAGGTTACGCCAACCAGCCCTACTACCCCAATCCGCCGGTACTGCCCCAGGGCGGGCCGCACCTGGTGTATGTCGATGTCTGGCAACGCGACGTCACCGCAGTGGAGGCCCCCGATCTGGTCGAGAAGGCGGTCGGTGTGGACAGCACCGGACGCCTGCAAACGGTGTGGCAAGTCAAGGTGCTGGCCAATGTCGGCAACAGCACCTGTGCCACCGAGGATGAAGATGTGCCGGGCTGGCAAGCCCTCACGGCGCCCTCGGCGGCGCGCCTGTCGACCAGTACCGGCGTGCCGAATTTCGAGCCCGACCCCTGCCAGGTGCCGCCAGCCGCCGGCTATCGCGGGCTGGAGAACCAGCTGTACCGGGTCGAAGTGCACCGCGGCGGCACTCTCGGCACTGCCACCTTCAAGTGGTCGCGGGACAACGCCACGGTGGCCTCGCGGGTCAGCCATATCAATCCGGCGCGTGATCGCATCACCGTCGAGAGCATCGGCCGCGACGATGTGCTGCGCTTCCATGACGGCGACTGGGTCGAGGTGACCGACGACTGGCGCGAGCTGCATGGCCTGCCCGGTGAGCTGCGGCGCATCCGTGTCGCCGGCGGCGTAGACGAAAGCGCGCGGACCCTGCAGTTCGACCTGGCGCTACCCGCCGGCATGTTCCCCACCAACGCCCAGCAGGCCACCCAGGCCGCGCGCAACACCCGCGTGCGGCGCTGGGACCAGGCCGGCGTGGTGCGCCGCGAGAACGGCAATCAGGTACTGGACCTCAACGCCCCAGGTGCCGCTGGCGACATCGTGATTCCCGCCGTGGGCACCCGCCTGTTTCTCGAACACGGCATCCTGGTCGAATTTGCCCTGGCCCCGGCCGGCGGCCAATTCAAGACGGGCGACTACTGGGTATTCGCCGCGCGTACCGTGGATGCCAGCATCGAGGAACTGAATCAGGCGCCACCACTGGGCATCCACCACCATTACGCACGCCTGGCGATGGTCAACTTCCCCGACAACGAGACCGACTGCCGCGTGTTGTGGCCGCCAATTGCCGAGGGCGAAGGCTGCGACTGCACCGTGTGCGTCAGCGCCGAGGGGCACAATAGCGGCGTGGCCACCATCCAGCAGGCCATCGACTCAATCAAGGATGTCGGTGGCACCATCTGCCTGGGCATCGGCACCTACAACCTGCGCGAAACGCTGACCGTGGACGACGCCAACTCCCTGCGCATCCGCGGCCAGGGCTGGGGCAGCCTGCTGGTCGGCAGCCAGCCCGGCAGCGTGATCGACATCAGTGCCAGCAATGGCGTGGCCCTGGAGAACCTCAGCCTGATCGCCTCGACCAGCAGTGCCAGTAGCACGGCGGCGCTGCGCGCGCGCAACACGGTCGACCTGCGTGCCGAGCACATCAACGTGCTGTGCCTGGCCACGGGTGAAGGCACCAGCGCCGCCATCAGCCTGGGCAGCAACATGCTCGGTGTGAGCATCGACGACTGCGCCCTGGTGGCCGAACGCGGCATTGTGCGCGCCGGCGAGTACCTGCTCAGCGCCGAACTGCGGGTGACGCGCAACCTGTTCTTCTGCAGCCAGCGCGCCCTCAACCTGGACGGCATCAGCCTGCACTACGGCAACACACGGATCGACGGCAACCTGATGATCACCGGCACGCAAACGGCGCTGGTGGCCACCGGCGCGGTGCTGCCGGGTTCGCCGTTCACCATCGCCGACAACGTCATCTACACCCAGGGCGACGGTATTCGCGCCGGGGTGGATGGCCTGCGCATCCGCGATAACGAGATCAGCGGCGCGGGCGAGCGCAGCGGCGACGGCATCGTGCTGGAGGAAGGCCTCGACCCGCAGGGCCTGAGCGACGTGCGCATCGAGGGCAACCGCCTGAGCCAACTGCAGGGCAACGCCATCCTCATCCACCAGCATCTGGACAACGCCAGCATCGCCGGCAACCTGATCGAGGGTATCGGTCTCGGTGCCCTGGTGATGGGCGAAGGCGGTTCGGCCACTACCCTGGGCGTGACCGGCAACCGCTGCCGCCACCTGGGCCTGGCGGCGAATGTCGATGGCACTGCCTATGCCGCGGTGCAGCTGATCCGCGTGCAGCGCGGCGACTTCTGCGACAACCTGATCGCCGAAGTGGCGCGCGACGCCGTGATCTCACCCGCCATCGCCGGCCTGCGCGCGGCGGCGGTCGGCCAACTGCGGGTGGTGGGCAATCGCTTCCTCGGCATCGGCCCGGATCGCAGCAGCGGCGAGATGGTTGCCATCCAGATCCTGCCACCCTTCGAGCGCAGCGTGGTCGAGGGCAACCATGTCGACCGGGTCGGCGACGACGAGCAGCAGAAACCGGTCAACGCCATCTGGCGGGCAATCCAGATAGCCCCGGTCACGCTCGGCGGCCCGGCCAACTTCAGCGTCGCCTACATGGTGCCCGCGCCGGAAAGCACCTACCTGCTCAGCGCCAACCGCGCTTATGCACTCGCGCGTCAGCCGGCCGACCTGGCGATTCAGAACAATCGTCTGCGCGCGCACCTGAGCAGTGTGCCGCTCAACCTCTGCGCCAGCCTCGAACATTGCCTGTTCGCCGGCAATCACTGCGAGACGCTGGGCGCCGCCAACGATGGCGCGCAATCCGGCGAGCTGCAGGCGCGCACCCTCAACGCCAGCAACAACCGCCTGCGCGGCCAGGGTGACCACGACACCCTGCATCTGCACCCGGATGTCCAGGTCAAGCAGGCCATCGTCATCGGCAATACCAGCACCGGCAATATTCGGGTCATCAACGGCGCGCCCATCCCCAACGACATGGCGCTGACCAACATCATTGGCTTCTAGGAGAGCAAGACATGGCCGTCACCACCTTTCGCGGCGAAAAGAACCTCGGCGAGCTGGCCGACAAACTGTTCCTGAAGCTCACCCCGCGCCAGCGCGAGAAGGTCGAAGGCGCCCTGCTGCAGGCCAATCCACAGCTGGACCAGATCACCAGCCTGCGTGCCGGCACCCTGCTCAAGGTGCCGGACCTGCCGGAACTGCGCGCCAAGGCCAACCGCGCCGGCGGCAAGCCGGACGACCAGCTGGCCGACCATCTGAGCAACGAACTGCAGGCCTTCGCCCGCCTTCTGGGCCCCCGCTTCGCCGCCGCCCAGGAGGCGGTGGCGCAAACCGCCGCGGTGCTGGCGGAGCCGGAGCTGACCCGGGTGATCGCCAAGGAAAAACCGCTGCGCGACCTGGCGAAGAATATCGGCACGCTCAACGAACGACGCAAACAGGAGCTGGAGGAACGCCAGCAGTCGCTGGCTGCCGCCATCAAACAGATGCAGGGCGATCTGCAGAAGCGCTGAGTGGGTGCCGGCTAGTTTCGCTGCTGACGATGCGCGCAGGGCTGAGCGTTTGGTGCTTGGCGAACCCGTCCGGCTCGCGGCCCCTCTTGCAGCGCGCTAGAACGCCCGCCGCTGCGCAGCATGGCCGGGCATTCCTGTGTGCCAGTGGCGGTCTGTTCAGGGGTTGGTAACGCCGCCCAGAACGGGCGGCGCGGAAGGTGGCTTACTCGGTGACTGTCATCACCACCCGACCGTTGGCCGGACAGGTTTCCATGAACTGGCTGGCGGCAACGAAGTCCTTGGCGTCGAACACCTTGCTGATGTCCGGCTTGAGCAGGCGGTCCGCGGTCAGCTGGTTGATCTTGCTCAACGCGCGCTGCACAGCCTCCTCGTTACGCTCCAGACCCAGTTCCGGCAGGCCGGTGAAATCCAGCACACAGTGCCGGTAGAACTGCAGGTGTTTCTTGAATGCCGCGCAGGCCGGGAATGCTGCGTCGTTGCCGCCGTTGACGCCACAGATGATCAGCTTGCCACGGGTCGCCGCGACGTCGCCGAGCAGTTTCATCTGCGGGCCGGCGCACTGGTCGAAAATCACTTCAACGCCCTGCCCCTGGGTGTAGCGCTCGACTTCCAGGACCAGGTCCTGCTCTTCGGTGCAGATGATCTTGTCGGCTCCCAGCTCACGCAGGAAGTCGCGGCTAGCGGATTCGCTGGTGGCGGCGATGACCTTGGCACCCAGCGCCTTGGCCATCTGCACTGCCTGCGGCGCATTGCAATGAGCCGCTTCGGTGATCAGCACATGCTGGCCGGGTTGCAGCTTGGCCAGATCGACCAGGGCGAAGTAGGCAGCCAGATAGCCGGTGTAGTGCACGGCGGCTTCTTCGGGGGTCAGCACATCGGGGTAACGAGTCAGCGCCAGACGCGGCATCAGCACCAGGTCGCCCCAGGTCTGATACTGGTTGAGGCTGAAGGCCGGGAAACTGGCCACCGCCACACCGGGGGTGAGATCGTCGACACCTTCGCCGACGGCTTCGACCACGCCGGCCAATTCAGAGCCAACACCGGCCGGCAGACGCGCCTGTTCCGGGGCCAGGTTCTGCCGCCAGAGCACGTCGCGCCAGTTCACGCCCAAGGCCTGAGTACGAATCAGGACTTCGCCGGGGCCGGGTTTCGGGGTCGGCACGTCCTCCGAGCGTAATACGCTGGCATCGCCGAACTGGTGGAAACGGATCATGCGGGACATCACACACCTCGCCGTAGACTCTCTATGGCCACGGACTCTATACGGGCTTTCCCGGCAAAACCACCCGCACAGATTGATAGTCACCATAAATGCGGATGATCCGGGGCTCATCAATACAGACCTGTCGCAGCGCGTCAGGTTGCACTCTTGACGGCAGCTTGCCATAGCCGCACCTTTCACACATCCCACATGGAAGACGGCCATGAACCGCAACGACTTGCGTCGTGTTGACCTCAATTTGCTGATCGTTTTTGAAACGCTGATGCACGAGCGCAGTGTCACCCGCGCGGCGGAGAAGCTGTTTCTCGGCCAGCCGGCAATCAGTGCCGCGCTGGCCCGCCTGCGTAGCCTGTTCGACGATCCGCTGTTCGTCCGTACCGGCCGCAGCATGGAGCCGACCGCCCGCGCCGGCGAGATATTCGCCCTGCTCTCCCCGGCCCTCGACTCCATCTCCACCGCCGTCAGCCGGGCGACCGACTTCGATCCGGCGACCAGCAAGACGGTGTTTCGTATCGGCCTTTCCGACGATGTCGAGTTCGCCCTGCTGCCGCCTCTATTGCGTCGTCTGCGCGGCGAAGCGCCGGGCGTAGTGTTGGTGATTCGCCGCGCCAACTACCTGCTGATGCCGGGCTTGCTGGCTTCCGGGGAAATTTCCGTGGGCGTCGGCTACACCGAAGAGCTGCCGGCCAACGCCAAGCGCAAGGTGCTGCGCCGCAGTTCCGCCAAACTGCTACGCGCCGACAGCGTGCCGGGCCGCATGAGCCTGGACGACTATTGCAGCCGCCCGCATGCCCTGGTGTCGTTCGCCGGTGACCTCAGCGGCTTTATCGACGAGGCGCTGGAAAAAATCGGCCGCAAGCGCAGCGTGGTGCTGGCCGTGCCGCAGTTCAACGGCCTCGGCACCCTGCTCGCCGGCACCGATATCGTCGCCACCGTGCCCGACTACACCGCTGCCGCCCTCACCGCCGCCGGCGGCCTGCGTTCGGAAGACCTGCCGGTCGATGCGCAAACCTTCGAACTGCACATGGCCTGGCGCGGCGCCCAGGACAACGATCCGGCCGAGCGCTGGTTGCGTTCGCGGATCCAGATGTTCTGTGGTGACCCGGATAGCCTGGCCTGAGGCCAGGTAACCCCCCTATCTCGGCGCTCTTTGCGCACATAGCGATTTATCGATACAAGCCCGCCAATCATCATTCCTGCTGATACTCACCTTCGAATTGATCGATTCGTCGCGTGCAACTCAGCGTCGCAGACTCCGCCCATTCGTAAATCCAATCTGGCGGAGTTCTCACATGGACCGGTTTCCTACCCCCTTCTTGCGCTACCCCCTGGCCCTCGCCGCAATCCTGGTGCTCAGCGCCTGCGGCAAGGCGCCGGAAAGCGCCGCCCAGCACCCGGCCGCCAAGGTCAGCGTGGCCGAAGTGATTCAGCAACCGATCAATGAGTGGGACGAGTTCACCGGTCGCCTGGAAGCTCCGGAGTCGGTGGAAGTGCGTCCGCGCGTGTCCGGCTACATCGACCGCGTGGCCTTCCGCGAAGGCAGCCTGGTGCAGAAAGGCGACCTGCTGTTCCAGATCGACCCGCGCCCGTTCGAGGCCGAGGTCAAGCGGCTGCAAGCGCAAGTACAGCAGGCCCGTGCCAACCAGACCCGCACCGACAACGAAGCCCGCCGCGGCGAGCGCCTGCGCCAGAGCAACGCGATCTCCGCCGAACTGGCCGATGCCCGAAGCAGTGCCGCTGCCGCAGCCCAAGCGAATGTCGCGGCAACCCAGGCCGAACTGGAGAGTGCCAAGCTCAACCTCAGCTTCACCCGTATCACCGCGCCCATCGACGGTCGCGTCAGCCGCGCCGAGATCACCGAAGGCAACCTGGTGGGTGCCGGCCAGTCGCTGCTGACCACCCTGGTCTCCACCGACAAGGTCTACGCCTATTTCGACGCCGACGAGCGCGTGTTCCTCAAGTACGTCGAGCTGGCCCGCCAGTCCGGCGGCCAGACCCGCGATGCCAGCCCGGTTTACCTCGGCCTGTCCAGCGAAGACGGCAACCCGCACCTCGGTCAGCTGGATTTTCTCGACAACCAGGTCAACCCGCAGACCGGCACCATCCGTGGCCGCGCCGTGTTCGACAACCGTGACGGCCGCTTCACCCCCGGCCTGTATGCACGGCTGAAACTGGTGGGCAGCGGCAAGTACGACGCCACGCTGATCCAGGACGCCGCGGTCGGCACCGACCTGGGCAAGAAGTTCGTCCTGGTCCTCGACAAGGACAACGCCGTGCAATACCGCGCCATCGAGCTGGGGCCGAAGCTGGAAGGCCTGCGCATCGTGCGCAAGGGCCTGGCCCAGGGCGAGAAGGTTGTGGTCAACGGCCTGCAGCGCGCCTTCCCCGGCTCGACGGTCGATCCGCAGGAAGTGCCCATGGCCGACGAGCAGACCCTCGCCGCCCTGGCCAGTCAACGCCAGGCCGTGGACGCCAGCGCCACCCCGCGCGTGGCCGAGAAAGCCGCCAAGCCCGCCACTGCGCCGCGCAGCTAACAGGTAGAAGACGATGAATTTCTCGCAATTCTTTATCCAGCGGCCGATCTTCGCCGCTGTGCTGTCACTGCTGATCCTGATCGGCGGGGCCATCTCGCTGTTCCAGCTGCCGATCAGCGAATACCCGGAAGTGGTGCCGCCGACCGTGGTGGTGCGCGCCGCCTTCCCCGGCGCCAACCCCAAGGTGATCGGCGAAACCGTCGCCTCGCCGCTGGAACAGGCGATCACCGGGGTCGAGGGCATGCTCTATATGTCCTCCCAGGGCACTGCCGACGGCAAGCTGACCTTGACCATCACCTTTGCTCTGGGCACCGACCTGGACAACGCCCAGGTGCAGGTGCAGAACCGCGTAACCCGCACCATGCCGACCCTGCCCACCGAAGTGCAGCGGCTCGGCGTGACCGTCGACAAGGCCTCGCCCGACCTGACCATGGTTGTGCACCTGACCTCGCCGGACGACCGCTACGACATGCTTTACCTGTCCAACTACGCCGCGCTCAACGTCAAGGACGAACTGGCGCGCCTGGATGGCGTGGGTGATGTGCAGCTGTTCGGCCTGGGCAACTACTCGCTGCGCGTGTGGCTGGACCCGAACAAGGTGGCCTCGCGCAACCTCACCGCCAGCGATGTGGTCAACGCCATTCGTGAGCAGAACCGTCAGGTCGCCGCCGGTTCCCTCGGTGCGCCGCCTTCCGATGCCGGCAACAGCTTTCAGTTGTCGATCAACACCCAGGGCCGTCTGGTCAGCGAGGAAGAGTTCGAGAACATCATCATCCGCGCCGGTGCCGATGGCGAAATCACCCGCCTGAAGGACATCGCGCGGATCGAGCTGGGATCTAGCCAGTACGCCCTGCGTTCCTTGCTCAACAACAAGCCGGCGGTGGCCATCCCGGTGTTCCAGCGTCCCGGCTCCAACGCTATCGAGATTTCCGATGCGGTGCGTGGCCGCATGGCCGAACTGAAGCAGAGTTTCCCACAGGGCGTGGACTACGAAATCGTCTACGACCCGACCATCTTCGTGCGCGGCTCCATCGAGGCGGTGGTGCACACCCTGCTCGAAGCCATCGTGCTGGTGGTACTGGTAGTGATCCTGTTCCTGCAGACCTGGCGCGCCTCGATCATCCCGCTGGCCGCCGTGCCGGTATCCTTGATCGGCACCTTCGCCGTGATGCATATGTTCGGCTTCTCGCTCAACGCGCTGTCGCTGTTCGGCCTGGTGCTGGCCATCGGCATCGTGGTGGACGACGCCATCGTCGTGGTGGAAAACGTCGAACGCAATATCGGCCTGGGCAAGACCCCGGTGGAAGCCACCAAACAGGCGATGAAGGAAGTCACCGGGCCAATCGTCGCCACCGCCCTGGTGCTGTGCGCCGTGTTCGTGCCGACCGCCTTTATCTCTGGGCTTACCGGGCAGTTCTATCAGCAGTTCGCGCTGACCATCGCCATCTCCACGGTGATCTCGGCCTTCAACTCGCTGACCCTGTCCCCGGCCCTGGCCGCTGTGCTGCTGAAAAGTCACGACGCGCCGAAAGACCGCTTCTCCAAGGTGCTCGACAAGCTGTTTGGCGGCTGGTTGTTCACGCCGTTCAACCGGGTGTTCGACCGCGCCAGCCATCGCTACGTCGGCACGGTGAAACGCGTGCTACGCGGTAGCGGCATCGCCCTGTTCGTCTACGCCGGTTTGATGGGCCTGACCTACCTGGGCTTTGCCACCACGCCGAGCGGTTTCGTACCGGCGCAGGACAAGCAGTACCTGGTGGCCTTCGCCCAGCTGCCGGATGCGGCAACGCTTGATCGCACCGAAGCAGTGATCAAAAAGATGTCGGAAATCGCCGGCAAGCACCCCGGTGTGGAAAACACCGTGGCCTTCCCCGGCCTGTCGATCAACGGTTTCACCAACAGCCCGAACAGCGGCATCGTCTTCACCCCGCTCAAACCTTTTGATGAGCGCAGTGATCCGTCGATGAGCGCCACCGCCATTGCCGCCGAGCTGAACGCGCAGTTCAGCGAGATTCAGGACGCCTATATCGCCATCTTCCCGCCACCGCCGGTACAAGGCCTGGGCACCATCGGCGGCTTCCGCCTGCAGGTGCAGGACCGTGGCAACCTGGGTTACGACGAGCTGTACGTGCAGACCCAGAACGTCATCGCCAAGGCCCGTCAGCTGCCGGAGCTGGACCCGATGTCGGTGTTCACCAGTTATCAGGTGAATGTGCCGCAGATCGATGCCGCCATCGACCGCGAGAAGGCCAAGACCCATGGCGTGGCGATCAGCGACATCTTCGACACCATGCAGATCTACCTGGGCTCGCTGTACGCCAACGACTTCAACCGCTTTGGCCGTACCTATCAGGTCAACGTGCAGGCCGAACAGCAGTTCCGCCTGGAACCGGAGCAGATCGGCCAGCTCAAGGTGCGCAACAACCGCGGGGAAATGGTGCCGCTGTCGGCTTTCCTCAAGGTCAGCGCCAGTTCAGGTCCGGACCGGGTGATGCACTACAACGGCTTCCTCACCGCCGAGATCAACGGTGCCGCGGCGCCCGGCTACAGCTCCGGCCAGGCCGAAGCGGCGATGGCCAAGCTGCTCAAGGAAGAGCTGCCCAACGGCATGAGCTTCGAGTGGACCGACCTGACCTACCAGCAGATCCTCGCCGGCAACAGCGCGATCTTCGTCTTCCCGCTCTGCGTGCTGCTGGCCTTCCTGGTGCTGGCCGCCCAGTACGAAAGCTGGAGCCTGCCGCTGGCGGTGATCCTGATCGTGCCGATGACCCTGCTGTCGGCCATCACCGGGGTAATCCTGGCCGGTGGCGACAACAACATCTTCACCCAGATCGGCCTGATCGTACTGGTGGGCCTGGCGTGCAAGAACGCCATCCTGATCGTCGAGTTTGCCAAGGAAAAACAGGAAGAAGGCATGGACCGCGTCAGCGCGGTGCTGGAAGCCTGCCGCCTGCGTCTGCGGCCGATCCTGATGACCAGCTTCGCCTTCATCATGGGTGTGGTGCCGCTGGTGTTGTCTTCCGGTGCCGGCGCCGAGATGCGCCATGCCATGGGCGTCGCAGTATTCAGCGGCATGCTTGGGGTGACCTTCTTCGGCCTGCTGCTGACCCCGGTGTTCTATGTGCTGATTCGCGGCTTCGTGGAGAAGCGCGAAGCGCAGAAAGCCGCCCGCCTGCAGGAGGTACACGCATGAAGCCGTTGATGCCCGCCCTGCTCGCCCTGGCAGTCAGTGCCTGCGCCGTCGGCCCCGACTACCAGGCCCCGGCCACCGAACCGGCCAAGCTGAGCAGCCTGGAAGCCGGCGACTATGACCGCAGTCGTTTCGAGGCGGTCTGGTGGCAGCAGTTCGATGACCCGACCCTGAACCAGCTGGTGCAGCAGTCGCTCCAGGAAAACCGCGAGCTGCGCGTGGCCTTCGCCCGCCTGCGCGCCGCCCGTTCGATTCGCGATGACGTGGCCAACGACCAGTTGCCCACCGTCTCCAGTCGCGCCAGCGGTGAATTCGGCAAGGCCCAGCAACCCGGGATTACCGAACAACGGGTGAAAACCGAGCGTTACGACCTGGGCCTGGACATGGCCTGGGAGCTCGACCTGTTCGGCCGCATCCAGCGCCAGCTGGAAGCCAGCGATGCGCAGATCGAAGTGGCCGAAGCCGAGCTGCAGCAACTGCAGGTGAGCCTGATCGCCGAACTGGTGGATGCCTACGGCGATATGCGCGGTGCGCAGCTCAGGGAGCGAATTGCCCGCGATAACCTGAAGAACCAGAGCCAGTCACGCGCACTCACCGAACAACTGCGCGACGCCGGTATCGGCAGCGAACTGGATGTACTGCGCAGTGACGCGCGCCTGGCTGCCACCGAAGCCAGCCTGCCGCAACTGCAGGCCGAGGAGGCACGGGCGCGCAACCGCATCGCCACCCTGCTCGGCCAGCGGCCGGAACGATTGACGGTAGACCTGTCGGCCAAACCGCTGCCGGTGATCGCCAAGGCCCTGCCGATTGGCGATCCAGGCGAGCTGCTGCGCCGCCGTCCGGATATCCGCGCGGCTGAACGCACGCTGGCTGCTTCCACGGCCAATATCGGCGTGGCTACCGCCGACCTGTTTCCACGGGTCAGCCTGTCCGGTTTTCTCGGTTTCACCGCCGGGCGTGGTTCGCAGCTGGGTGCTTCCGCCGCCCAGGCCTGGGGCGTGGCGCCGACCATCAGCTGGGCTGCATTTGATCTGGGCAGTGTGCGGGCCCGCCTGCGCGGCGCCGAAGCGGAGGCCGATGGCGCCCTGGCTGGTTACGAGCAGCAGGTGCTGCTGGCCCTGGAAGAGTCGGAAAACGCCTTCAGCGACTACGCCAAACGCCAACAGCGCCTGCTCGCCCTGGTGCGCCAGTCGCAAGCCAGCCGCGCCGCCGCCGAACAAGCCAAGGTGCGCTACCGCGAAGGTACGGTGGATTTTCTCGTGTTGCTCGACGCCGAACGCGAACGCCTGGCCGCCGAAGACGCCCAGGCCCAAGCCGAGGTCGAGCTGTACCGCGGCATCGTCGCCATCTACAAGGCGCTTGGCGGAGGTTGGCAGCCGCAAGCCTGAACGTAGGGCGGGTGCAACCCGCGTTATCCACCCCGCGCGCGGGTTTCACCCGCCCTACAGCAAACCAGTTCCTCCTGGGTCGACTTCCTCCTTTGTCGGCCATTCCTTCCCCACGGCGCTGCTCCAGCCCGTGGGGATTTTTTTGTGTTCAGCCCTTCCTGCGTATGAGCAGCAAAGCCCCGCCCACCAGGATGGCGCCCAAGCCGGCCCAGGTCGGGATACTGACCTGCTGTTTCTCTACGACCTCCATATGCAACGGGCCCACGTCGACGTTGTGGGTCTCCTTGGTGTAGCTGAAGCCACCATAGGCGAGCCCCAAGGCTCCAGCGATTATCAGCACTAGCGCGACGATCTTGACTGCGTCCATCTTTTCTTCTCCTCTTGCGCAGCACCTGAACTGGGCTGCGCCAACACCTGCAAACGGGACCTTTTCGGCGCTGCGAAGCAGGCGCCCTGCCGTGACCTATTCCCCGGAATCCTTCTGCCGCGTCACCTTGACCGCACTCAGGCACGCCAGCCCCAGGGTTACCAAGGCGCCCACGGCGATCCACTGCATGGGAACTTCCAGCAGCACGGCGCCGTAAATCAGCCCGCCGATAAAGATCAGGGCTCCAGCGATATAGAGTGCGAATGACATGTTGCTTCTCCTCGTTGCGGGCGTTCGATCCGATCGACAGGGCACGGGTGGCCTGTATTCGCTGGCCTCCATGCCAGCTTGTACGTGGCTGAAAACGCTGCATCGAGCCCTCTACACACACTGCGCCCAATGCCTGCCACTATCGGTGCGCTGGCGCACCTCCAGACTGAAACGAGGGCGATCGGTGCCAGGGGTCTGTTGCCGGCGGTTATACTCGCGCCCTGCATTTTTTCGGCGCACGCACATGAAAGTACTGATCATCGGCTATGTCTGGCCTGAGCCACGTTCCTCGGCGGCGGGCAGCCGGATGATCGAACTGATCGAGCTGTTCCGTGCCCAGGACTGGGCAGTGACCTTCGCCAGCGCGGCGGCCTTGTCCGAACACCGCGCCGACCTGGCCGCGCTCGACGTACCGGAAGTGCCGATCACCCTCAACTGCGACAGCTTCGATACCTTCGTCAGCGCGCTGCAGCCGGACCTGGTGCTGTTCGACCGTTTCTTCAGCGAGGAGCAGTTCGCCTGGCGGGTCGAGCGGGCCTGTCCGCAGGCCCTGCGCATCCTCGAAACCAGCGACCTGCACAGCCTGCGCGATGCCCGTCAGCGCCTGCTCAAGGCGGCGCAACAGGCCTGCAGCAGCGAAGCGGAAAAACACCAGCAAGGCGCCGTCAGCGCCACAGCCGTTGAGCTGTTCAACGTTATGGCCATGGACGACATGGCGCAGCGCGAGATCGCCGCCATCTACCGCAGCGACTTGACCCTGCTGATCTCCGATTTCGAGCAGCAGCTGCTGCGTGAACAGTTCGGCGTGCCCGCCGCCCTGCTTCACCACTGCACGCTGATGCTGATTCCCACGGCCACCGTGCAGCCGTCCTTCGCTGAGCGCGCGCACTTCCTCAGCATCGGCAACTTCCGCCATGCGCCCAACTGGGACGCGGTGCTGTGGCTCAAGCAGCAGCTCTGGCCGCTGATCCGCCAGCGTCTGCCGCAGGCGCAGCTGCATGTCTACGGCTCCTACACCCCGCCCAAGGCCACGGCCCTGCAAAACCCCAAGCAGGGTTTCCATGTACTGGGCTGGGCCGACGATGCCCATGCGGTGATGGTGCAGGCCCGCGTGTGCCTGGCGCCGCTGCGTTTCGGCGCCGGGATCAAGGGCAAACTGGCCGATGCCATGGCCTGCGGCACGCCCAACGTGACCACGCCGATCGGCAGCGAAGGCATGGCCGGCGAGCTGCCCTGGGGCGGCGCGGTGGTGAAGGATGCCCAGACCTTTGCCGATGCCGCCGTGGCGCTGCACGAGGATCAGGACCTGTGGTTGCAGGCCCAGGCCAATGGCGCGCGCATCCTGGCCGAACGCTTCGACCGCCAGCAGTCCGGCCAGGCGCTGGTCGAGCGCCTGCTGGCCCTGCGCGCCAATCTGCCGGCCGAGCGCCGCGCCAACTTCGTCGGTGGCATGCTGCGCCACCATATGCTCAAGAGCACCCAGTACATGGCGCAGTGGATTGCGGCAAAAAATCGCGGTGCGCCAGGCACTTCGCCGGAACCGCAGGATAAATCTAAGCTGTAGCTTAGATTTTATCGCTCGAAGGCCGTGAAACCATAAAATCTAAGCCATAGCTTAGATTTGGTTGAAAAATAGACAGCCACAGGGCTAATCTAAGCTGCAGCTTAGATTAGGAGCCTGTCATGACCCTGATTCCCATCCGCGACGCAGCCGATATCGGCACCCTGGCCCGCGACCTGCGCCGCCAGCAGGGCCTGCGCCAGGACGACCTGGCGGCCATCATCGGTGCCAGCCACGTGTTCCTGCGTGACGTCGAACAAGGCAAAGGCACCGTTCAGCTCGGCAAGTTGCTGCGCCTGCTCGATGAACTGGGGGTACGCATCCACCTGGAAGTGCCGGATAGCCTGGACGGGCAATCCGCATGAGGCAGTTGCAACTGTGGCTGAACGAGCACGTCGTCGGCCTGCTGGAGGAGCAGGACAACCTCTGGCAGCTCAGTTATGACCCGCAGTGGCTGGCCGCTAGCCGCAGCTTCGACCTGTCCCCGCAACTGCCGCGCAGCCTGGGCAGCATCCGCGATGGGGGCAGCCAGCGACCGGTGCAGTGGTTCTTCGACAATCTGCTGCCGGAAGAACAGGCCCGCACCCTGCTGGCCCAGGATGCACAGGTCGAGGTGGCCGATGCGTTTGGTCTGCTGGCCTATTACGGGGCCGAATCGGCCGGCGCGCTGACCCTCCTGCCGCCGGGCCAACCCTTGCCTGCAGGCGCCTTGCAGCCGCTGGCCGAACCGACACTGGCGCAGCGCATCAGCGCCTTGCCACGGGTGTCGCTCGGCCAGGCCGCGCCCAAACGCATGTCCCTGGCGGGAGCGCAGCACAAGCTGGCCATCGTGCTGCAGGGCAATCAGTTGCTGGAGCCGGTGGGCCATGCGCCCTCTACCCACATCCTCAAGCCCGACCATCCGGACAGCGACAATTACCCGCACAGCGCCGCCAACGAGTGGTTCGTGATGTCCATTGCGCGGGCGGTGAAGCTGCCGGTGCCCGCTGTCGAACTGCGCCGGGTGCCGCAATCGGTGTACCTGGTGCAGCGCTTCGACCGCGAACTGGCCGATGGCCAGTTGCGCCGCCGGCATGTGCTGGACGCCTGCCAGCTGCTGTCCCTGGACCGCCTCTACAAGTACCGCATGGCCACCCTGGAAACCTTGCAGCGCCTGGTCGAGCTGTGTCGCAGCAAGGCACTGAGCCGCCAGTTGCTGTTCCGCTGGGCCCTGTTCAATGCCCTGCTCGGCAATAACGATGCACACCTGAAAAACCTGTCGTTCTTCGTCGGTGCCCAGGGCGTGGAGCTCACCCCGCATTACGACCTGCTCAGCACCAGTGTCTACGCACGGGACAATGCCTGGGGCGCGGCCGAACTGTCCTGGCCCATGGGCCAGGCCCGGCGCTTTGCCGAACTGCGCCGGGCCGACGTGCTGGCGTTTGGCGAAGTGCTCGGTCTGCCGGCAAAGATCGGCCAGCGCCTGCTCGATGCACTGCTCGCCGCCCTGCCCGCCGCCGCCGAGCAGCAGCTACAGCAGGCCCTGGAATTGCGCCTGAGCGCGGGCGAGTTGCGCCTGTTGCGACAGATCCGCCATGGCGTGCTGGCGGACATGCTGGCGCAACTGGGCTGAATCCGGGCATAGGTGGGCTAGCCAGGGCATGTTGCCCTACTATCTAGGCTAGCCTGCACGGAGCAGGCCTCTGCATAGGGACATAGGATGAAACAGCTACTTCTCGCGCTAATGATGCTGGTCGTGCCGGTGGCCCACGCCGCCAACAGGCTTAGCGAAGACAACATCCGCGCCATGTACGCCGAACTGACGGCAGCCGCACAGGCCCAGGATATCGAAGGAGTTCTGCGCCATATGAGCGAGGATGCCCGCGTGCAGATCGAGGACCGCAGCGGCAACCTGGATATGGACATGACCATGTATCGCGACCTGCTGAAGCAGGGCTGGGGCGCGATCGACGGATACCAGGTGACGGTCAGCATCGAAAGCATCGACGTGGCTGCCGACGGGCAAAGCGCCACGGTGATCGACCGGACGCAGGAGTCCTACCAGGCGCAAGGTCAGACCATGCAGACCAGCACCCGGGAAACCGCCACCCTGCGCCTGGTTGATGGCGAGCCGAAGATCAGTCTGATCGAGGCAGTGGTGCAGCCATAAGAGACGGTTAGCCTCTCGGCAACGCCCCTCTCCCCAGCCCTCGGTTCGGGCGTCCTGCTTCACCCTACCTCCTGCATCCATGCAGTCGTCTCCCGTAAACGGGAGAGGGGGCAAAGCGCTCCGCAGCTGTTGTACACATCGCTATAACGCTGTTGAGCCTTTGTTTGCAGACTTGTCGAAATTCCCGCAGCTGCAACGACTACTGGAGGAAGCGCTCGGCACTATGCTCAGCGCATGCCGGACCATTCCGAGGAATCGACCATGGCCATCCAGTTCTATGCCCACCCCTTCTCGTCCTATTGCCAGAAGGTGCTGATCGCCCTCTATGAAAACGCCACGCCCTTCGAGTGGCACCTGCTGGCCCCGGAAAACCCGCAGGCCATGGCCGAGCTGGAGGTGCACTGGCCGTTCCGGCGCTTTCCACTGCTGCTCGACGGGGAGCGCGCGCTGAGCGAGTCGAGCATCATCATCGAATACCTGCAGCAGCATTACCCCGGCGCGACCCGTCTGCTGCCTGAGGAGGCCGAGGCCGCGCTGGAAGTGCGCTTCATGGACCGATGCTTCGACCTGTATGTATCCAACCCGATGACGGCCTGCGTGTTCGACCAGTTGCGTCCGGCAGCACAGCGCGATGCCTACGGCGTGGCGCAGGCACACCAACTGCTGGAAACCGCCTACCGCTGGCTCGACGAGAAATTGGCCGACCGCGAATGGGCCGCCGGTGCAAGCTTCAGCCTGGCTGACTGCGCGGCCGCGCCGGCGTTGTTCTATGCCGACTGGGTGCAGCCGATAGGCACCGAGTTCAGCACCCTGCGCGCCTATCGCCAGCGCCTGCTGGCACGCCCCTCCTTCGCTCGCGCGGTGGACGAGGCACGACCTTACCGGCACCTGTTCCCGCTGGGTGCGCCGCAGCGCGACTGAGCTATTCGGTCGGTTCGATCGGCTCGGTCACACCATCCCAGCCGCCGCCCAGGGCGGCAATCAGCTGCACGCTGGCCGTCAGGCGGTTGCCCTGCAGAGTCAGGCGCGTGCGTTCGCTGGACAAGGCGCTGGTCTGCACGCTGACCACGTCGGTGAACTCCACGGTGCCGGCCTTGTACTGGTTGAGGATCAGCCGCAGCGATTCGCGCGCGGCATCCAGCCCCTCTTGCTGCACCACGGCCTCGCGCTCGAGCACGGCCAGTTGCACCAGGTAATCCTCCACTTCGCGGAAGCCTTCCAGTACGGTCAGGCGGTAGTCGGCCACGGTCTGGTCGTAGCCTGCCTCGGCCTGCTCGACCTGGGAGCTGATCAAGCCGCCGTCGAACAGGGTCATGGCGAACTGCGGGCCGATCGACCAGAAGCGGTTGGGCGAGCTGATCCAGTCATTCAGGCTGCCGCTGCGGTAGCCGCCAGTGGCGCTCAGGGTCAGGTCCGGGTAGTAGGCGGCCTTGGCCACGCCGATCGAGGCGTTGGCGGAAATCACCCGACGTTCGGCGGCGGCGATATCCGGGCGGCGCTCCAGCAGAGTCGAAGGCAGGCTCAGCGGCACCGCCGGCAACTGCGGCACCTGCTCACGCGCGGCCAGTTCGAACTGCGACGGCGCCACCCCGACCAGCACGGCCAGGGCATGTTCCAGCTGGGCGCGCTGGTACTCCAGGTCGACCGCCTCGGCCTCGGTGCTTTTCAGCTGGGTCAGCGCCTGGGTCACGTCGGAGCGCGGCACGATGCCGGCCTTATACTGGTTCTCGGCGATGCGAAACGCCTGCTGATAAGCCGCCACGGTCTCGTCGAGCAGGCGTTTCTGTTCGTCCAGCACGCGCAGCTGCAGGTAGCTCTGCACCAGCTCGGACTGTTGGCTGAGGCGCACAGCGGCCAGGTCGGCGGCGCTGGCCTGCATGCTGGCGCTGTCTGATTCCAGCTGGCGACGCAGCTTGCCCCAGATATCCAGTTCCCAGCTGACACCCAGGCTGGCGTCATAGGTCTTGGAGATCTGCGCGGCATTCGAGCCGCTGACGCTGACCCCGCCGGTGGTGCCGATGGTGCTGTCGCCGCCACCCTGCCCCGCACGGCTGACGCCGGTATCCAGGCCAATAGTCGGGAAGAACGTGGCCCGCGCACCACGGGCCAGAGCCTTGGCCTGGCGGTACTGAGCCTCGGCGCTGGCCAGGCTCTGGTTGTTGGCGTTGAGCCGTTCGATCAGTTGGTTCAGTTCGGCATCGCCGTATAGCTCCCACCAGTTGCCGCGCAGTACGGTGTCGGCCGGGGCCGCCGCTTTCCAGCCGGCCGCCTGCTTGAACTGCGCGGATTCGGCGGAAGCCGGGCGCTGGTAGTCAGGGCCGATGGCACAGCTGGCCAAGGCCAGACTCAGGGCCAACAGCGTGAGGCGGCCGCTGTAGGAGCGAGCTCTGCTCGCGAATCCCGGCAAGGCAAAAGCATCGCGAGCAGAGCTCGCTCCTACGGTCAGTGCAGGCTTCATACGGGGGTATCCAGGGCAGCATCACTACGCACGCCGCGCCAGCGGTTGACGCGGTGGCGCAGGCGGTCGAGGACAAGGTCGAGGTAGACCACGGGGGTGATGCCGCTGTAGGAGCGAGCTCTGCTCGCGAATCCCGGCAAGGCGAAAGCTTCGCGAGCAGAGCTCGCTCCTACGGTCAGTGCAGACTTCATACGGGGGTATCCAGGGCAGCATCGCTACGCACGCCGCGCCAGCGGTTGACGCGGTGGCGCAGGCGGTCGAGGTAGAGGTAGACCACAGGGGTGGTGTAGAGGGTCAGCAGTTGGCTGAGGATCAGCCCGCCGACGATGGTCAGGCCCAGCGGCTGGCGCATTTCCGCGCCTTCGCTCATGCCCAGCAGCAGCGGCACGGCGCCGAGCAGGGCGGCCAGGGTGGTCATGATGATCGGCCGGAAACGCAGCAGACAGGCGCGGCGGATCGACTCCTGCGGGCTCAGCTGGTCGTGGCGCTCCAGCTCCAGGGCCAGGTCGATCATCAGGATGGCGTTCTTCTTCACCACGCCGATCAGCAGGAACAGGCCGAGCAGCGAGATCAGGCTGAACTCGCCACCACTGAGGATGATCGCCAGCAACGCGCCGACCCCGGCCGAGGGCAGCGTGGAGAGGATGGTCAGCGGGTGGATATAGCTCTCGTAGAGGATGCCGAGCACGATATAGACCACCAGCAGGGCCAACAGGATCATCCCGGGCTGGCCCTTGGCCGCCTTTTCGAACTGGCCGCCCGTACCGCCGAGTATGCCCTGCACTTCGGTCGGCAGATTCAGTTCGGCCACCGCCTTGCCGATCGCCGCGTTGGCCTGTTCCTGGGTAACGTCCTCGGCCAGCGAATAGCCGACGCTTTCCGCGGCGAACTGGCCCTGGTGGTTGACCCGGTCCTCCTCCAGGCTGCGCTCCCAGCGGGCAAAGCTGGACAGCGGCACCCGCGCCCCGTCGGCGCTGATCACCTGGATCTGGTCCAGCGCCTCCGGGTATTCGGCGAACGTGGGATCGATCTCCATCACCACGCTGTACTGGTTGAGGCTGTCGTAGATGGTGGAAATCTGCCGCTGGCTGAACGCGTTGTTCAGCACCGCAGTGACCATGGCCATGTCCACGCCCAGGCGCTGCGCGGTAGCGCGGTCGATCTGCAGGCTGATCTGCTGGGCGCCCTCTCCTTCGTTGGCGTCGATATCGGTCAGTTCCGGCAGCTTGGCCAGGGCGTCGCGCACCTTGGGCAGCCACTCGCGCAGGTCGTCCAGGTTGCTCGCCAGCAACACGTATTCGTTCTCCGAGCTGCGTCCCTGGCGGCCGCCGAACTGCAGGTCCTGGTCGGGCATCAGCATCAGCCGTCCGCCCGGCACCTTGGGCACGCTGTCGCGCAGGCGGTCGATCACTTCCTGGGCCGATACGCCGCGCTCGCCGATGGGTTTCAGGCGCACCACCAGAAAGGCGTTGTTGATCCCGCCGCTGCCGCCGATGAAACCCGCCACGCTGTGCACCGCCGGATCGGCCAGCAGCCCGCGGCGGTAGATCTCCATCTTCGGCTGCATGACCTGGAACGACAGGCCATCGTCGCCGCGGATAAAGCCGATCAGCTGGCCGGTATCCTGCTGCGGCATAAAGGTCTTCGGCACTTCGATAAACAAAAACACGTTGAAGGCGATGGTCGCCAGCAGGCTGAACAGGGTCAGCCGCGCATGGCGCAAGGCCCAGTCCAGGCTGCGCGCGTAGCCATCCAGCACACGCTCCTGCAGGCGCGTACCGAAGCGCTGCAGGCGACCGGGCTGGCGTTCGGTTTCCTCGGCCTTGAGCCAGCGCGCGCAGAGCATCGGCGTCAGGGTCAGCGAGACCAGCATGGAGATCAGGATCGCCACGGTCAGGGTGAGGGAGAACTCGCGGAACAGGCTGCCGACGATGCCGCCCATGAACAGGATGGAGAGGAACACCGCGACCAGCGACAGGTTCATCGACAGCAGGGTGAAGCCGACTTCCTGGGCGCCCTTGAACGCCGCCGCCATGGGCTTCTCGCCGGCCTCGATATGCCGCGAGATGTTCTCCAGCACCACGATGGCGTCGTCCACCACCAGGCCGGTGGCGATGATCAGCGCCATCAGCGACAGGTTGTTGAGGGAGAAATCCAGCATGTACATCACCGCGAAGGTGCCGACCAGCGACACCGGCACCGCCAGCGCCGGGATCAGCGCGGCGCGCCAGCGACCGAGGAAGGCGAACACCACCAGGATCACCAGGGCCACGGCGATCAGCAGGGTGCGCTCGGCCTCGTGCAAGGTGGCGCGAATCACCGGCGAGCGGTCCATCGCTACTTCCAGCTGCACGCTGGACGGGATCACCGCCTGCAGCGCCGGCAGCTCGGCGCGGATGTCCTCGATGGTTTCGATGATATTGGCGCCGGGCTGGCGGTTGATCACCAGTAGCACCGAGTCGTTGTCGTTGTAGAAGCCGCTGTTGTAGCGGTTTTCCACCGAGTCACGGACTGTCGCCACATCGCTCAGGCGCACCGCCGCGTTGTTCTGGTAGCGGATGATCAGCGGCTGGTAGTCGGCGGCCTTTTCCAGCTGGTCGTTGGCCTGGATCTGCCAGTGGCGGCTGGCGTCTTCCACGGCGCCCTTGGGCCGGTCGACGTTGGCCTGGACGATGGCGTTGCGCACCTCGTCGAGGGCGATGCCGTACTGATCGAGCAGGCGCGGCTGCAGCTCCACCCGCACCGCCGGCAGCGAACTGCCGCCGATCTGGATCTGGCCGACGCCCTGCACCTGCGCCAGCTTCTGCGCCAGAACGGTGGAGGCGACGTCGTACAGCTGGCTCTTGTCCAGCAGCGGCGAGGTCAGCGACAGCACCATGATCGGTGCCTGCGACGGGTTGAACTTCTTATAGGTCGGCATGCTGCGCATGCCACTGGGCAGCAGGTTGCGCGCCGCGTTGATCGCCGCCTGCACCTCGCGGGCGGCGGCGTCGACGTTACGTTCGAGGTCGAAGAGGATGACGATCTGCGTGCTGCCCTGGCTGCTGCGGCTGGTCATCTCGCTGATCCCGGCGATGCTGCCGAGCGAGCGTTCCAGCGGCGTGGCCACGCTCGACGCCATCACCTGCGGGCTGGCGCCCGGCAGCGTGGCGTTGACCACGATGGCCGGGAAATCCATCTTCGGCAGCGGCGCCACCGATAGCAGGCCGAAGCTGACCCAGCCGAGCAGCAGAATCGCCAGGCTCAGCAGCAGCGTGGCCACCGGCCGGCGGATAAAGGGCGCGGAGATGTTCATCGACACAGCGCCCAGAATGCATGCACGGCCAGCCCCCTCTCCCATTTATGGGAGAGGGTTGGGGAGAGGGAAACAGGCAGCGCAGGGGCCCCGCCCTCTCCCCCGGCCCCTCTCCCATGAATGGGAGAGGGGAGGAAAAGCGTGCTCATACCGTCACCCCGGCCGCGCTGCGACCGAAATAGCGGCGCGACAGGCGATCGAACCACAGGTAGATCACCGGCGTGGTGAACAGTGTCAGCACCTGGCTGAGCAGCAGGCCGCCGACCATCACCAGGCCCAGCGGCTGGCGCAGCTCGGCGCCGGAACCCGAGGCCAGCATCAGCGGGATGGCGCCGAACAGCGCCGCCAGGGTGGTCATCAGGATCGGGCGGAACCGCAGCAGCGCCGCCTGGTAGATCGCCGCCTCGGGCGCCATGCCCTGATGCCGCTCCGCCTCCAGGGCGAAGTCGATCATCATGATCGCGTTCTTCTTGACGATGCCGATCAGCAGGATGATGCCGATGATGGCGATCAGGCCCAGGTCGTTGCCGGTCAGCAGCAGCGCCAGCAGCGCGCCGACCCCGGCCGAAGGCAAGGTCGAGAGGATGGTGATCGGGTGGATGTAGCTCTCGTAGAGCACGCCGAGCACGATGTACATGGTGACGATGGCCGCCAGGATCAGCAGCAAGGTGCTCGACAGCGAGGCGCGGAAGGCCTCGGCGGCGCCCTGGAACTGGCTCTGGATGCCGGCAGGCAGGTCGATGTCCTGCTGCACCTGCTCGATCACCGCCACCGCCTCGCCCAGCGACACGCCACTGGCCAGGTTGAACGACACGGTCACCGCCGGGAACTGGCCGATATGGTTGACCAGCAGGCTGGCCGCACGCTCGTCGATGCGCGCCAGGGAGGCCAGTGGCACCTGGCCGCCGCTGGCGGTGGCCACATGCACCTGCTGCAAGGCCTGCGGGCCGAGCTCGCCGGCGCCGGCACTCTCCAGCACCACGCGGTACTGGCTGGCCTGGGTGAAGATGGTGGAGATCTGCCGCTGGCCGAAGGCGTCGTACAGCGCATCGTCGATGTCACTGATGCTCACGCCCAGGCGCGAGGCGGCGTCGCGGTCGATCTGCAGGTACACCTGCAGGCCACGGTTCTGCAGGTCGCTGGCCACGTCACGCAGCTCGGGTTGTTCGCTCAGCACCTCGATCAGTTTCGGCGTCCATTCTTCCAGCAGCGCGGCATCCGGCGACTCCAGGCTGAACTGGAACTGGGTGCGGCTGACCCGGTCCTCGATGGTCAGGTCCTGCACCGGCTGCAGGTACAGTTGGATGCCGGGAATCGCCGCCAGTGCCGGGCGCAGGCGCTCGATCACCTCGCTGGCGCTGACCTCGCGCTCGGCATGCGGCTTGAGGTTGATCAGCAGGCGGCCGCTGTTGAGCGTGGCGTTGTCGCCATCCACGCCGATATAGGACGACAGGCTGGCGACCGCCTCATCCTGCAGAATCACCGCGGCCAGACGTTGCTGGCGCTCGCTCATGGCGGCGAAGGAAATGCTCTGCGGCGCCTCGGAAATGCCCTGGATCACCCCGGTGTCCTGCACCGGGAAGAAGCCCTTGGGCACCGCCAGATACAGCACCACGGTCAGCGCCAGGGTACCGAGGGCCACCAGCAGGGTCAGCGGCTGGTGCTTGAGCACCCATTGCAGGCCGACCCCGTAGCGCTCGATCAGGCCGTCGATAAAGGCGCCGCTGGCGCGGTAGAAACGCCCCTGCTCTTCCGCCTTCTCGGGCTTGAGCAGGCGCGCGCACATCATCGGCGTCAGGGTCAGCGAGATGACCAGAGAAATCAGGATGGCCACCGCCAGGGTGATGGCGAACTCGCGGAACAGCCGCCCGACCACATCGGCCATGAACAGCAGCGGGATCAGCACCGCAATCAGCGAGAAGGTCAGCGAGATCAGGGTAAAGCCGATCTGTTTGGCGCCCTTGAGCGCGGCGTTCAGCGGTGTCTCGCCCTCCTCCAGATGGCGGGCGATGTTCTCCAGCATGACGATGGCGTCGTCGACCACGAAGCCGGTGGCGATGGTCAGCGCCATCAGGGTCAGGTTGTTGACCGAGAAGCCCGCCAGGTACATCACGCCGAAGGTGCCGATCAGCGACAGCGGCACCACGATCGACGGAATAACGGTGGCAGACAGCTTGCGCAGGAACAGGAAGGTCACCAGCACCACCAGGCCGATGGCCAGGATCAGCTCGAACCGCACGTCGTCGATGGCCGCGCGGATGGTCTGGGTGCGGTCGGTGAGCAGCTTGACCTCGACGCTGGCCGGCAGGCTGGCGGTGATCTGCGGCAGCAGCTTCTGGATGCGCTCGACCACCTCGATGACGTTGGCGCCCGGCTGGCGCTGGATGCTCACCAGCACGGTCTGGTTGCGGTCGGCCCAGGCGGCCAGGCGCTCGTTCTCGGCGCCGTCGATGACCGTCGAG
This sequence comes from Pseudomonas campi, assembly GCF_013200955.2. Taxonomy (NCBI): domain Bacteria; kingdom Pseudomonadati; phylum Pseudomonadota; class Gammaproteobacteria; order Pseudomonadales; family Pseudomonadaceae; genus Aquipseudomonas; species Aquipseudomonas campi. The sequence goes on from NZ_CP053697.2 coordinate 2,218,752, forward strand.
ACATCCTTGAGGCGCAGCGCAGCGCCGTTTTCGTACTTGAGGATCAGGTCGAGGTAGGCCTCTGCCGACTCCAGCTGGTCGTTGGCATCCAGCTGCGAGACGCGGGTCGGGCCGTCGAAGTTGCCCTTGGGCTGGTTGACGTTGCTCGCGGTGATCAGCGTGCGCACATCGGACAGGTTGAGGCCATGGCTGGCCAGGGCCTCGGGGTTGACCTTGATGCGCACCGCCTTGCGCTGGCCGCCGGCCAGGCTGACCAGGCCGACGCCGCTGATCTGCGCGATTTTCTGCGCCATACGGGTGTCGATCAGGTCATGCACTTCGGTCAGCGGCATGCTCGCCGAGCTGATCGCCAGGGTCAGCACCGGGGTGTCGGCCGGGTTGACCTTGTTGTACACCGGCGGTGCCGGCAGGTCGCTGGGCAGCAGGTTGGTTGCCGCGTTGATCGCCGCCTGAACCTCCTGCTCGGCCACATCCAGGTTCACTTCCAGGGTGAAGCGCAGGGTGATCACCGAGGCGCCGCCGGAGCTGGTCGAGGACATCTGCTTGAGCCCCGGCATCTGGCCGAACTGGCGCTCCAACGGCGCGGTCACCGCGCTGGTCATCACCTCCGGGCTGGCGCCGGGATACAGGGTGAGGACGCGGATGGTCGGGTAATCCACCTCCGGCAGCGCCGAGACCGGCAACAGGCGGTAGGCGATCAGACCGGTGAGGAAGATCGCCACCATCAACAGGGTGGTGGCGACCGGACGCAGGATGAACAGGCGCGAAGCGTTCATGCGTCGTGCTTCTGCTCGGCTTTGCCCTTGTCAGCCGGCTGGGCCACGGCGCCGGGTTCGCCGATCACCTGCACTTCGCTGCCGTCCTTGAGTTTGTCGGTGCCTTCCAGCACCAGGCGTTCGCCGACTTTCAGACCAGCACTGATCAGGGTCAGCGCACCGTCGCTGGCGCCCACTTCGACTTTGCGCAACTGCACCTTGTCCTCGTTATCGAGGAGGAAGACGAAGGTGCCACGGGCACCGAACTGCAAGGCCGCCGAAGGAATCAGCGTGGCGCCCTGGCGGGTCTCCACGCGCAGACGGACATTGACGAACTGGTTGGGAAACAGGCTCTCGCTGGCATTGTCGAAACGCGCCTTGAGCTTGACCGTGCCGGTGGCGAGGTCGATCTGGTTGTCCAGGCTGTGCAGCACGCCTTCGGCCAGCAGCTGTTTCTCGCCGCGATCCCAGGCCTGCACCAACAGCTGCTCGTTGTTGCGCACCCGCGCCAGCACCGGCGGCAGGTCGTTCTCGGCCAGGGTGAAATTGACCGTGATCGGCTTGACCTGGGTGATCACCACCAGCGCGGTGGTGTCGCCGCTGCTGATCAGGTTGCCGGCATCCACCTGGCGCAGGCCCAGACGGCCGTCGATCGGCGCACGGATGCGGGTGAAGTCGAGGTTGAGGCGCGCCTCGGCGACGGCGGCCTGGTTGTTCTTCACCGTGCCACGGTACTGGCCGACCAGCGCTTCCTGGGTGTCCAGGGTCTGCTTGGCGATGGAGTCTTCGGCGTACAGGCCTTTATAGCGGGCCAGGTCGATCTCGGCGTTCTTCAGCTGCGCCTGGTTCTGCGCCAGGGTGCCTTCGGCCTGTTGCAGGGCGACCTGGTAGGCACGCGGATCGATCTGCGCCAGCAGGTCACCGGCCTTGACCAGCTGGCCTTCCTCGAACAACACCTTGACCAGCTCGCCGTCCACCCGCGAGCGCACACTCACGGTGTTCAGCGCGGTGACCGTACCAAGGGCCTTGAGCTCGATATTGAAATCGCCCTGGCTGACCTCGGTGACGCGCACCGGTACCGGGCCTTTGTCGCGCCCCCAGGGGCCGCCGCGCTCATCCTCTTCGGCAGACTTCTCCGGCCACAGCCACCCCAGCAACAGGACGATGGCGAGCAGCGCCAGGGCAATCAGCCAGGGGCGGTAAGAGCGCGATGCAGAGCGAATATCAGGCATGGTCCGGGTCACTTTCCTTGGGAGCGTGAACGATAAGTACTATCAGCCGTGAAGCAAAGGGCTTTACCGCTCATTTACCCTTCATTGACGTAACCAAGTGTTTGACCCACAAAAGAAAACGGCCTGCTAGGCAGGCCGTTTCAAGGTATTGCAGAAACTTACTTCAGAACGGCGATGGCGGCAGCGTAATCCGGTTCATCGGCGATTTCGCCCACCAGCTCGCTGTGCAGCACCTTGCCCTGTTCGTCGACTACCACAACTGCGCGGGCGGAAACGCCAACCAGCGGGCCGCTGGCGATGGCCACACCGTAGTCTTTGAGGAAATTAGCGCCGCGCATGGTCGACAGGTTGACCACGTTGTCCAGGCCTTCGGCGCCACAGAAACGCGCCTGGGCGAACGGCAGGTCGGCGGAGATGCACAGCACCACGGTGTTGGGCAGCGCGCTGGCCTCGGCGTTGAACTTGCGCACCGAGGTGGCGCAGGTCGGGGTGTCGACGCTGGGGAAGATGTTCAGCACTTTTCGCTTGCCGGCCAGGCTGGCCAGGCTCACGTCGGAGAGATCCGTGCCCACCAGGCTGAACGCCGGTGCCTGCTGGCCGGCTTGCGGCAGTTGGCCGTCAACCTGGATCGGATTGCCCTTGAGGGTTACTTGAGCCATTTCAGTGTCCTTCTGGTTGTAGTTGAGCCCGACGCCGCAGCGTAAGGCTGGAAAACGGCAAGCATGCGCCTGCGGTGGTGACGAAGGTTAGCGCGATTGTGTCCGGCAAACAAAAAAGGCCGGCAGATTGTGCAGGCCTTTTTGCGGATGCCGTCGGTGGGTCAGGAGGCGTTACCCACCCTGGCGAACAGGCCGTGAGCAGGATTCAGGCGCTGGCCTTGAGCGTCACCTGTGGGTTGGCATGGAAGAACACATGCTCACGGATCGGTCCCACCGCGACTTCGCCGATTTCCTCGTAGCCCTGGCGTTTGTAGAACTCCAGATAGTGCGGGTTGCCGGTATCCAGCACCACGCCCTGAGAGCCGGCATCTTCCGCGCACCAGTTGTGCAACGCGCCGAGCAGTTGCTCGCCGAGGTGCTGGCCCTGGAATTCCGGGTGCACGCCAATCAGCGGCAACACGTGGTAAGGGCCGGGCGGCAGGCAGGCGAGCACCGCGTCGTGGTACTCCAGGTAGCGTTTGGTGCAACGGAAACCGGTGGTCATCAGCATGCGCAGACGCCAGCCCCAGCTCTCGGTGATGTCCAGGCGACGGATTGGCGGGGCGATCAGGGCGATGCCGACCAGACGTTCCTCGATCAGCAGGCCGATGGCCGGCAGCTCCTCGGCAAAGTGCTGCTGCACCAGCTCGCGCACGGTGGCACGCACACGCTGGTCGAAGCCGGGGCGCTCGCTTTCGAACAGGTAGGCGAAGGTGGGGTCGTGACGGTAGGCGTGGTACAGCAGGGAGCGGGCTTCGCGGCTGTAGCCATGGTCGAGCAGGCGGACTTCGGCGGTGCGATGGGGCATCGGGCTGACCTCATTTGTTATAGGTTTTGCGGGTCGCAGACCAAGGTAGCACCGTGCCACAAGGCCTGCCAGGAGCTGGCCGTCACCCGACGACTGGGCTAGCATCGCGGTTTTACTCCGTCGGTAGCTGCCCATGAAGATCGTTTCCTTCAATATCAACGGCCTGCGCGCCCGCCCCCACCAGTTGGCCGCGCTGATCGAGAAGCACCAGCCGGATGTGATCGGCCTGCAGGAAACCAAGGTCTCCGACGAGCAGTTCCCGGAAGCGGAAATCCGGGCGCTCGGCTACCACGTGCACTACCACGGGCAGAAGGGCCACTACGGCGTCGCCCTGCTCTCGCGCCAGGCACCGCTGGAGCTACACAAGGGTTTTCCCGGTGACGAGGAAGACGCCCAACGCCGTTTCATCTACGGCACCTTCGCTGATGCCCAGGGCAACCCGGTGACTGTGATGAACGGCTACTTCCCCCAGGGCGAGAGCCGCGACCATCCCACCAAGTTCCCGGCCAAGCAGCGTTTCTACGCTGACCTGCAGAACCTGCTGCACAGCCAGTTCAAGCCTGAGCAGGCGCTGGTGGTGATGGGCGACATCAATATCTCCCCGGAAGATATCGACATCGGTATCGGCGAACCCAACCGCCTGCGCTGGCTGAAGACCGGCAAATGCAGCTTCCTGCCGGAAGAGCGCGAATGGCTGGCCACGCTCAAGGGCTGGGGCCTGGTCGACAGCTTCCGCCAGCTCAACCCGGCGGTGAACGACCGCTTCAGCTGGTTCGACTACCGCAGCCGCGGCTTCGAGGACGAACCCAAGCGCGGCCTGCGCATCGACGTGATCCTCGCCACCCAGGCGCTGCAGGCGCGCATCAAGGATGCCGGCGTCGACTATGAGCTGCGCGGCATGGAAAAACCTTCTGACCATGCGCCGATCTGGCTGGAGCTGAACTGAGCGCGCGATCAATACGCGGCGCATAACCTGTAGGGCGGGTGCAACCCGCGCCAGGTCAACGCGGGTTTCACCCGCCCTACACCCTGCTCCCTGAAGGAAAACGCGAAGCATCGCCGCGGTTTTTCTGCGCCGGCGCCCTGTAGGAGCGAGCTCTGCTCGCGAACGGGCCACCCCCTAAAGCTTCGCGAGCAGAGCTCGCTCCTACAGTCTGCCTGCCGCCACCGCGTTGGCCGTAGCCCGGATGCAATCCGGGAAGCAGGCCGCTCCGCTCCCGGATTGCATCCGGGCTACAGCGCTACATAACCACAGCCAAAGCCGAAAACGCCGACCCAGAGCGGTCGCTGTAACCTGGCTGCAATCTAACCGTCTTAATCTGCGCGGCACTTTCCCTCCCTCGAAGAAGGCTCTTGCTGCAATGTCGCGCACCCTGCCCGTTAGTGATCGGCACTCCTGGCACCAGGCCTATGCCTGGTTGTTGCTCGGTTTCATCTGCTATGCCCTGCCCTGGTCCGTGTTTGCCGCGAGCGATGCCGGCAGCGTGCTGCGCATCCAGGGCTCCAACACCATCGGCGCCAAGCTCGGTCCGGCCCTGGTGCAGGGCCTGTTCGAGCAACAGGGGCTGCGCAATATCCGTATCGAACCGGCTGCCGCCGAGAACGAACAACGGGTGCTGGCCGAGGACAAAAACGGCCGCCCCGTAAGCATCGCCGTCGCCGCCCACGGCTCCGGCACCGGCTTCGTCGCCCTGCAGGACGGCAGCGCCGAATTGGCCGCCTCCTCGCGCCCGATCAAGGATGGCGAGGCCGACAGCCTGGCCAAGCTCGGCGACATGCGCAGCCGCGCCGCCGAACAGATCATCGCCATCGACGGCCTGGCCATCATCCTGCATCCGGGCAACCCGCTGGCTGCACTCACCACCGCCCAGCTCGCGGCCATCTTCGCCGGCGAAATCAGCACCTGGGAACAGCTGGGTGGCCGTGGTGGCCCCATCACCCTGTATGCCCGCGATGACAAATCAGGCACCTACGACACCTTCAAGGAGCTGGTGCTGACGGCCAATGGAAAGAGCCTCGCCGCCGGCGCCAAGCGCTTCGAGTCGAGCAGCCAGTTGTCCGACAGCGTCAGCCAGGATCCCAGCGCCATCGGCTTCATCGGCCTGCCCTATATCCGCCAGAGCAAGGCCGTGGCGATTGCCGCCGGCGAATCCCAGCCGATGCTGCCGAGCACCACGCTGATCGCCACCGAGGACTATCCGCTGTCGCGCCGCCTGTTCCTCTACACCTCGCCCACTGCCGAGAATGCCTGGGCCAAGTCCCTGCTGGAATTCGCCCACAGCCCGGCAGGCCAGGCGATCGTCGAGCAGAACGGCTTCATCGCGCAGACGGTACAGGCGGTCAAGGTCAGCGGCAGCCCGAGCATGCCGGCCAGCTACCAGAAGCTGACCAACGAAGCCCAGCGTCTGTCGGTGAATTTCCGCTTCCAGGAAAACAGCGCCACCCTCGACAACAAGGCCCAGCGCGATATCGCCCGGGTGCTCGACTACCTGAAAAGCCAGGACAAGCTGCACAGCAAGGTGGTACTGGTCGGTTTCGGCGATCCGAAGAACGACCCCAGCCGCTCGGCCCTGCTGTCCAAGCTGCGGGCCATGGAAGTGCGCCGCGAGCTGTCGCGCGGCGGGGTGATTTTCCGCGACATCACCGGGCTCGGCGCCCAGCTGCCGGTGGCCGCCAACAGCGGCGATGAAGGCCGCAGCAAGAATCGGCGCGTGGAGGTCTGGGTCTACTGATTGCCCAGCCCCTCGCCGCCATGGAGAACGCCCTGCACGTCAGGGCGTTTTCCGTTTCGGTCCGCAGCCCTGGACCCGTACAAGCCTTGCAACAGCCGGCAATTTGCGGCAACCGCCCAGGCGCACTAGCCTGCCAGTAGTGACGCCGGGCCCCTCTGGCGGTGAGCCTTCACCGTGATGTCGGAGTCACTGTCTGCAGGCAGCGACGGGAGGGCCCCATGAACAACCTGCTCAGTCTCCTCACCAGCCCCATGCTTGGCACGCCGACCTGGCTGTGGCTGAGCTTCTTCACCATCGTCATCGCCCTGCTGATATTCGATCTCGGCGTACTGCACCGCGACCAGCATGAGATCGAGATGCGCGAGAGCCTGCTGCTGTACAGCGGCTACTTCAGCGTCGGCGTGCTGTTCGGCGTGTGGATTTGGCATGAACTCGGCGCCCAGAGCGCCCTGGAGTTCTACACCGGCTTTCTGGTCGAGCAATCGCTGTCGATGGACAACGTGTTCGTCATGGCGCTGATCCTCGGCTTCTTCGATATCCCCCGGCGTTACCAGCACCGCGTGCTGTTCTGGGGCATCATCGGGGTGATCGTGCTGCGCGCCCTGATGATCGGCCTGGGCACGGCGCTGGTGCAGCGCTTCGAGTGGATGCTCTACCTGTTCGGCGCCTTCCTGTTGTTCAGCGGCGTGAAGATGCTCTTCAGTCACCCGGAGCATCACCCGGACCTGGCGCAGAACCCGCTGCTGCGCTTTATCCGCCGGCATTTCCGCATAACCGATCACCTGTATGACGGACATTTCTTCGTTCGCCTGCAACCACCGGGGCAGCCCCATCCCCTGCTCTATGCCACTCCGCTGTTTCTCGCCCTGGTCCTGATCGAACTGGCCGACCTGGTGTTCGCCGTGGACAGCGTGCCGGCGGTATTTGCCATCACCCAGGACCCGTTCATCGTCTACACCTCAAACATCTTCGCCATCCTCGGCCTGCGCTCGCTGTACTTCGCCCTGGCCGCGCTAATGCATCGTTTCATTTACCTGAAGTACGCCCTGGCCCTGGTGCTGGTGTTCATCGGCGGGAAGATTTTCCTGCATGGCCTGATCGGCAAGATTCCCGCCCTGCTCTCTCTTGGCGTAACCTTCGGCCTGCTGGCGGGCGGTGTGTTGTTGTCGCTGCTGAAAACCCGCGAGCAGAACCAGGAGAGCAAACCCTAATGCCCGATGTGCGCATCGAAACACTGGAGCAGCACGGCCGCCTGATATGGCGGGTACGCGTGGGTCGCCGTGCCCTGACCTTTCACGAGGAGCTGGCTGCGCGCACCTTTGCCGCGCAAATGCATATTCGCCTGGACTGGCTGAGCCGGCAGGCGCAGGCAGAAAGCGCCGACAGCCACTGATACGTAGCCCGGATGCAATCCGGGAAACAGGCGGCTCCGCTCCCGGATTGCATCCGGGCTACAACGGTAGAAACGACAAGGCCCGCAAATGCGGGCCTTGTCGTTACTGAGCCAGGCTCAGCGGCTGGCTTTCATCGCGTCACGCGGCACGTACTTGCCGATCTCGAACTTGCCGATGGCCATGCGGTGCACTTCGTCCGGGCCGTCGGCCAGGCGCAGGGTACGCTGCATTGCGTAGAAGTAGGCCAGCGGCGTGTCGTTGGAGACACCGGCACCGCCATGGATCTGGATCGCCCGATCGATCACGTTGAGCGCGACGTTGGGCGCCACCACCTTGATCTGGGCGATTTCGCTGGCCGCGATCTTGTTGCCCACGGTGTCCATCATGTAGGCGGCGTTCAGCGTCAGCAGGCGCGCCTGGTTGATTTCGATCCGCGAGTTGGCGATGTGGTCGATGTTGCCACCCAGGCGCGCCAGCGGCTTGCCGAAGGCGGTGCGGCTGACGGCGCGCTTGCACATCAGTTCCAGGGCGCGTTCGGCCATGCCGATGGAGCGCATGCAGTGGTGGATACGGCCTGGGCCAAGGCGACCCTGGGCGATCTCGAAACCACGGCCCTCGCCGAGCAGGACGTTCTCGTACGGCACACGGACGTTCTCGAACAGCACTTCGGCGTGGCCGTGCGGCGCGTCGTCATAGCCGAATACCGGCAGCGCACGGAGGATCTTCACCCCGGGGGTATCGGTTGGCACCAGGATCATCGAGTGCTGCTGGTGGCGCGGCGCGTCCGGGTTGGTCAGGCCCATGAAGATCATGATCTTGCAGCGCGGGTCGCAGGCGCCGGAGGTCCACCACTTGCGGCCATTGATCACCCACTCGTCGCCGTCACGCACAGCGTTGGCTTCCATATTGGTGGCGTCGGATGAGGCCACACCCGGCTCGGTCATGGCGAAGGCCGAGCGGATCTCGCCGCGCAGCAGCGGCTCCAGCCACTGCTGCTTCTGCGCTTCGCTGGCGTAGCGCACCAGGGTTTCCATGTTGCCGGTGTCCGGCGCCGAGCAGTTGAACGGCTCGGGGCCCATCAGCGAGCGGCCCATGATCTCGGCCAGCGGCGCGTATTCCATGTTGGTCAGGCCGGCACCGTACTCGGACTCTGGCAGGAACAGGTTCCACAGGCCTTCGGCTTTGGCCTTGTTCTTCAGCTCTTCCATGATAGCGGTTGGCTGCCAGCGGTCACCTTCGTTGACCTGCTGCTCGAACACGGCCTCGTTCGGGTAGACGTGGGTGTCCATGAAGGCGGTGACGCGTTCACGCAGTTCCTGAACTTTGGGGGAGTAGGCGAAATCCATGGGTAGCTACCTTCTAACGACCAGGGCGAGGTTGTGGTTTCAATCTGCAAATGATGCTAGAACAGTGACCTTGATTTATCGAACCTATTTTCATGGCTTATTAACATTCATCACTGATATATGATCCGGCGCACTGGATCGGCATGACGAGAGCCCGCAATGAATCTGAGCAAGGTCGACCTCAACCTCTTCATCGTCTTCGACGCCATCTACACCGAAGCCAACCTGACGCGCGCCGGGCAGATCGTCGGCATCACCCAGCCGGCCGTGTCCAACGCCCTGTCGCGCCTGCGCGAAACCTTCAATGACCCGCTGTTCGTGCGCACCGCCCAGGGCATGGTGCCCACGCCTATGGCGCAGAACATCATCGGCCCGGTGCGCAACGCTTTGCAGCTGCTGCGTGTGTCGGTGCAGGAAAGCCGCACCTTCACCCCCGCACAGGCCAACAAGACCTACCGCATCAGCATGACCGACCTCACCGAGGCGATCATCCTGCCACCGCTGTTCCAACGCCTGCGCCGCCTGGCGCCGGCCGTACAGATCGAGAGCTTTCTGTCCAAGCGCCGCGAAACCACCAAGGAGCTGGCCGCTGGGCGCCTGGATTTCGCCGTCGATGCGCCGCTCAACACCGATACCCAGGTGCGCCACGTCAAGCTGATGGACGACCGCTACGTCTGCGCCCTGCGCCAGGGCCACCCGCTGGCCAAGGACAAGATCAGCCTGGACGAGTACCTGTCGCTGACCCATATCCAGATCTCCAGCCGCCGCAGCGGCCTCGGCTATGTCGACCTGTCGCTGGGCAAGATGGGCCTGCAACGCAAGGTGGCGCTGCGTTCGCAGCACTACATGATGGCCTCCACCGTGCTGCAGAACACCGACATGGCGATGACCGTGCCCGAGCGCTTCGCCCGCCGCCACGGCCTGCATTACGTGCAACTGCCGGTCAACGACGTGCCGTCCCTGGAAACCCACCTGTATTGGCACGAAAGCACCGACCAGGACCCGGCCAACCGCTGGATGCGCGAGCAGATCATCGAGATCGCCCAGCAGATCGGCGCCCAGGAGAAGAAGCTGGAAAGCGAAGCTAAAGCCTGAGCTATACCTGTTAACAGGTTGAATTAAAACAAATACTGCTCGAAAAACGCCGCGATTTCCCAAAGAAGTCGCGGCGTTTTTTCTGCTGCGGCAAACCTGTAGGAGCGAGCTCTGCTCGCGAACTGGGCATCCCCATAGAGCTTCGCGAGCAGAGCTCGCTCCTACGGTCTGGGCGCTTTACCTGCCCGAAAACCTCTTAAATGACAGCATGGCTGCCCTCGCAGGTTTGTTGCATTTGACTCCTCCCTCGCACTTTTACGTTGACGTTAACGTCAACCAGCTTTACGTTTACGTAAAGCAACCCGCGCAGAGCCCATTGCATGGCCGCCAACTACAGTATTTCCGACCTGGCCCGCGAGCTGGACATCACCACCCGCGCCATCCGCTTCTACGAGGAGCAAGGCATGCTCGCCCCCGAGCGGCGCGGCCAGGAGCGGATCTATACGGCCAAAGACAAGGTCACCCTCAAGCTGATCCTGCGCGGCAAGCGCATCGGTTTCTCCCTGGCCGAGTGCAAGGAGCTGATCGAGCTGTACGACCCGGCCGGTGGCAACCGCAAACAGCTGGAGACCTTCATGGACAAGATCAGCGAGCGCCGCGCCCAGCTCGAACAGCAGTTGCTGGACATCCAGCAGATGCAGCTGGAGCTGGATACCGCCGAGGAGCGCTGCCTCGCCGCGCTCGAACAAACTCAAGCCTGAACAAGCAGTTAGCTAGCAAACCTAATAAAGACAATCACAGGTGGAACCATGAGCTACCCGACCCTCAACTTCGGTCTCGGCGAGACCATCGACATGCTGCGCGACTCGGTGCACCAGTTCGCCCAGGCCGAGCTGGCCCCGCGTGCGGCGCAGATCGACCGCGACAACGAGTTCCCCATGGACATGTGGCGCAAGTTCGGCGACATGGGCCTGCTCGGCATGACCGTGGAAGAGGAATACGGCGGCACCAACATGGGCTACCTGGCCCACGTGGTGGCCATGGAAGAGATCAGCCGCGCCTCGGCCTCGGTCGGCCTGTCCTACGGCGCCCACTCCAACCTGTGCCTGAACCAGATCCGCAAGAATGGCACCCCAGAGCAGAAGGCCAAGTACCTGCCCAAGCTGTGCTCCGGTGAGCACATCGGCGCCCTGGCCATGAGCGAGCCGAATGCCGGCTCCGACGTGGTGTCGATGAAGCTGCGCGCCGAGAAGCGCGGTGACCGCTACGTGCTCAACGGCAACAAGATGTGGATCACCAACGGCCCGGACGCCAACACCTACGTGATCTATGCCAAGACCGACATCAACGCCGGCTCGCGCGGCATGACCGCATTCATCGTCGAGCGCGACCTCAAGGGTTTCTCCCGCCACCAGAAGCTCGACAAGCTGGGCATGCGCGGCTCCAACACCTGTGAACTGGTGTTCGAGGACGTGGAAGTGCCGGAGGAAAACATCCTCGGCGGCGAAGGTCGTGGCGTGGCGGTGCTGATGAGCGGCCTGGACTACGAGCGCACCGTGCTCTCCGGCGGCCCGACCGGGATCATGAGCGCCTGCATGGACGTGGTGCTGCCCTACGTGCACGAGCGCCAGCAGTTCAAGCAGTCGATCGGCGAGTTCCAGCTGGTCCAGGGCAAGCTGGCCGACATGTACGCCGGCATGAACGCCTCCAAGTCCTACCTGTACACAGTGGCCAAGGCCTGCGACCGCGGCGAGGAGTCGCGCAAGGACGCCGCCGCGGTGATCCTCTACACCGCCGAGATGGCCACCAAGATGGCCCTCGATACCATCCAGCTGCTCGGCGGCAACGGCTACACCAACGACTACCCGGCCGGCCGCCTGCTGCGCGACGCCAAGCTCTACGAGATCGGCGCCGGCACCAGCGAGATCCGCCGCATGCTGATCGGTCGTGAGCTGTACAACGAGACGAAATAGGCATGCGCCTGACGTAGGGTGGAAAACCGCGAAGCGTTTTCCACCAGAACCAGTGGATGGATAAAGCGCCATCCACCCTACGTAACTGGCAACACGGACAGTCCCCTCTCCCATGCTTCATGACAAAAAGCTGGGAGAGGGTTAGAGAGAGGGACGGAGTTGCCCGCCCACCCCTCTCCCCCGGCCCTCTCCCACGCTCTGTTACAAAGAGCCGGGCAGAGGGGAGATAAAAGCCGGTAGCCCGGATGCAATCCGGGAACCCCTGCCCCGGATTACATCCGGGCTACGACACGGAGCGCCACATGGCCATCCTGCACACCCAGATCAACACCCGCTCGCCTGAGTTCGCCGCCAACAGCGCGGCCATGCGCGAACAGGTCGACGCCCTCCGCACCCTGCTCGCCCAGGTCCACGAAGGCGGCGGCGCCAAGGCCCAGGAGCGCCACACCTCGCGCGGCAAGCTGCTGCCGCGCGAACGCATCAACCGCCTGCTGGACATCGGCTCGCCGTTCCTCGAAATCAGCCAGCTGGCCGCCCACGGCGTGTACGGTGAAGACGTGCCGGCCGCCGGCGTGGTTGCCGGTATCGGCCGGGTCGAGGGCGTCGAGTGCATGATCGTGGCCAATGACGCCACGGTAAAAGGCGGCAGCTACTACCCGCTGACCGTGAAAAAGCACCTGCGCGCCCAGACCATCGCCCAGCAGAACCGTCTGCCATGCATCTACCTGGTGGATTCCGGCGGCGCCAACCTGCCGCGCCAGGACGAGGTGTTCCCCGACCGCGAGCACTTCGGCCGCATCTTCTTCAACCAGGCCAACATGAGCGCGATGGGGATTCCCCAGATCGCCGTGGTGATGGGCTCCTGCACCGCCGGCGGCGCCTATGTGCCGGCGATGAGCGACGAGACCATCATGGTGCGCAACCAGGCCACCATCTTCCTCGCCGGCCCACCACTGGTGAAGGCCGCCACCGGCGAAGTGGTCACGGCCGAGGAGCTCGGCGGCGCCGATGTGCACTGCAAGACCAGCGGCGTGGCCGATCATTACGCCGAGGACGACGAACACGCGCTGGCCATCGCCCGGCGCAGCATCGCCAACCTCAACTGGCGCAAGCAGGGCGTGCTCAACAGCCGCGCACCGATCCAACCGAAACATGCCAGCGATGAGCTGTATGGAGTGATCCCGGCCGATGCTAAGCAACCCTTCGATGTGCGCGAAGTGATTGCACGGATCGTCGATGGCAGCGAGTTCGATGAGTTCAAGGCGCTGTTCGGTACCACCCTGGTCTGCGGCTTCGCCCACCTGCACGGCTACCCCATCGCCATCCTGGCCAACAACGGCATTCTGTTCGCCGAGGCCGCGCAGAAAGGCGCGCACTTCATCGAGCTGGCCTGCCAGCGCGGCATCCCGCTGCTGTTTTTGCAGAACATCACCGGCTTCATGGTCGGCAAGAAGTACGAGGAAGGCGGCATTGCCAAGCATGGCGCCAAGCTGGTCACCGCGGTGGCCTGCGCCAAGGTGCCGAAGTTCACCGTGATCATCGGCGGCAGCTTCGGTGCCGGTAACTACGGCATGTGCGGCCGTGCCTACGACCCACGCTTCCTGTGGATGTGGCCCAACGCGCGGATCGGCGTGATGGGCGCCGAACAGGCCGCGGGCGTGCTGGTGCAGGTCAAGCGCGAGCAAAGCGAACGTGCCGGCCACCCGTTCAGCGCCGAGGAAGAGGCACGCATCAAGCAGCCGATCCTCGCCCAGTACGAACAGCAGGGTCACCCCTACTACTCCAGCGCCCGGCTGTGGGACGACGGCGTGATCGACCCGGCGCAGACCCGCGATGTGCTCGGCCTGGCCTTGTCCGCCGCGCTCAACGCGCCGATCGAGACGACCCAGTTCGGCGTGTTCCGGATGTAAGCGATACGAACCGTAGGGTGGATGGCGCTTTATCCATCCACCAGTTCGCCGCCGATGGTGGAAGAAAAAAGCGTCTTCCACCCTACCCAAGGACAGCAGTGATGACCGACTTCACCACCGTACAACTCGAACAAGACCCGCGCGGCTTCGCCACCCTGTGGCTGAATCGCCCGGAGAAGAACAACGCCTTCAACGCGCAGATGATCCGCGAGCTGATCCTCGCCCTCGAAGCGGTGGCCGGCGACCAGACTCTGCGCTTTTTGCTGCTGCGCGGGCGCGGCAAGCACTTCAGCGCGGGCGCCGATTTGGCCTGGATGCAGCATTCGGCGACCCTCGACTACAACGCCAACCTGGCCGACGCCCATGAGCTGGCCGAGCTGATGTACAGCCTGCATGCCCTGCAGATCCCCACCCTGGCCGTGGTGCAGGGCGCGGCCTTCGGCGGCGCGGTGGGCCTGGTCAGTTGCTGCGACATGGCCGTCGGCGCCGATGACGCGCTGTTCTCCCTCTCCGAAGTCCGCATCGGCCTGGCTCCGGCGGTGATCAGCCCCTTCGTCGTGCAGGCCATCGGCGAACGCGCGGCACGCCGCTACGCGCTGACCGCCGAACGCTTCGACGGCAACCGCGCCCGTGAACTGGGCCTGCTCGCCGAGGCCTACCCGGCCGCCGAGCTGGATACCCAGGCGGAAAATTGGGTGAGCAACCTGCTGCTCAACAGCCCGCAAGCCATGCAAGCGAGCAAAGACCTGCTGCGCGAAGTCGCCAGTGGCGTGCTCAGTCCGGTGCTGCGCCGTTACACCGAGAACGCCATCGCGCGCATCCGCGTCAGCGCCGAAGGCCAGGAAGGCCTGAATGCCTTCCTCAACAAACGTCCCCCGGCCTGGCAGGAGCCCCAAGCATGAGCCAGCAGCAGATCACCACCCTCCTCGTCGCCAACCGTGGCGAGATCGCCTGCAGGGTGATGCGCACCGCCAAGGCCCTGGGCCTGCGCACGGTAGCCGTGCACAGCGCCATCGACCGCAATGCCCGCCATGTGCGCGAGGCCGATATGGCCGTCGACCTCGGCGGCGCCAAGCCGGCCGACAGCTACCTGCTGGTCGACAAGATCATCGCTGCGGCCAAGGCCAGCGGCGCCCAGGCTATCCACCCGGGCTACGGCTTTCTCTCCGAGAACGCCGGCTTCGCCCGCGCCATCGAGGCCGCCGGCCTGGTGTTCCTCGGCCCGCCCGCCAGCGCCATCGATGCCATGGGCAGCAAGTCCGCTGCCAAGGCGTTGATGGAAGACGCCGGGGTGCCGCTGGTGCCCGGTTACCACGGCGAGGCGCAGGACGTGGAAACCTTCCGCCTCGCCGCCGAGCGCATCGGCTACCCGGTGCTGCTCAAGGCTGCCGCCGGCGGTGGTGGCAAGGGCATGAAAGTGGTCGAGCGTGAAGCCGAGCTGGCTGAAGCGCTGCAGTCGGCGCAACGCGAGTCGCAATCGGCCTTCGGCGACTCGCGCATGCTGGTGGAAAAGTACGTACTCAAGCCGCGCCACGTGGAGATCCAGGTGTTCGCCGACCAGCACGGCAACTGCCTGTACCTCAACGAGCGCGACTGCTCGATCCAGCGCCGCCATCAGAAAGTGGTCGAAGAAGCTCCGGCACCGGGCCTGTCGCCCGAACTGCGTCGTGCCATGGGTGAAGCGGCGGTCAAGGCCGCACAGGCCATCGGCTATGTTGGCGCCGGCACAGTCGAGTTCCTGCTCGACGCTCGCGGCCAGTTCTTCTTTATGGAGATGAACACCCGCCTGCAGGTGGAGCACCCGGTCACCGAAGCCATCACCGGTCTCGACCTGGTCGCCTGGCAGATTCGCGTGGCCCGTGGCGAAGCACTGCCTATTACCCAGGCGCAGGTGCCGCTGAATGGCCATGCCATCGAAGTGCGCCTGTACGCCGAAGATCCGCAAAACGACTTCCTCCCGGCCAGCGGCACCCTCGCCCTCTACCGCGAACCCGCCAGCGGGCCGGGCCGCCGCGTCGACAGCGGCGTGACTGAAGGCGACGAAGTCTCGCCGTTCTACGACCCGATGCTGGGCAAGCTGATCGCCTGGGGCGAGAACCGCGAGGAAGCCCGTCAGCGCCTGCTGGCCATGCTCGACGAAACGGCCGTGGGCGGCTTCAAGACCAACCTGGCCTTTCTGCGGCGCATTCTCGCCCACCCTGCCTTCGCCGCCGAGGAGCTGGACACCGGCTTTATCGCCCGTCATCAGGACGTCCTGCTGCCGGCGCCTGCCGAGCTGCCCGAAGCCTTCTGGCAACTGGCCGCCGACGCCTGGCTGCAGAGCGAACCACAGCAGCTGCGCCACGACGACTACCACTCGCCCTGGAGCGCCCGCAGCGGCTGGCGCGCCGGCCTGCCGGCAGAAAGCGAGCTGCACCTGTGCAGCGGCGAACGCGAGCACAAGGCCCGCCCCAGCGGCCAGGCCAAGCTGGTCGGCGAGACGCTGATCGGCACCGGGCAGGATCGGGTACAACGCCGCTTGCAGGCCATCCGCCAGGGCGACACCCTGTACCTGGAATGGCACGGCGAGCTGCACCCGATCACCCGCTTCGACCCGATTGCCGCCGCCGAAGCCAGCCATGCCCACCAGGGCGGCCTGACCGCACCCATGAACGGCAGCATCGTCCGTGTACTGGTCGAACCCGGCCAGCTCGTCGAGGCCGGCACTGCCCTGGTGGTGCTGGAGGCGATGAAGATGGAGCACAGCATCCGCGCGCCGCACGCCGGCACGGTCAAGGCACTGTATTGCGGCGAAGGCGATATGGTCAGCGAAGGCGCGGCGCTGGTGGAGCTGGAACAAAGCTGACCAGCAGCCGTAGGGTGGACATCGCTCTCTATGTCCACCATCGGGATCAGCGCGGGCACAAAGGTGGATGTAGAAAGCGACATCCACCCTACAGGCACCCTATTTTGTAGGGTGGAAAACCGCGAAGCGTTTTCCACCAAACAACGGTGGATGGATAAAGCGCCATCCCCCCTACGGAGAACATGCATGAACCTGCCCCACCACGTCCGCCTAGTCGAAGTCGGTCCGCGCGACGGTTTGCAGAACGAGAAACAGCCGATCAGCGTGGCCGACAAGGTGCGCCTGGTCGACGAACTGAGCGCCGCCGGCCTCGGCTATATCGAGGTCGGCAGCTTCGTCTCGCCCAAGTGGGTGCCGCAGATGGCCGGCAGCGCCGAAGTGTTCGCGCAGATCCAGCGCAAGCCCGGCGTGGTCTACGGCGCACTGACGCCCAACATGCAGGGCTTCGAGGCCGCCGTGGCTGCCGGGGTCAAGGAAGTCGCGGTGTTTGCCGCGGCCAGCGAATCCTTCTCGCAGAAGAACATCAACTGCTCGATCAGCGACAGCCTGCAGCGCTTCGTGCCAATCATGGACGCCGCCAAACAGCACGGCATCAGCGTGCGCGGCTATGTCTCCTGCGTGCTCGGTTGCCCCTACGAGGGCGAAGTGGCGCCCGAGCAAGTGGCCAGCGTGGCTGCCGAGCTGTTCGCCATGGGCTGCTATGAAGTGTCCCTCGGCGACACCATCGGCACCGGTACCGCCGGCGCCACCCGCCGGCTGTTCGAGGTTTGTGCCGGCAATATCCCGCGCGACAAACTCGGCGGGCACTTCCACGACACCTACGGCCAGGCTCTGGCCAATGTTTACGCCAGCCTGCTGGAAGGCATCAGCGTATTCGACAGCTCGGTCGCCGGCCTGGGCGGCTGCCCCTACGCCAAGGGCGCCACCGGCAACGTCGCCACCGAAGACCTGCTCTACCTGCTCAACGGCCTGGGCATCGACACCGGCATCGACATGGACCAACTGATCACCGCCGGCCAACGCATCTGCAACGTGCTCGGCAAGCCCAACGGCTCACGCGTGGCCAGGGCCAAACAGCTTTAGCAGCTTGTCTCCCCTCTCCCGTTCACGGGAGAGGGGCCGGGGGAGAGGGAGTGCTCGGACGTAGCCTGGATGCAATCCGGGAAAACTACACACGCTACGGAACAACCCCTGTCAGCTTTTCCTGACAGTCTGTAAAGCCCGCAGCGCCTGCCAACTGCAGCAATGATCACACCGTAGCGCCCACGCCACAGCGACACCGCGCGCAGCCCGGCAGACCAACGGCAGCGGCTGTAGCCGGCGCCGAGCAACACTTTAGGCTGTGCCATCCGCCGCCTCCGGGCTGGCGCGAACGACAAGAACAATCGAGGAATCGAGATGCACCAACCGCTCTGGGCCCCTTCCGCCGACCGCATCGCCGCTACGCGCATGGATGCCTTCCGCCGCTACGTCAACCAGCGCCACGCCCTGCAGCTGGCCGAGTACCCGGCCCTGCACGCCTGGAGCGTGGTCCAGCGCGAAGCCTTCTGGCAGGCCATCGTCGACTTCTTCGAGATCCGTTTCAGCCAGCAGCCCGCGTGCGTGCTGACCGAAGGCAGCGCCATGCCCAGCGCCCACTGGTTCCCCGGCGCCACCTTGAACTTCGCCGAACACCTGCTGCGCCGCCGCGACACGCATCCGGCCCTGGTCGCCATCGGCGAAGACGGCAGCCGCGAACAACTGACCTATGCCGAGCTGGCCGCGCATGTCGCCGGCCTGCAACAGAGCCTGAAAGCCGCTGGCGTCGGTGTCGGCGACCGCGTGGCCGCCTTTATGCCCAACACCTGGCAGACCGTGGTCGGCATGCTCGCCAGCGCCAGTCTCGGCGCCACCTGGTCGAGCTGCTCGCCGGACTTCGGTACCCAGGGCGTGATCGACCGCTTCGGCCAGATCGAACCCAAGGTGCTGATCGCCGCCGCCGGCTACCGCTACGCCGGCAAGAACCTCGACCTGACCGGCAAACTCAACGAAATCCTCGAACGTCTGCCGACCCTGCAACAACTGCTGGTGGTGCCCTACTCCAACGCCCAGGCCCGCGCGGCAGACTTCAAGACCCCGGCCAAAGTCGCGCTCTGGAGCGACTTCTACCAGGCCGGCGGCGAACCCATGTTCACCCAGGTGCCCTTCGAGCAGCCGCTGTACATCCTCTACTCCAGCGGCACCACCGGCGTGCCCAAGTGCATCGTCCACGGTGCTGGCGGCACCCTGCTGCAGCACGTGAAGGAGCTCGGCCTGCACACCGACCTCACGGCCGACGACAGCCTGTTCTACTACACCACCTGCGGCTGGATGATGTGGAACTGGCTGGTCTCAGGGTTAGCCCTGGGCGCCACCCTGGTACTGTTCGACGGCTCGCCTTTCCATCCGGGTGCCGAGCGCCTGATCGACCTGATCGATGCAGAGAACATCAGCCTCTTCGGCACCAGTGCCAAGTTCCTTGCCGCCCTGGAGAAGGCCGGCGCCAAACCCGGCGAGACGCACCAGCTGAGTCGCCTGAAGGCCATCCTCTCGACCGGCTCGCCGCTGGCCCACGAGAGCTTCGAGTACGTCTACCGCGACATCAAACGCGATGTCTGCCTGTCGTCCATCTCCGGCGGCACCGATATCGTCTCCTGCTTCGCCCTGGGTAACCCGGTGCTGCCGGTGTGGCCCGGCGAGCTGCAATGCAAGGGCCTGGGCATGGACGTGCAGGTGTGGAACGAGGCCGGCCAGGCGGTGATCGGCGAGAAAGGCGAGCTGGTCTGCGCCCAGCACTTCACCTCGATGCCGATCGGCTTCTGGAACGATGCCGACGGCGAGAAATTCAGCGCCGCCTACTTCGACACCTTCCCCGGTATCTGGGCCCACGGCGACTACGCGGAAATCACCGAGCACGGCGGCCTGGTCATCCATGGCCGCTCGGACGCAGTGCTCAACCCCGGCGGCGTGCGCATCGGCACAGCCGAGATCTACCGCCAGGTGGAAAAGGTCGAGCAGGTGCTGGAGTCCATCGCCATCGGCCAGGACTGGGACAGCGACGTGCGCGTGGTGCTATTCGTCCGCCTGCGCGACGGCGTGACGCTGACTGACGAGCTGCAGGCGCAGATCCGCCAGGTCATCCGCGCCAACACCACCCCGCGCCACGTGCCGGCCAAGATCATCGCCGTGGCCGACATCCCGCGCACCATCAGCGGCAAGATCGTCGAGTTGGCGGTACGCAACGTGGTGCACGGCAAACCGGTGAAGAACACCGACGCCCTGGCCAACCCACAGGCGCTGGAGCTTTACCGCGACCTGCCGCAACTGCGGGACTGACAAACTCAATCAGCGTCCAACGGCGCAGCAACCGGCACCATATTGAGCAAAGTGCCAGCATTGGGGCAGACTGCTGATCGGGCACTCTGCCCTTCTTGCTCAGGTGACGATATGGAAGTTGTCAAAACCCTCAAGCCCGGTCGCAACGGCACCAAACGCCTGGTGGAACTCTACGGCAAGCAACTCCTCGCCGTACGCTACCGCCTCGACCGCGACAAACAGCTCAGCTACACCACGGTTGAACTGATCATCGAAACAAAACCTGCCCCCACTCCGGGGCTGAACCTCACCGCCCAACGCCTGTATCAGAACCGCCAGCTCGTTCCTTTGCGTATCCACTACGACGAGGAGGATTTGCGGCGTCTGCTCCTAAGGGCGGGCGGTAAATGGGACCTGGAGAAAAAGGTCTGGCGCATCCGCTACGGCGACGCCATCAAACTCGGGTTGAAAGATCGGATCATCGAAAATGATGGTCAGATATAGACACTCAATGCCCACATCTGGAGACATATTTCCAGATGTGGGAATATTCCCAGATGTAGGCGTGTCGCCTACTTATAGTTAGAAGCCAAGGAGGGATCACAGTTGTCTAACGATCGTTTTATACGATGGCAGGCGCAAACCATAGGTCAGCTTTCTACGGCGCTATCTTTGTTTTCTGGTTTATCCGTAGCGGGCTTAGGCTTTTTATTTTCCTTGGCACGAGAGTCATCATTTAACCCTTCCGGAATATTCGCTGCATTATTTATTATTGCACTACTATCTTTCCTAATCTCTTCGCTTGTTGGGTCGGCAGCAGTAATAACACGCCTTCTCGACTTTAGGCTAACCACTCAAAAAACTCGAAAATCAACCGAGGAGCCACTTACATTATTTGGCACTGACGCCTCAGGCTATGGCAGAGCCACATGGAGGTTATTCTGGGTGCTTATAATCTCCTTCGTTATTGGCGTCTTACTAAGCAGCATTGTTGTTAGTCGCGTTTATTTATGTAACATTTTTAGTGCAATTGGCTTCTAACTACTGGTTCAAGCCGTTCGCTTCGCTCACTCGGGACCGGCTAAAGCCGGCCCCTTAACCAAACGTTAGAAGGCAACCCCATGGCAGAGTATGTTGCTGAAGTTATTTGGACACGGAATGGGCAAGACTTTCTCAGCAACCGCTACAGTAGGAAGCATATCCTACGCTTTGACGGTGGCATCGAAATTCCAGGATCTTCATCTCCACATGTAGTACCTATTCCCATGTCAGACGCAGCAGCGATTGACCCCGAGGAAGCATTTGTTTCTTCGCTTTCCAGTTGTCATATGCTCTGGTTTCTCTCCATCGCGGCCAAGCGGAAATTCTGCGTAGATCGTTACGCTGACAAAGCTATTGGTGTAATGGAGAAAAATTCAGAGGGGAAGCTAGCAATGACGCTCGTCACACTTAAACCCGAAGTAATTTTTTCAGGAGAAGTAACGCCCTCCCGAGAACAAATTGAAAAAATGCACCATGACGCACATCAAGAGTGTTTTATTGCTAACTCAGTAAAAACAGAATTGCGCTGCGAGCCTGTGCATGTTGCCATCTAACAATTGGTTCAAATCGCTCGCTCCGCTCGCTGGGACCGGCGAAGCCGGCCCCTTAACCAAACGTTAGAGGTCAGCACATGGCAGTGCAGCAACTCGGACCAAATACAGTATCCGTAAACGAGATAGCATGGGATGGAAGCGGCTTTGGAAATGCCAAGGCCAATGAGTTCTGGTCCCAGCTCTCTTCTCAGCTTCAAAAAATTGCTATCTCTGAGCTTGTAGCTGGCAATCGCCCCAGGAGCATCCTGCGAAACGACTCGCGAAACATTATTGTTCTTTCATTTTCGTCGCCGCCAAACTCATTAAAATCAACGACTGATCTTCTACGCGTACACACAGAATTTAAGCACGGAAACTACTGCTACGATGGAACGGCCTGTACTTATGAAGATTTAGAGTCTGGAGATTTTCTTGCATTCGACACAACGGTGCCGGTGCATGACCTCTAACAAATGGTTCAAGTCGTTCGCTTCGCTCACTCGGGACCGGCTAAAGCCGGCCCCTTAACCAAACGTTAGAGCCTATGACAAATCCATACCAAACTCCTGAGTCAGCTTTTGAAGCCGCCCCGAAGTCAAGCAATGATTTAGCTGCTGTCATCCAGCTGATCGTGGGGCTGGTTTGCGCGCTTATTGCTGCACTTGTCCCAGCGTTAGTTATTCCGCAGTTCCAACAGGTATTCAATGGCTTCGGCGCACAAGTCCCGCTGATAACTCATATTGCATTGAGCTATCACCTGTGGCTTTGGACGCTCCCTATATTTGTCATAGCCGCACGCATTTTTTGGCCAAAAACTCAGCGGCGCCCTTTGGCTTCGTGCCTACTTGGCGTTATAAGCCTTGTCATTGTTATACCAGCCATGATTCTGGCAATGTATCTGCCAATTTTTCAGTTAGGCCGAATCACCTGAGTCGCTCTAACAATTGGTTCAAGCCGTTCGCTTCGCTCACTCGGGACCACGTTCCGCGGCCCCTTAACCAAACGTTAGGCCAACACATTCATGGCATCACTTTTAAAATGAAAAATACAAAATCATTATTTTTAGCGGCACTCTTGACTCCATTGCTTGCCTCTTGTGCCGGACCCAAAGATCTCATTCGAGCTCATGCCTACAGCCCACCACAAAAGCCGGCATCTGACATTGCAACGGTATACAGTGTTTGGGGTGGCTTTAGCGGCGAAATGAGTTTTATATGTAAAGTCGACGGTAAGAGCTACTATAAATTGGGATTAATAAGCGATTGCCCGTCCGTCGTATATCTCACCCCAGGCAAACATTCGATAGCGGTCAAATATAAATTTGCAAATTACTTTGGCCACACCTCGATAGATTTAGAGGTGCTTGCTGGAAAAACTTACAAGCTTACTGGCACATCAACAGACGATCTAAAAACTGCAACATTTAATATAGTAGAAATGCCCAGTAACTTTGAGCTTACGTACAAAGACCTAATACCTTCTCTTAGAAGCGAGAGTAATCAGCCTGTACTGCCGACAGAAAGCAATTACTAGCTAGCTCAACTCTAAATGTAGAGGCTATTGACCCTACAAGAAGCAGAGCCTAACAATTGGTTCAAGTCGTTCGCTCCGCTCACTCGGGACCGGCTAAAGCCGGCCCCTTAACCAAACGTTAGGTGCCAATATGAAACGCATCGCAATTATTCTATGGTCACTGCTTGCTCTTGGATGCACGCCAAAAACAGATGTTATTCCAGAAAATATTGTAGGCATCTGGGCAAGCAAAGACGCTGTGTTAAGCGGCGAACTACTAATTAAAGGTCAAGCCATATATCTTGAAGCAGATGGAACTGGTGCATTACTTTTTGGCCCGCCACCTATTGGCGTAAAGATAAAAGCATCATTCAATCCATCAACAAGCGCAATTGATTATGAAATGCTTGAGAATGGAAAAGTTGTCGGCAAGAGCGCTGTACTATTTGATGTTTCGAACAACACTATTGTTTCCGGCAAAAAACAAGACCAGATTTTATCTCGACGCTTCGAAAGCCTAACCAACAGCACAAAAAAAGCAATTGGTATTTAATTAGCAAAGTCGACAGCACCTAACTACTGGTTCAAGTCGTTCACTTCGCTCACTCGGGACCGGCTAAAGCCGGCCCCTTAACCAAACGTTAGCCACCAAAATGAATCTGACACTACGCACGGACGCGATCACCACAACAGCAGCAATTGCTGTTGTGGCTGCTATTACTCTAACGAAAGGTGATGTCCTTTTCATCGGACACTGGTACTACGAATCAGTTTTCCTATTAACTTTCATCCCAAGCGCTCTCATTAAGACAAAGCCCCTATTTATCTCCGGCGCAGTTCTTGCTGCTGGGCTAACCTTCGGAATCTATATCCAAGCAAACTGGGCACCATCAGCAACAAACGACCTACTTGGTCTAGGTCATATATTTTCATTGCCCGGTGCGTTTATTGGTCTACTAATCACCGGAATCATTAGTCGATTTTCAAAGCAAAACAAACCAGTTCTCGCCTTTACTACTGGCTTCCTAGGCTTTGGTATAGGATTCTTAGCTAATCAAACGGTGTTATGCAGCACTGTCTTGGCCTGCGGTGTACTCCTTGGCACCTAATGGCTAACAACTGGTTCAAGTCGTTCGCTTCGCTCACTGCGGGACCGGCTAAAGCCGGCCCCTTAACCAAACGTTAGGCATCTACATTGAGAAAGTCTTATGAATGAAATAATTTTGAAGCTTGTTGAGTTTTCTTCATGGCCCATTGTCGTTCTTATTGCTGCATACCTACTGAGAGACCCCATAAAGAAATTAATTTCTAGATTCAATGGAATTAGGGCCGGGGATATTGAAATTCAAATGAGGCAACAGATGCATGCCCAAAGCCTAACTGAGGAGCAACTGGAAAAAATATCAGTACTCTCGACAGATGAAATTGATCTTTTTCTGCTTGTTTCATTCACCGAAGCCATAGGATTTAATTATACAGTTCCAATACCAAAAAACATTTTGCATGAGCGCCTATATTATTTGGAAAAATTAGGTTTACTAAAAATTTATCCACCAGAGTCTGAAGACGCCCCAATTCGCCATGATTGCACACCTGAAGGCAGGAGAGTCCGAGAGCTAATTATAAACGGAGCTTCGCAATTAGTAAGGAGTACTGTGTAAATGCCTAACAAGGCGCTCAAATCACTCACTCCGTTCGCTGGGACCGGCGAAGCCGGCCCCTTAGCTTAATCGTTAGGTCTTATGAGCCATGAAAGAAGCAGAATACATTGAGCTCATCAAAAGCCGCTGGCCTTCACGTAATGACAATGAACCAACACCGGAAACTATTACGCTGTGTGATAAGGCGATTGCCGAATATCCCAACAGTTATCGCCTCTGGATCATGCGTGGGGATCTAATTCAACTCTGTGACTATGAAGAAGCGCCTGCACTCACAGAGGCTGAGAGGTCATATCGGCAAGCAATAGCAGCTAACACTTCATGTTCTGAGGCGTATCTAGAACTAGGCCACTTTCTCGATGCCGTCATGGCAAACCCTAGAAAATCCAAGCAATTTTTTCGCAAAGCGTGGCTATTGCATCGAAGCCAAGACCTAACAAATGGTTCAAAGTCGTTCGCTTCGCTCACTCGGGACCGGCTAAAGCCGGCCCCTTAACCAAACGTTAGGTACCGCAAATGGCCAAGGAGTGGTATTCAGTCAAAGGGCTTTTCCGCTGGTATATGAAAGCGGGTGGTGCCACAGACCGCATAGAAGAAAGAGTGGTGCTCTTTGAAGCCGAGAGCTTCGAGCACGCATTAGATCTTGCGGAGCTAGAGGCAGCTCAATACTGTGCAAACGACGAGCAGGCCAATTACTGCATAGAGCCTACCGGTTGGTGGCACGCATATTGGCTTGGCGCTACTCCGGCCAGTGGCATTGAGGTCTTCTCTCGTAGCGCACGAACAGAGCTCAGTAGCCAAGCGTTCATTCGCCGCTATTACCCAAAATCGCACAATGCTGGTACCTAACAATGCGCTCAAAGCGCTCACTCCGTTCGCTGGGACCGGCGAAGCCGGCCCCTTAGCTTAATCGTTATGCCCGGAGCAAAAAAATCCATGCTGATATGGAAAATAATATTCTGGATATCCACATCGCTCATAATATTTGCAGTCTTAACGCTTCCTTTTGCCTACATCCGACCTGACGCCATTGATATCATTGCATTAGCAATCCAGATATTCGGACAATTCTGCCTGTACGGCTACGCGTATCAAAAAGCAGTAGGGACTAAAAGAATATCAATTGCAGCTTTCCTGTTAAATCTAGCCCTCGGTATCTACAGCCTAACTGAGGCAGCGCCGCTGCTCCTTGATGCTAACGACACTTTGGGAATAGCTGCTTACGCTTTAGCCGCAAGTATCATCGCTATAATATTAATCCCACTCTATTTCTATTCTTTCAAATCCGAGCACATATGGAAGCGCGCAGCATAACAATTGGTTCAATTCGTTCGCTGCGCTCACTGGGACCGGCTAAAGCCGGCCCCTTAACCAAACGTTAGAGGCCACATGCACTTCTTGCGCCGCCTACTCATATACATAGCTTCGGCAGCACTCGTTTTGCCGGTTGGAGCAATTGCCACCTTCGACATGCTATGGCTAAAGCCGAGAATTGAAGCTACTAAAGAACTGGCAAAGAATGGCGCACCTGAAGAGAGAAATCCTCCAGAACTAATTACAGAAATGGTTTTAGCCTCAGAGCCTAGGGGCATCAATGCTCTGGTTTCCCGCATCATAATCACCCAATCAACTCCGTACTTTGAGCCAAGAAGCATGCTTCGCTGGCATCTTGTTGGCGCTATTACACCCTACCTATTGAAGCTACACCTCTCAGAGGAAGAGCTGCTGAGCATTTACTGCTCGCGCGTATTCGTAGGAAGTCGCTCTTTTGGCCTAGCGTCAATAGCTCAGAAATTATTTAACAAAGAGTTATCCAAACTTAATAATACAGAGGCAGCAACTGTTGCTGCATGGCCTACAGCCCCCAACCTGTTCTCCAAGAACCAGGCTGCACTAGCTAAGCATCGTGACAGAATCCTCAACCGCCTTGGAGGTGGCATCTAACAATGCGCTCAAATCGCTCACTTCGTTCGCTGGGACCGGCTAAAGCCGGCCCCTTAGCTTAATCGTTAGGCGTATATGAAAAACACAATTATCTCCGCGACTCTACTCTTAGCATTAATACAGCCAGCCTTCGGCACCGAGCTAACAAAAGAAGAAAGAGAGCAGTTTGAGCAGAATTTTTGCGGCGAAGCATGGGCGCACTTCTTGCCAGACGACCAAAAATTTACAGCAGAAAATGTTGAGCTTGCTGCCTTGCAGCACATGAATCCAGATAATCGATGCGTTCAAAATATAGAGCAAAAAGAATTCGACAGAATCTATGAAGAAGTAAAAAAATCCGCCGCAAAATCCTTCAAAAATAGCAAATCATCATTTGAGGTCATGGTTAAATTTGAGCTCACAACTTCAAATCCAGCGACATTTGAAATGATGGTAAGAGATGACACTGAATCGAATAAAGTTCAGCTGTTAGCTTTTAAGTCTAACCTGGAAAAAATCAAGAATTTCCACTCAAACCAGGGTGTCATTTACATCGTTTTCCACTACAAAATAAAACCAGCAACCAGCCAAGCCAGTTGAACCGCGCCTAACAAATGGTTCAAGTCGCTCGCTTCGCTCACTCGGGACCGGCTAAAGCCGGCCCCTTAACCAAACGTTATATGCACACATGAACCAATTCATCGGCCAAAAATGCAAAGAAGCTTTCGCTAGAGAATTCTGGCTGTCTGGAGAGCTAGTTTCCAACTGCTGCTGCATTTTCCTCCGTTTCAGTAACGCCAAGATTATAAAAATTCTATACAACGACGAAAGTTATAGTTGGGATGCTAAAGAGAGCGATGAAGAACCTAACCGAAATAAGCCGTTAGGTGACTCAGAATTTTTCTACCCGCATAATCCAATTTCCGCCATAGATGGTGCGGAGTTAATTTTTAATGGCTACACCATAGACCTCGAAGGAAACTGGATGCTCAATTTTTCGAACGGGGTCACCCTTCAACTTATCCATGAACCTATTGAAGAAAAAACATACTATGAGGTGCGCATATAACAATGCGCTCAAATCGCTCGTTTCACTCGCTGGGACCGGCGAAGCCGGCCCCTTAGCTTAATCGTTAGATGCAGCTCATGACTAATGCACAGTGGCAAGAATTTCTAAAAACCGCGCGACGCATCCTTGGGCAAGGAGCGCCCGTCTCATGGGCAAGCAAATCTTGGTGTGCCTGGACTACGTTTCAAAGCTTGAACTCAGACATAAATTACTGGAAAAGTGGTCTTCCAGATGAGCAAGATATTCATGAGAGTTACACGGCCGACGGTGGAGTTTGGGGGCAACCGTTCCACTACGAGCAAATTGCCCACTTTATAATTCCTGCACAGTTCTATTGGGAAAAAATTGAAAACAAAGAATTTACCCATGGCCACAGACAACAAAATATAAGCAAGCTATCGGAAGAGCTAACCACACTTGGAATTCCTCACAGACTTACCGAGTTGGTTCTAGAGATAAAGCTTTACTAGCGAGTGGCCACATCTAACTACTGGTTCAAGTCGTTCGCTTCGCTCACTCGGGACCGGCTAAAGCCGGCCCCTTAACCAAACGTTAGGCTCTTTATGAGTACGTACACAGTCATCTGGGAATATCGTGGTGGAACACACATAAAGCAAGTGGCTGCCCGGACTGCAGGGTCAGCACTAGTTGAATGGTCACAGGCTTTAACTTCCGGCGAAATTTCCGGTTTAGGTACAAAACGCTTAGCTAGTCTTGCTAAAGAAATAGCTGAGGGCGCAGAAGATATGTATGCCCCAGTTGCCCTTACAGGTCTAACCAATGCATGGTGTGCTGGCCTGCTATACGGCGGGCTACTAAACATAGTTAAGACCGACACCTCACCGTGAGAGGAGCTATAACTATGATTCGCCGCCTAACAACTGGTTCAAGCCACTCGCTTCGCTCGCTCGGGACCGCGTTCCGCGGCCCCTTAACCAAACGTTAAGCACCTTGGAGAAAATTTTGGACAAATTCGAAAGGCTAAACTTTATCAACCAGATGTTGATATTGGAGAAGCTATACCCAGAAGAGGCCGAGTATTACGCAAAAAATAGAAAGGCATTAGAGCATGGCTATGAATTACATTATTCATGGCTCGTAGAAAGCATTAGCGACCCATTATCAGAAGACCAATGCAAACAGGTATTGGATGTTCTAGATATGTACAGATCTATTACATTTTCTTGGGAGCGCCTCCATGACGGCGAGGAAATCCCAAGCAAACTAAAGTTCCGAGGCTTCGACGGAAATAACGAAACAGCCCAGATGGGCTATACACAATACTTCATCAATGATCTTGACAGATTCAGGGAGCTTACTTACGACTCAGACTACTGCGACTTCAACAGCCACTGCCCTATGCTAGGGAAATACACTCGCATGCTAGCCATATGGAAAAGCCTCGACTCTTTCGAGTTAAGCGAAGAGGAAATTGAAGCCGTGGTGGCAGCATGATTGATGCCATTTCAGTTATTGGATCTATAGCATCTATATTGGGTGCCATATGGGCATGGAAAGAGGCTAAAAAATCCAAAACAGCAGCACAACTAGCTCAACGCATAAAAGACCAACTAATCGGCCACAGAAAAACATCAGAACTGGCTGAATTACAGGCTCTACTTGGCACTGCACAAAAGAAATTCACTAAATACGGCGCCTCCAATCCCAAGGCACTTGCAGGGATTGATCATCACGCAGACTCCGAGTCACTTCTCTCATTCATGCACACACTAAAGTCTTACAACGAGTACTTTGAAGGCGAACATGAAAATGTTGCTGACAAATTTTACGATGACATAGAGAAAACTCTTCAACTTTTCAGAAAGTCCAGCTCTATAAACAATATCTCCGAACATGGAAATAGCATTTTAAACAAGCTAGCGAATTTCTCTCCAATACTCAAAAGAGAGTTCACGAGCAAGAAAGAGTCCGTAGTTACCGGCGCTTAACAACTGGTTCAATTCGCTCGCTTCGCTCACTGGGACGGGCTAAAGCCCGCCCCTTAACCAAACGTTAGGTACGCTATTAAAAAATGAGAGAACCACAAGAATGAAAGGGAAAATTACTTCATGGAAGGATGATAAAGGCTTCGGCTTCATCAGCCCTGAAGGTAAAAGCGAACAGGTTTTTTTCCACATCTCAAGCGTAAAAAAAGCAACTCGCAAACCAGAAGTTGGTGATGTAGTTATCTTTGAAGTGGCCAAGGACTCTCAAGGTCGCCTCAAAGCAACGCATGTGCTACTTGAAGGTGTATCGCTTGCCAGCTCAGGGAATTCAAAAAGAATAGTCACAGAGCCCGTCAAGAAAGATGCGCTAGATTATTTTGCGTACTTTGCTCTAGCTATACTTTTTGCTATCTCAATAGGCCTCTTCATAAAAACAGGTGCACCAGAGTCAGCCTTGGCACCTGGTGCAATTTTTCTACTAGTTATGTTCTTTATATCAAGTAGAAAAAAGCAGCCTGCGAATAAATTGTTCTCGTGCTCAAAGTGCCGTGTAACCTCCAGTCACGACGAGAGGACAGTGCTCGCCTGGAACAGAGGCTTTGATCGCTTATATTGCAAATCTTGTCATCTGGCATGGTTGCGCGAACAACCTAAAGAGCAACAAGAAAGCCGAGGCTCTTATACTTCATCCAAGTCAGGCTGCCTTGGTCTGTTTTTGGTTATTGCGTCCGTCCCGGTCATTTGTATCGTCGGCGCAGTCACATGGATTGTGTAAGCTAAACCTAACTACTGGTTCAAGTCGTTCGCTTCGCTCACTCGGGACCGGCTAAAGCCGGCCCCTTAACCAAACGTTAGGTCTCACATGGAAATTTCGCGGTTGCTAAGGAAGCGCCAGCTCAATGTCCAAGAGCAGAATGCAATCGCTGAGCACAAGCTGCTTTCAACGGCGAAATATTGGCAGGAGCATCCAATACCTTTAGCCCTCATAGCCTACGGCAACGAGCAAGGCATTCTCTGGAGCCAAACGATAGTTCTAGAGCTTGAGATCGATTTTCCAGGCATGCCTAGTTTAACCGGCAAAATCCTAAGCAATGCTGGACGCTTCATCGAGTTCGAGTTAGAAACAGATCACACCCATGAAGAGCTGCTTTCTATTGAGCAGTGGGAGGACGTTACAAGCTCTCAGAATTTCTCCGAACACAACAAGGGCAAGGGTGTTGGTCATGGAGCGCTTGCAATAAAGATTCAAAATCAACTGTGTGGCGAGACCTAACAATGCGCTCAAAGCGCTCACTCCGTTCGCTGGGACCGCGTTCCGCGGCCCCTTAGCTTAATCGTTAGGCTCTTTCAATCTTCAGTGCGGCGCAGGTAACCAAAAATGACAGAACACTCGCAGCACTCTTCATATCGTGAAAAATTAATCGAGCACTTGCTCGTTGGTGAATTACTGAAATTCTCTTGGAAAACCAAAGACTTTAGCCTCGAAATTTCCAAGCCCGAGGTCGATAACTCTGGCTACGATCTCATTGCCGAAGCAAATGGTGTTATTAGGCATATCCAACTCAAAGCCACATTTATTGGCTCAGCAACCGCCACACAAAAAGTCCATATCTCACTGTCAAAGAAACCGTCCGGCTGCGTGGTGTTGGTTTACTTTAACAATGAAACACTTGATCTTGGCCCGTACTATTTTTTTGGCGCAGCTCCAGGCCAGCCATTACCGAGCCTAGAAAATCTCAAAATTGCCACACATACAAAAGGTGATGCTACCGGCTTCAAATCAGAAAGGCCGAATATTCGCATCTTAAATAAAGGCAGCTTCACTAAGCTGCAAACCATAAATGAGCTATACAACCAATTATTTGGGAGCGCCTAACAAATGGTTCAAGCCGTTCGCTGCGCTCACTCGGGACCGGCTAAAGCCGGCCCCTTAACCAAACGTTATGCGTAATCACATGATCAAACTCCTCGCAGTCCTTATAATCACCCTAACCTTACCCGGATGCTCATTCTTAGTTGAGGTTATTTTGTTCAACAACAGCAAGTCAAGCATCAAGGTTTGCAATTTAAATCACACAAATCAAAACTGCCAAACCATTGAGCCCAAATCATCTAATAAGGTATCGCTGGTTGCCGACAAAAAAATCAATGCTTGGAGCTACAGCATCACCACATCAGGCAAAGAAAGCATTTATAGTTTTGCATTTGAGCCATACCCAGCACAGGCATCAAACATATATTGCCAGGGCTTTTTCATGAAAAGGTGCGACATTCCACTTCAATATGAAAGTGACGGCTTGCTTTACTGGGCAGGAAAGAACCAAGAGCTACCTACTAAAAACTTTCCGAACCAACCACCGGGCTTCCCTGTTGCGCCAGACGCATAACAAATGGTTCAAGCCGTTCGCTTCGCTCACTCGGGACCGGCTAAAGCCGGCCCCTTAACCAAACGTTAGGTATTTAACGGACACCAATGCAGAACATCGACCTAAGCCTTGCAACCTCAATAGTGGCCTTAATAATTTCACTAACAGCACTCGTGAGATCAAGGCGCGCCATACAAATATCAAAATCCCAAGGGGACTACACAATTTCTCCAAAGCTATCCCTTGCCAAAATGGAACTAGATATATATGACGACAATAAAGATATGCCAGAATTTAGCTTCTCTGCAGAGCTTAACAATCACTCTGAAACAGCCATAAAAATCACCAGCATAAGCCTAGAATACGGTCACGAAACAGATAAAAGGAAAAGGCTTAACCAAGAAATACTAAGCACCTTCTATATCCCAAAGAACGAGTCAAAAAAATTCAGCACAACATCCAACAGACGCACAGCAAATGTAGCATTCCAAAAGTTTAATCTTAAAGAAGTGCATTTCTGGATAACGGTAAATTTAAAAGGAATTTACGGAGAAGAAATAAAAACAAGCTATTATCTACTTCATCAGGAAGCAGGCACATTTAATGTTTTCACAAGATGCCCTGACAATGAGCATGCAATATAAATACCTAACAATGCGCTCAAACCGCTCACTTCGTTCGCTGGGACCGGCTAAAGCCGGCCCCTTAGCTTAATCGTTAGGCACTGCTAGACATGACGCATAGAAAGTTAGATATGAAGCCGCTCATTCGGCTTATGGAGGTTCTCCCAAAAAACGGAGACACTGAACTAACTCTATTGAAGTGCCACTTACTATCGGAAGAAGTTCTAACAAAAATAATTAGCAATGCCTTTAAAAACCCAAAATATCTAAATGACGCACGACTAACATTTTCTCAAAAAATAAAACTTGCCAGAGCTACGGGCGAGGCTAATCATGCAGTTTGGGTTTGGAAGGCACTAGACCTACTCAATCAAGCACGTAACGAGCTATCTCATACCCTGGCACATGAAGAAGTACAAATAAAAATTAAAAAATTCACTCATCATGTTTGCGCTCACTCCGAAACTTTTCCCAGAAACATAATAGACAGTAATTTCACAGAGTTTCACTGGGCCATGCTTAACACCTACTTAGTAATTGTCTCAATAGCAAACTATGATCCTGCAGCAATCAAACAAACAACCCTACATGCCGGTGTTGGCAATGCCTAACAAGTCGCTCAAATCGCTCGTTTCACTCGCTGGGACCGGCGAAGCCGGCCCCTTAGCTTAATCGTTAGGTCTTACAAAAAGGTACCACTGTGGCCATAGTTATAGCTTGGGAGCCCGGAACAATTGGGCACTACGTGGGCGCCCTCAAAACCTGGTTCCGGCGCTTAACGCGACACCGAATTTTTGACGCCATTGAGCATGGCAACGATGCTCTTGTCCTTAAACTTGCGCAAAAGAATAGAGCATTAAGAGCCAAGGATGAGTGGGGGCGATTTCCGCTGCCAGCAAGTATTCTTCGTAAACGTAGTCACCTTGCGTGCCAACTAATTGAGATTGGCGCGTATCAAGCAGGTGACAACTCAGTTATTCATGCCTCCATGTGCAACGATCTACCTGTGGTCAATAAGCTCATCGAGACTGGGGCGACATTAGACGAGCTTGATGCAGAACACCATGGTTGGAGCGCCTTAATGTGGGCCACCAACCGGCACCACTTCGAAATCATGAAGGCACTTTTATCTGCAGGCGCAAATATTGACTCCATCGGCTCAGACGGCTCCACCGCTATTATGTGCACACGCGCAGGGCGCGAAAATGACCTAGTAGCCCTAGAAATACTATGTGCTTACCAGCCCAAACTAACAGTTAAAGACTGCCGTGGAAGAACCATCATTGATGAGGCTAGGGATCGTGAGCGCTTCAGCGGGAAGCCTGCAATGAAAGAAATTCTAATAAAGTACTACCCTGAAATATTCTCGTGAGACCTAACAATGCGCTCAAAGCGCTCACTCCGTTCGCTGGGACCGGCGAAGCCGGCCCCTTAGCTTAATCGTTAGCGCCATTAAATGAAAAAAGCACTCGCATGTGCAGTCGGAACATTTGCCGCCACAGGAATAGTCTTTATTCTATTTGTGTTAGGAGCGTCGATACAGCCATCTGCTAAAGCAAAAGCCGCTCGCTCACAGCACGACATATCGACGCTGCACCCTGGAGAATATCGCTTTGAATCATTTGGGCGCGATAGCGCCTGGAATGAAATAGTATTACTTGTAAAAGACTGGGATGAAACTCTTTATGTATATCTTCTGCCAACAAAAGACAGCAAGGTAATATTGCCAGAAAGGTGGTGGGGGTATGGTTACTACGAGTGTTCTAAATTTTCTCCCGAAGCAGATGAGTCAGGAAAATTGCTTAAAGGTGGAATTATAAAATGCCATGACAAAGAAACTCCTGAGTGGGGTTCGTCTTTATGGCAGTGGGCCTATAACGGGAGCCCTAAAGACGATTGGGGTATAAAAATGTACTCACCCCCTGTAGAGGCTAAAAATGGCATGTTATACATCAACAGGTAAGAGCGCTAACAATTGGTTCAAATCGCTCGCTCCGCTCGCTGGGACCGGCGAAGCCGGCCCCTTAACCAAACGTTAGCTTCCAAGGAAATACCGTGAGAGCAGCATTAGCACTAATAATCTTACTATTTTCTTTTCCAGTATTTCCTGAGCAAGTAAATAGTAAGTATTTTGTTTTTATTGGTAAAAAAATCAGCTTAGAACCTGTGCCACCAAAGGCCGGCGAAATACTTCTAGACAGCCAATTCTTGGCAACGTATGAAATATTGGAGCCCTACTGGGGAACGCATAAAGGAAAGAGCATTGAATTTACCGTTTACGATCACCATGGCACCCCACAATTTTCTTTATATGAACACGTTCTTTTGTACGTAGAAATGCACGACGGTCAATATTTCCACTCAAAATATCAGTTCTCACCTCTATACAAAGACAGGAGTGGCAAGTGGGCTGGCACCTATGCATCATATGACTATGAGCATAGTTATAATAAAAATACACCGATCAAACCTATACGAATAGAGTTCAACGAGCCGGTTTTTTATGACATATCTGATGTCACAAAAGATCGCATAGCAAAGATATTCCCTGAACCTTATTACAGAATTGAAGGTAAAAAAGCTATTGCCGTATACGGCAACTATGTAGATGAGCTATTCCGTCTAAAACAAAGTGGTGTTTTAAAAGCCCGCGGCGACTTCCAGTGAGAAAGCTAACAAATGGTTCAAGTCGCTCGCTTCGCTCACTGCGGGACCGGCTAAAGCCGGCCCCTTAACCAAACGTTAGGCGGCAACAGCAACTAAAGGATGTACGGGCATGGAAGTCTTTCATTTTGCTGTTCAGTCGTTAGCCCGCTCTAGCTCATGTGCTGCTTTTCAAATTCCACACTCGATCATCGTACGGGCCGGACAGCTCGCATGAATGAGTTCCCCAAAAAAGGATGTACGCGCCATCATTGCGCTTTTAAGCCGTTAGCCCGCTCTAGCCAAGGCGCTGCCTTCAATATCGTAGGGATTGAGTTCCCAGCAAAAACGAATCAGGTGCTTGCAAGAGAATTGCAGGTTGGCCACAGTGCGGTATTCATTACCTGCGTCCGACTCGATGCCCGCTGCCTAACAACTGGTTCAAGTCACTCGCTTCGCTCGTTCGGGACCGCGTTCCGCGGCCCCTTAACCAAACGTTAGGAGCCTATTTTGGCCCGAGATAAAAACATATCGCCAGTCGGATGGTACGTTGGGGCCTATCTTTTACGCTTCATTGAAGTTAACGACCCAAGCAATGAAGACGGCGAAGAGCGATTTTTGTCATGGGAAAATACCGTCATAGTAAAAGCAGAAAATATGGACGAGGCCTATGACAAAATCGAAAAAATCGCGAAAGAGTCAACAGCGCCATATCTAGGCGGTGCAGACGCCATACCTGTTCAATGGGTCTTTGAGGGCATAACAGATATATTGCCAATCTACGAAGAGCTAGAGGATGGTTCAGAAATCATGTGGTCTGAGCACAAGCCCACAAAGCTAAAGAATTTACGCAAAATGGTTCGGAGGCGTGGTGAGTTCGTGCAGTAGTCTCCTAACACTTGGTTCAAATCGCTCGCTCCGCTCGCTGGGACCGGCTAAAGCCGGCCCCTTAACCAAACGTTAGGCTTTGCGGGAGCCCTGATGAAACATATCGTTGCAGAGGTCGTACTACTGTCTAATGGCTGCTGCATACCGAGTTACACATGTTTCTCGGACGAGAAGCTTGACGAGGTGGTTTCTAGAACTTTGCTTGATCTAATTTCGGAAATTTACCCTCCAGGAGATAGCCACATTCTTAGTGAGTTCTCTGAGCTTCTTAAAGCCGCCCAAGAAAGCACTTACATTTCAAAGAATTTGGCTCTATCCGATTTTTGCATCAACGATAAATTTGTTGACCTTTTACCGCCACGTGCTCCGATCAAGGGCGTACACATATACAACGGGAATACAGAAGACGAAGCTGACTTTTCTTACGAGCAGGTATGGGCAGCTATTCGGCATTGGGTATTGTTTGCTCACGCCATCGAAGAGCACGGAATGAGTGCAATGCTTGGCAAAAAACATAATATCGCGCTTCCTAGCTAGCCGTGCCCAGCCTAACAAACGGTTCAAACCGCTCGCTTCGCTCACTCGGGACCAGCTAAAGCTGGCCCCTTAACCAAACGTTAGACACCACAAGGAAGTTATGCGCACGTCCATCAACATCGCAGTTGTAGTCGCAATCTCGATAGTTCATTACTCAATCATGGGATATTTGGGTTATGACCCTGCGCCCGAATACGAAAGCTTAATGGCTTGGTCTTTCGCACTCATGGTTGCGCTGTGGTGTTTGGATGACGCTAAGAAATATAATTTCCATCGCCCTTATGAGTTTGGCGCTTTTATTTTCTTCCTTTGGCCCATCGTATTGCCGGCATATCTCATCCATACGCGAGGCTGGCGAGGCTCTCTCGTCTTTTTGGCCTTCCTTTTTATAGCGCTGCTGCCTTACATTTGCGGCTGGATCTCTTACTATGCAAGTCCTGCGTACAGTGAGTATGGCGTCTAACAACTGGTTCAAGTCACTCGCTTCGCTCGTTCGGGACCGCGTTCCGCGGCCCCTTAACCAAACGTTAGGTATCACCCCATGCTCCTCTTACGCCGGGTCATCCTTTCAATACTTTTAGTGTCTTTTCTATTGGCTGCTGCTTTTCCCGGAATTGTTTATATCATCGGTATGTACAGGGTTGATGGTCGCCCAGTTCCCGCCAATCCTGAAAACTACAGCCAAGAGTCAATGGATAAAGCGTGGAGTCAATGCAGAGAGAAGCTGCCTATCGAGGTTCAACCTACTAACCCTTGGGGAGTTACTAGTAGACTCCTATTTGGCAATCCACTTCGTACGACACCAGGAGAGCTTGCCGCATGGCGAATTGCGAGCACCTATAATGCTGCTCATCGTATGGGTAACAATACTTGGTGGCATACGTCCGGTGCCGCACTAACCATCTGGGTTACTCGCCACTGGTCGGCTCAACAAATTGCAGCAACAATGGTTAGGGACAATTTGTGCAAGTGAAACCTAACTAGTGGTTCAAGCCGTTCGCTCCGCTCACTCGGGACCGGCTAAAGCCGGCCCCTTAACCAAACGTTAGGCATCACTCAGATATGCGTGAACTCCAATCGCTCATCCAAGATCTAGAGTCTCCGAAATCATCCATTCGAGACAGAGCAGCTTTAGACCTTATGGATATCGGGGATGACAGCGCGATCGCCCCACTTCTCCGAGCGATCTTCAGGCCCGAGAACGTTAATCACCGCGGGACACTTGTCTACGCATTAAGCGCATTCAACTGCGAAGATTTTTTAGAGACACTTGTAGATTTAGCGCTGACCGGAAATTTTGAGGTTTCTGCCGGGGCATGCAGCATAATCGCGGAATCAGCAACGTCAGCAAAAGCTGTTCAACGAGTGCACGCACAGTTAGTAAAATTCAACCCAAATACGTTGTCAGCAGAGCATAATTACATAGCACGGCAAGAGCTGTTTGAGCTTACCCCAGTGGAAAGTAGGCCAGCGCCATGATGCCTAACAACTGGTTCAAGTCACTCGCTTCGCTCACTTGGGACCGGCTAAAGCCGGCCCCTTAACCAAACGTTATGCACAGGCAGGAAACATGCTCCGAATTTTCAAAAATGCGCTGCTCATCGCTGTCCCATACAGCATTATTTCTGCACTATTAGTTTTCACTGTAACTTTAAACTGGGCGGCAGTAAACGATGGCGAAACACAAACAACTTATTATGGCCTTGAGGCTGTTCAGTTTTTAATTAAATCCTACGGAGTCATCAACTATCTTCTTGACCTGGCGCCGCAATTTTTATTCTTCTTCATCACTATATTTCTTGCACTTCTCACGCAAAGCTATATTTTCTATCGCAAGCCCTAGTACCGCATTGCTGTAATCGCAGCAAAAATTCTGTGTATGCGCATAACAAGCGGTTCAAATCGTTCGCTTCGCTCTCTGGGACTGCGTGCCGCAGCCCCTTAACCTAAACGTTATACGCCATGAACTGGATCGAAGAATCTCGAAAATTATTCAACACACCGAAGCCTGAGCACTTCACCGATTTCGGCCACTGTGAAGAGTGCCTTGATCACGATCTGACTCTTGTGAATTCGGATGTTGACTCTATTGGCTTTGATGAGCTTGGAAATCCTGGCTGGGACCCTATTTGCTATGTAGAAGCAGAAGGTTTTATTTATTACTTCCCAGCCTTTGTAAGGCTTTGCTTAAACAGCAACCCAGACCAGTCATACATTAGTCAATTTTTATTTCACTTAAGCTATGACGGAAAGAACAACAGATACACACTAGCGTTCTCGGCCGAGCAACAAAATTTCACATTAAAATTTCTTAACCATTTGGCAGAAACAAAAATTGATATCATCACACTATACGGCGATGAAGAAATGCTTTTTTCTACAATAGAAATCTGGGCCAGCGTATAACAACTGGTTCAAACCGTTCGCTCCGCTCACTGGGACGGGCTAAAGCCCGCCCCTTAACCAAACGTTAGGAACCACAAATGGAATTTGATCTGGAACTGACATTAAACCTTCTAGGAATGTCAGCATGCACGGTAGCAGCAGGATACATGTTCCTAACAGGCAATAAGAAAGCAGCAATACTTCTGCTGGCTGGCTTCACTCTCCATCTCCAGTCAGCTGTGTACATGACGTTCACAGATAACCCTGGAGGTGATGGCGGCTGCTGGCTTGAGAAGAGTTTTTACCAATGCTTGCCTCTAGGACAAAAAATCTCTATCCATGCAGCTCAAATTGGGCACTATCTTATTGCCCTTGGCGTATTTATTCTTGCCATTTCAGCAAAACCAAAACGTGCAAGTGTTTCCTAACAATGCGCTCAAAGCGCTCACTTCGTTCGCTGGGACCGCGTTCCGCGGCCCCTTAGCTTAATCGTTAGGAGCCTATTTTGGCCCGAGATAAAAACATATCGCCAGTCGGATGGTACGTTGGGGCCTATCTTTTACGCTTCATTGAAGTTAACGACCCAAGCAATGAAGACGGCGAAGAGCGATTTTTGTCATGGGAAAATACCGTCATAGTAAAAGCAGAAAATATGGACGAGGCCTATGACAAAATCGAAAAAATCGCGAAAGAGTCAACAGCGCCATATCTAGGCGGTGCAGACGCCATACCTGTTCAATGGGTCTTTGAGGGCATAACAGATATATTGCCAATCTACGAAGAGCTAGAGGATGGTTCAGAAATCATGTGGTCTGAGCACAAGCCCACAAAGCTAAAGAATTTACGCAAAATGGTTCGGAGGCGTGGTGAGTTCGTGCAGTAGTCTCCTAACACTTGGTTCAAATCGCTCGCTCCGCTCGCTGGGACCGGCTAAAGCCGGCCCCTTAACCAAACGTTAGGTTACAGATCATGATCTATGCAGACATCGGAAGCTTCGACCTTGAAAACTCCCGAATAGACGATGTCCTTCGTAGTGGTAGCGAAATAGCCATATCATTTAAGTCGATTTTCTTTAAATCCAATAAACATCAAGCAAACGAACAGCTTAACGCCGTAGTTAGGCTCTCTAACGTCACCAGCGAATCAGCAACACAGCACTTAGGTGGTGGCGTGAAAAAACATGCAGACCTAAGCGGCTGCCCAATAGAAATAGTAGAGTTAGCAAGCATCGAAAACGGAACACTAAATTTGCAGGGCTACAAAAATAATACGCCTTGGTTTTGCTGGGAAATTACGGCGCTCAGCATCACAATCGAATGGGGCGAAAATCGTGCAACTGCAACCTAACAACTGGTTCAAGTCGTTCGCTTCGCTCACTCGGGACCGGCTAAAGCCGGCCCCTTAACCAAACGTTAGAGGTCACAGTGGAAATTCACGGTTACGCCAAGGAAGAGCGAGACACTGAGAATCTCATCCCTGCCGAATTAGTAGAAATCACATTAGTCGCATCAGCAAACGAGCTACGACGCATTGCTAAATTTCTTGAGCGCTGCGCAGACAATATCGAGAAATATGGAAAGTCTTGGGGGCATGAGCACTTATCCGATCAAGACAAGAGCTTTGGAAACTCGCCCCACTTTGTTGTGTTTAATCCAGACTACGAGCTGTGACGTCTCATGAACTACATCGACGGGCAGACAGCTATGGTAGGAGATGAGGTTCTTATCGACGGCCGGCACAAAGGCATCGTGGTCGCCTGTATCGATTCAGGCCAATACACCGCGCAGTATCCCCAAAGCGAGTGGGCCTATTTAGTTGAGGGGACGCTCATAGACACTGATTTTGGTGGCCTCATTCACTACAAAAACTCAGCAAACGAAAGCATCGCACTGGTGAAGCGCGGAGTTAACCTCTAACAATGCGCTCAAATCACTCACTCCGTTCGCTGGGACCGGCGAAGCCGGCCCCTTAGCTTAATCGTTATGCACTAAGGAATGTTATGCGCTCAGCCAATCTCATCATCACTGGCGGAATTGCAACTTTTACTACCTTACTGGCCATTTATACCTCACCAGTGAAAGGTCGCGAGCTGCATTATTGGGCCATGAATCTTGGGCTTTTCTCTAGCGCAGCACTTGCGTCCTGGTCTTTCTTTGTCACGTTACTAATTTTCAAAAGCAACAAACTAAAAAGTCAGTTATTACTCTTGCTCGGCTACGCTGGAGCTTTAGCTTGCAGCATAATCTCTGGCGCCAGTTTTGGAGCTGTTTACTTTATAATGCAAGCAGAGAAAACCACTTTTCAATCTGCTTTCCAATCAGCATCAATAGTTATAATTGGCGGCTATTCAATTGCTCTAGCAATACTAGCAGGCGCATGCATTTATCTACATAAGCAAAAAAGCCCAGTGCAAGGCGCATAACAATTGGTTCAAATCGCTCGCTCCGCTCGCTGGGACCGGCTAAAGCCGGCCCCTTAACCAAACGTTAGGCGGCAAGAGCAATTAAAGGATGTGCGGGCATGGAAGTCTTTCATTTTGCTGTTCAGTCGTTAGCCCGCTCTAGCTCATGTGCTGCTTTTCAAATTCCACACTCGATCATCGTACGGGCCGGACAGCTTGCATGAATGAGTTCCCAAAAAAAGGATGTACGCGCCATCATTGCGCTTTTAAGCCGTTAGCCCACTCTAGCCCAGGCGCTGCCTTCAATATCGTAGGGATTGAGTTCCCAGCAAAAACGAATCAGGTGCTTGCAAGAGAATTGCAGGTTGGCCACAGTGCGGTATTCATTACCTGCGTCCGACTCGATGCCCGCTGCCTAACAACTGGTTCAAGCCGCTCGCTTCGCTCGCTCGGGACTGCGTTCCGCAGCCCCTTAACCAAACGTTATATGCAATCCGGAAAAAACATGGCCGAAATTTCGCAATATGATATTGAAACCCGAAATAAATATTTGAGCGAAGCAAAATCAGTTGATTTCTTGAATGCTACTTTTTGCATCTACTTCTACAACAGAGATGTTAAGCGGTGGGGTCCCAGGCCTAAACCAGAAGATATATCCCCGAGCGAGGTCTTCAAAAGTTATGATCAAAGAGAATTTGACCAAGCCATTGAGCGTTGCACAAAGCTAATTAAAGACAGCTTAATCCTCGGCAACTTAGCGCTCAACAAAAGTATAAGTAAACATACGTATCAAAAATCACAAGAGTCATACCTTAAAAACAATTCAGACTTTAGCAAAGAAAATCTAAGCAGAGCATTAAGTTCGGGTATGCGAGACATGAGGTGAACGCATATAACAATTGGTTCAAGTCGTTCGCTTCGCTCACTGCGGGACCGGCTAAAGCCGGCCCCTTAACCAAACGTTATGCCGCAAAGGACGCAGCTATGACCATCCTCATCTACGCCGCCATCGGATTATCCATCGCAGCGATTGTAATTTCATACAACACCGTGCGAATCCGCAGTTTTCGCCTTAAAGGCCTATATCCAGAGCCCGGCCAAGCAACGATGCAACACGTCGAGAAGCTAAACAAAACTCTTGCAATCAAGGCATACCGAGAAGTGCACGGCGTAAGCCTGAAACAAGCAAAAGAAGCAATTGAAAACATCGTTAATGCCGCATAACAATGCGCTCAAAACGCTCACTCCGTTCGCTGGGACCGGCGAAGCCGGCCCCTTAGCTTAATCGTTAGGAGCCGCTATTACCATGATGGGACTCGCGTATTTAGTTGCATTTGGAGCCTACCTAGTGGTCAGCTCCCTCATCATCATCTATGCAGTCACATGCGCGCGAAGAAAAAATAGATCATCAGTTCTCTGGGGAATTTCAGCGGCACTAGCCATGTTCCTCATTCCGTTCTGGGACTGGCTCCCAACATTGCTATCCCACAAATATCATTGCGCCACTGAGGCTGGGGTGTGGATATACAAAACCCCAGAGCAATGGATGAGCGAGAACCCTGGAGTGATAGAAACACTGACTGACAACTCCTCAAAGTATGAATATCCGAACTGGCCACAAGAGACGTGGCGCGAAATCAAAATAACAAGTATTAATCAGCGCATTGGCTACTTCAAAAAAGACCATCTGCGCACCTCAGAAGAGGGTGAGATTTTTATAAATACTTGGAAATGGCAAACATCTTTATTAGACAAGAAAACTGGCGAAGTCCTAGCAAAAATAATTACATTTACTTCTGGCAACGAAGGTTACATTGGCGGCATGCACTCTTTAAAATTCTGGCTAATCCAAGACAGATGCTCTGGCTACCAAGAAGATTGGCAAAAATACAAAGATGTTGTTAGCAAGCTTAGAGGCAAAGCAAATTAACCAAACCACGTGCGGGCATCACCTAACAACCGGTTCAAGCCGCTCGCTTCGCTCGCTCGGGACCGCGTTCCGCGGCCCCTTAACCAAACGTTAGCGCAAATGCAAATGAACAGAAAAACAGCATTATCTCTGGCAGTTTTCTTGATAGCCTTTATTGGAGTTATCTTTTCAGCATCTCCATTTATAAAATCACTGAGTATTGGTCCCAAGGCAAATAACGCATCACTTGTGACAATAGACATCCCTCAACTGACCGAGGGGCATCTGAAAGAGATTGAGATAAATG
Source organism: Pseudomonas campi (assembly GCF_013200955.2). Lineage (NCBI taxonomy): Bacteria > Pseudomonadati > Pseudomonadota > Gammaproteobacteria > Pseudomonadales > Pseudomonadaceae > Aquipseudomonas > Aquipseudomonas campi. Next base: position 2,262,557 of record NZ_CP053697.2, read on the forward strand.
GCTTAAACCTCTACCTACTAAAACCATCAAAAGAGCAAACTGAGGCAATCCAACGCCTAAATACGCACGTATGGAATAGCAGAATTGATAGTTTCAACAGAGAGCTTGGCGCCTATATTTATTGGGGGCATAGCACAACATTTGGGTGCCCATTAGAGCTCAAACCCCCACAGGAGTCTCCAATCCTGCGATGGAGCAAAGAAGCAGAATGGTTAGGCGGGCATTGGGATTGGCGGTGCGAGGTAAGCTATGATTATGCAGGCAGGGCTATTAAAACCTATGAACACACATTTAACGGCTATGCAGCAGAGTTCCCCAACCTTGATATTCCAAGAATCTTTAAAAAGCAAAACGGAAAAATCAGCGTATCAATTTACCAACGCTAACAATGCGCTCAAAGCGCTCACTCCGTTCGCTGGGACCGGCGAAGCCGGCCCCTTAGCTTAATCGTTATGCTCTAAAGGAGAAATCGTGAACTGCTACTTACACGGAAGCGCAGAAGCAGTAGGTGTATGCAAGTCCTGTATGAAAGGGCTATGCCACGAATGCGCTCAGGAAGTAAATTCCTCGCTATCCTGCAAAGGAAATTGCGAGAAACGAGTTAAATTGCTTAACCGTCAAGCATCAAATCAGAGTTACGCGTCCCTACTCCGCGCTTGGCTGCCAGTCATCACAATTCTATATGGTTCGTATCTGGCAGTTTCTTGGTCTGGTTTGTTTGAGTATCCAAGGGAAACTGGCTTGTTTCTCACTGGAGTAGCATTCATAGCATTTGGCGTAACAGTTCTCGTCAAAAATATGCTTTCGAGTAAAGCATAACAATTGGTTCAAGCCGTTCGCTTCGCTCACTAGGGACCGGCTAAAGCCGGCCCCTTAACCAAACGTTAGGGCCTGGCAACACGAGACAATCTCCCCCGACAGCGACGCCAGCCCTCTGCCACCAAGCGAGGTAGGCATCGCAAAATAGCCCCCCAGCGAACTGAAGTGCTTGTACTGACAAGGCGTAGCCGGCATAAGAACTGCGCCACGTACAGGATGAGTGGCACCCACAAAACACTTTTTTGACTGATGGGGATACCAAGGATGAATCCGCTCCAACGATTACTGCTGACCAGCGGCTTTCTGGCCTTGATCAGCCAACTGCCAGGCTGCATAACCTCTACCCTGCACGCTGACCATAACTATCAAGAGAAGGTTTCCTCGGTGCTGATCGCCAGCGACGGCAAGAGCCTTGCCCTGTTGGGCGACAAGTATCACTACATAATCGACGCGCCTCAGGAGCTCACCGCCGCCCTGAATGCACCTCTGCGCAAAAAGCTTGAGGCGAGTATTGGTACGGTCAAAATTGATAAGCACAACAGCATGCAGGTCTGGCTGAGACTGAAGGAAAACGAACAGCTCAGCGCCGCAGAGAAAGACGTCGCCCTGCAATTGGGCTTTAAACCCGATTACGAGCAGCAGTTGGAGCTTTCTTACAATCTGACTGGCAAGCGCTACAGAGCTGGCAATTTTCAGCCACCCAGCAATTTGCTCCGGCTCGATAAAATCTATTCGGTCGAGATCGTAGCCGAGCAATCGACTACCGAAACCCTGGTCAGAGCACCGCTCACCCCCATCGCCGTTGCGGCAGATGGCGCAATCATCATGGGAACGGCGATGCTGTTGCCGGTTCTGGTACCGCTTTTTGTCACCGCCTATTTGAACGGATGGTAAACGCAGCACCTGGCCCAGATGAGATCCGCGAACACCAGCCGCACCACTGTGGATTTCATCCGGGTTACTCATGATCGCCCAGCGCCATCCTGGCAGCTGAGCACTACCAGCCGTGCGATGCCGTGCGCCACGCCTCGCCATCCGCCGCAAACATCGGCGAGAATCCCACTCAGCGCAGCAGACCCGACGCCAAGGCAAGCGAGCAGCTCGGGATCTGCTTGATATGTTCCCTGCAAAGCCTTACCCCATCACAAGGACCCGCGATGAAAACCACCCTCCTCCTGCTCACCCTGACCCTCGCCCTGGCCGGTTGCCAGCTTGAAGATGAAACCCTGGCCCTGGAAGCCAATGCCAAGGAGGAACAGGTCTGGACCTTCATCCAGTTCAACGTGCCGGAAGAAGATGAGGGGCTGGAGTCCTTCTATTACTACGGCAAGGTCTCGAAAAGCCTCTATCAGTTGATCAGCGCCAACCGCCTGCAGAGTGGCTTCGTGCGCCTGCAGGAGATGCACTACTGGGGCGATGACGACCTGATCCATCCCTACCGCGACCTGCAGAACAGCGGTGAGATGGTGTTTCGCATCGAAGACATCCGCAGCATGAAACTGGTGCGCAAGGCGCCCACGCCGGGGCTCGGCTATGAGCAGTTCGAAGAGCCGCAGAACAAGGGCATCAAACCGGCTGCCGAGACACTGGAACAACGCTCCTGAATCCAGTCCGTAGTCGTTGCACAGGCTGGTATCGACGCCCCGCAGGGCGCCATCGGCACCAGTCCATCCGCTTCGTCGTGTAAAGGAATACCTGCGTGCGTAAAGGCCTCTCCGCCCTGCTCTGGCTTGCCACCCTGTTGCTGGCTGTGTGGGCCTGGAACCTGAAAGATCCCCATCTGCTGGCGCTGCGCCCTTATGAAAGCGCGTTGCTGATCGGCCTGTGCCTGCTGTTGGCGCTGTTGTTCCAGCGTTGCCAGGGACGACTGGCCGGCATCCTGGGGGTGACCGTGCTGCTGGGCAGCGCCGGTCTCAGCGCTTATGGCGAGTGGACGCTGCTGCGCCAGAAGGCGGCGGTACACGCCGGAGAACTGAGCGGTGCCCGCGTGGTGGGCGCTCATCTGCTGGTGGGTTACAGCGATCTCGATGAGTTGCGCGTGCTGGTAGGCCGGGGCATGGTCGCCGGGGTGTTCATCACCCGGCGCAATCTGCAGGGGAAAACCCTCGAGCAACTGCAGACTGAAATCGGCGAACTGCAGCAGCTGCGCCACGCCTCCGGGCTGCCGCCACTGCTGATCGCCAGCGACCAGGAAGGCGGTCTGGTTTCCCACCTGTCACCGCTCCTGCCGCAACGAGCGCCGCTGGCCAGCCTGCTCGCAGACTCGCCTACAGCCGAGCAACAATTGCTGCGTGCCGAGCAGTACGGGGCGGTTCAGGGGGCAGAGCTGGCCAGATTGGGCATCAACCTGAATTTCAGCCCGGTGGTCGATATCAAGCCGGACACACCGGGGCAACTACTGGACTTTCATAGCCGTATTAGCCAACGGGCCATCGCCAGCGATCCCGGCACGGTCAGCACCATCGCCCTTGGTTACAGCCGCGGCCTGCAAAGCCAGGGCGTGCTGCCCACACTGAAGCATTTTCCCGGCCTGGGCGGGGTCAGCGCCGACACTCACCACTTCTCTGCCAACCTGGATACACCACTGGCCGATCTAAGTCAGCGAGACTGGCGACCTTTCCGTGAAGTCGCCGGCCAGACGCGCGCGCTGATCATGCTCGGCCATGTGGTGTTGAGCGCGATCGATCCCGACAATCTGGTCGCCACCTCGCCACAGCTGATTGAGGATTTGCTGCGCAGCCAATGGCAGCACCAGGGTGTGCTGATCACCGATGACCTGACCATGGCGGCGGCTTACAACCGCGGGCTCTGCACAGTCGCAGTCGGCGGGCTGAATGCCGGCGTGGATCTGCTTCTGGTGTCCTACGATCATGAGAAGGTCTATCCACTGCTGGACTGCCTGAGCCAGGCTTATGCGCACGGCACGCTGGATCAGGACCAGTTGCAACGCAGCGCCCAGCGGCTTGCCGAACAGCAACGCTGGCTGAGCGCTACACACCCCCAGCCCTAGCACTTCTTCGCCCACCCCCCGGGCTAGCGAGCCCGCCCTTCAGGAGCCACCATGCCACGATTAAAACTGTTTGCCGCCCTTGCCGCCCTGCTCTGCCTGCCGCCCGCCATGGCGCTGGAGCAGAACAACAGCGTCAAGGTTGCCACCGTGCTGAAGACCCAGAGCAGTTGGGACGGCAAGCCACTGGCCTATCCCGAGGGGCAAGCCGAGGTGACCGGCATGCTCATCGAGATCGCTCCGGGTGGCGAGACGGGCTGGCACCTGCATCCGCTGCCGTCATTCGGCATGGTGCTGGAAGGCGAGCTGGAAGTGCAGCTGAAAGACGGCGCAGTCAAGCGCCTGAAAGCCGGCGAGGCGTTGGCCGAGGTGGTCAACACCCTGCACAACGGGCGCAACACCGGCCAGGTGCCGGTCAAGCTGGTGGTGTTCTATGCAGGGGCCGTCGGCCAGGCGCTATCGAAAAAGGAAGCGCCGCAGCCGTAATACATGGCTGCAGCACTCCAGCCCAGCGCAGGGTTTAGATTCCCTGCCGCCCCGGATCTTCCGGCGGGTTCTCTTCCTCGATATCTTCCAGTTTCAGCTCCATGCCCCAGTTCGCCACATCGGCCGCCGGCTTGACGGCGGCCGGTGCAGGCGCCGCTTGAGGCGCGGCGGCAACCTGGGCGGCGGCGTTGGCCGGGTTTTCGCGGTGCAGTTTGAGCTTGAGGCGCACGTTGTTCGCCGAGTCGGCGTTCTTCACCGCTTCCTCTTCGTCGATGCTGCCTTGGTGGACCAGATCGATCAGCGCCATGTCGAAGGTCTGCATACCGAGGTTCTTCGACTTCTCCATGGTTTCCTTGATCTCGGAGAAGTCGTTGCGCTTGATCTGGTCGCGGATGGTCGGCGTGCCCAGCAGCACCTCGACCGCCGCGCGGCGCTTGCCATCCACCGTCTTGACCAGACGCTGGGAGACGAAGGCCTTGAGGTTATTGCCCAGGTCGTTGAGCAGTTGCGGGCGGCGCTCTTCGGGGAAGAAGTTGATGATGCGGTCCAGCGCCTGGTTGGCGTTGTTGGCGTGCAGGGTGGAGATCGCCAGGTGGCCGGTGTCGGCGAAGGCCAGGGCATGCTCCATGGTCTCGCGGTCACGGATCTCGCCGATCAGGATCACGTCCGGCGCCTGGCGCAGGGTGTTCTTCAGCGCCGCGTGGAAGCTGCGGGTATCCACGCCGACTTCGCGCTGGTTGATGATCGACTTCTTGTGCCGGTGCACGTATTCCACCGGGTCCTCGATGGTGATGATGTGCCCGCCGCTGTTGCGGTTGCGGTAGTCGATCAGCGCGGCCAGGGAGGTCGACTTGCCCGAGCCGGTGCCACCGACGAACAGCACCAGGCCGCGCTTCTCCATGATGGTCTTGAGCAGCACTTCCGGCAGTTTGAGGTCTTCGAACTTGGGGATCTCCATCTTGATGTTGCGCGCGACGATGGACACTTCGTTGCGCTGCTTGAAGATGTTGATGCGGAAGCGGCCAATATTGGGCAGGGAAATCGCCAGGTTCATCTCCAGCTCACGCTCGAAGTCCGCACGCTGCTGCTCATCCATCACGCCGGCGGCAATCGCTGCGACCTCACCCGGCTTCAGCGGCTCGGCGCTGAGCGGCTTGAGCACGCCATTGAACTTGGCGCAGGGCGGTGCTCCCGTAGACAGATAAAGGTCGGAACCGTCCTGACTGGACAGGATCTTGAGCATTGCGGAGAGGTCCATGGGCGTGCATCCATCAAGGTGGAGTTAAGAGTCTGTCCAAAGTCAGCTGCGCGTCGGCCATGCTGCGTTGCAACGCAGTAACAGCCGCAGGCTGGTCAATCGGGCTCAGAATGCTCATTTACAACTCGTAAACTGCGCTTCTTCGCCCGATTTATTCGCTGCCGCTTACCCTTCGGGCCAGCCTGCGGCTGTTACTCCCGTTGGTCGTTGCGCCTTGCCTGGCTCTAGCTCGCAAGACTTTGTACAGGCTCTAACAAGTTAGGCCATGTTTGCCGGATATTCCGGGACTTGCGAGCCTGAAAAGTGGCGTCATTCTGATGGCGCGACAAATGCTGGCACAATAGCGGCCCGAGAAAAATGAGGAGCCCGTCATGGCAAAGGCAATGGCCCGCCACATTCTGGTCAAGACCGAAGCAGAAGCCGCGGCGCTGAAGAAGCGTATCGTCGCCGGCGAGGCCTTCGATGTGCTGGCGCGCAAGTACTCGACCTGCCCGTCTGGCAAGAAAGGTGGCGACCTGGGCGAAGTGCGTCCAGGGCAGATGGTCCGCTCAATCGACCAGGTTATATTCAAGAAGGAACTGCGCACCGTGCATGGCCCGGTGAAAAGCCAATTCGGCTACCATCTGGTGCAAGTTTTCTATCGGGACTGAGTCATGACGCCCACCCAAGTCGCCGCCTTCTGCCTGAGCCTTCCCGGCGCCCGCGAAGACATCAAGTGGGGCGGTGTGCGGGTGTTCTCGGTGGCCGAAACCAAGATGTTCGCCCTGATTCACCTGACCAGCCACGACGACCTGGCCTTCAAGGTCGACCACGACCTGTTCCTCGGCCACTGCGATCGCCCCGGCATTCGCCCGGCGCCCTACCTGGCGCGCGCGCACTGGATCAGCATGGCGCAGCCCTACCCCCTCGCCGCCAGCGAGCTGCGGGAGCTGCTGACCCGCTCGCACCAGCTGGTGGTGAGCAAGCTGCCCAAGCGCCTCAAGCCTTCCCTGCTGCTCTGACCTTGAGCCGGAGACCCGACAATCAGTCGCCCATCCGTCCCGCTGGCTGCCCGGCCTAAACCGCTACAAGCGTGCCCTCGCCCCCCCAGGATTCCAGTCAGGATGTCTACCGCCACTGTCAGCCTGCGCGAAATCCTGGATCGGGTAAGGGCTGCCCATTCGCTACTGCGGAGCAGCACTCCGCCCCCTCGTGACCTGGGTGGCTAGTGGCCTGTTTGGCTAATTCAAATATTCATAGGCGTTAGACTTCGCCATACGGCGTTGCCGCTCCTCTCCGTAGCCCTGCTACGACTCGTCGCGGCGCCGGGTCTGACAAACCCGGGCACTCGAACTTGAATGCACGGATTAGCCGCACAGACTACCAGTGACTCACGCCAGCTCGGGCACCTTAGCAATGACCGGCAGTTTCAGATAACGCCTGACGTCCGCATCCGACTTCAGGCTATCGTCGAGCAACTCGACGACGAAGGCCAAGCCGATACCACCGAACAGACCCACCACCAGCACGCCGACCAGCACCAGCCAGAGTTTCGGACTGACCGGACGATTGTTCACCGCCCCCCAGTTGACCACCGAGACGTTGCCGATCTTGGCCGCCGCCTGGGCCGAGAGGTAACGGGTTTCCTCGGTTTTCTCCAGATACAGCTGGCGCGTATCGCGCAGTACATCGAGCTGCTGGACCAGGCGTTTGTACTCGGACTCGTGGGAGTTGAGGTCATTCAGCCGCGCCAGCGTCTCGCGCTCCAGTTGCGTCCAGTTTTCCAGGGCCTGGCGTGTTCCCGCGAGCAGGGAATCGCTTTGCAGCAGGTCGTCACGCAGGCGCGCATGCAGCGGGTTGATCCCTTTCTGGGAGGAGGAATACCGCTGGGTTTCCTGGCCCTTCAGCATGCGCTGGATTACCGCTATTTCCTCACGCACCGAACGCAGGCGAGGATCGGTAGGCGAGAAACGCTCGACAATATCGGCCTCCGTGCGTTGCAGGTCGGCAAGCTGCTTGTTCATCTCGCTGATGGAGAAGTTGTTGGCCGACTCGGCGCCAGACAGTTGGGCCGTGGCCGGCACCGAAGCAAGCTGCTGCCTGAGCACCTGGTTCTGCCGTTCGGCCTGACCAACCGCGACCTGCAGCCCGTCGATGTTCTTGCGGACATCACCCAGGCGCTCCATTTGCTGGCTGCGCTGTTTGTCCACATCGACGATCTGCTTCTCGGTGCGGAAGGTGTCCACGGCCTTCTCGGTAGCGGCCAGCTGTGTATCGAGCTGGCTCAACTGCTCGGTGAAGAAGCCGGCCTGCTCGCGCTGGTAAATGCGCACCCGCTCGCTGAGGTACTGCCGGACCAGGGTGTTGACGCCCAGGGCGGCGGATTCAGGTACCTTGCTGCGCAGGGAAACCTCGATGATGTTCGAGCTCTTGATCGCCTCGGCATCGAGATCCTTGAGGAAGCGGTTGATGGCCTGGGCTTCCAGCGTGCGGTCCGATGACAAGGGGAAGAAGTAGTCTTCCAAGCCTGTGTACAGACTTTTGGCCATCTGCACCCAACCCTTGGGGGTGTACCAGGGGTGGTTGATGTCGATCCCCGGGAACAGGCGCTGCGGCGTTGCTTCAGCCACCACTTTCTGCGCCAGATCGACGCTGGTGAGAATGCTCGACTCGGAGTGCAGCTGCTCCTCACGCACCACCGACATCATCGGCGTGCGGAACTGGCTGGAAGGCAGCGCCGGCATGTAGATATCTTCCTGGCCGATACGCACCAGCAGGCGTGCAGTGGATTCGTAGGTCGGCGAAACCAGCTTGAGGCCGGCATAACCGCCGACAACGGCAGCCAGGAAGAAGCAGCCGACCACGAGCTTGCGCTTGAACAGGATATTGAGAATGTCTCGAATGGTCATTGAGCGTTCACCTGCTTGGCTAGATTGCGAAATACATCAGCGGCGGGCCGCTTACTGCCGTCGGCGCGATACAAACCGAAGGTGCCAAGACCGTCAGGCGAGGGATAGTCCTCAAGGGAGAACCAGTAGATACGTTGCACGTTGGCGGCGAGATCGCCACGCACACCTTTGCCATAGGCTGTGCTGCCCAACTGTTTCCGGATGAAGTCGAGGGTGGCGGTAAGGCGCGTGGCCTGCTCCTGGTCGGTCACCCCCAAGCGGTGATCGGCGACAAAGTAGCCCATCTCCGTGACCCAGATCGGCTTATCGGCAAAGCCCTTCAGGTTCATCATCAGCTGCAGGTTGAATACCTTACCCAGATAGCCCGGGTCGTCATGGCTGCCTACCGCGCCGAGAGCGGCGTAGTCGCCGTCATCGCCGTCCATCTCCTCGGGGTCGCGGATGCCATCCCACCAATCGAAGAGATAGGGGTGCACGGCCATGATGTCGAAGGTTTCGCCATACAGCGGATCGGCCTCCCACAACTGCCAGAAGAAGATCAGGTCAGGCTTGGACAAGCCGGCATGCACCAGCTTGATCTTGTCCCGCTGCCCGGCAGTCTCCTGCTGCACCACGCGCATCAGTTTGACGAAGGCTGCTGCGTCCGGCTTCGGCCCCCAGAAGTTCTTGATGTTCGGTTCGTTCCACACCTGCCAGTAGACAATCGGCGTGAACGGCACCTGGGCATCGCCTTCCGGTCCGTAGCGTTGGATGGACGCCTTGAGAAAGCGCGCGTAGTCAGCAAACGCCTCATCCGCAGGGGCCATTTCATAGACCTCATCCGGCTTGGATTCGGTGCGCAGGGCCCACGCCGGCGCGTAGTGGACAATCGGCAGCAGTTCGATCTGCTCTGCCTTGGCCGCCTGCACCAGCGTGTCGAGTGCCTGCCAGTTATAGGTGCCCCGCGTCGACTCAACCTGGCGCCACTCCCAGTCCAGACGCACCTGCGTTACACCCACTGCCTTGGCCTGCTTGAAACGCTTGCGCAGGCTGGCTTCATCGCCCGGTCCCCACATGGAGTTGATACCCAGGGAGAGAGGCTCAGCCCGTGCCAGCGGTACGCTCAGCAGCAGACACAGCAACACCAGCCCGCGTAGCAAGCCACGTTGTAGATGGAGCGAGAAACGCGCACTCATCAGTCGTCTCCGTCGTCATTCTCTTCAATGATGTAGTTGACCCCGAAGCCGAGCTGGACACCCTTGAACAGCACCAGATCGGTGATGTACTGCTGTACCCAGCGGTTGCCGTTGGCGATCGGCGAACGTGGGATATAGATTATGTCCGAAGGGGTGAGCGCTACCTGAGTATCCGGACGGCCGGCCGCGATGGCCTCATCGCTGAGATCCAGGTGATAGGGCATCGGCTCGCCATTCTTGCCTTTGCGGATCAGCACGATGGATTCCATGCTGGCCGTCGGCAGCGTGCCCCCTGCCCGGTAAATCGCCTGCATCACCGACATGCCGCCATCCAGCGGAATGACCTGTGGCACCGCGACCTCACCGCCGACGTAAGCACGGAAACCCTTGAACGATCGCACGATCACCGAGACTGAGGGGTCCTTGAGGTGCGCCGTGTATTTCTGCGTGAGCAGGTCATCGACCGCCTTGGGTGTCAGGCCGGCAACCTTGAGCTCATCAATCAGCTGCATACTGATGTAACCGTCCGGGCGCACCTTCACCTGGTCATTGAGTTCCTGGGTGTAGAAGAACTTGATGTCCAGGTCATCACCCGGACGAATGCGGTACTCCACCTCAGGCACCACGCCGTCGCCATCCATCAGCGGCAACCCATCGGCGCCCGGCATGTGATCGACCTCGATCGACGTACACCCCACCAGCACCAGCGCGCCCAACAGCGCTACGCCTCGCACCCAGCCCTTTGCCCACATACGCGAATATCCTCTCGCCAAGAAAACCATGTGTTGTTGTCCGCGCCGGCTCACAGCCAGCGGTAGAGCCATTCCGGGATGAAGTTCAAGGTCCGGTTGAGTACCAGCCCCAAGAGTTTGCCGCCACTCTCTTCCAGGCGATTGGCCACGTACTGAGCGACCTGGCGGCGCGTCTTGTTGGCTTCGGCCACCAGCACCACACCGTCCATGCAGCTGGCGGCGATCATCGACACCGGCGACAGGGTCGGTGGCGGCATGTCCCATAGCACGAGGGCGAAGCGCTCATGCAGCCGAGCAAACAGCGCCTGGGTCTCGTAGTTGCCGATGCCGAACAGGTGCAGGCAGGTGTTCAGCGACACGTTGACCTTGGCCACCGCATGGCCGGGCACGCAGAGACGCTCCAGATCGCCATCGAGCACCTCCGCGTCGCCCGCATCGGCGCTGACCTCGACCACCAGGATCTGGCCAAAGGCAGCCGCCAGCTCTTCCGCTGCTTGTTCGGCGATGAAGCTGGTACCGACCATGCGCGCCACACCGACGATCATCAGTTGATTGAGTTGACGCTCACGGGCTTCTCGCAAAACCCGCGCCATCAGCTCCTGCATCGGCAACGAAAGACGACTGTCTTCCCCGAGCAGATGCAGCGGTGCCTGTGGATTGACTGCGTTCATAGACGACTCCCTGAGTCCCTAAGCCTTGGAAAGGCGCTTACCAATTTCGATGACCGGTTTCTCGAGCAATACATGGATCACCATCCCGACCGCTACGACGGTCAGCCCGCTCAGGATCGCCATCGCTCCGGCCAGGCCGCCCGAAAGTTGCAGATGCGGATAGAGCTTGCCGAACAGGGCAAGGACGAACGGATGGCTGAGGTAGATCGAGTACGATGCATCACCACACCACACCAGCCAGTCGCGCTTCTGCCACTGGCGACCGGCAGCGCGCTGGCTCTTCTCGAGATTGAGCACAGTCAGCAACAGCATGCCGTAGGCAAAACCGAAGATCAGCACCCGGACGGGGTGTTCTTGATTGAGCAGCCCGGGCTCGGCATAGCGCATGCCGAGCCCGAGGAATATCACGCACAGCAGCAGCGGCAGCTTCCAGCCGAACACCTCGGCCTTGGCCCAGAAACGGTAGATGAGCGCGCCGATGGTGAACTGAATCATGTACAGCGAAAGAATGTGGAAGTCCCAGAACTGTATGCCGGCATGCTGTTGCAGCAGCCATTTGCCCAAGGCCAGCACGCTCAGGGTCAACATCACACCATACAGCCATTGCACCGGCAGGAAGCGCGCGACCAGGAACACCGTGGCGTAGAACACCAACTCGTGCTCCACCGTCCAGCCGACAAACAACAGCGGCAAACCAGCCTGCGGCAGCATCAGCAACGAACGCGTGATCGAGCCCCAGTCATGCACCCCCGAGCCCATGGTCATGGCCGGGTTGTACAGCCACAGTACCAGCACCAGGCTGGTGAAGAATACGTACATCGGGAAGATCCGGAAGAACCGGCTGAGCAGCCAGCGCCGCGGTTCAAAGCGCGTGGTGAAGGTGATGTACGACATGATGAAGCCGCTGATCACGAAGAACAGATCCGGCGCCGAATAGCCGACCAGCTCCGAATAGATGGAGTGCTCCTGCCCCCAACCCGGCAGCTTAAAGGCGATGTCCTCGACGTGGTACACCAGCACCATCAGCACCGCCAGCCCGCGCAGGCGCTGCACACTGAGCAATTCGCCCTTGTGCACCAGGGGAGTGGCCAGGGCACGACTGTAGATACCGACGAATTCGCGCAAGATCGCTGTCATTTGCGTGCCAGCAGCAAAGGCTGCGCCTCCCCTTTAACGGTTTTGATGGAAACATCAGTGAAGCCGATACCGCGGCACATCTCGATCAGGTAGTTCGAGTCATAGGCCACCGCAGCCTCCGGATTGACCAGCGACTCCACGGCGGCAGCACCGATGCGATGGGCAAAGGTATGGCGGGTCATGAAGGTCGGCGGCGGAAAGTCCAGACAGAACACATACATCGCCATGCAGCGCCCCGGCCGCAGGATGCGGAAAGCCTCGGCGCTGTAGTTGTACAGCTCCTCCTCCAGCAGGTGGGTGTAGAGCGACGTGGAGAACACCAGGTCACGGCTCTCATCTGCCAGGGGAATGCTGTAGAAGGCCTTCTGGCCATTCTCGTTGCGGTAAGTGGCGCTGCTGTGGGTCGATTTGATGAAGCTGAAACGCTCGGTATCGAAGTGCTCACTGCACCAGGCGAGCATCTCATCGTCGATATCGATACCGATGTACTGGCCACTGAAACGCTCGCCCTTGAAGTCGTAGTCACGCAGGTGATGGGCGTAACGACCGCAACCCACGCCAATGTCGACCACATCGGAGTCGAGGCCGACCAAGCCCTTGTCCATCATGTAGTACCAGAAGTTGCGCGCAGCATTGAGGTAGACGATTTGGTTGTGGAACAACCGCGAACCGGCGCCGATACGTACGCGCATGTAGTTCGGTGGCAGGTTGCGAAACTCCTTGAACAGTAAGCCCGGCATCAGATCGCCCAGCGATAACACATGCTTGAGAACCGGGTTGTAGCTCAGCGTGGCCAATGAGGGCACCAGCTTTCTTGCCCACTGAATCATCATGAGAGCAACTCCTTGGCCGTCAAGCCAGGCTGGGTGTGCGGCGGGGTAACGCGTCGGTATAGCTGTTGTAAGGTATCGATATGGCCACCACGGGTATGCCGTTGGGCTACCAAGGCTCGCGCCGCCAGGCCCAGTGCGGGCAGCGACTCGGCCTGATCGAGCGCGCGCTGCAGGCCGGCCGCCATGCCCGCGACAGAAACACTGGCGGTCAGGTAACCGGTGCGGCCGTCTAGTACATAGTCCGGAATCCCGCCCACGGGGAATGCCAGCACCGGGGTTTCGAAAGACATGGCCTCGATACCGACCAGCGGGCCCGGGTCATCCCAGACCGAGGGCAGGACGAACAGATCGGCGCTGCGGTAATAGTCGGCAAGCTGCTCCTGGGGCAGCCACTCGATGAAGTCGATGCGCTCGGCAATGCCATGCCGCTCGGCCAGGGCCTTGGCTACCGGTAGCCGGGGCCCGGAGGAAATCGCGGTGAAGTGCCAGTCGCCGCGCAGCTGGGCTAGCGCCTTGACCAGCACTTCCAGGCCCTTGCCTTTTACCGCCTGGCCGGTGAACAGCAGCCGTAGCGGGCGCTCGCGCCCGGGCAGTCCCAGCGCCTTGGGCGCACCCAGCGACGCCCGCCCCAGCGCTTGCTGATCGAAGCGGCTGAAATAGGGCACCACGTTGACGTCCGGTTCGGCGAAACCATTCAACAGCAGCACCCGACGCATGTGCTGGCTGCCCACCACCGATGCCGAAAAGCCGTGGTAAACGGCACGCTCCGCCAGCTTGGCGGGTAAATTCTGCAAGCCCGGCACGCGGCTACCTGGGCGCGGCGCGCCGATCAGGCAGCCTTGCAAGGCACAGCTCCACCCCAGCGGACGGGTGCAGCGATCACCTGGGAAACGCCGACGACCACGGCGCAGACACATCGAGGTGTAATCGTGGAAGGAGCGCAGCAGCGGCACCCCCAGACTTGGCAGCGCCTGCAGCAAGGGCAATACGCTGCACAGATGCAGGTGCAGCAGGTCCGCCTGCCAGTCGCACAGGATCTGCAGGGCACTCTGCAAGTCGTAGGGTTGCTGGAAGCCATTGGCGGTCAACGCCAACAGCTCCACGCCACGGCAATCGAGAAACGCCGGGACCTCGCCGCCACCATGGGCCAGGCCCACGGTTTCGCCGCGTTCGGCCAAGGCCCGAGCCAGCTCCAGCACGTAGTTGGGCAGGCCGCCAATCGTCAGGGTCTCCACCAGCAACAGGATTCTCATGCCATCTGCTCCGGCTCACTCACCTTGAGGCCAACCGCGTCGGCGCGGCTGTCGCTGACACCCAGACCGAGCAACAACACCAACAGAAAATGCATGTTCTGCAACAGCAGCATGTCCACCGAGGCAAACACCATGTAGGCCGCCAAGGTGCCGATGGCCGCCAGGGTGAATACCGCCGCGTCGTCGCCGCAACGCTCGCGCCAGCGTCTGGCCAGGTGCCGCGCCACCGTCAGCAGGAACGCCAGGTAACCGAGCAGACCGACCAGCCCGGTATCGGCGAGGATTTCCAGGTAGGTGTTATGGGCATGCAGCGATGAATAGCCGAGTTCGACGTTCAGGCTTACCCCGCGGGCAAAGAACTCATCGCGGAAATTGCCCAGGCCGACGCCGAACAAGGGGTTGTCCTTGAACACATCGAAGACCACGCCCCAGATGATCAGACGGTCGAGCACCGCCTCCGGGCGACCGGGCACAAGGTCGGCGATGGTGCCGTCCCAGTTCGGCAGCATGGCGATAGTCAGCACGCCAGCCAGCGCCGCCAGCACGCCCAGCAGCACCAGCCAGCGCAGCAACACAGGGCGGAACACCACCAGCATCACCAGCACCAGGGCCAGGGCGCCCAGCAGGCCGCCGCGCGACTTGGTAGCCGCCAACCCGCCCAGGCACACCAGCAGGCATAGCCCCGCCAGCAGACGCAGCCCCGGACGCGGCGAAATGAGCAGGTGCGCGATCGCCACGCTCATGGTCATCACCAGGTACATGGCCAGACCCTGGGCACCGCCAAAGGAACTGCCGGCACGACCGGAGATATCGAAGGTATGGCGGATCTGCGCCATGTCGCCTTCCGGGATCGGCACCGGAATCCCCAGCATGCCGGTCAGCCGCGTGCCATTGCTGGCCAGTTCGTAGAGCCCGTCGATGGCGAACAGGCACGGCACCAGCAGCATGGTCAGGGCCGCGAAGCGCCAGAACGCCGGTTGCGGACGAAAGATCATCAGCAACACCGGCAGCACCATGAACCATTCGACGATGCGCAGGATCTGCTTGAGGCTGTTGCCCTGAGCGATGGAGCCGATCTGCGCCAGGCAGGTGGCGATCAGGAACGGCGTGATGGCCCACACCAGCAACGGCACGCGCCAGCGCCCCAGATGCGGCGCCTGCTCACGCTGCAACATGAACGGCCAGAGCAGGCACCAGAGCACCAGCAGACCGTCCGTGGCATTCAGCGGCAGGCCGGCGAAGGTCCTCTGGATCGGAATGGCCAAGCTGATGACGAACGGAATCATCAGCAATTGAGGTTGCTTGCTGAGTGCCAGCACCACGCCCAGCCCCACACCCAGCGCCATGCCCGGCAATGGATAGAGGGTGGTCAACAGCGCCAACAGGAAGCCGAGTGGCAGCGCCAATAGCACACCACGCCCACTGACCTCCGATCGCTGCAGCAACGAACTAAACACCATGCCCGGACACCTCCGGACCGAAAGGATTAAGGGCAATCACCCTGAAATTGGAGCGCAGTAGCGCCAGCGAGGCGGCGCGACGTTGCGGCAGCAGGCAGTGCAGGGCCGGGCGCACACTGGCCGCCAGCATTGCCAGGTCGGTTAGCAACTTGAGCAGGCACACTTCCCACAGCGCACGGTGCTTGCGATACAGGCGATAACGACTGCGGCGCAGCTCATAACGCATGCGCAGCGCCGTGGCACTCAACTGAGGTGCCGCACGCTGGCCGCTCGGCGCTCGCCCGGAAGACTTGCCGCCGTGGTGCAGCACCCGTACCTCAGGCAGCAACCATAACTGCCAGCCCTGCTGGCGGATGCGCACGCACCAGTCGACATCCTCGTCGTACATGAAGAAACCGTCATCGAGCAGGCCGACATCACGCAGCAAGGCACCGCGCAGCATCATGCAGGCACCATGCAAGCGCTCCATCGCCACTGGCGCCTGCTGACCCTGCGCCGGGTACTGCGGGCCACGTAGCGCACGACGGACCATTTCCGTCAGGGTCGGGAAGCGGCAGGGGTAATCCTGATCTTCGCCGTCATCGGCATTCACCACCCGCGCACTGACCGCGCCAACCTGTGGATTGTCCTGCAAGGCACCCAGCAGGCCATCCAGCGTGCCCGCCACCACCAGCGCATCGCTGTTGAGCAGCAGCACGTAGTCACTGCTGCACTCGCGTAGCGCCAGGTTGTTGCCCGCAGCGAAGCCCAGGTTGGCACCGGCGTCGATCAAGCGCACGTCGGCGTGAGCGGCGGCGATGCGCACCAGGCTGTCATCGCCCGAGGCGTTGTCGACCACCACCACCTCGAGCGCGGCCAGGCTGGGAGCAAAGCGCTTCAGCGAGTCGATGCACTCGATCACCAACTGCGGCGTCTTGTAATTGACGATGGAAACGCACAGCGATGTCATTGGGCGGCATCCTTTACCAGGCGCAAACGCTGGCCGAGGGCCAGGCAATAGTCACGTAACTGCGCCGTATCGACTCCTGCGATGCCGTAGGCCTGCGTTGCCGCACTCAGGTCCAGCCAGAACGGATCATGCTCGCGCAGGTTGCTGACCAGCAGTTCACCTTCACCGTAACCCTGGATCAACCATTGGGCGATACGCCCGGTCGCCGTTCCCTGCCCTGCGCCAAGGTTGAACACCCCGGGCTGGGGCGCGGCGGCGATGAGTGGCAACCAGGCGGCAAGGATTTCCACCGGCAGGAAGTCGCGCTCAATGAAAGGGCTCATGTCCAGCACGATGCGCCCCTGCTCACTGAGGCTGCGCGCCGCCATGGCGAAGAAACTCTGGCGGCCGCCACCCAGTTCGTAACCACAGACATTGCTCAAACGCAGCACCGTCAGACGTTGCTCGAGCAGGCACTGCAAGGCCTGCTCGCTCTGCCATTTGGCGGCGCCATAGAGGTTGATCGGTTGCGGCAGCAGCGCCTCATGCAGGCGACCGTCAGCAGCGGCCGGGCCATAGACCATGCGCGAGCTGAGCATCAGGTAATGCACTTGCGGATAGTCGCGCAATCGCTCAGCCAGTTGCAGGTCGATATCACGCGCGGCACTGTAGGGCTCACGTTTGAGCGCGGGATCGAAGGCGCAGTTGATCAGGCAGTCGACACCGTCCAGCCAGGCGTCTTCAGCCAGCGCCGTGCGCCAGTCGAGGAAGCGCCAGCTCGCCGTTTGCGCACGCGCCTGCAGAGCCCGGCCAATGAAACTGCTGGCACCGACCACCGCCACCGTCATGATTCACTCCAGAAAAACGCGTGCATGCTCAAGCGCCGCCGCCAGCTCATCGGTAGATGCTGATAACGCTGCCCCAGGGCGAAGCCGAAGTACTTGCCCAGCGTGCGCAGCACGATTCTGCATAGTTCGGCCAAGGCACTCTGCTGCCAGGCGACTGCCAGCTCGGCGCGAACAAAGCGCAGGCCCTCACCCGAGGCGGCCAAGCGCACGCGGCGCAACTCGTCGTCCATGGCCATCAGCGTACCGATATCGAAGTAGCGCTTGAGTTCCTGGAGCACGCTGTAGTCATGGCTATGCACCGCCTGGGCCAGTGGCTGATAGCAACGGGCATGTCCTTGCTGAAGCAAACGCAGGGCTACCGCCATGTCCTCGCCCAGCGGCAGTTTTTCAGGGAAGCCACCCACCGCCACCAGCGCGGCCCGGCGGTAGGCGGAGAATGAGTTGGAGCAGAACACGGCCTTGATCCCACGCACAGGCAGATCCGCCAGCGTGCTTCGATCGGCTTGTGCCGAATAGTTGAACTCGCGAGCAAAGCGCTCGGACAAGGTCGCCTCAGCGCGTGGCAGTTGCCGGCCATAGACCAGCGCCACCTGCTCATCGGTGAAGGGTTGCAGCAGTTGCGCTAGCCAATTCTCGCCGCGGGGGCAGGCATCCTGCGTCAGGTAGACCAGAAACTCGCTGTCGGCACACAGCTGCAACGCCAGGTTTCGGGTCTTGCCGTGTCCGAAGTCACTGCGTTGAATGCCATGCACCTGATGCCCAGCCGCCAGCGCGAGGGCGACAGTTTGGTCACGCGAGGCAGAGTCGATGAACAGCACCCGCTGCGGCGCCTGTGGCAATCCGCCGATGGCCGTCAGCAGCGCCGGCAGGTAGCGCTGGGCGTCGAGGGTGAGAATCACCACGCTGGTCCGCGCAATCGGGTCAAAAGGCATTCTTGCCTCCGAAACCGCCCAGCACGGTCTTGGTGACGATCCACATATCGAGCTCGACAGACCAGTTCTGGATGTACTGGATGTCGTAGGAAAAACGCTCGGTCAGGTGTTCCTCGGTAAAGGTGTTACCACGCAGGCCGTTGACTTGTGCCCAGCCCGTGATGCCGGGACGCACCTTGTAGCGCTCGACGAAATCCACCACCACCGCCTCGTAGATCCGGTCACCGGCCTTCACCCCGGGCGGATGCGGGCGCGGGCCGACCACCGACATATGCCCCAGCAGCACATTGAGGAATTGCGGGATCTCATCGAGACTGCTGCGCCGCAGAAACTCACCAACGCGAGTGACTCGGCTATCGCCTCGGGCAGTGAGACGAATTTCCTTGTTCGCCCCATCGGGTTCGAAGCTCATGCTACGGAACTTGTAGATGCCGAACAGTTGGTTACGCAGGCCATAACGCTGTTGCCGGAACAGCACCGGCCCAGGCGATTCGAGCTTGATCGCGGCAGCGATCAGCAAGCCGAACGGCAGAAACGCCAGCAAGGCGCAGGCCGAAAAACCGATATCGAAAAGCCTCTTGAGCAAGCGCCCTTCGACCGGCAGACGATTCATGCCCAACAACATCATCTTGTGTGGGCCCTGCTTCGGCCAGCCGGCGAAAGCGTGGCGCAGCACCGGCACTTCAGGCGCCAGATACACACTGCCCAGGCGCGAACGCAGCAAAGAAGCCAGCTCATTGACCCGCTCACCGGCATTGTTCGGCAGCGCGATCACCACGCCATCGATATCACGCGGCAGCTCTTCCAGCTGCGAGGTGTTGCCCAGCAGTGGCACAGGCAGGCTGGAGGGGTCAATCCGCGACTGGCGGTCTTCGATAAAACCGATGACCTCGATATTCGGCTCGCTCAGCGCCATGTGTTGGGCAATTGCAACACCCTGCTCGCCGGCGCCGACAATGACCAGACGCGTCTTGTGATCCCAGCGGCGAACCAGGCGTTCCAGGAGCAAGCGGCCACCCAGCGACATCATGCCTACCAGCAGGAAGAGCCCCAGCAGAAGCAGCGGCGGCAACCCATTCTGCCCGGCCAGCAGCAACAGTACCTGCAACACGGCAATTGCCATGCCCGCATTGAGCAACGCACTCACCGCTTTCAGCGCTCGTTCAACACGCCGCTGGCACAAGCCCCCGTAGACGCGTACCGGCATCAAAGCGGCAAACAGGGTGAGGAATACTGCCCACAGCCGCAGATCTGCCACCGACTCCGCCTGCACGGCAAGCATATAGACATAGAGCGCCGCCACTGCCAGGAAACCGCAGAGCGCATGCACCAATCGCAACAACAGCAGCTCTACGCCGGAAAGGGCCGCTGCATCGAAGCGCCGTACACCTTTCGGGCGAGCCGCACCCTTGCCAGGAAAACGCCGGACTCTCCCCTGTCGGGCTACATCTATTGCCTCAATCGGATCCATCACCGTCATCCCTCGAGCCAGGCCTATCCCTGGACAACCATTCGCATCCGAACCCCAGCCACCCTCCTCACGTGGTGACTTTCAATTCCGCGGCTGCCCCACTGGTGGCAAGCATCGCCAGCGTCTGGGTAATGGCCTGAACCTCAGGAGTACCGAAGAGTTCGGTGTAGCGCTCAAGGTTGTCGCGGTACCAGTCGACCAGCATGCCGAGGTCTTCACGCAAGCTGTGCTGGGGTTTCCAGCCCATGCCCTGGAGCTTGCTCCAGGAGATCGAATAGCGTGCATCGTTGAAGGGCCTGTCCGGCACGAAGTCCACCAACTGATCGACGCTGCGCCCGAAGTGCTTGCACACCAGCTCGGCCATCTCCAGGTTGGTGTATTCCTCAGTGGTACCGATGTTGTAGGTCTCACCGACCACACCCTGTTCGGCAACGAACAGCACAGCACGCGCGAAGTCGCGAGTGCTCAGATAGTGGCGGCGGTTGCTGCCGTTGCCATGCAGGGGCAGGCGCCGCCCGGTGAGCAAATGGCAGATGAAGCGGGGAATGATCTTTTCCGGGAACTGGCGAATGCCATAGAGGTTGTTCGCCCGGATGATCACGATGGGCTCGTGATAGGACTGGATATAGCCGCGCAGAATCATTTCTGCGGCAGCCTTGGAGGAAGAGTACGGGTTGGTCGGGCGCAGCACATCGTCCTCGGCCGCCGCACCGCTCATGACCTCGCCATACACCTCGTCAGTGCTGACATGCACCACTTTAGGTACGCGCTCCTGGCGGCAGGCTTCTATCAGCGCGTGGGTACCCAACACGTTGGTGCGGGTGAACTCCAGGGAGTTGCCGAAGGAGTTGTCGACGTGGCTCTCCGCTGCCGCATGGATTACCAGACAGGCGCCCTTAACCACACGTCGGCACAGGTCCAGGTCGGCCACATCACCCACCAGCAGTTGCACTCGGTTGGAGAACACATGATGAGAGATGTTTCGCACATCACCCGCATAGGTCATCTTGTCGAGGACCACCACACGAGCGTCCGGGTATTTCTGACAAGCTTCATCGACGATATGCGAGCCAGCGAAACCAGCACCACCGGTGATTACGATCTTGCGCATAAAGAGTCCCTCCCCTCTGCACCACGAAGCAATTTCGCAGTCCAGAACGATGCACCAAAGTTTAATTAAAACAGTAGGTTAATCGCACGCCGCAACTTATCCCACCAACAACTCAGTCCCAACAATAATTTGACGCCATAAATAAGAGCCCACGATTCAAATGGCCTGCCATGCTAACGGAAAACCACCCGCCTCAAGAACAAAAAGAACAGAACGCCCAATGCAGCAAGATTCACGCCACCGTAAAAAAAACCGAGAGTCGTAGTACTCAGATGAGGCCAGAAAACTGCACTTAGCAGAAGCAGGATCAACAAGGCGAATGCATGGTAGATCAAGTTTGTGACCGGCGCTCGCACAGCCAGCAAAGCCAATTGCAGTGGAGCAGAAAGAGCGACGGCAACCACGCCAAAACCCATGTAGAAGAGCGCACTTGAACCTTCACGATAACTCTCGCCATAGATCGCCACGAGCAATCTGTCACCCTCGACAGCTACAACGATAAGAAACAGCAGCGCTGGCGCGAGAAACAACATTGAAATACGCAAAACATACGCAAAGAAACCAGATGAGCAGGCATCTCGATAGTTCGCCATGAACTTGGGCCTGAAGTAATTGGTCAGCCCGACCAGCAATGGGTTCATTAAATTAGTCAGCGCCATGCACACCGCAAAAACCCCGGCATTCCTGACGCCACCACCTGCCAGAGCCAGCCATGGGTAGAGCTGAACGCTGGCGACATGGCACGCCGTCCCCAGCACCAGCCAATGGCCATAGCCGAAGAACCGACTCAGCCAGGTGAAAATTTCGCTACTTGTCGATGCCTGGCCAGCGAACATCCCCCACCCCAGAAAACCCAGAACGGGCAGCAAAGCCGCCAAACCAATTGCGAGAAAGGCAGTACCTGCCGATAACCAATCGGCAGCAGCCAGCAGAAATATCAGCGCAAGTTGCAACGCGCACGAGAGCAGATCCCTCAACAATACGGACGTCAATTTTCCAGCAACATATAAATGACGCCGAACAAACTCGCGCAAGACCAGCCCTATTACAGCCAGGGGCAAAGTAAACACCAGTCCACGCAAACTCTCCACACCCAGAATGGCTGCAGCAACGATCAATAGACAAACCAGCAGACCCACTAGAAAAGACCCGACTAAACCCGCCTTTAAAATACCGGATTGCCGCCCCCCCTCCTGGGAACTGAAATAGGTGTACGGTGTTGCGACCAATGTGTCACCAAGACAGGTAACGAGAAAACAAAACGAAAATCCGAGCGCAAATAGCCCCAACTCCTCTTGGCCGGCAGCGCGCGCGATAACCAGACCCGTAACAAAACTTCCAACACTTTGTGCTGCTTGCCCCAATAATACGAAAACAGCTCCACCCACTCTTTCGCGCAAGGAAAGAAATTGACTAAATACCCCCATAAAAGCTCCAGCAGCCCTGCGAATATCCTGTGAAAGCGCCTGATTTTTAGCCGTCTGCCACCAAAGAACCTTGAGATGAATGGTGGCAAAACGTCATATTTTGTCACTTATGGACGCTATGCCTACGGACGCCGGGCCAGTCGATGCTCCTTGAACCGGCATGCTAGCCATTGGCCGCCCTATCACTGTGCAGCCTGCCCTCACCTCGCCGACAGCATAGAAGGCAAAACGCCAGCAGAACAACCGGTGAGGAAGCTCTGTCAGCCCAGACTGCCGATCGACTGGACATTAGAAGGGGCTTAGGAGGCAAAGCCCCTCAAAGCGGCTTCTCTTGCTGCAGATTTAGCAGGCAGTGATGAAGGCTGCTGCACCGATGATTGAAACGCTACTCGCACTCTATTCGGCGACGGGCTGGGTAACTGGCACACTGACTCGAACGAACGCTCGCCGCCGTGCAGGGCCGCCGGGATATCGATACCTTACCTACGTCCGTCGCCAATAGCTTGCCGATCAACCGCCTGCATCTGTGCGACGGCGAATACGCCGGGTTGCGCATGCTGCTCATCACGGCACAGACGCTACAGATCAGCCCATGCGCCCGCCAGGGCGCGCACCGCGATCTCTACGAGAGCCGCAAAGGCACTGGCTTCCAGGCGTTTCTGACGGCGACTGCGACGGCCTGTAGCTCGACTATCCCAAACCGCTCCGCGCCCTGCCGGCACCAGGCGCTGAGCCCATCCATCCTACTGGCTGCCCTTCCCCATGCAGAAAGCTGTACAATCGCGCCCCTTTCGCGCCTGCGCGCCCGCTTTCTGGATCTGATTCGTGATCTCCACCGCCAACATCACCATGCAATTCGGGGCCAAACCCCTGTTCGAGAACGTTTCCGTCAAGTTCGGCGGCGGCAACCGCTACGGCCTGATCGGGGCTAACGGCTGCGGCAAGTCGACCTTTATGAAAATTCTTGGCGGCGATCTGGAGTCGTCCGGCGGCCAGGTGATGCTCGAGCCGAACGTGCGCCTGGGTAAATTGCGCCAGGATCAGTTCGCTTACGAGCAGTTCAGCGTGATCGACACCGTGATCATGGGTCACGAGGAGCTGTGGAAGGTCAAGGCCGAGCGCGACCGTATCTATTCGCTGGCGGAGATGAGCGAAGAAGACGGCATGAAGGTCGGCGAGCTGGAAGGTGAGTTCGCCGAAATGGATGGCTACACCGCCGAATCGCGCGCCGGAGAACTGCTGCTCGGCCTGGGCATTCCGCTGGAACAACACTTCGGCCCGATGAGCGAAGTAGCGCCGGGCTGGAAGCTGCGTGTGTTGCTGGCCCAGGCGCTGTTCTCCGACCCGGAAGTGCTGCTGCTGGACGAACCGACCAACCACCTGGACATCAACACCATCCGCTGGCTGGAAAACATCCTCACCCAGCGCAACAGCACCATGATCATCATCTCGCACGACCGTCACTTCCTGAACAGCGTGTGCACCCACATGGCTGACCTGGACTACGGCGAGCTGCGCCTGTTCCCGGGCAACTACGACGAGTACATGACCGCAGCGACCCAGTCGCGCGAGCAGCTGCTGTCGGACAACGCCAAGAAGAAGGCGCAGATCAACGAACTGCAGAGCTTCGTCAGCCGCTTCTCGGCCAACGCCTCGAAAGCCAAGCAGGCCACCAGCCGCGCCAAGCAGATCGACAAGATCCAGCTGGCCGAGGTCAAGCCGTCCAGCCGCGTCAGCCCGTTCATCCGCTTCGAGCAGAACAAGAAGCTGCACCGCCAGGCCGTGATGGTCGACAAAATGGCCAAGGGCTTCGACGGCAAGACGCTGTTCAAGAACTTCAGCTTCCAGGTCGAAGCCGGCGAGCGCGTCGCCATCATCGGCCCCAACGGCATCGGCAAAACCACCCTGCTGCGCACCCTGGTCGGCGAGCTGACCCCGGACGCCGGCTCGGTGAAATGGACCGATAGCGCCGAACTGGGTTACTACGCCCAAGACCACGCCCACGACTTCGAAGACGACGTTACCCTGTTCGACTGGATGAGCCAGTGGACCCAGGGCGAGCAGATGGTGCGTGGCACCCTCGGCCGCATGCTGTTTTCCAACGACGAGATCCTCAAGTCGGTCAAAGTCATCTCCGGTGGTGAGCAAGGCCGCATGCTGTTCGGCAAGCTGATCGTGCAGAAGCCCAACGTGCTGGTGATGGACGAACCGACCAACCACCTGGACATGGAATCGATCGAGTCGCTCAACCTGGCGCTGGAAAACTACCCGGGCACGCTGATCTTCGTCAGCCATGACCGCGAGTTCGTCGGCTCCCTGGCCACGCGCATCATCGAGCTGTCGCCGAACGGCATCACCGACTTCAGCGGGACCTATGACGACTACCTGCGCAGCCAAGGTGTGATTGTTTAAGGCAACGGCCTGAACGCTCGCACCACCTGCTAGCGGCATAAACAAAAAGGGCATCCCACGGGATGCCCTTTTTGTTTATGGGCGGCTCAATGCCCGCCCAGGTAGGCGTTGCGCACCTCCTGGTTGCCCAGCAGCTCCGCGCCGGTACCGCTCAGGCGAATTTCTCCGGTGACCATCACGTAGGCGCGATCCGACAGCTTGAGCGCGTGGTTGGCGTTCTGCTCCACCAGGAAGATGGTCATGCCGGTCTGAGCCAGCTCGCGCAGGGTCTGGAAGATCTGCTTGACCACGATTGGCGCCAGGCCCAGCGAGGGCTCGTCGAGCAGCAGCAGCTTGGGTCGGCTCATCAGCGCACGGGCAATGGCGAGCATCTGTTGCTCGCCGCCGGACATGGTCATGGCACGCTGATTGCGCCGCTCCTTGAGCCGCGGGAACAGCTCGAACATGCGCTGCATGTCCTCGTCGGCATGCGCCGTGCCGATCGGGATGGTGCCCATCAGCAGGTTCTCTTCCACACTCATGTCGGGGAACACCCGGCGCCCTTCCGGCGCCTGCGCCACGCCGTTGGAGGCGACGTAGTGCGAGGACTTGTGGGTGATGTCGGTGCCACGAAAGAGGATCTGCCCTGCCGAGGCGCGCGGCTGGCCGAAGATCGACATCAGCAGCGTGGACTTGCCGGCACCGTTGGAGCCGATCAGGCTCACCGTCTCGCCTTCGTTGATGTGCAGGCTGACCTTCTTCAGCGCCTGGATCACCCCGTAGTGCACGTCGACGTCCTTCAGTTCGAGGAGCGGCTCGCTCATGCCAGCTCCTCCTCGTCCGCGCCCAGGTAGGCGGCGATCACTTTCGGGTCGTGACGAATCTCAGCCGGCCCGCCCTCGGCGATCACCACACCGTGGTCGAGCACGACGATATGGTCGGAAATGCTCATCACCATGCCCATGTCGTGCTCAATCAGCAGTACGGTCATCTCGTGCTCGTCGCGCAGCTTGCGGATGATCGCGCTCAAGGCCTCGGTTTCCGCCGGATTGAGGCCGGCGGCCGGTTCATCCAGGCAGATCAGCTGCGGCCGCGTGCACATGGCCCGGGCGATTTCCAGGCGGCGCTGCTGGCCGTAGGACAGCTCACCGGCCAGGCGGTTGGCGCAGTCCACCAGGTCGACCACCTCCAGCCAGTAGAAGGCGTGGTTGAGCGCGTCCTCCTCGGCCTTGCGGTAGCCGCGGGTATTGAACACGCCGGCCAGCAGGCTGCGGTTGACCCACATGTGCTGGGCCACCAGCAGGTTCTCCACCACCGACATTTCCTTGAACAGGCGGATGTTCTGGAAGGTGCGCGCCAGACCGGCTCGGTTGACCAGATGGGTACCGCCGAACATCTTGAACCAGATGCGGCTGGCCAGGGTGGCCGGGGCCACGAAGTCGCTCGGCCGGAACGGCTCGCCGAGTACCTGGATCACGTCGGTGACGGTGCCCCGCGCGTGCAGCTTGATGCTACCGCCGGTGGCCTGGTAGAAGCCGGTGAGGCAGTTGAACACCGTGGTCTTGCCGGCACCGTTGGGGCCGATCAGCGCCGAGATCGAGTGGCGTTTGACCTGCAGGCTGACGTCGTTGAGCGCCTTGATGCCACCGAAGTGCATCATCAGGCTGTCGACCCTGAGAATCATCTCGTCGCTCATGGCGCCACCCCCTTACGCGGCGTGACCCCGGTACGACTGATGCGGATCAGCCCACGCGGGCGCCAGATCATCATCAGCACCATGAGCATGCCGAACAGCAACACGCGGTAGTCGGCGAAACTGCGCAGCAGCTCCGGCGCCACCGTCAGTACGAAGGCGGCGATCACCACACCCACCGTCGAGCCCATGCCGCCGAGCACGACGATGGCGAGAATCAGCGCCGACTCGAAGAAGGTGAAGGACGACGGGTTGACGAAGCCCTGGTAGCTGGCGAAGAACACCCCGGCCAGCCCCGCGGTGGAGGCGCCAATCATGAAGGCCGAGAGCTTCACCAGCACATGATTGAGGCCCATGGCGCGGCAGGCGATCTCGTCTTCGCGCAGCGCTTCCCAGGCGCGGCCGACGGGCATGCGTGTCAGACGGTGCTTGATGTACAGCACCAGCATCACCACTAGGAACAGCACCACGTAGATGAACAGGAACTTCAGGTTGGGGTTGTAGGCGACGCCGAAAAATTCATGGAACGGCACTCCGCCGTCCTTGGCGCGGCGGCTGAACTCCAGGCCGAAAAAGCTCGGCGACGGCACCGACATGCCGTTCGGCCCGCCAGTGAAGCTCAGCCAGTTGTTGAGCACCAGGCGGATGATCTCGCCGAAGCCGAGGGTGACAATGGCCAGGTAGTCGCCGTGCATGCGCAGCACCGGGAAGCCCAGCAACGCCCCCGCCGCTGCCGCCAGCAATGCCGCCAAAGGCAACACCGTCCAGAAGCCCAGGCCGAGATACTGGTAGCCCAGCGCCAGGCCGTAGGCGCCGATGGCGTAGAAGGCCACGTAGCCGAGGTCGAGCAGGCCGGCCAGGCCGACCACGATGTTCAGGCCCAGCCCCAGCAGCACGTAGATCAGGCCGAGAATGACCACCGTGAGCAGGTACTTGCTGGCGAAGAACGGGAAGACCAGCGCCACCACCAGCAGCAACGGGATGATCCAGCGCAGCCGCGACTGGTAGTCCGGCGGCCGCACGTGCACACCCGAAGCGTTGCCTTCGAAGCGCGCCAGCAGCGCGACACCGCTAGCACTCTGCAGATACAGGCTGAGCAGCAGGCGGCCGAGCATGACCACACCGATCACCACGCCGAGCCGCTGCGGTTGCAGGTTGAAGCTGTAGCCGTCGAGCACCACGCCGACGATGGGGCCGAACACGATCAGGGCGATCAGGCCGGCGAGCAGTGCATCCAGCAAGCTTTTCTTCAGGTCCCAGCCCTGGGTGCTGGCAGGCAGGCTCATACCTTCGCCACCTGGGGACGGCCCAGGAGCCCTTGCGGCCGGAAAATCAGGATGATTACCAGCAGGCCGAAGCTGAACACATCCTTGTAGTCGGTGTTGACCATGCCGGAGAACTGCGCCTCGGCCACGCCGAGAATCAACCCGCCGAGCATCGCCCCCGGCAGCGAGCCGATGCCACCGAGCACCGCCGCGGTGAACGCCTTGATGCCGATGACAAAGCCGGCATAGAAGTCGAAGGTGCCGTAGTTCATGGTGATCAGCACACCGGCCAGCGCGGCCATGGCGGCGCCGATGACGAACACGTAGGAGATCACCCGGTCGGTGTTGATGCCGAGGATCGAGGCCATCTTGCGATCCTGCTGGGTAGCGCGGCACATGCGGCCGAGCTTGGTGTGCTGGATTACGTAGGTGAGCACGCCCATGCCGACGAAGGCGGCGATGAGGATGAACACCTTGGTGTAGGTGAGCTGGACGAAGCCCTCACCGATAGGAAAGCGGAACGCGCCATCGAGCAGGGTCGGTACGCCCTGCTGGCGCGCGCCCTGGCTGATCTGCACGTAGTTCTGCAGGATCAGCGACATGCCGATGGCGCTGATCAGCGGCGCCAGGCGCGTAGAGTTGCGCAGCGGCTTGTAGGCGATGCGTTCGATCACCCAGCCATACATACCGGTGACGAAGATGGTGAACAGCAGCGTGCCGAGGATCAGCAGCGGAAAGGATTCGAGGCCGAAGAAGGCCAGCAGGGCCAGGGTGATGGCCGACAGGTAGGCAGAGATCATGTACACCTCGCCGTGGGCGAAGTTGATCATGCCGATGATGCCGTAAACCATGGTGTAGCCGATGGCGATCAGGCCATAGACCGCGCCGAGGGTCAGGCCGTTAATCATTTGCTGCAGGAAGATGCCGTCCATGAAATAAGTCTCATAGGCGTGGACAAGGACGACCGCCGCGCGAGGCCGCGATCATGCAGACGCAGCGCCCGGCCTGCCATGGCGGGCCGGAGCGTGCGAGTCGATCACTGCTGGTGGTACTTGCCCTTGTCGTCCCACTCGTACATCACGTAGTCGGAGACTTGCAGGTCTCCCTTGCCATCCCAGGACTTCTTGCCCATCACGGTATCGACGCTATTGGCCTTCAGCCATTCGCTGGCCTTACCGCCCTCGCTGCCGCCGGCGCCCTTGAAGGCCGCAGCCAGGGCCTGAACCGAGGCATAGGCATACAGGGTGTAACCCTCGGGCTCGAAGCCATTGGCGCGGAACTTCTCGATCACCGCCTTGCCTTCCGCCAGCTGGCGTGGGTCGGCGCCGAAGGTCATCAGCACACCCTTGGTGTATTGCGGGCCACCGGCGGTGGTGACCATTTCGTCGGTCACTACGCAGTCACCGGAAACGAAAGCGGCGGTGACGCCCTGCTCACGCATCTGGCGTACCAGCGGACCGGCTTCCGGGTGGCAACCACCGAAATAGACCACTTCGGCACCGGCCGAGCGGATCTTGGTGACCAGGGCGTTGAAGTCCTTCTCGCCGCGGGTCAGGCCCTCGTACAACACCGGCTCGATGCCGCGTTTGGCCAACTGCGCCTTGGTCGCGTCGGCCAGGCCCTGGCCATAGGTGTCCTTGTCATGGATCACCGCAATCTTCTTGGCCTTGAGCTTGTCCACCAGGTAGTCGCCGGCCACCACGCCCTGCTGGTCGTCACGCCCGCACATGCGGAACATGCCGGGCAGGCCGCGCTCGGTCACTTGCGGGTTGGTCGAGGCCGGGGTGATGGCGATGATGCCGGCCTCGTCGTACACCTCGGAGGCCGGAATGGTCGAGGAAGAACAGAAGTGGCCGATCACGCCGACCGCCTTGTCGGAATCCACCAGGCGGTTGGCCACCGCCACGGCCTGCTTCGGCTCGCAGGCGTCGTCGGCCTTGACCAGTTTGATCTGCTCGCCGTTGATGCCGCCAGCGGCGTTGATGTCCTCGGCGGCCTGAGTAGCGCCACGCCAGTATTGCTCGCCGAACGAGGCGTTGGGCCCCGTGTGCGGGCCGGCCACGCCGATGACGACATCGGCCAGGGTGAAGGAAGAAGCGCCCATCGCGGTGCTGACAGCGAGAGCCAGAAAGCCTTTTCTGAAAATCTTCTGCGACATGGTGTACTCCTGAGGTTTTAGGTGTTGGCAACCTGCGACAGCAAGGCGTATGCCAGCGGATGCCTCAAGAATCCAAGCAGAAAAAACGGAGGGCGCTAATAAAGAAGCAGGCCTTTATGAAAATTTATCCAAAATCGTCACGACTGCAGGCTCCCCAGAAACCTGGACCGCCTGCCCTGCGGACCAGGTTTTACTGTTGCAAGCGAGGCCTGTCGCCATGCTTTGCTTACCCGCCCAGTTTCAGTGCGCTGCATCCACCCATCCGCACCAGCAGGCGCCAGCGCCTGAATACCGAGAGCAGGCCATCTCTGCCTGGCCTGTCACCATCGGCCGCAGGCTCAGATCAGACGCCGCCCAGGTAGTCCATCTTGCCGATTGCCAGGCCGTTATGGCGGAGGATGGCGTAGGCCGTGGTGACGTGAAAGTAGAAATTCGGCAACACGAAATGCTGCAGATAATCCTGGCCCGTGAACTTCATCTCGGCGCCCGGGAACTTGAGCACGACCTCCCTACCCTCGCTGCCGTCGATCTGCGCGGGACTGAAACCCTTGAGAAAGTCCACCGTCTTCTGAATGCGCGCCTGCAGCTCGGCGAAGCTGCTCTCGGTATCGGCGTAACTGGGAATCTCCACGCCGGCCAGGCGGGCGGCACAGCCTTTGACGGCATCGCTGGCGATCTGCACCTGGCGGGTCAGCGGGTGCATATCGGGCGCCAGACGCGCATTGAGCAATACGGCAGGGTCGATCTTCTTCGCGTCGGCATAGGCGGCAGCCTTGTCGAGGATGGCCGAAAGGTTGCCGAACATACGCACGAACACCGGAATCGAAGCTTGGTACATGGAAAGCGACATCGAAGTGACTCCTCTAGGAATGATGGCTGTAGGACTCTGCTAGGGTAGCTGCAGTTCAGCCAAGGGAGACTGCATCTTGATGACAGCCGCACAGATAGCCGAGTATTGCCTGAGCCTGCCCGGCGCCCGCGAAGACCTTAAATGGGGCGAGAACCGGGTGTTTTCCATCGCCGACAACAAGATGTTCGCCATTCTCGACTTTCTCGGCAACAAGCTGGCCTTCAAGGTCGACAAGGAGCTGTTCCTCGGCTTTGTCGACCGCCCCGGCATCCGTCCCGCGCCTTATCTGGCGCGAGCCTACTGGATCAGCATGGCGCCACCCTGGCCGCTCGGCGACGAGGAACTGCGCGACCTGCTGCGCCGCTCGCACCAGTTGGTGGTGCGCAAACTGCCGAAGATTCGCCAGGTCGGCCTGCTGCTCGATCAGTAAGCGCCTGTCTCGGATTATCCGTAGCAGCAGAAAGCCCGCAGATCAGCCCTGGTGCGCGCAGCGCAGCCTGCGTTACTGGCCTTGGAGCTGGCTACGGCAGGACACCGTGCAGATAGGCGCCAAGAAAACGGCCATCCAGCAGCAAATGGTCGAACCAGAAGCCCTGATGCAGCAGGACGATCAGCCAGAACAGCAGCTGGAACGGCAGCTTGCGCGTCTTGTGCCGAAACACCTGCTGCGCCACCAGTGCACCGGGCCAACCGCCGAGCAGGGCCACGAGTTGCAGCTGGCTTTCGGGAGTACGCCAGCGGCCCTTCTGCGCGCTGCGCTTGTCGTTCCAGTACTGGCCGAAGCTGATCAGGCTGAGCAGCGCATAGGCGCCCAACGCCCACGCCACACCGGCGCCCAGCCAGAGCTGCAGGGCCCCGGCCAGCGGTAGCGCGCACAGCACCAGCAGAATGATCAGTTTAAGCGGCAGTTGCTGAATAGCGCCCGTGACAGCGCGAGATGCGCGCGGTACGGGCTCCACTGCAGCCGCACGCGACTTTCGCCGAATCGCCGGACGATCCAGGCTCAGCCCTTCGAAGCGCATGTGCTCGGCGCGCAGCCGCCCCTGGGCATCCTTGCCGGGCACGAACAGCACCGTTTCACCGGGCTGTGGACGGCGCTCACCGCGCAGCGCCGAGACATGCACAAACAGCTGCTCACCGCCCTGCTCCGGCTGGATAAAACCGAAGCCCTTGGCATCGTTCCAGCTTTTCAGGGTGCCGCGTTTCTCAGTCGCCTGCATGCTTTCAGTGGGCCTGCACGGTGGCCCAGTCGATCAGATCGAACTGCCAGGTGGCGAGGATCAGCAGACCAAAAACGATGCGGTACCAGGCGAACACCGCATAGCTGTGGTTGGCGATGAACTTGAGCAACGCGCGCACGGCGATCATGGCGAAGACGAAGGACACCACAAAGCCCAGGGCGAACACCGGCAGATCACCGGGCTGGAACAGCTCGCGGTACTTGTAGCCGGAATAGACCGCCGCACCGACCATGGTCGGCATGGCCAGGAAGAAGGAAAACTCGGTAGCGGCGCGGCGCGACAGGCCAAACAGCAGGCCACCGATGATGGTCGAGGCCGAGCGCGAGGTGCCGGGAATCATCGCCAGGCACTGGGCGCAGCCGATCTTCAGGGCTTCCCTCCAGGTCATGTCGTCGACTTCCTCGACCGTCACCTCATGCTGGCGCTGCTCGGCCCACAGCATTACGACCCCGCCCACTACCAAGGCCACAGCAACGGTGATGGGGTTGAACAGGTAATGGTGGATCTGGTCGGAAAAGGCCACTCCCAGCACCACCGCCGGCATGAAGGCAATCAGCAGATTGAGGGTGAACCGCTGCGCCTGTGCCTGCCGAGGCACATTGAAGGCAACGGTGAGGATCTTGCGGCGATACTCCCAGACCACCGCGAGGATGGCGCCGAGCTGGATGATGATGTTGAAGGCCTTGGCCCGGTCGCCATCGAAGCCGATCAGGTCGGCGACGATGATCTGATGGCCGGTGCTGGAAATCGGCAGGAACTCCGTCAGCCCCTCGACCACGCCAAGAATCAGTACCTGCAGAGCAGTCCATAAATCCATGAAAAACCTCTCGGCACGCCAGGGTTGGCGGGCCACAACTCGATTGGGCACCTGAAGCGTCAGGTGAAAAAGGCACGGCATCCTACCAGAGCAGCGACCTGCTCGCCGCCCGGGCCGGCAGCTAATTGCACAGCTTCCAGGCTGATGGTTCGCTGCCGACAGAGGCACCCCCTACCAGAGCGGCGCCCAACGCCCATGAACAGCCTGCCGATCAACCAGCGCCAGCGGCATCCAGCCCCTGTGTCAGGGGCTGACAAGCCGCGGCACGCTCAAGCGCGAAGAGGCCGCGTAACCCGCCAGGGGGCTGATCCGCAGCCAAGTGATCCACACCACGCCGGGTAGGCGCGCCCGAGCGGAGACAGCCTGAGGCAGATTGCCAGCTCTCCGGGTAATCTCACGGGCTTGAATGCTTTAGTCGCCAGTGCCACTCTGCAACAGTCGCATGTGCTTGACGATATCAATCACACTGTCACTCCCGGCTGCCCCCTTGGCTCATGAAAGTGCCCTGGCCGCCGATCAATCCAGTGAGACCCGCCAGCACCTGGGCCACCCGGCAAGGCAACGCAACCCGTTGCTGGACCAATTTCGTGTATGAGGGGCTGAATGAGCAGCATGGAACACCAGGAAGTCGACCTGAGCCGGCCACAGAACCAGGACCTGATCTGGGATCTGGACAGCATCGCCCGCCGCGAGCTGGCCGAACGCTTCATCAAGCTGTTCGAGAACCGCCTGTGCGTCTATTCCGAGTCGGTACGCCAGCTCTACACCAACTACAACCTGCACTTCCCCAGTGACCAGGGGCGCAAGATGGTGGTGCTACCCAACCCCTACGCCTTCCACGACACCCTGCACGGCATCGAGATCGCCGCCGTGCGCCAGACCGGGCTGTGCGTACTGCCGGGCGTGGTGCTGGGCAAGCCGGGGCTGCTGCTGACCACGCAGATGAAGAATGGTGGCCCGGCGCCCAAGACCATGCCGTTCAAGCAGGCCCTGGCGCAGATCATCAGTAACCAGAAGAAGATTGGCGACGTGTTCCTGCCGATCATGATGAAAGGGGATCTGCGCGAGTTCGACCAGCAGATGCCCTACATCCACCTGCACCGCCTGCAGGTACAGCGGCTCACCCGTCTGTCGACCTTCGAGCGCGACGATATCCAGCAAACCATCACCCGCAAGCTGCTGGCGCTCTATCGCCAGGCCGACAGCCTGGACTGCTGAAAGTCAGCCCAGCAGCACACTGCCCCAGGCCAGCAATAGGCTGCCGCAGACAATCAGCGTCAGCGGCCAGCGCAGGGCCGGATACCAGCGCGGCGCCAGGCCCAGGCTCACGGCCCGCAAATCGGCCAGATAGAGCGCGCCAAAGCACAGCAACAACAGGGGCAACGCCAGGCCGTACGGCAGATTGCCGGCAATCGCCAGCCAGCCCAGCAGGGGCGGAATCACCGAAAGCCCCAGCTGCAGACGTGCAGCAGTTTCCTGCTGCTCCGCACGCATGGCCAACCCCCAATGAATGGCGCCCATGAAGGCCAGGATCACGGCGGCATAATCGAGCAAGGCCTCCAGGGTCTGTTCCCGATTCGTTCGCGAACCGCGTTGCTGCGCAAAATCGCGCCAGGCTAGGCGCGGGACGCAGGCAATGGTCATTCCCTTGGCAAGTCCCGCAACGACGCATGGCGCGATTTTGCGCGCAACCCGCAGGGACGGGCCCATTTTTGCGCGGAACGTCGTTACTCGACGGCTCATTTGGACGACCAAACCTCGCGTCTCGCGCCTAGCTCCGCGCAAAAACGGGCTCCGTCGCGGCCGTGAACGAATCGGGAACAGACCCTAGACCCACGGGCGCCATCCCAGGGGTATGAGCCACACCCCCAAGGCGCCGGAAATGAACGGCAGCAAACCGGCATAACCCAGCAGCCGGGCCAGCAGCGGCGGCTGGCTGGCGTTGAAATCGTGCATGTCTTGCTCCTTGTATGATTTAGCAGACATCAGACTGACAAGTTTGGAATGGCTACTTGCCATCCAGCCACCGGATTGGCATAAACGTACCCCATAACAAAATCGCCACACGGATGTTGAAGTATGCGAATCCTGCGCCGTGCCCTGTACCTGGTCGTGCTGCTCGCCCTGCTCGCTGGCGCCGTGGTGCTCTACTACATCGCCAAGCCCAATTTGCCGCCGTTCAGCCCGCCCAGCCAGGTGCATTACCTCGGCCAATGGGATGAGAAAGCGCGCCAGACCTACTACTACACACCGCAAGGCACCCAGGTCAAAGGCCTGCGCTATGACTGGTTCACCGCGCTGGAGCTGCCCTTCTCCACCGACAAGTTCGCCACCCCCGACTACCTGGCCCGCTTCGGTTTCCTCACCGATCCGCAGCAGCAGGCCAGTGCGCTCAACCCCGGCAACCTGCCGGTCGGCTTCGCCCGCCACCAGGACGTGGAAAGTGGCGCGCAGTTCCTCGATATCACCTGCTCCGCCTGCCACACCGGCGAATTGCGCTACCAGGGCCAGGCCATCCGCATTGATGGCGGCGCCGCCCTGCACTCGCTGGCCTCCACAGTCCCCACCCTCAAGGGCGGCAGCTTCGGTCAGGCGCTGGGCATGAGCATGGCGTTTACCTATTACAACCCGATC
Organism: Pseudomonas campi; assembly: GCF_013200955.2. NCBI lineage: Bacteria > Pseudomonadati > Pseudomonadota > Gammaproteobacteria > Pseudomonadales > Pseudomonadaceae > Aquipseudomonas > Aquipseudomonas campi. The sequence goes on from NZ_CP053697.2 coordinate 2,298,062, forward strand.
AAGTTCAAGCGCTTCGCCAAGACGGTGCTGGGCGACAACTACGACCAGGGCAAAAAACAGCTGCGCACGGACTTCAAGGTGGTCCTCGACCGTCTGCTCGGCACCGCGATGAACGACTGGGACCGCGGCCTCTACCCCACCGAGGAAGGCTTCGGCCGTACCGATGCCTTCGGCCGCATCGCCAACAGTGTGTTCGGTGATGCCATCGACGCCAGCAACTACCGGGTGGCCAACGCCCCGGTCAGCTACCCGCAGGTGTGGGATATCTGGAAGTTCGACTGGGTACAGTGGAACGGCTCGGCCATGCAGCCGATGGCGCGCAATATCGGCGAGGCCCTGGGCGTCGGGGCCACCCTGCACCTGTTCGACGAGAATGGCGGACAACTGAGCGAGGCCGAACGCTATCCCTCCAGCGTGCGCCTGCGTGACCTCTACACCCTGGAAGAAACCCTCAAGCAGCTGAAACCACCGGTTTGGCCGGAAGCAGTGCTGGGCAAGGTCGATGTCGGGCTGGCCAGCCAGGGTCGCGCCCTGTTCAGCGAGAACTGCGCCTACTGCCATGCGCCCGATCCCAAGCCGCGTGACGAGCGCCTGGCCGCCGCGCGCGATCCGGAATGGCGCATGCGCATCGTGCCGACACGGATCATCGGCACCGATCCGACCACCGCCGACAACATCGCCGACCACCGCTTCGATATCAGCAAGCTGGGCTGGAAGAAGGAAGAACTGGCCAAGCTGGACGTCAAACTGTTCGGCGCCAGCCTCGACGAGGTCGACTTCGCCAGCATCTCCAGCGCCAAGGGCCTGGCCTACATCACCGCCTATGTGGAAAACCGCGCTTACCAGGATGCCGGCATTCAGCCGCGTGAGCGCTGGCGCATGGACGGCTACGGCCTGGCCATCGGCGTGCAGGAGAAGCGCGGCTACAAGGCGCGCCCGTTAAACGGTATCTGGGCCACTCCGCCCTTCCTGCACAACGGCTCGGTACCCAACCTGTTTCAGCTGCTCTCGCCCGTGGTCGAACGTGACAAGCAATTCTGGGTCGGCAACTTCGAGTACGACCCCAAGCGCGCCGGTTTCCTCACCGGTAAGTTCGATGGCGGCTTCCTGTTTGACACCCGTATCACCGGCAACAGCAACCGCGGCCACGAATTCCGCGACGGCTGCCGGGTCGACGGGGTGATTGGCCGCGCGCTGGCCCCGGAGGAACGCTGGGCGCTGATCGAATACCTCAAGGTCATGGGTGATCCGGCGCTGGAAGGCCAGCTCAAGCCCGTCGAAGCAAAAGCCTGGACCCCTGGCCCCAGCTGCCAGATCTGACAAGGATATCCACCATGCTCAAGCGTTTCTGGCTGTGGCTCGGCCGCCTGCTCGGCAAGCTGCTACTCACCCTGCTCCTGCTCGGCCTGCTGGGCTGGGCTATCGGTGCGCTGTATTACGGCTGGAAGTTTTCCGGCCCGGTGTCGACAGAGGAGCAGATCCCGGCCGATGAGGCCGCCCTCACCCAGGGCATCATCGAAGACGCCATCAGCGTGGTCGAGCAGCACCGCGACAACACCCGCGTGCTGCGCGACGCCCATGCCAAGGCCCACGGCTGCGTGAAAGCCGAAGTCAGCGTGCTGCCGACCCTGGATGCGAGCCTGCGCCAAGGTGTGCTCAGCGAGCCGGGCAAAACCTGGCAAGCCTGGATGCGTCTGTCCAACGGCAACGCCTACCCGCAGTTCGACCGCGCCCGCGATGCCCGCGGCATGGCCATCAAGCTGCTCGACGTGCCGGGTGACAAACTGCTCAGCAGCCCTGCCACCGCTGGCAACCAGGACTTCGTGATGTTCAACCATCCGGTGTTCTTCGTCCGCGATGTGGCCGAGTACAAACAGAACTTCGCCGCCCAGGCCAGCGGCCAGAAAGTCCTCGCCTTTTTCCCCAGCTGGGACCCGCGCAGCTGGGAAATCCGCCACCTGATCATCGCCCTGAAAACCCTCAGCCCAGCACCGGAAAGCCCGGTGGCCACCACCTACAACTCCATCGCGCCGTTCAAGCTCGGCCCACACAACATCAAGTATCGGGTCATCCCCGACCCGGCCAGCTGCCCGTCCTACGAACTACCGGAGCAGAACGCCGACCTGCCCAACTTCCTGCGCAGCGCCCTGTACCAGCAGCTGTCGCTGGATCGAGTGCCGGCCTGTTTCGCCCTGCAGGTGCAGCGGCAGAACCCCGAGCACTACATGCCGATCGAAGACCCCAGCGTGGAATGGAGCGAAGCCATCTCGCCCTTCGAGACCGTGGCAACCATCAAGGTGCCGGCCCAGGACTTCGATAGCCGCGAGCAGAACCTGCTCTGCGACAACCTATCGTTCAACCCCTGGCACGCCCTGCCCGAGCATCGGCCGATTGGCGGCATCAACCGCCTGCGCAAGGCCGTGTATGAAGCGGTCAGCGTGTACCGCCACCAGCGCAACGCCGCGCCACAGGCGCACTGAAACAAGCAGGCCGCCCTCGGGCGGCCTTGTGCCGTTGTAGCCCGGATGCAATCCGGGAACAGAGTTGCCTGCTTCCCCGGATTGAATCCGGGCTACGGCTAGAAACGGTCGAGATCGATGACCGCAAAGCTGGCCACCGTGTCGTGGCCGCGCAGCTCGCCCCCCTCGCGGGCTAGGCCAATGGTCTGCAGGCCGGCCTGCTGGGCGGCATCCAGTTCCTCGACGATATCGGAGAGAAACAGAATCTCCTCGGCTGGCAGGCCGATGCTCTCGACGATACGCCGGTAGGAGTCCGCCTCGCGTTTGGGCCCGCTGGTGGTATCGAAATAGCCGCTGAACAGCGGGGTCAGGTCGCCCGCCTCGGAACAGCCGAAAATCAGCTGCTGCGCCTGAATCGAGCCGGACGAGTAGACATACAACCCATAGCCCTCGGCCTTCCAGCGCTTGAGCGCCTCCACCGCATCCGGGTAGACATGCCCCTTGAGCTGCCCGGCCTGGTAGCCTTCGGCCCAGATCATCCCCTGCAGCGCCTTGAGCGGCGTGGCCTTGCGGTCTTCGGCGATCCAGCCAAGCAGAATCTCGATGACGCGGATCAGGTCGGCATCCGCCTCGCCGCTTTGCGCCCGTACCGCGTCCAGTTGCTCGATCAGCAGCGGCTCATCGGCGTGGTTCAGCACGAAATCCGGCAGATGCCGCGCGGCATAGGGAAACAGCACGTCGAAGACGAAGCTCACCGAACTGGTGGTGCCTTCAATATCGGTGAGGATGGCTTTGATCGGCATGGGGGCTCCAGTTGAGTTTCCCTCTCCCCGGCCCCTCTCCCGCAAGCGGGCGAGGGGAGACAAGCGGCTCGGTGCGCTCAGGCTGGCTTACGCTCCGCCGGCAGCTCCGCAGCAGTCCCCTCTCCCATTTATGGGAGAGGCTAGGGAGAGGGTTAAGTGATCAGTCTTCCAAACGCGGGAAGCGGCTGGCGATCTCGTCGCCGGTGAAGTTGGCCACCCAGCCCTCGGGATTGTTGAACAGGCGAATCGCCACGAAGTGCGGGAACTCGCCCATGTCGAACCAGTGGCGCGTGCCGGCCGGCACCGAGATCAGGTCATTCTTCTCGCACAGCACGGCGTAGACGTAGTCATCGATATGCAGGCTGAACAGACCACGCCCGGCGACGAAGAAGCGCACCTCGTCCTCGCCATGCTGATGCTCGTCGAGGAACTTGGCGCGCAGTTCGTCCTTCTGCGGGTGATCCTTGTTCAGGCTGACCACGTCGACGGTGACATAGCCCTGCTCGCGCATCAGTTGGTCGATCTGCGGGCGATAGGCGGCAATCACCTCGTCCTGGCTGGCGCCCGGCTGGATCTTCGCGGCGGCCTGCCAGCGCTCGAAGCGCACGCCGACTGCGCCCAGGGTGCTGGCGATGTCTTCCAGGTGGGTCAGCATCTTGTTCGGCACGTCCGGGCTGGACTGGTGGTAGACGGTAAGGCTGCTCATGGCAATGTCCTCTGCGGGATGCTTAGCGCTGCAAGGCGCGAACTTTCAGCTCGCACTCAAACAGGAATTCGAAGGCTTCGATCTGGCGCAGGGCGTCGCTCATCTGCGCGCCCCAGGTGTACAGGCCGTGGCCGCGGATCAGGTAGCCGACGCAATCCGGGTGCTCATCGAGCCAGAGCTGCACCTCCGACGCCAGGCGAGCGATGTCCTGGTCGTTGGCGAAGATCGGCACCTCGACCTGACACTCGTGGGTGCTGACGCCGGCGAAGGCCTTCTGCAGTTCGTAATCGGCGAACAGCAGCGAATCGGCCAGGGTCAGGCGCGACAGCACCGTGGCGTTGACCGAATGGGTATGCAGCACCGCGCCGATCTGCGGCTGCCAGCGGTACAGCTGGGTGTGCAGCAGCGTCTCGGCCGAAGGCTTCTTGCCCGGCTCCAGGCTGTTGCCGTCGAGGTCGGTGGCCAGCACGTCGTCCGGGCCGAGCTGGCCCTTGTGCTTGCCGGAGACGGTGAGCAGCGCCTGCTCAGCGCTCAGGCGCGCCGAATAGTTGCTGCTGGTGGCCGGCGACCAGCCGCGGCCGTAGAGAAAACGCCCGGCCTCGATGATCTGCTCGGCGAGTTGTTCGCGGTTCATGCCTGCTCCTCGCGCAATCGGGTGGCAATGATAAGGGTCGCGGCCAGCGCGACCAAGCTGGCGATGGCAAAGGTCCAGGCCGGCCCCAGGCTGTTCCAGCTATAGCCGGAATACAACGCCCCCAGCGCCCCGCCAATACCGGCCATGGCCGCATACAACGCCTGGCCCTGGCCCTGCTGGTTGGCGCCGAAACTGCGCTGGACGAAGTGGATCGCGGCAGCATGGAAGCTGCCGAAGGTGGCGGCATGCATCAGCTGGGCGAACAGCAGCACGGCTAGGTGATCGGCCAGGTTGCCCAGCAGCAACCAGCGCAGCGCCGCCAGGGCAAAACTGGCCGCCAGTACCTGGCGCAAGGAGAAACGCGCGAGGATGCGGGTCATGAACAGGAACAGCACGATCTCCGCCACCACGCCCAGGGCCCACAGCAGCCCGATCACCCCGCGGCTGTAGCCAAGCGACTCCAGATGGATACTGAGGAAGGTGTAATACGGCCCGTGGGACATCTGCATCAGCCCCACGCACAGGTAGAAGGCCAGCACACCCGGCCGCCGCAGCTGGGCCAAGAAACCGCCCTCGCCGCCCGCACTGTTGTTTGCCTGCGGCGTGGCGTTAGGCACCCAGAAGCTGCTCAGGGCGATACCGGCGATGATCAGCAGCAGCGTCCAGGGGTAGATCGCCAGGCTGTAGACCTCGAACAGCTTGCCCAGGCCAACCACGTTGAGGATGAAGCCGATTGAGCCCCACAGGCGGATCTGCGAATAGCGCGCCGTCTGCTCCTGCAGGTGAGCCAGGGTGATGACCTCGAACTGCGGCAGCACCGCGTGCCAGAAGAAGGCGTGCAGAGCCATCACCAGAGCCAGCCAGGCATAGCTCTGGTCGACGAAGATCAGGCTCAGGCTGAGCAGCGTGCAGACCGCGCCGAAGCGCACGATGCGCAGACGCTGGCCACTGCGATCACCGAGCCAACCCCACAGGTTGGGTGCCACGCAGCGCATCAACATGGGGATGGCCACCAGCTCACCGATGCGCGCCGGGCTGAAGCCGAGGAAGTCGAAATACAACGCCAGGAAGGGTGCCGTGGCACCCAGCAGGGCGAAGTAGAACAGGTAGAAGCCGGACAGGCGCCAGTACGGCAGCGCGGCTGTCGTCACAGTTGGCCGAGTACCGGTGTATTGACCTTCACGCCGGTATTCTGCGCGCGGTGGCGCAGCAGGTGGTCGAGCAGGACGATGGCCATCATCGCCTCGGCGATCGGCGTGGCACGGATGCCCACGCAAGGGTCATGGCGACCCTTGGTGATTACTTCCACCGGGTTGCCGTCGACATCGATGGAGCGGCCCGGGGTGGTGATGCTGGAGGTTGGCTTGAGCGCCAGGTGGGCGACGATCGGCTGGCCGGAGGAAATACCGCCGAGGATGCCGCCAGCGTTGTTCGACAGGAAACCTTCCGGGGTCAGCTCGTCACGGTGCTCGGTGCCGCGCTGGGCCACCGAGGCGAAGCCGGCGCCGATTTCCACGCCCTTGACCGCGTTGATGCTCATCAGCGCGTGGGCCAGTTCGGCGTCCAGGCGGTCGAAAATCGGCTCGCCGAGGCCTGGCATCACGCCTTCGGCGACCACGGTGATCTTTGCCCCGACCGAGTCCTGGTCGCGGCGCAGCTGGTCCATGTAGGCCTCCAGCTCCGGCACCTTGTCCGGGTCGGGGCTGAAGAAGGCATTCTGCTCGACGCTGTCCCAGGTCTTGAACGGGATCTCGATCGGGCCGAGCTGGCTCATGTAGCCCCGCACGCGGATACCGAAAGCGGCCAGCACCTTCTTGGCAATGGCGCCGGCGGCGACGCGCATGGCGGTCTCGCGCGCCGAGCTGCGGCCGCCGCCACGGTAGTCGCGGATGCCGTACTTGTGGTGGTAGGTGTAGTCGGCGTGGGCCGGGCGGAACAGGTCCTTGATCGCCGAGTAGTCCTTGGACTTCTGGTCGGTGTTGCGAATCAGCAGGCCGATGGCGCAACCGGTGGTCTTGCCCTCGAAGACGCCGGCGAGAATTTCGACTTCGTCGTCTTCCTGGCGCTGGGTGGTGTGGCGGCTGGTGCCCGGTTTGCGTCGGTCCAGGTCGCGCTGCATGTCTTCCAGGGACAGCTCGATGCCCGGCGGGCAACCGTCGACGATGGCGACCAGCGCCGGACCATGGCTTTCGCCTGCGGTGGTGACGGTGAACAGCTTGCCGTAGGTATTGCCGGACATGCAGAAAGCTCCGCGAGGGCCTGAACGAGGGGGCACCAGTATACCCGCGGTGCCCGGTCAGTTCACCTGCGAAGCGCCACTAGCAAACTGCCAGCCTCCAGATTGCGCAGAAACAGTCGATAATTCGCATACCAGTGCCCCGCCCGCCTGGCCCAAGGACGCCCGCCATGACCGATACCGACGCCCAGCAACCCGCAGATGAAGTGCCCGCCGCGCCGCAGCCGCATCCCTGGCAGGACCTGCCGGCCGAACAATTGCGCCTGCTGCGCCTGGCCCCGCTGCCGACCGATCGGCATACCGGCGCGCGGCCGCTGCGTTTCGTTCAGCTCGGCCGCACCGAACGCCACAGCCCGGAGCAGAGCTTGCTGCGCCTGAGCATCGACCTGCCGGGGCAACGCGTGCGGCGCGAGCAGAATGTGCTGGAAATCTGGGCCGACCACCGCAGCCGCGAAGTGCGCTTCGGCGCCGACAAGGGCCTGCAGATCGAACCGGTCAATCGCGGCATCGGCCGTTTCCTGATGGCCCAGGGCATTCTCTGGGCCCGTCAGCGCTGGCCCAACTATCAGGTCGAGGGCGGTGCCCTGGCGGTCAAGGACATCCTCAGCGACGACGCCCGCCTGCGCCGCGACCACTTCCTGCGCGCCCTGGGGTTCGAGGTCGAGTACCAGGACCTGCTGCAGCTGAAGGCCACCTACGGGGCAAAAAGCGTCAGCGCCCTGGTGGGCGAGTGGAATCGCGAACGTTTGCAGCAGGTGGAGCCGCTCGAAGCCGGGGCCATGCTGCAGCAAGCCGACCAGAGCCTGCACGAGCAGGAGGTGAAGATCGGCAAGCTGGAACGCAAGATCGAACTGCTCAAGCGCGAAGACAGCAGCCTGCGCTTCACCATCGGCTGCCTGGTGACCCTGGCGCTGTTCCAGGCCGGGCTGCTGATCTGGATCGCTACCCGCTAAGCGAGCACTCATGTAGGAGCGAGCTCTGCTCTCGAAATTGGCAGAGCAACAGCTTCGCGAGCAGAGCTCGCTCCTACAAAACGCTTAGCCGGTAGCCCGGATGCAATCCGGGAATATTGGCCCGACGGGATGCAGGCTCCCGGATTTCATCCGGGCTACACCGGCTCAGCCGTTCAGCCGCGAGCGGAACAGCTCCTGATGCTCGCGGCACTGCTTGGCCGCCAGCAGGAACACGCCGTGGCCACCCTGTTCGAACTCCAGCCAGGTGAAGTCAACCTCCGGGTACAGCGCCTCGACATGCACCTGGCTGTTGCCCACCTCGATGATCAGGGTGCCCTGCTCGCTCAGGTGATCGGCGGCCTCGGCCAGCATGCGTCGCACCAGGTCCAGGCCATCGTCGCCGCAGGCCAGGCCCAGCTCAGGTTCGTGCTGGTACTCGGCCGGCATGTCGGCGAAATCTTCGGCATCGACATAGGGCGGGTTGGACACGATCAGGTCGAAACGCTGGCCCGGTAGCCCGGCGAAACCATCGCCCTGCACGGTGTACACGCGCTCGTCCAGTTCATGTCGCTCGATGTTCTGGTTGGCCACTTCGAGGGCCTCGAAGGACAGGTCGGCCAGCACCACTTCGGCCTCGGGGAAGGCAAAGGCGCAGGCGATGCCGATGCAACCGGAGCCGGTACACAGATCGAGGATGCGCGCCGGCTCGGCCGGCAGCCAGGGCGCGAAGTGCTGGCCGATCAGCTCGGCAATCGGCGAGCGCGGCACCAGCACACGCTCGTCGACGATAAAGGGCAGGCCACAGAACCAGGCTTCACCCAGCAGGTAAGCCGTCGGTACGCGCTCTTCGATACGCCGTTTCAGCAGCGCCAGCAGGTGCTCCTGCTCATCCTCTTCGAGGCGGCAGTCGAGGTAGGCATCGGCGATTTCCCATGGCAGGTGCAAGGCGCCGAGTACCAGCTGGCGCGCCTCATCCCAGGCATTGTCGGTGCCATGGCCGAAGAACAGCTGCTCGTCATGAAAACGGCTGACAGCCCAGCGAATGTGGTCGCGCACGGTGCGCAGGCGGGATTGGGACACGGGACAAACCTCCAGAACGGGTGGGCGATTCTAGCCGCAAGTGCAAGCAAATTGCCCCGGCGAATCGGCGCGTTGTGCTGCAAAGGTTCACAGATGGCTCTGGCAAGCAGAGAATAGAGCCACAGCCACATCAGGAGCCTGCGTCATGTCCGATCCCAAAACCCTGTTCCAGTTGACTGGTCGTGGTTATGCACCCGCCACCCTGGGCAAGGCCACCCTGCTGATCATCGACGCGCAGGAAGAGTATCGCAGCGGTGTCTTGCAGCTGCCGGACGTGGACGCTGCCGTGGCGGAAATCACCACCCTGCTGCAGGCCGCCCGCCGCCTCGGCACCCCCGTCGTGCATGTGCGTCACCTCGGCATCCCCGGTGGCCTGCTCGACCCCCAAGGCCCGCGTGGTCACTTCCTCGCCGGCCTGGAGCCGGAAGGCGGCGAAGCGGTGATCGAGAAGCGCCTGCCCAATGCCTTCGCCGGCACCGACCTGCACGAGCGCCTGCAGCAACTCGGCCACCTCGACCTGATCGTCTGCGGCTTCATGACCCACTCCAGCATCAGCACCACTGTGCGTGCGGCCAAGGACTACGGCTACCGCTGCACCCTGGTAGACAGCGCCTGTGCCACCCGCGACCTGCCCTATGCCGGTGAACTGATCGGCGCCCGCCAGTTGCACCGCATGGAGATGGCGGCCCTGGCCGATAACTACGCGATTGTGGTGCCCCAGGCCCACGCGCTGATCTGAGAACCTGTCTACGCTCTGCTGCGCGTCGGCCATACCGCGTTAAAACTGACCTCGGGATGCTCATTTACAAATCGTAAACTCCGCTCCCTCGGCCAGTTTTGCCTTGTCTGTCTCTAGCTCGCGAGAGCGTAAACAGGTTCTGACCCGCTACTCAGCAGCCTCACGGCTGCACCCCGCGAACGGAACCCTGGCAGCCAGGGCCGGTCATAGCGCCGATAGCCCATGAGGAAATCGGGATGAAGTTGTCTGAAGGTTTTGATGCTCGCCGCCTGCGCCCGCGCGGCCCCGGTGGCTTGCGCTGGCGTCTCGGTGCCATGTTCGCGGCGTTGTTGGCCAGTCTGGGTGTCCTGCTGACGCTGGCCGGGGCATCCACCTTGCTTGGCCGCCCGGCAGCGCTAGGCGCGCTGAATGACAGCATCGGCGCCGCCATCACCCTGCTGCTCGGCGGCCTGTTGCTGCTGTGGCTCGGCGTGAGTTTGTGGCGCCGCTGCCGCCGACAGATGCGCCAGCGTTACAGCAATGAACTGAGCCTGTCGCCACGCCTGCTGAAAAAGCGCGGCTGATCCCGGTAAACTGGCCTCCTGTGTGGAGGCACTATGCAAGACGACGACTTATCTCTATTCCAATCCGCCGTGCGGGGCGTCAAACCGATCAGCCATGACCGCGCCGATACCGGCAAAGCCAAGGCTGACCGCCAACGCCTGAACATCTTGCGCCAGGCCGCCACGCTGAAGACCGACAGCGTCACGGTCGATGGCCTGTCCGACCTGTTCGTCATCGACGTCGGCGCCGAGGACGAGCTGTACTGGGCCCGTGACGGTGTGCAGGACAGCCAGCTGCGCAAGCTCAAGGCCGGCCAGGTGCCTTTCGAAGGCAGCCTCGACCTGCATGGCATGAGCGTGGAAAAAGCCCGCGAAATCCTCTGGGACTTCTTTGCCGAAGCGGCCAAGATGGAAGTGCGCTGCGTGCGCGTGACCCACGGCAAGGCCGCGCGCAAAGATGGCAAGCGCCCGCTGATCAAGAGCCACGTCAACACCTGGCTGCGTCAGCACCAGCAGGTGCTCGGTTTCACCTCTTGCCTGCCCAAACATGGTGGCGCCGGTGCAGTCTATGTGCTGCTCAAGCGCACCATGATGGATGGCCGCGACGAGTAGCCAGGCCCGTCGATCTGGCGCAATGCGCCCTTGCCAGTCCGGCAGCTGCGCCCTACCCTGCGCCTCTGCGATTTTTTGACTCCACAGGAAGACCCATGTCCCTGGAACAGCAATACACCGCCATCCTCGGCCAGCTCGGCGAGGACGTGTCCCGCGAAGGACTGCTCGACACGCCAAAACGTGCCGCCAAAGCCATGCAGTACCTCTGCAAGGGCTACCAGCAGACCCTCGAAGAAGTCACCAACGGCGCCCTGTTCAGCTCCGACAACAGCGAAATGGTGCTGGTAAAGAACATCGAGCTGTACTCGCTGTGCGAGCACCATCTGCTGCCGTTCATCGGCAAGGCCCATGTGGCCTACATTCCCAGCGGCAAGGTACTGGGCCTGTCCAAGGTCGCGCGGATCGTCGACATGTACGCCCGCCGCCTGCAGATCCAGGAAAACCTCAGCCGGCAGATCGCCGAGGCGATCCAGCAGGTTACCGGCGCCCTCGGCGTGGCGGTGGTCATCGAAGCGCAGCACATGTGCATGATGATGCGCGGCGTGGAGAAGCAGAACTCGTCGATGGTCACCTCGGTGATGCTCGGCGAGTTTCGCGAAAACGCCGCCACCCGCAGCGAGTTCCTCAGCCTGATCGGCTGATTGCCGCTGCAACAGAAAACCGGCCTCCAGGGCCGGTTTTTTATGGCGAGCTAATCGATATCCGGTACAGCCAAGCCCGAGCAAGTCGGGTACCCTGCCGCCCCTTTCAGACACTCCTACAGGAATGACCGGCGATGCTTATCAAGGCACTGCGGATCGGCCTCGGCCAGATCATCATCTTCATCGATTTCATCACCCGTCCGCGCAAACTCAAGCGCAGCGCAGAAGCCCAGGCCCAGGTCGAACGCGAAGCCGCCGGCCTGGCGCTGTATCAGTTCCATGCCTGCCCGTTCTGCGTGAAGACTCGGCGCAACCTGCACCGCCTGAACGTGCCGGTAGCGCTGCGTGATGCGAAGAACGACGCCACTCACCGCCAAGAGCTGCTGGAGCAAGGCGGCAAGATCCAGGTGCCGTGTCTGCGTATCGAGGAACAGGGCGGGAGCCGCTGGCTGTATGAATCCAAGGCCATCAGCGCCTATCTGAACGAGCGTTTCGCCGCGCAGTAAGCCTGTGGGGCAAGACGCAATCGCCCTGCCCCCAGCCCACTGTCAGCCGAGCATGCTCACATGCTTGGGATGGCTGGCCACGCGCGCGAGCCAGGCCTGCACCGCCGGATAGGCGCGGAGGTCGAAGCCACCCTCGTTGGCCACGTGGGTATAGGCGTACAGGGCGATGTCGGCGATGGTGTACTGCTCGCCGACCAGGTAGGGCGTACGGCTGAGCTGCTGCTCCATCACCTTGAGCGCCTTGTGGCCGCGCACCATGCACACCTTGAGTTCTTCCTCGCGTTCGGCCGGGCGCCCCTGGTACAGGTGGATGAAGCGCGCCACCGCCACGTAGGGCTCATGGCTGTACTGCTCGAAGAACTGCCATTGCAGCATCTGCGTGCGCAGGCGCGGCTCGCTGGGGATGAACTCGCTGCCATCGGCGAGGAAGTTGAGGATGGCATTCGACTCCCACAGGTAGGTGCCGTCTTCCAGTTCCAGCACCGGGATCTTGCCGTTGGGGTTCTTGGCCAAAAACTCGGCAGTCTGCGTTTCACCCTTGAGGATGTCGATCGGCAGCCACTCGCACTCGCGGCCGAGCAGGTGCAGCATCAGTTTGATCTTGTAGCAGTTGCCAGAACGGTAATCACCGTAGACCTTGAGCATGCTATTTACTCCCTTGCGCTTCGCGCACCACCGCCGCCAGGCGACGCAGGCCTTCGCCCAGACGCTCCGGCTCGACGTGGCTGAAGTTCAAGCGCAGGTGACCGGGGTTGGCATCCGGCTCGACGAAGAACGGCTCGCCCGGCATGAACGCCACGTTTTGCGCCATCGCCGGCTGCAGCAGGGTGCGGGTATCCAGCTTGTCCTTCAGGGTCAGCCAGAAGAATAGGCCACCCTGAGGAATCTCCCAGGTTGCCAAGTCACCGAAGTGTTCCTGCAGCGCCACCTGCATGGCGTCGCGACGCACACGGTAGAAGTCGCGCAGCTCGGCCAGGTGCGCGCGGTATTTGTCGCTGCCCAGCCACTGCAGCGCCTGCCACTGGCCGATACGGTTGGTGTGCAGGTCAGCGGACTGTTTCAGGCGCAACAGATGCGGGAACAGGTCCGGGGTAGCGATCAGGTAACCCACGCGCAGACCCGGCAGCAGAGTCTTGGAGACGGTGCCGGTGTAGATCCAGCTGGTGCGCTTGAGGCGGCTGACGATCGGCGTGGCGCTGCCGGCATCGAAGACCAGCTCGCGGTACGGCTCATCCTCGATCAGTGTGACGTTGAACTCGTCGAGCAACGCCGCCACCGCATCGCGCTTGGCTTCGCTGTAACGCACGGCGGACGGATTCTGGAAGGTCGGAATGAGGTAGGCGAAAGCCGGCTTGTGGTTCTGCAGGCGCTGGCGCAGAGCCTCCAGCTCGGGGCCGTCGGCTTCCTGGGGCACGGTGATGCAGTCGGCGCCGAACAGCTGAAAGGACTGCAGCGCGGCCAGGTAGGTTGGCGCTTCCACCAGGATTTCGGTACCCGGATCGATGAACAGCTTACTGGCCAGGTCGAGGGTCTGCTGCGAACCGCAGACGATCAGCACCTGGCTGGCCTCGCACGGTACGCCGAGCAGGCGCGCTTCGGCGGCAATCCGCTCGCGCAGTTCCGGCTCGCCTTCGCTCATGCCGTACTGGCCCATGCTGACCGGCATGTCGTTCCAATCCACCTTGGGCAGCATCGCCTCGGCCGGCAGGCCGCCAGCGAAGGACATCACCTCCGGACGCTGCGCCGCAGCAAGGATTTCGCGGATCAGGGAGCTTTTCAGGCGGGCAACACGTTCGGAGAAGGCCATGACAAATCACCGGTAGCAAAGGCAGGACAAATTGGGTCAAACTGATTGACCGAAACTACGCCGACTCGGACAGATACGTCAATATGCTTGACCTGAAAAAGCCGACCAGCCAGCAGGCCGCCATGGAAGCCTTCTTCTTCGGCTACCAGGCCTTCACCGCCAAACCGGACGAAATGCTCGCCCGCCGGGGTCTGTCGCGGGTTCACCATCGCATTCTGTTCTTCATCGCCCGCTACCCGGGGCTGAGCATGAAACAGCTGCTCGGCTATCTGGGCGTGAGCAAGCAGGCGCTGAACATTCCGCTGCGCCAGTTGCTGGAAATGAATCTGGTGGAAAGCCTGGCGGCGCCGGACGACAAGCGCAAACGCCTGCTGGCGCTGACCGACGATGGCGCCAAGCTGGAGCAGGCGCTGCGCCGCGAGCAGGTGAAACTGCTCGAGCGCATGCTCGCAGAAGCCGGCGCGGATGCAGTGAGCAGCTGGTTGGCGGTCAACCAGCGGCTCGGCAACACCCGCCAGGTGCTGCTCGGCGAAGACTGATCAGCCCTGGGCCGGCTGCCCGCGCAACTCCTCGGCGCCGCGGAAGAACACCAGCATCATGCACAGCGTGGCGCCCACCAGCGGCACAACCGCCAGCACCATCAGCAGGATGGTGGCCAGCAAACCGCCACCGACGATTTCCATCCAGGCCATCACGCGGAACACCGGATAGACGTCCTTGACCTGCAACAGCCTGATCCCCAGCCACAGCGTCACCCCACCCAGCACGGCCAGCAAGCCGAAGTAGACGAACATCGGCCAGCCGAACTGAGCCAGCTCGGCATCGCCGAAAGCCAGGTCAAAACCCTCCAGCACCAGCATAAAGAACACCGAAAGCCACACCGGCAGGCTCAGGCGGCGGGCACTGAAGCGCTGCTCGGCAAAGCCTTTGAAGCGCAGCAGCAGGTACATGCCGAGCATGACGGTGACCAGCCCAAGGGCCACCACGCCCTGTTGCAGAAGGGCATCGGCTTGCTCGTCGACGACGAACACCAGCACCATGTCAACCAGGGACGCAAGCAGCGACACCAGGCATAGCCAACCAAGCACCTGCAGTTGCCCGGCACTCCAGCCCAGCAGTGGCTGAGGCGATTGCTGATCGACCAACGCCACCTGTGGCGCGGCATAAGGGTTGTTTTGTTCCATACGACTTCCTGTGTCTGCGATGAAAGGAACAGTACCGTGCAGTTTCGACTCTGGCGAAAACTGTATCGCTCAAAGCACGCGCTGCTGTACCGCGACGCTCAGCCTAACAGGGCATAGGCTGCCAGCAAGCCCGGAGTGTTGCCATGACCACTGAACTGTTGCTCGCCTTTATCGCCTTTGCCTTCGTCACCTCGGTTACCCCGGGGCCGAACAACATGATGCTGCTCGCCTCCGGGGTGAATTTCGGCGTGCGCCGCAGCCTGCCACACATGCTCGGCATCAGCCTGGGTTTCATGATCCTGGTGATCGCCGTGGGCCTGGGGCTTGGCCAATTGTTCGAGCAGTTCCCGCCGCTGTACAGCGCGCTGCGCTACGGTGGCGCGGCTTATCTGTTGTACCTGGCCTGGAAGATTGCCGGCGCCGGCGCACCGGATGCCGCCAGCGGCAACAGCAAGCCGTTTACCTTCCTGCAGGCCGCGGCCTTCCAGTGGGTCAACCCCAAGGCCTGGATCATGGCCATCGGCGCCATCACCACCTACACCCCGCATGAGGGCTTTCTGCTCAACGTGCTGCTGATCGCCGCCCTGTTCGCCCTAGTCAACTGCCCCAGCGTCGGCTTGTGGACCGTGGCCGGCAGCTTCCTGCGCCGCTGGCTGGAGGCGCCGCGCGTGCTGCGTGCTTTCAACATCGGCATGGCCTTGCTACTGGTGGCTTCGCTCTACCCTATCCTTAGCGATTTCCAAGGACCGCTCTGATGACCCAGGCCCAACCCCTGCCCTTGCGCCCGCTGGCAGACAGCTCGCCATCGGCAGTCGTCGCCGGCTTCGTCGCCATGCTCACCGGCTACACCAGCTCGCTGGTGCTGATGTTCCAGGCCGGCCAGGCGGCCGGCCTGAGTACTGCGCAGATCTCCTCCTGGCTGTGGGCCCTGTCGATCGGCATGGCGATCTGTACCATCGGCCTGTCGCTGCGCTACCGCGCACCGATCGTGGTGGCCTGGTCGACCCCCGGCGCGGCGCTGCTGATCACCAGCCTGCCGGGGGTAACGTACCCGGAAGCCATCGGCGCCTTTGTCGTCTGCGCCCTGCTGCTCAGCCTGCTGGGCCTGTCCGGCACCTTCGAGCGAGTCATGCGCCACCTGCCGGCCTCGTTGGCCGCGGCGCTGCTGGCCGGGATCCTGTTCCGCATCGGCAGCGAAATCTTTATCGCTGCGCAAAGCAACACCTTGCTGGTGCTGGCCATGTTTTTCACCTTTCTGCTCGGCAAGCGCCTGCTGCCGCGCTATGCCGTGCCGGCGGCGCTGCTGGTCGGCGCAAGCGTGGCCGGTGTGCTGGGTCTGCTGGATTTCAGCCAGTTCGAGTGGCAGGTGGCGGTTCCGGTGTGGACCACACCGAGCTTCTCCTTCAGCGCGGTGATCAGCATCGGCATTCCGCTGTTCGTGGTGGCGATGGCCTCGCAGAACATTCCCGGGATTGCCGTGCTGCGCGCCGATGGCTATGACGTACCGCCCTCGCCACTGATCTCCACCACCGGCATCGCCTCGCTGCTGCTGGCGCCGTTTGGCTCCCATGGCATCAACCTGGCGGCCATCAGTGCGGCGATCTGTACCGGCGCCGAAGCCCATGAGGATCGTCACAAGCGTTACACCGCGGCGCTCTGGTGCGGGGTGTTCTACGGCATCGCCGGGATTTTCGCTGCGACCCTGGCCGCGCTGTTCGCCGCGTTGCCGACAGCCCTGGTGCTGTCCATCGCCGCCCTGGCCCTGCTCGGTTCCATCGGCAATGGCCTGGCCCAGGCCATGCAGAACCCTGGCGAGCGTGACGCCGCGCTGATCACCTTCATGGTCACCGCCTCGGGCATGACTCTGCTCGGTATCGGCTCGGCCTTCTGGGGCCTGATCGGCGGCGCGCTGACCCTGCTGATCCTCAACTGGCGCAAGGTGTAGCCCGGATGTAATCCGGGATCGGAGTCGCCGGTCTCCCGGATTGCATCCGGGCTACGACGCACTTGCAGCACGAAAAAGCCCGGGCATGCCCGGGCTTTTTCTTGGCGCGACGTATCAGGCCGCCTCGGCTTCCTCGCTGGCCAGTTCCTTGCCGTGGGCGAAGTTGACCCACCAGCCGAAGGCTGCAGCGGTGAAGAACATGATGAAGCTGTAGATCGCCGCCGGAATGGCCATGGTGGCGTTGTTCAGCAGCATCGGACTGAGCGCCAGGGCGATCGCCAGGGTGCCGTTGTGGATGCCGATTTCCATGCCGATGGCCACCGCCTGGCGGCGTGGCAGCTTCATCAGGCGCGGCACGCCGTAACCCACGGCGAGGCTGACCAGGTTGAACAGCAACGCCGCCAGACCAACCACCGGGGCGTAGTCCACCACCGTCTGCCAGTCCTTGATGAAGGCCAGCACCACCACCAGCACTAGGAACAGCGCGGAGATGATCTTCACCGGCTTCTCCATGGCGTTGGCGAAGCCGGGCGCCAGACGGCGAATCACCATGCCGATGGCCACCGGGCCGAGCACGATGGCGAACACCTGCACCACTTTGGCGAACTGCAGCGGGATGGCCTGATCGGCCTCCATGAAATACGCCAGCGACAGGTTGACGATAAACGGCATGGTCAGGATCGCGATCACCGAGTTGACGGCCGTCAGCGTCACGTTCAGCGCCACATCACCGTGGGCCAGATGGCTGTAAAGGTTGGCCGAGGTTCCGCCGGGCGAAGCCGCCAGCAGCATCAGGCCGACCGCCAGCGCCGGTGCCAGGCCGAAGCCCTTGGCAATCAGGAAGCACAGCAGCGGCAACAGCAGCAGCTGGCAACCCAGGCCGATCAGTACCGGTTTGGGAAACTTCACCACCCGGGCGAAGTCCGCCAGGGTCAGCGACAAGCCCAGTCCGAGCATAATGATGCCCAGGGCTATGGGGAGAAATGCGGTGAGCAAGGGTGATGCGGTCATTCTTGTTGTTCTCCGAAACGAGTCGGCCGATTCTTCACGACTACCAACAACCTTGTAACTGGCTTTGCGCGCCAAGGGGCGGTATTGCTGTTACAGAATGCAAAAAAGGCGCCTTGCGGCGCCTTCAGGTTCAGATCGCGGTAGCCCCGCCATCCACCGCCAACGAGTGGCCGGTGGTGAAGCCTGCCCCGTCACAGCAGAGGTAGAGCACCGCCGTGGCGATTTCCTCGACTCGCCCGATACGCCCAACCGGGTGCATGCCGGCGACGAACTCGGCTTTCTTCGGGTCAGCTTCGGCTGCACGGCGCCACATGTCGGTGTCGATCACCGCCGGGCACACGGCGTTGACGCGGATCTTCTTCTTGCCATATTCGACGGCAGCGGACTTGGTGAGACCGATTACCGCGTGCTTGGAGGCGGCATAGATGCTCATCTTCGGTGCGGCCCCGAGGCCGGCCACCGAGGCGGTGTTGACGATGGCACCACCACCCTGGGCCAGCAGCAGCGGGATCTGGTGCTTCATGCACAGCCATACGCCCTTGACGTTGACACCCATGATGGCGTCGTACTCGGCCTCGCTGCCCTCGGCCAGCTTGCCCTTCTCGATCTCGATGCCGGCGTTGTTGAAGGCGTAGTCCAGGCGGCCATAGGCGGCCAGGGTGCGCTCCATGAGCACCTTGACCTCGGCTTCGCGGGTCACGTCGCAGCGTACGAAGGCGGCATCACCACCGGCTTCGCGGATCAGCTGCACGGTGCCTTCGCCGCCGACCACGTCGACATCGGAAACCACCACCTGCAGGCCTTCGCCCGCAAAGGCCAGGGCGGTGGCACGGCCAATGCCGGCGGCACCACCGGTTACGAGAGCTACTTTGCCGGAAAAGGTCATGCTCATGTCTCTATCCTCGCAGGGAGTTGGGAATGAGCGCAGTCTAGCCAGCCACCCGCGTCACGAGCAGCACTATCAAGGTGCCGTGTAAAAGACTATCCATCCGAGTGATGAAAGCCAGGAGGCCTCCATCACCGAGATGGATTAATCCTGCAGTTAGTTGAGTTCGCCGACGATCTCGGCCAGGGCCTTGGCCGGGTTGCTGGCCTGGCTGATCGGGCGGCCGATCACCAGGTAGTCGGAACCGGCCTTGAGCGCATCGGCCGGGGTGAGGATGCGCCGTTGGTCATCGGCCGCACTGCCCGCCGGGCGAATGCCGGGGGTCACCAGTTGCAGGGCCGGCTGTGCAGCCTTGAGGGCCGGCGCTTCCTGGGCCGAGCAGACCAGACCGTCCATGCCCGCCTGGGCAGCCAGACCCGCCAGGCGCAGCACCTGCTCCTGCGGGGCGATGTCCAGGCCGATGCCGGCCAGGTCGTCCTGCTCCATGCTGGTCAGCACGGTCACGCCGATCAGCAGCGGCTTGGCGCCGCTGAGTTTGTCCAGCTCGTTGCGGCAGGCCGCCATCATGCGCAGGCCACCGGAGCAGTGCACGTTGACCATCCATACGCCCAGCTCGGCGGCGGCCTTGACCGCCATCGCCGTGGTGTTGGGGATGTCGTGGAATTTCAGGTCGAGGAACACCTCGAAGCCCTTGGCCTGCAAGGTCTCGACCACCGCCGGGCCGCTGCGGGTGAACAGCTCCTTGCCCACCTTGACCCGGCACAGCGTGGGATCGAGCTGATCGGCGAGGGCCAGCGCGGCGTCACGGGAAGGAAAGTCGAGGGCAACGATGATCGGGGTCTGGCAGGACATGGCGGGCTCACAGGCAGGTCGAAAACGCCGCGCATTGTAGCGAAAGCCGCCGCCGGCGTCAGAACTGGCGCCCGGTGGGCTGCTAAGCGGCCGCGCCAGGGCCGTCATGCACCCGGCCAGTGCTTGGGTACCGGCAGAAGCCTCGGGAGTCGGCGTGCTCCCGCCACACGCAGGCACCACAGGCCACCTGCCCCGTTACGCCCCAGTCCTGGTTGACGCCCACCCGTTTGCCCGCAACCTGGCATTCACCGCAGCAATGCTTCCGCACCGGCGTGACGCCGTTAAACTGTGCGCCTTCCCCACGACCAGGCAGCAGTCATGGCCCGTCTCCAGCTCGATTTCTCCCAGCAGCCCTTCTGCTACAGCACCCACATGACCGTGCGCAGCACCGACATCAATGCCAGCAATCACCTGGGCAACGATTCGATGATCTCGATGATTTCCGAAGCACGGGCGCGCTTTCTGTTCGATTTCGGCATCCGCGAAACGGCTGAGGACGACGGCATCATCGTCACCGACCTGGCCACCATGTACCGCGCCGAATCCCACGCCCGCGACCAGTTGCTGTTCGAAGTCGGCGTGATGGATTTCAACCGCTACGGCGGCGACATCATCTTCCGCATCACCCGCCCGGTCGACGGCACGCTGATCGCCCTGGCCAAATCCGGCTTCGTGTTCTTCGACTACCGCCTGGGCAAGGTCGCCGCCATGCCCGAGTCATTTCGCGGCAAGTTCCCCGCGGTCAACTGGCTGGACTGAGGCTGGCGCAGCGCTGGAGCAGGTTCTAGGGTTAATCACGGATTGCCCACCAGAGGCATCAGCCGAGGAGCCCAGACATGCGCATTCTCTTCCAACCCCTGCTGCTGGCCAGCCTGGCAGCACTGCCCATGGCCAGCCAGGCCGAGCCTTCCGTCGAGCGCGGCCGCTACCTGGTACAGGTATCCGGCTGCAACGATTGCCATACCTCCGGCTATATCATGGCGCCAGACCAGGTGCCGGAAAGCGCCTGGCTGCTGGGCGACAGCCTGGGCTGGAGCGGGCCCTGGGGCGTCACCTACGCCAGCAACCTGCGCCTGGTATTGCCCAAATTGACGGAAGAACAGTGGCTGCAACTGGCGCGCAACGCCAACTACCGCCCGCCCATGCCCAACCACGCGTTGCGCATCATGGAAGAAGACGATCTGCGCAGCATCCATCGCTTCGCCAAGCAACTCGGTGAAGCCGGCCAGCCGGCACCCGCCGCCTTGCCGCCCGGGCAGACGGCCCAAGGCCCGGTGGTGCAGTTTCCGCAACCGCCCACGCAACCCTGAGCGTCGCGCCCCAATACAGTGCGAAGAGCATCACTTGCGCACCGTATTGAACCGACCACCTCGAGCAACACGGCTGTACAGCCCGCGCAGCAGGCAAACAGGCACGTTGGCCCGGCTCTTGCTGTAGTACCGCCATGGCATCCAATGGCGGTTGCCCCAGATACGACAAAGGCGTCGCACTACCCCGCTAACTAGCGATCAGGTGGTGCGGCGCTTTTTGCGTTTCAGCCCCAACGCATGGGGTGGGTCGACGGGCCGCGATCCGGACGTCGATCGGTAACTCTCTCAATCTGGCTGCGGCTTCGGCCTCAGGGCTGGGCGTCACAAGCGCCCGGCTTCGCCCGGTGGCTGCCGGCGATGTGCCCACGATCACATCGACCGGCAGCCTACCGGGACTCTCATTTGCTGACGAGGTGTTGGATGAATACAAGTTTCTGGAAAGCCGGCCACACACCGACGCTGTTCGCCGCCTTCCTTTATTTCGATCTGAGCTTCATGGTCTGGTACGTGCTCGGCCCGATGGGCGTGCAGATTGCCACCGACCTGGGCCTGACCACCCAGCAACGCGCCATGATGGTGGCCACGCCGATTCTGGCGGGTGCCGTACTGCGCTTCCTGATGGGCCTGCTGGCCGACCGCACGTCGCCCAAGACCGCCGGCCTGATCGGCCAGGTGATTGTCATCGCCGCCCTCACGGTGGCCTGGCTGCACGGCGTGCATAGCTACGAGCAAGCACTGTTGCTCGGTCTGTTCCTCGGTTTCGCCGGTGCCTCCTTCGCCGTCGCCCTGCCGCTGGCCTCGCAGTGGTACCCGCCGCAGCACCAGGGCAAGGCCATGGGCATCGCCGGCGCCGGCAACTCCGGCACCGTGCTGGCCGCCCTCTTCGCCCCCGGCCTGGCCGCCATGTTCGGCTGGAGCAACGTGTTCGGCCTGGCGCTGATTCCGCTGGTGCTGGTGCTGATCATCTTCGCCATGGTGGCGCGCAACGCCCCGGAGCGGCCGCCGGTGAAATCCATGGCCGACTACCTCAAGGCCCTGGGTGACCGCGACAGCTGGTGGTTCATGTTCTTCTACAGCGTGACCTTCGGTGGTTTCCTCGGCCTGGCCAGCACCCTGCCCGGCTACTTCCATGACCAGTACGGCTTCGATCCGGTCAAGGCGGGTTACTACACCGCTGCCTGCGTGTTCGCCGGCAGCCTGATGCGCCCGCTCGGCGGCGCCCTGGCCGACCGCATCGGCGGCATCCGCTCGCTGCTGGTGATGTACACCTGCGCCTCGATCTGCATCGCCGCCGTCGGCTTCAACCTGCCCAGCTCGCTGGCCGCCCTGGCCCTGTTCGTGGTCGCCATGCTCAGCCTGGGTGCCGGCAACGGTGCGGTGTTCCAGCTGGTGCCGCAGCGCTTTCGCAAGGAAATCGGCGTGATGACCGGCTTGATCGGCATGGCCGGCGGCATCGGCGGTTTCTGCCTGACCGCCGGGCTCGGCGCCATCAAGCAGTCCACCGGCTCCTACCAGCTCGGCCTGTGGCTGTTCGCCAGCCTGGGCATCCTGGCCTGGGTCGGCCTGTACGGCGTCAAGCTGCGCTGGCGCACCACCTGGGGCAGCGCTGCAGTAACTGCCGCCCGCGTATAACCCTGTGTCCGGTGCCGGGCTCACTGCCCGGCCCCGCACAGGTCGGTTGCGACAAAGGCGGGGCGACCACAGACTCCCTGCACTGGTCAGGAAAGGTGGAGTGGCAACACTCCTGGGCGTCTAGGTGGCTCAGCCTTTGTCTCAACCGACTTGAATTCTCGGGCGCCTCAGGGCGCTCTTCGCACGAGAGAGCCCGATGGCCCTGCAACTCAGCTTCGGCGAAGCCTCTGCCACCGGCCCCCGTGCCGAGAACCAGGACGCCATCCGCGTAGTCACCCCGGCGCCCGCCCTGGCGGCGAGCAAGGGCTTCCTGTTCGCCCTGGCCGATGGCGTCAGTCAATGCGCCGATGGCGGCCTGGCGGCCCGCGCCACCCTGCAGGCCCTGGCCCTCGACTACTACGCCACTCCGGAAACCTGGGCCGTGGCGCAATCACTGGATCGTCTGCTGGTCGCCCACAACCGCTGGCTGCAGGCCAACGGTGGCGGCCAGCCGCTGCTGACCACCCTCACCGCCCTGGTGCTGCGCGGCCGCCGCTTCACCCTGGCGCATGTCGGCGACTGCCGGGCCTATCGCTGCCTGGATGGTGAGATCGAACGCCTCAGCGAAGACCACGTCTGGGAACAGCCGGGCATGCAGCACGTACTCAAGCGCGCCATGGGCCTGGACCAGCACCTGGTGGTGGATTACCTAGAAGGCGAGCTGCGCGAAGGCGAACGCTTCCTGCTGGTCAGCGACGGCGTCTGGTCGACCCTCGGCGACCAGGGCATCCACAGCATGCTCAAGGACGAGAGTGACCCGGCCGCCGCCTGCCGCGCCCTGGTCAGCGCCGCCCACCTGGCCGGCAGCCAGGACAATGCCAGCGCCGTACTGGTAGACGTACAGAGCCTGCCGGACAACGACCTGGCCGACACCCTGGCCCAGCTCAAGCACTGGCCGCTGCCGCCGCGCCTGCGCGACGGGCAGAATTTCGAAGGCTGGCAGGTCGAGCGCCTGCTCGCCGAATCGCGTCAGTCACTGGTCTACCGCGTGCGTGACAACCAGTCACGCCGCTGGTTGCTAAAAACCCTGCCGGCCAGCCGCCATGACGAAGAACAGGCCGGCCCCGCCCTGCTCCTCGAAGAATGGTTCCTGCGCCGTGTGGCCGGGCGCAATTTTGCCGAAGCCCACCCGCTGCCGCAGCGCCAGCATCTCTACTACGTCCAGCGCGAGCATCAGGGCCAGACCCTCGCCGAGCACCTGCGCCTGTCCGGCCCCTTGGGCTTGCCGGAGTGGCTGGAGCTGGCGCCGCGCCTGCTCAAGGCCCTCGGCATGCTGCACCGGCGCAACCTGCTGCACCGCGACATCAAGCCGGAAAACCTGCTGTGGTGCGACGACGGTGAACTACGCGTGCTGGATTTCGGCCTGGCCTACTGCCCCGGCCTGTCCCGCGACGAAGCCCACGCCCTGCCCGGCACGCCCAGCTTTATCGCCCCGGAGGCCTTCAGCGGCGGCAAACCCAGCGCGCAGCAGGATATCTACGCCGCCGGCGTGACCCTCTATTACCTGCTCACCGGGCACTACCCCTACGGCGAGATCGAGGCCTTCCAGCACCCGCGCTTCGGCAAGCCGACCGCGCCCAGTCGCTACCGTCCGGACATCCCGACCTGGCTCGACGACTGCCTGCTGCGCGCGGTGGCGGTTAGCCCCGGCGAGCGCTTCGAAACCGCCGAGGAATGGCTGCTGGCCCTGGAACAGGGCGAACGCCAGACCCTCAGCCTGCGCCCCCGCCCATTGCTGGAGCGCGAGCCGCTCAAGGTCTGGCGCACGGTGGCACTGGTCTCGCTGCTACTGAACCTGAGCTTGCTGGTGTTGCTGCTGAAATAAGCCAGCGCACCACAACAGCGCAACTTGCTTTATACGGGTGCGCCAGACGCGCCCGCAAGCCTCCAGAAAATCGCTGAAAGCCCCTGAAAATCAAACATCTACAGAGTTGGCACGCTGCCTGCTTTAGAGAGATCGACAGTACATAAAAGCACTGCCTTCAACGTAGAAGGCGCTGCTTCCCGACAGATCGGGGCAGGACAAAGGCGTCCTCGCTAGGCAACTAGCGGGACGCCTTTTTTGTTTCTCGTGATTCTTACGCAGGAGATGGCCGGCATGAAAAAACTCAAGCTGGTAATGGTTGGCAACGGTATGGCCGGCGTGCGGACGCTGGAGGAGCTGCTCAAGCTCACTCCCGACCTCTACGACATCACCGTGTTCGGGGCCGAGCCGCACCCGAACTACAACCGCATCCTGCTCTCGCCGGTACTGGCCGGCGAACAGTGCTTCGATGAAATCGTCCTCAATGGCCTGGACTGGTACCTCGATAACAACATCGAGCTGCGCCTGGGGTGCAAGGTAGTCAGCATCGACCGCAAGAAGCGTGTGGTCACCGCCGACGACGGCAGCATGGCCGAATACGACCGCCTGATCCTGGCCACCGGCTCCAATCCCTTCATCCTGCCAGTGCCGGGCAACCGCCTGGACGGCGTAATCGCCTACCGCGACATCGCCGACACCCAGCAGATGGTCGACACCGCCAAGACCCACAGCCATGCCGTGGTCATCGGTGGCGGTCTGCTCGGCCTGGAAGCAGCCAACGGCCTGAAGATGCGCGGCATGGACGTGACCGTCGTGCACCTCTCCGACTGGCTGCTGGAACGGCAACTGGACAAGACCGCCGGCAAATTGCTGCAGAGCGCCCTGGAAGCTCGCGGCATCCACTTCCGCCTGAGCGAACAGACCGAAGAGCTGGTGGACAACGGTGACGGCCGCGTCTGCGCCGTGCAGTTCAAGAGCGGTGACGTGATTCCCGCCGACCTGGTGGTGATGGCCGCCGGCATCCGCCCCAACACCGAACTGGCCGAGAAGAGCGGCATCCCGTGCAACCGCGGCATTCTGGTCGACGACTGCCTGCAAACCTACGACCCGCGCGTCTATGCGGTCGGCGAATGCGCCAACCATCGCGGCATCGCCTACGGCCTGGTCGCTCCGCTGTTCGAACAGGCCAAGGTCTGCGCCAATCACCTGGCCATGCTCGGCACCGCGCGCTACCAGGGCTCGGTGACCTCGACCAAGCTCAAGGTGACCGGCATCGACCTGTTCTCCGCCGGCGACTTCATGGGCGCCGAAGGCACCGAGACCATCACCCTCACCGACCCCATCGGCAGCGTGTACAAGAAACTGGTGATCAAGGACGACGTACTGGTCGGTGGCTGCCTGTACGGCGACACCCTGGACGGCGGCTGGTACTTCCAGCAGATCTGCGGCGCAGCGGATATCAGCCAGGTGCGCGATCACCTGATGTTCGGCCAGGCCAGTATCGATGCGGCGAACGCCAGCGCAGCCAAGGATACCGCCCGTGCCTGAACTCAGCCTGCAACCCGTCGTGGCCCCGGCCACCCAGCACACCGCCACCACCTGCTGCTACTGCGGCGTCGGCTGTGGTGTGCTGATCGAGCATGACGGCGAGAAGATCCTCGGCGTCCAGGGCGACCCGGAGCACCCCGCCAACTTTGGCAAGCTGTGCAGCAAGGGCTCGACCCTACACCTGACCGGCGACCTCGACGCCCGCGCGCTCTACCCCGAGCTGCGTCTGGGCAAGGGCCTGGCTCGCTCGCGCAGCGACTGGGACAGCGCCCTGGATCACGCCGCCAATGTATTCGCCGAGACCATTCGCGAGCACGGCCCGGACAGCGTGGCCTTCTACATCTCCGGCCAACTGCTGACCGAGGACTACTACGCCTTCAACAAGCTGGCCCGTGCCCTGGTCGGCACCAACAACATCGACAGCAACTCGCGCCTGTGCATGTCCTCGGCCGTGGTCGGCTACAAGCGCAGCCTGGGTGCCGATGCCCCCCCGTGCAACTACGAGGACATCGAGCTGGCTGACTGCCTGCTGATCGCCGGCAGCAACATGGCCTACGCCCACCCGATCCTGTTCCGCCGTCTGGAAGCGGCCAAAGCCGCGCGGCCGGAGATGAAGATCATCGTCGTCGACCCACGGCGCACCGACACCTGCGACCTGGCCGACCTGCACCT
This sequence comes from Pseudomonas campi, assembly GCF_013200955.2. Classification (NCBI taxonomy): domain Bacteria; kingdom Pseudomonadati; phylum Pseudomonadota; class Gammaproteobacteria; order Pseudomonadales; family Pseudomonadaceae; genus Aquipseudomonas; species Aquipseudomonas campi. The sequence goes on from NZ_CP053697.2 coordinate 2,324,663, forward strand.
GGCGATCCTGCCGGGTACCGATGTGGCGCTGTTCCACGGCATCCTGCACATCCTCATGTGGGAAGGCTGGGTCGACCACGCCTACATCACCGCCCACACCGAAGGCTTCGAGGCCCTGAAGAGCCTGGTGCGCGAATTTACCCCGACGGCCGTCGCCGATATCTGCGGCATCGCCCAGGCCGACCTGCTGCGCGCCGCCGAGCTGATCGGTAAATCGCCGGCATTCCTCTCGCTGTGGTGCATGGGCCTCAACCAGTCCACCGCCGGCTCAGCCAAGAACAGCGCACTGATCAACCTGCACCTGGCCACCGGGCAGATCGGCAAGATCGGCGCCGGTCCGTTCTCCCTCACCGGCCAACCGAATGCCATGGGCGGCCGCGAGACCGGCAGCCTGAGCAACCTGCTGCCGGGTCACCGCGAGGCCGGTAACCCCGAGCACCGCGCCGAAGTCGCCCGCTACTGGGGCGTCAACAGCCTGCCAGAGCGCCCCGGCCTGAGCGCCGTCGAGCTGTTCGAAGCAGTGCGCGTCGGCAAGATCAAGGCCCTATGGATCGCCTGCACCAACCCGGCACAATCGCTGCCGGACCAGCAGAAAATCCACGAAGCCCTGGCCACCTGCCCCTTCGTGGTGGTGCAGGAAGCCTTCTTCACCACCGAAACCTGCCACTACGCCGACCTTCTGCTCCCAGCCGCCAGCTGGGGCGAAAAAGAAGGCAGCGTGACCAACTCCGAGCGGCGCATTACCCATGTGCGCCGCGCCGTGCCAGCGCCCGCAGAGGCGCGGCCGGATTGGGTGATCACCTGTGATTTCGCCCGTCGCCTGGAACAACTGCTCCGCCCCGGCCTGCCCAGCCTGTTCACCTTCCTCGACAGCGAGTCGCTGTTCGAGGAATACAAACACCTGACCAGCAATCGCGACCTCGACCTGTCCGGCCTGAGCTACGCGATCCTGGATAACCAAGGTCCGCAACAGTGGCCCTTCCCGGCCGGCGCCCAGCAGGGCACCGCGCGGTTGTACGAGGATGGCCACTTCCCCACCGCCAGCGGGCGCGCGCAGTTCCTGGCCGACCCGTACTGCGCGGGCAAGGAGAAGCGCGATACGCGCTATCCACTGCTGCTCAACACCGGTCGCCTGCGCGACCAGTGGCACGGCATGAGCCGCACCGGCACCGCCGCGCGTCTGTTCGGCCACGCCGAGGAGGCCGTGCTCAGCCTGCACCCGGACGAACTGCGCCGGCGCAGCCTGCAGACGGGCGAACTGGTCACCTTGCGCAGCCGCCGCGGCGAGCTGAGCCTGCCGGTACAGGCCGACGAAAACGTGCGCCCCGGCCAGGCCTACCTGCCGATGCACTGGGGCAATCGCTTCCTCAAGGGTCTGGGCACCAACGTGCTGACCCAGCCGGCCTTCGACCCGCTGTCCAAACAGCCGGAGCTCAAACTCAGCGGTGTCGAAGTGAGCAAGGCCGAGCTGCCCTGGCAGTTCTTCGCCCTGGTCGAAGGGGATGTGCAACGCCGTTTCGAAGCGCTGCGCCCGCTGTTCGAGACATTCACCTACGCCAGCCTGACCCTCACCGGCCGCGAACGCCCGGCCCTGCTGATCAAGGCCGCCAGCGGCGAAGCCCCGCCCACCGAACTGCTGGCGCAGATCGATGCCCTGCTGGCGGTCGACGCTGGCCCGGTGCTGGCCTACGACGATCCACGGCGCACCGTGGGCAAGCGCGTGCGCATCGAGGACGGGCGCATCGTCAGCATCCGCCTGGCCGGCGAAACCGCGGCCCGCGACTGGCTGAAAGGCTTGTGGAACGACGGCCAGGCCGACGCCGACCTGCGCCGCTGGCTGCTCGCCCCGCTGTCCACTCCACCGGGCAGCAACGGCAAGAAGCTCAGCAAGACCCTGTGCAACTGCCTGAACGTCAGCCAGGACGCGGTGTGCGCCGGCATCGCCCGCGGCCTCGACCTGAACGGCCTCAAGCAGGAGCTGAAATGCGGCACCAGCTGCGGCTCCTGCGTACCGGAAATCAAACGTCTGCTGGCGACCCAACCGGTAGCCGTCAGCGCCTGACCCTGTAGGAGCGAGCTCTGCTCGCGAAGCTTTTGGATAGCCGGGATTCGCGAGCAGAGCTCGCTCCCACAATGAGTACGAGGAAAGGTCGATGAGCGCAAAAGTCTGGCTGGTAGGCGCAGGTCCTGGTGATCCTGAACTGCTGACCCTCAAGGCGGTGAAAGCCCTCAACCAGGCCGAGATCGTGATGATCGACGACCTGGTCAACCCGGCCGTGCTGGAACACTGCCCGGATGCGCGCATCGTCCCGGTGGGCAAGCGCGGCGGCTGCCGCTCCACCCCGCAGGCCTTCATCCACCGCCTGATGCTGCGCTACGCGCGCCAGGGCAAGTGCGTGGTGCGCCTGAAAGGTGGCGACCCGTGCATCTTCGGTCGTGGCAGCGAGGAAGCCGACTGGCTGGCCGAGCACGGCATCGAAGTGGAAATGGTCAACGGCATCACCGCCGGCCTGGCCGGCGCCACCAACTGCGGCATCCCCCTGACCCTGCGCGGCGTGGCCCGCGGCGTGACCCTGGTCACCGCCCACACCCAGGACGACAGCAGCCTCAACTGGCCGGCCCTGGCGCAGAGCGGCACCACCCTGGTGGTGTACATGGGCGTGGCCAAGCTGCCGGACATCCGCGAAAGCCTGCTGGCCGGCGGCATGCGCGCCGACATGCCGGTGGCGATGATCGAAAACGCCTCGCTGCCCCACCAGCGCGAGTGCCGCAGCAACCTGGCGAGCATGCAGCAGGCTGCCCACGACTTTCAGCTCAAGAGCCCGGCGATCCTGGTGATCGGTGAAGTGGCCGCGCAGCAACAGATTCAAGCTTTGGCAGAGATTGCCTAACCCCCTTCGCTCCTGCGGAGAAATGCTTTGCCCGGCCTTTTGGCCGGGCTTTTTTTGCCGCGGATTTTCTAAAAAATCCTCAGGATATGGAAATATCACTTTTCGAGAAAAGCGAGGAGCGATTTATTTTCTAACACCACACACTACGGAGGTATCGTCAATAAATAAATCCGCTCCTTATCGGCTATCTATATAGATTATGCAGATAGCGACTGCATCCAATTCTTGAAAAAGTCACGCTGTTCTTTAGTGGTGACTTCACTCTTCACCACGTCTGGAGTAAATATATTCACCAAGTCACTTTTTTTGGCTGGGAACCCTAGTGATAGTTCATACGCAATCAAACCACACCCCATCTGGCTTGACATTCTGGAGGGATGAACGTTGATTTTAGCCCCCTTGCACTGAAATATATATCCAGGGAGTCTTTCGCGCAGACTCAAGAAAGAAGAAAATATATCTGTGCCCGTGCTGGTGAATTTCGCCCCATCCGCAAAGACCACGCTAACTGATGCAGGCTGTTCGGAGTAAGTTAGCTTCACCTTCTCTGCTTTATTATTGAAAATCACTTCTAGAATTACGCTTTCCATTATTTTTCTGCCTTGGGATTAGAGCGCCAAAGGGGGCAGATTTATTTTCTAACACTACATGACATGGAGGCACCGGCAATAATAAATCTGCCTCCCTTTCGCTCTCTTTTTCGCCCCATTGAATAACTCTAATTCCTGTTCGAGAAACGTAGAGCCCTGAAAACCAAATATGTTTTAAGCCTCACCCCCATTCAAATAGACAGAAGGACCGCTCAGAGAAACGAATTTCGCCTTAAATTCTATCAGCGAAGTGGAGTTTGAGGCCTTGATATAGAAAGATCCACTTGTGTGCTCGATAGATATATCCAACTGCTCTTTGCAGGGTATGTTTTTTACCAATAACTCGCTAACTGATAAGCAGTACAAGCCTAAGCGACATCTATTAAATCTTCCCCATTTTGGAGGGGGGATGTCAGGCAGACTTAGAATATCGAACTGCATAATAAGTTTCGGCTGGTCATTCTCCAGCGTCAGTGAAAATAGTTCAATTTTGTCTATTTCTACGGGATAAGAGAAAACGATATTGAATAATTTATTGCCTTCTAGCTGGTTCCAGATTCTCATTCTTTCACCCTAAAATAGTAATGGTCGGCTGCGCCGTCCACCTTCCCGGTGCGTGGATTTGCTATTGGTCGCAGGTTGAAGTGGGGTGGCTGATCCCCACGGCCGCCGACATCGTTAAATTGATGACCAAGAGAGTGCTCTTGTATGAGGACTGTGCTTCCGTCTGCACGAGTATATTGATATACCCGAGTCATGACTGGCTTGCCATTGGCATCAAGTATTGGTTCTTTATCATGTCCAGTTAGGGGCTCATATTTGTACTGCTGCACTCTACCTGTCCTTGAGTCAAAGACGGGGTCGGGTTGTTGGTTTTTGGCGATACCTGCATCACGCTTAGCCTCATTGAACGCCCCATTCCGAGAAACTTCCGGGGTTTCTGGCCCCCCCTCATCTACCTTCGCATTTTCCACCGGATCTTTCTTTCCTCCGGTGGTTGACTTACCAGTTCCTGGGCATCCATTCAGCCCCAGCGGATCCACCCACCCCGTCGGATTCGGCACGTACTGGTAGTTGTTCAACCCACCCGCCAGCTTGATCGGGTCCGGCGTCAGGAATGATCCCGTGGTGGGGTTGTAGTAGCGGTGGCGGTTGTAGTGCAGCCCCGTTTCGGCGTCGAAGTACTGGCCCTGGAAGCGTAGCGGGTTGTCGACTTCCGCGACTTCCACCTTGGCCAGGCTGCCATAGGCGCGGTACTTCACCGACCAGAGAATTTGCCCGTCAGCGCTGGTCACTTCCTGCGGGGTGCCCAAGTGGTCGAGCTGGTAGTAGAAGGGTTCAGTGGCATCGCCTTCGCCTTTCAGCAGCGCCAGGGGGCGGAAGGTACCGGGTTCGTAGACGTAGCTGCGATAGTGCACCGGGCTGCTTTCGGCGATCAGGCGTTCGCCCTGCCAGAGGAACTCGGTGGTCTGGCCATCCAGCGTCTTGGCGATGCGCCGGCCGAAGGCGTCATAGCGATACTGTACGCAGCGACCATCCGGCAGGCTGGCGCCGATCAGGCGGTGTTGGCTGTCGTACTGGTACTCGGTGACCAGCCGCTTGCCGGCGCCACGACGCTCGCGTACCAGGTTGCCGAAGGCATCGTAGTCATAGTGGCTGTCGCCTTGCATCAGCAGGCGGTTGCCCTTGACGTTGGCCAGGCCGCTCGGTGTGGCCGTGTTCTGCGCTAGGAGAGTGCCGGCTGGGTCGTGGGCGAAGCTCTCTGGCAGGTCGCCACGCACGGACACCAGGCGATCCAGCGGGTCGTAGTGGAAGCTGCGGTTGCCCTTGCGCGAGTCCTCAATGGCGGCGAGGTTGCCACTGGCATCGTAGTGGTACTGGCGTTGCAGCAGTTGGCGATGGTCGCTGCGCACCCGGTGGGCCTGCAGTCGGCCCTGGTCGTCGTAGTCGTATTCGCTGAGCAGGGCGCCCTGGCGCCGGTAGCGCTCGCGACCTTGTTCGAACTGGTGACGGGTCAGCGGCTGGTCGTTGAGATCGATGCCCGCCAGCTCTCCGCCAGGGCGATAGCGATAGTCCAGGCGGCTGCCGTCGGGCAGGCGGCAGTGGCCCAATTGGCCGAGCGCGTCGTATTCGTAGCGCAGGGTCGCCCAGCCCTGGTGCTCCTCGATCAGGCGGTCGCGCAGATCGTAGGCGTAGGCCATTGGCCATTGACCGTCGTCGACGCCGACCAGTCGACCCAGGCCATCGTAGGCATAGTGGATCTGTTCGCCATCGGCCAGGGTCTTGACCAGCAGGCGGCCAGCGCTATCGCGCTGGTAGGCGGTGATCCGCTCGCTGCCGTCCTCGGCGAACTCCTTCTTCTCGATCAGGTGGCCGGCGAGGTCGTAGCGGTAGGCGGTCTGGCGCCCGTCGAAGCCGGTCTCCTGGCTGATCAGCCCGTTGGGGTGGTAGTCCAGCCGGTAATGTTCGCCGCGCTCGTTCTCGATATCGGTGAGCAGCAGGCGCGCATTGTCATAGCGGTAACGCAGCTGGCTGCCGTCGGAATTGATGCGGCGACTGACCAGGTGCAGGCCGTCGGCATATTCGTAGCGGGTGACGCGGCCTTGCTCGTCGCGCTCGCTGGTGACCTTGCCGTAGGCGTTGTAGCTGTAGGCCCGGCTGGCGCCGCCAGGCAGGGTGACCTGGGCCAGGTGGCCGGCGGCATCCCATTGGTACTGGGTCAGCGCGTCGTTCTCGTCCTGGCGAGTGATCAGGCGGCCGAAGGCGTCGTAGCGGTAACGGCGGACGCCGGCGGCGGGCAGCTGTTCCTCGATCAGCTCGCCCTGGGCGTTCCATACCAGTAGATGCTGGCTACCGTCCGGATGGCGAATTTCCAACAGGCGGCCACGAGCATCGTAGCGGTAATGGGTGACCTGACCGAGTGGGTCGGTTTGTGCGGTAATGTCGCCTTGCGCGTTGCGCCCGTACTTCCAGATGGCTTCGCCGCGGCGCACGCTGCAGATGCGGCCGTCGAGGTAGTCGTAGTAGGTCGGCTCACCCTCCGAAGGGATCAAGGCTTGCAGATGCCCGGCCGTGTTGTAGCGGTACTCGGTTAGTGCCCCAAGCGGGCTCTGCTCGGCGATCAACTGCCCCTTGTCGTCGTAGGACCTGAGTGTTTCGCCGCCGTCCGGATCGACCTGGCGCACCAGGCGCGCATTCTGGTCATGGACGTAGGTTTCCTCGCTGCCATCGGCGTTGACCACGGTGACGCCGCCATGGTCGTCCCAGTTGTAACGCGCGTCCATCTGGCCGAAGTTGGCCCAGTGGTGTACGCACCGCGACATCTTGCCCTGACCCTGCCATTCCCAGTAGAAGGCCGCGCCGCCGGCCAGCTGGCGTTCGAGAATCACGTTGTCCTGGTCGTAGCGGTAGCGCTCGGTCTCGCCCAGGGCGTTGCTGGCGGCGACCAACTGGCCCAGCTGGTTGTACTGGTAGCTAACCAGGGTCTGCACGCTCTGCCAGCTGGCTTCTTCGTTCTCAGCCGGGCGCTGGATCTGGTAGTCCACGGCGACGATGCGGCTGCTCTCGTAACGCAGCAACAGGGCGCGCCCTGCCCCGCTGAGGCGTCGTGGCCGACCGGCCAAGTCGCGGTTGAGATTGAGGCGGTTGCCATAGGCATCGCTGATGGCGATCAGGTAGCCACCCAGGGCATCGCGGCGAAAGTGGTAGAAGCGCGGTGTCTTGCCGGCCTGCGCCAGGATCAGCTCGGCGGGATCCTGACCGAGGTAGATGGCGGCGCGAGCCAGGCGGTTGGTGATGGCCGGCCGCTGCTCGCTGGGGATGGGAAAGTGGGTGCGGCGATTCTCGTGGTCGGTCCAGACCAGGCTTTCACCTTCCAGTTCGAGGCGCTGAGCCAGGCTGTGGCTCCAGCCGAAGCCCAAGCCGCAGTCGAGTTCCGCAGCGCTGGTGCGATAGAGCCTGTCCCAGGCAAAGGGCAGCACGCCTTCCAGGGTGGCATCGGTGAGGGTAAGCAGCTCCTCGCCGGTGACCATGGAGACGGGGCAACCGTGGGAACAGGTATTGTCGGCTTGGTCGGCAGGCTGGTCATTAGGTGTTTTGGCGGTGGTGGAGGCGTCATCCACGGCTTCGCTCTTATCCGTGCGAAAGCCCGGCCGCTTTCTGTTGCGCACCAGAGAGAGCGCATCCTCCACCACCTGATTAATCTTCTGCGGAAGGCTCTTGACCATCAGGGGTACTTTGGCCGAGCTGTTGACCAGCATGCTGCCGCTGGCCACAAGTGGGGCCACTACCTTGGCGTGAGCGCTCAGTGCATGGCTGCGGCTGATGTCGATCAGTCCCTGCATGGCATCGACCAGATTGTCCGTCGCAGGCGTTACCTTGACTACTTTCTTGAGCCCTTTGACCGAGAGCCGGAAGGCGAGGCCCAGGCCGCCGGCAAGCACTATGCCAAGCAGTATGTTGAGCAGTATTCCCGCTTCGAATGCACTGATCATTTCGGCGGCTTCAACGGGCGGCAGCAGCTCTGCCCAGCAGCAGATGGTCGCCGCGAAGAAGAAGATCAGGGGCTCGTCGTGCAGGATCATCAAGGCCGTGTGCAGAAGATCCTTGGCTTGCTCCTTGAGCTTTTGGAAGTCCAGTTCGGAAATGAAATTGAGCAAATGCTCCTTGAACTTGTCCAGATCGCTGAGCATTTCGATGAGGCTTTTCACATCGTCGATGATGTTGCTCATCGCATGCCCGACACCGGCCAGGAAGGCTTGGTTGATCTCCAACAAACGGCGCGGATCCCCGACTGGGGACATCATCAGCCAGTGTGCGGAAATGCGCGTGGTCCATTCCTGCAGGAGCCAGCCGTGCAGGTTGTCCAGCAGGCCCGTATAGGAGGTGAACAGTGCGTTCATCTCGGGTTCGCCGACAGTCGGGTAGAAGGTCACCCGATACTGGCGATTGGGGCTGCAGCCGCTGATCGATGCCTTGCCGTCGGCGTCCAGCCTGCCGGTGAATTTCTGCGGCGCAGGGCCGAAGGGGCCGGTTACTTCTTCCATCTCATAGGGGGTGTTGCCGATAGGCACGAAGGAGACGGTTTCGAAACGGTGCAGGATGTTGAGCTTGCCGTTGGCCGAGCAGGCGGCGTAATCCTTTACCTTGCTGTCGTCCTTGTCGACGGCAACCTTAAGTACCTCATTGCCGAGATCGTCGGTAAGACGGATCTGTTGCTCGACATCCAGCATCCAACCGGTCTTCCAGTCCTCCGCAAAGCCCTTGTAGTGGTTGAGGATGTCCTGACGGAATTTGTCGATTACCTGCTTGCCATCGGGCTTTTCGGCATACAGACCGTGCAGCATGAACAGCATTTTGGCGATTACGGAGGACATTATCGGGCGGTTTCCTTTTCCAGTAGCGCCAGCAGGCGCTGCTTCAGTCGGTCATCCATGGCGCCATTGCGTACATGGCGCTCGACCTTGAGCTGTAGATTTGGGGTTGGCAGGGCGAAATACAGATCGGCGTGCTCTTCGCGCAGCCATTGCATGAGGTTGTCGACGAGAGTGCTGGGGTCTTCGCCCATCAGTGTGGCTATCAAATCCGCAGGCACCTGCCACCAGGGGTAGGTTTTGGCGGGCTGCAGCGGCACGGGATCGACTTGTACGGCTCGGCCATTGACCCAATAGCGGTGCACTGTGGGTAGAACCTGGGTGATTTCCTGCCCCAGATGTTTCAGGGTGGGAAGCCAGTAACTGCCGTCCCAGAAGCGGAAGAACACTTCGGCGCCATCCGGCATTCGCACCTGGGTCAGACTGCGCAGATGGTCGAGCACGGATTCCGGCGGGTGGGGCGACATCGCCAGCCAGCCCCAGTCCTGGGTAGGAGCCTCATCTATCCAGTCCAGGAAGTTGCTGCCGATTTCCAGTTCGCCCAGATAGGGCATCACCTCCTGCCAGCCAGCGTAGGGCGTGCCGCTCCAGATCGGCCGTGGCAGGATGATGCTCGCCTGTTGGTAATAGGCCTGCAGCGGGTTGGCTTCGCTGGCATTACCCATCACCACATAGAGGCGCTGCCCCTCCTGCCACTCCGCCCCCAGCCAGTCTCGGATGGAGAACAGTTCAGATGGCACAGGCACCTCCCTTGCACTTCTCGCACTCCTCGCAGAAAGGAGCATTGCGCTTGAGAGTCTGGATCTGGGCTGGAGTGAGCAGTGCACCGGCTTTATCGGCATCGGCCTGCTGCAATGCGCCAGGCAGCAGTGCGGAGATGCCGCTACCCACGCCCGGCGCCCCGCCCGAGTTGATCTTGATCGTCGCCCCGCTCAGGGTCACGCCACCCGGATCGAGCTTGAGCCAGCTGCCGCCGCCCTTGGCGGTGAGCTCCATGCCGGCCTCGATCACCACCTTGCTGCCGGCGTGATAGTGGATTTCGTTGCCGGTCTCGGTGAACTGGGCCGTGCCCAGTTTGATGTGCTGAGTGCTTGTTACGGTGAGGTGGTCATTGCTGCGTGCCTCGACCTTGCGGTCGGCGTGGGTGGTGCGGTGTTCCTCGGCTTTCAGTTCGGTGTAGCTGTTGGCCTCGACCGTGTCGTGGCGTTCGTGGCCGATGCGGATCTTCTGGTCGTTTTCGACGTTTTCGTCCCAGTCTTTCTGGGCGTGCAGGTAGATCTGTTCCTGGCCCTTGCGGTCCTCGATGCGCAGTTCGTTGTAGCCGCCGCCACCGGGCGAGCTGAGGGTCTTGAACACGCTGCGGGTCTTGTTCGCCGGCAGGTCGTAGGGCACCACGTGCTCGGCGTGGTACAGGCAGCCGGTGACCAGGGGTTGGTCGGGATCGCCTTCGAGGAAGCTGACCAGCACCTCCATGCCAACCCGCGGGATGGCGATGCCGCCGTAGCGGTCGCCGGCCCAGCTGCTGGCCACGCGCAGCCAGCAACTGGTCTTGTCGTCGGCCTGGCCTTCGCGGTCCCAGTGGAATTGCACTTTCACCCGGCCGTACTGGTCGCAGTGGATCTCCTCGCCCTTGGGGCCGGTGACCACGGCGGTCTGGCTGCCGAGCACCTTGGGCTTGGCATGTTGCAGAGCCGGGCGGAATGGATCGGCCCAGGGCGTGGCGCTGAAGCGGTTGCGGTAGCCCTGCTGGAAATCCTCGCCATCCAGCGCCTGACCGGCCCGGCCGCCACCGACAAAGTCAGTCACCGACTCTTCCAGCACTTGCGGTTGCTTGCCTTGGTGCCAGACCTCACGCAGCAGCCACAGATCGTTCAATGGTGCGCTGGGGTGCTGCTGCAGGCTGAGGAAGTGGCCGCAGGCCAGGGATGCATCGCTCTTGCCTTCGGCCTGGGTGTAGTCGCTGCGCAGGCGTTCCAGGGCGCGCTTGGCCAGGTGTTTGCCGCGTTCGCGCTCAGTGAAGCGGCCGGGAAAGTCGTAGACCTCCAGGCTCGGCTGGAAAGCGCTGTTCTGCGTGGCTTGCAGGGTCAGACGCGGCTTCTCGAAATCGTAATCGCGGTAGCTGGCCTGGGTGCTGCGCGTGGCCAGGCGCACGTGGAACGCACGTACCACCGCATGCTCGGCGGCCAGGCCGCTGTCCTGCTGGTAGTTGAGCGCCGGCAGCTTGCGGAACACCGTCTGGTCGTCGCCGAACACCAGCACATGGACATTCTCGCTGTGCTGGAAGTGAAAGCTGATGCCCTCCTCCTCGCACAGGCGCTGAATGAAGTGCAGGTCGGATTCGTCGTACTGGGTGCAGTAGTCGCGCGTGGGGTAGACGCTGCCAAGCTGGAACTTGTAGGCGCCCTGCTGGATGCCGTGTTCCTCGAGCAGTTGCGCAATGATCTGCGGCACGCTCAGTTGCTGGAAGATGCGCTGGTTATGGCGGTGTTGCAGGTAGGCCAGCTGCGGTTGCAGGCTGATGCGGTAGCGGGTCAGGCGCTTGCCGGAGTCACCTTGTTCGATGGCGTAGACCAGCCCATGCACGCCGCCACCGGGGCCGAAGGCGAGAAAGGCCGGCTGGTTGAGCAGCGCTTGCAGATCCAGCTGCGGGTCCTGGCTGACCAGGTCGATGCTGAACACATACGGCTGGTTGAGCGCCTCGCGACCCTCGAACGCCAGTACCTGCAGGTCGCTGGCGATACCCTGAATGCTCAGGGAAATATGCGTTTGATTGGCATCCTTCACGCCCTAACCTCCTTCCTGGAGTTTGCAGAAGGCGCAAGGGTGCCCAAGCGGGCGCACAGCTTCAATCGCCGGATTGCCGAATCATGGCCCCGGTCAAAGAAATCGACTATTTAACTGCGCCAAACCGCTGCAATGGGCGCGAGACAGCCTCGCGCCTTGCAGCAGGACACCCGCCGGCAGCTATTCCTGCCAGACCACCTCGCCGGAGCGACTGCCCCAGGCGTGGAAATGCGGACTGTACGCGCCCTCGACCGAGGCCCGCTTGATCTTCAGAGTCGGCGTCAGGAAGCCGTTCTCCACCGCCCAGATTTCCGGCACCAGCACCAGCCCGTTGAGCTTCTCGTGTTTGTCCAGCGCCTGGTTGGTTTCCTCCAGCAGACGCTTGAGGCTGCCCTCGAGCTGCTCGCGCGGCTCCTTGCGCCCGGCCTCGGACAGCACACACAGCGCCAGCGGCTGCGGCAGGCCATCGCCAACCACGCAGACCTGCTCGATATGCGAGTGCACCGCCAGGAGGTTCTCGATCGGCGCTGGGGCCACGTACTTGCCCTTGCTGGTCTTGAAGATTTCCTTGATCCGCCCGGTCAGGCGCAGGTTACCGTCGGCATCCTGCTCGCCCTTGTCGCCGGTACGCAGGAAGCCGTCCTCGGTCATGGCTTCGGCGGTCTTGCCCGGCTCCTTGAAATAGCCCTGCATGGTCGAGCCGCTGCGCACCAGCACCTCGCCCTCCTCGCTGATGCGTACTTCCACGCCGGGGTTGTTCTGGCCGATCCAGCCCTGCTTGAACTTGCCGGGACGACAGACGTGCGAGTAACCGCAATTCTCGGTCATGCCATACACCTCCTGCAGCTCCAGGCCCAGGCGGCGGTACCAGTTGAGCAGCGCCTCGGGCACCGGCGCCGCACCGGACAGGCCATAGCGCACGGCATCCAGGCCCAGGCCGCGCAGCACCTTGCGCCCGAACAAGCGCCCGAGCAGCGGAATAGAGAGAAGGACATCCAGCGTGCTGGCGGACATCTTCGAGTACACACCCATCTGGAACTTGGTCCAGATCCGCGGCACGCCGAAGAACACCGTCGGCCTGGCGCGGCGCAGGTCGGCGAGGAAGGTATCCAGGCTCTCGGCGAAGTACACCGTCAGGCCGCTGTACAGCGAATTGAGCTCGACGAACATGCGCTCGGCCACATGACACAAGGGCAGGTAGGACAGCACCCGATCGCTATCGGAAACACCAAACAACTCAGTGGCGTGGCTGGCGGTGAAACCGAAGTTGCCGAAGTTGTGCATCACGCCCTTGGGCATGCCGGTGGTGCCGGAGGTGTAGATGATGGTGGCCAACTGGTCGGCCGCCGGGCGCGGAGTGTCCTGGATCGGCGCACTGGCCTGCAGGTCCTGCCAGGTACGGTCGAAACGGCCGTGCGGGTGCAACGGCAGACACACGGTGATGACGCCCTCGGGCACGCCGGGCGCCATCGCTGGCCAGTCATCCAGCTTGCCGATGAATGCCACGCGGGCCTCGGCATGCTCGAGCACCTGGCGCACGGAGTCGCCGGTGAGATTGGGATACAGCGGCACCGAGACATGCCCGGCCATCCAGATCGCCAGGTCGGTGACGATCCAGTGTGCGCAGTTCTTCGAGATGATGGCGATCCGGCTGCCCGGCTCCAATTCCAGGCTGCGCAGCCAGCTGGCGGCGCGGCGCGCCTGCTCGCCGACCTCGGACCAGCTCAGCTCCTCGACCTGGCCATTGCCCTGGGGCTGGATCAGGTACGTCTTGTTCGGGTGACGCGACTCACGCTCGAAAAACACCTCGAGCGGTAAACGGACTGCACTGGCCACGGGGCCTCCTTGTTTTTTCTTATTGTCACAGGGAGCAACCAAGCACTTGCTTGGTTGAATATTCCATGCGTCAGGAGGGGCGGCAAGTGAAGAAATGTTACAGGAGCGCAGAGCCGCTCTAGTGCGGGTGATGCAGCGCGTCGAGCGCCAGCGCGCCGGCCAGCAGGTGGTCGCCGGAGAGACATACCAGGCTGGCGGTATGCAGGATGACCGGCTGTTGCAGGTGGCCATACACCAGCAATCCGGCCAGGGAGCCAAGCAAGGGGTTGTGGCTGACGATCAGGAGTTCGTCGGCAGCGTCGGCATCCAGTTGCTGCAACACGTCGCGCGGGTCGTCGTCTGGCGTGAGCCAGTCGAGGGTGGTCAGCGGCAGTTGCAGACCCAGAGTTTCGCGCACCAGTTCAGCCGTCTGCTGGGCGCGCCGGTAAGGGCTGACGAGGATTTTCGTCAGCGCCACGCCGCGCAGGTGCTTGGCCGCATGGCGGACTTCCTTGCGGCCGTGTTCAGTCAGGGCGCGCTCGGCATCACTGCGCGCCCTGTGCTCGGCCTCCCCGTGCCGCAACAGCCATAGCCTCACAGCTTGGGCTCTTCGTCCACCACCGGATGGGCCGCTGGCGGGATGCTGTGCGGCTCGTTGTCTTGCGGCGCACGCGGGGTCGGCCAGTCGGCGAACGGCCAGGGCTTCTCTTCGCTGTTGAAGGTGCCGAAGCGACCAATCTGCTGCAGGTACTGGCTGAGGCTGTCGCCAAAACCCTGCAGGCCGCCGTTGGGTGCGCCGTAGAACAGGCGGTAGCCCAGCTGCAGCAGCACCACGCCGCCGAGGATGATTTCCGCCAGCTGCCAGACGATGGTGAAGATCACCATCCACAGAATGCGCAGCAGGATGGATTCACGCTCCAGTTCTTTGCTCGGTTCGCTCATGTCGCTCTCCCAATCTCGCTAGGTTTCAGAAACCACTGGTGGAAATGAAATCGACGTCGGTCTTCGGCTCGGCACGCATCAGCGCCTCGATCACCTGGGCCAGGGTACGCCCCTCGAAGAGGATGGCATGCAAACCCGTGACCAAAGGCATGTAAATCTGCAGCTCCTCGGCCTTGGCCTTGAGCACCTTGATGGTGTTGACCCCTTCGGCCACTTCGCCGAGCCGCGCCACGGCGTCTTCCAAGCTGAGACCTTCGCCGAGAGCAAAACCAACCTGATAGTTGCGGCTCTTGGGCGACGAGCAGGTGACGATCAGGTCGCCGACCCCGGCCAGGCCGAGGAAGGTCATGGGATTAGCGCCAAGCTTGACCGCGAAACGGGTCATTTCTGCCAGCGCGCGGGTGATCAGCATGCTCTTGGTGTTCTCGCCCATGCCCATCGCCACGGCCATACCGGCGATGATCGCGTAGACGTTCTTCAGCGCCCCGCCCAGCTCCACGCCAAAACGGTCGCGGCTGGCGTAGACACGGAAGGTACGCCCGTGCAGAGCTTCCTGCACACGCAGGCAGAGTTGTTCGTCTTCACTGGCGATCACCGTGGCGGTCAGCGCCTGCTCGGCCACTTCGCGCGCCAGGTTGGGCCCGGACAGCACGCCGATGCGCGCCTGCGGGGCAACTTCCTCGAGGATCTGGCTCATCAGCTTGAAGCTCTGCGCCTCGATCCCCTTGGTGGTACTGACCAGCAGTTTGCCAGCCAGCGCGCCCGCTACCGGCTGCAGGGCCTGGCGCAAGGCCGAGGACGGCAAGGCGACGAATACCAGCTCGCAGGCGGCCAGGGTCGCGGCCAGGTCGGTCACCGGCTCGACGCCCGGGTGCAGTTTGATGCCCTTGAGGTAGCGCGGGTTCTCGCGCTGGCTGCGCATCGCGGCGGCCTGCTCCGGATCACGCATCCACTGGCGGACATGCTGGCCGTTCTGTGCCAGCAGATTAGCGATGGCAGTACCAAAGCTGCCGCCACCCAATACGGCGACTGGTTGTTGCTCGGTCATGATCTATCCAATCAGAGCCATCGAGATGGCGAATGGGCGGCATTATTGCGGAGCATCCGCTGACCGACCAGTCCCCAGAGCGCTTGCGCGCAGCGACAGACTGGCAAATACGCGTTTGTCGATTAACATGCGGGGCATTCCGCCCTATAGCAAGGCCGTTGCGTGCACCCGAACATACCCCTCCGCAGCCCACCCCACTCCCGCCAGCAGGCTCTGCCGCTGCAGGTTCTGCACCTGTTGGCTGGAGCAGGACGCCCATGAGCTTCGGCCGTAACTGGACTATTCATAGCCGTACTCAGCTGATCAGTGTGGGCCCCGCCCTACTGCTGACCGTACTGCTGATCAGTTTCTTTACCTATGAACGCTTGCAGGACCTGCGCCAGGAACTCAACCGTACTGGCCAGCTGATCGCCAGCCAACTGGCACCGGCGGCCGAGTACGGGGTCATTTCCGACAACCTGGCGGTGCTCGACAACCTGCTCCGCTCCACGCTAACAACCTCGCACGTACGCTTTCTCGAAGTGCGCGACCGTGAAGAGAACATCCTGGTCTATGTCGAGCAGCAGAATCACCCCGGCAGCACGTCCGTGGAGGTTTTCCATGCCCCCATCCACCTGCAGCAAGCCGGCCAGCCAGGCATTCGCGACAAACTCAGCGACGACTATCTGGGGCGTGTGGTGGTGGGCATGTCCGGCGAGGCCTTCACCAGCCGCCAGCAGGCCATTCTGTTCAAGGCCGCCGTTCTGGGCCTGTTCGCCCTGCTCCTGACCTTCCTTCTGGCGCGCCAACTGGCGCGGCGCCTGGCCCAGCCGATCAGCGACATGGGGCAAGCCCTGCAAGCCCTGCAGAGCGGCGACTACCAGCCGCCGCTGGCGGAAACCGCCACTGGCGAGCTGGGCGACCTGGCCCGCCATATCAACAAGCTGGCGCTCAGCCTGGCCGATGCCAGCCATGAGCAGCAGCTGGCCATGACCCAGCTGATCAAGACCCGCGAAGAAGCCGAGCAGGCCAACCGGGCCAAATCGGACTTTCTGGCGATGATGAGCCATGAGCTGCGCACCCCCATGAACGGCGTGCTGGGTATGCTGCAGCTGCTGGAAACCACCGAAATGACCCACGAGCAGGACGAATACGCCGCCCTGGCCACCGAGTCGACAGAGCATCTGCTCAAGGTGATCAACGACATCCTCGACTTCTCCCGCATCGAGCGCGGTGCCCTCGAACTGGAGCGCATTCCGTTCAATCTGCTGGAGCTACTGCAGGGCTCTATCCAGGTGTT
Organism: Pseudomonas campi; assembly: GCF_013200955.2. Taxonomy (NCBI): domain Bacteria; kingdom Pseudomonadati; phylum Pseudomonadota; class Gammaproteobacteria; order Pseudomonadales; family Pseudomonadaceae; genus Aquipseudomonas; species Aquipseudomonas campi. The sequence goes on from NZ_CP053697.2 coordinate 2,341,384, forward strand.
CCAGCACAGCGCGCAGCAACATGGTCTGCATCTGAACCTAGAGAACCAACCGGGCCTGGAACAGTTCGAGGTGCAGGGTGACCCGACGCGGATCCGCCAGATTCTGGTCAACCTGCTGGGCAATGCGCTGAAGTTCACCGAGGACGGTGGCATTCGCATCGAGACCCGCTGGCAGCCGCTGGATAACGAAGTGCTGTGGTTCACCTGCGCCGTGCATGACAGCGGCATCGGCATCGCACCGCAGCGTCTGGAGCGCATGTTCGACGCCTTCCAGCAGGCCGACTCGTCGATTTCCCGGCGCTATGGTGGCACCGGCCTCGGCCTGTCGATCGCCCGCACCCTGGCCGAACGCATGGGCGGCACCCTGCATGCGCGCAGCACGGAGGGTCAGGGCTCGGTGTTCACCCTGGAAATCCCCCTGCCGTTCAGCCTGCGCCCGTACACCGAGGAGTCAGGCAGCCAGCCACTCAACCACTATGGCGAAGGCCAGGAAGTGCTGCTGGTGGAGGACAACCCGGTCAACCAGACCGTGATCGAAGCCATGCTGCGCAGCCTCGGCTATCAGGTCAGCCTGGTCAGCGATGGCGCCCAGGCGGTGCACAGCGCCCGCCAGCGCACCTATGCGGCGGTACTCATGGATTGTCGGCTGCCAGTCATGGATGGTTACGAAGCCACCCGCCAGATTCGCCAGCTGCAGACGTACAGTAAGACCCCGATCATCGCCCTCACGGCCAATGCCTTGCAGGGCGATCGCGAAGCCTGCCTGCAGGCCGGGATGAACGATTACCTGGCCAAACCGTTCAAGCGCGCCGATCTCGAACGCATATTGCTGCGCTGGCTGAGCAAACGTGGTCACTGAGGGTGCTAAAGTCAGACCTAAGAATGCCGTGCAGGGGGCGCTACGGTTCGAGGGTACAAGTGTGCACTGCGGACTGTGACTTTCACCAAGACGCAACAGTCTATGACTACGCTGCCGCCAGACGGCAATCAGGATGTAACACATAGCCCCGTGCGGCGGGGCCATTGAGGAGCTCGCATGACCAAGCAAAACGCCTTTACCCGGGAAGATCTGCTGCGCTGCAGCCGCGGCGAGCTGTTCGGCCCGGGTAACGCGCAACTGCCCGCCCCAAACATGCTGATGATCGACCGCATCGCCCATATCAGCGAAACCGGCGGCAAGTATGGCAAAGGCGAAATCGTCGCCGAGCTCGATATCAATCCGGACCTGTGGTTCTTTGGTTGCCACTTCGAAGGTGACCCGGTGATGCCCGGCTGCCTGGGCCTCGACGCCATGTGGCAGCTGGTCGGCTTCTACCTCGGCTGGCAGGGCAATCCGGGCCGCGGCCGCGCCCTGGGTTCGGGCGAAGTGAAGTTCTTCGGTCAGGTGTTGCCCACCGCCAAGAAAGTCACCTACAACATCCATATCAAACGCACCATCAGTCGCTCGCTGATCCTCGGCATCGCCGACGGCACCGTCAGCGTCGATGGCCGCGAGATCTACAGTGCCGAAGGCCTGCGTGTTGGCCTGTTCACCTCTACCGACAGTTTCTAAAGGATTTTTCGCATGCGCCGCGTCGTGATCACCGGTCTGGGTATCATTTCCTGCCTGGGCAATGACAAAGACACCGTTTCCGCCAGCCTGCGTGCCAGCAAGCCGGGCATCCGCTTCAATCCGGCCTACGCCGAAATGGGCCTGCGCAGTCAGGTATCGGGTTCGGTCGACCTCAACCTCGAAGAGCTGATCGACCGCAAGGTCCTGCGCTTCATGGGCGATGCGGCGGCGTATGCCTACCTGTCGATGGAGCAGGCGATCAAGGACTCCGGCCTCACCCCCGAGCAGGTTTCCAACCCGCGTACCGGCCTGATCGCCGGCTCCGGCGGCGCCTCCACGCTGAACCTCATGGAATCCTTCGATACCCTGCGCGAAAAAGGCGTCAAGCGCATTGGCCCTTACCGCGTCACCCGCACCATGGGCAGCACCGTGTCGGCCTGCCTGGCCACGCCGTTCCAGATCAAGGGCGTGAACTTCTCCATTTCCTCGGCCTGCGCCACCAGCGCGCATTGCATCGGCCAGGCCATGGAGCAGATCCAGCTGGGCAAGCAGGACATCGTGTTTGCCGGCGGTGGCGAGGAAGAACACTGGACCCAGAGCTGCCTGTTCGACGCCATGGGCGCCCTCTCCAGCCAGTACAACGAAACCCCGGAGAAGGCCTCGCGCGCCTACGACGCCAAGCGTGACGGTTTCGTCATCGCCGGCGGTGGCGGCATGGTGGTGGTTGAAGAGCTGGAGCATGCGCTCAAACGCGGCGCCAAGATCTACGCGGAAATCGTCGGTTACGGCGCCACCTCCGATGGCTACGACATGGTCGCGCCGAGCGGCGAAGGTGCAATCCGCTGCATGCAGCAGGCCCTGGCTACCGTTGATGCCCCCATCGACTACCTGAACACCCACGGCACCTCCACCCCGGTGGGAGATGTCGCGGAAATCCGCGGCGTGCGTGAAGTGTTCGGTGACAAGGCGCCGCCGATCAGCTCGACCAAGAGCCTGTCCGGTCACTCTCTGGGCGCCGCCGGCGCGCAGGAAGCGATCTACTGCATGCTGATGATGGAAGGCAAGTTCATTGCCGGTTCGGCCAACATCGACGAGCTGGACCCGGAAGTGGCCGATATGCCGATCCTGCGCCAGACCCGCGAGAATGTTGAACTGAACACGGTGATGAGCAACAGCTTCGGTTTCGGTGGCACCAACGCCACCCTGGTCCTGCAACGCTACAAGGGCTGATCACTCAGCCCCACGAAAAACGGCGCCCCAGGGCGCCGTTGTGTTTTCTGTCACCGTTCCAAACCGGGCATAGAAAAGCCCGAACGCTTGTGCGGCCGGGCCTTAGGTCTATAACGAACGGAATCAGCGTACCAGGAAGCTCTGCTCAACCAGCTTGCGATCGCCCTGGAACACCATGAAGCGCCACTCCCCCGGCACCACTTCGTGGCGCTCGGTGAACTCGAAGGCCATCACGTCCTGCGCTGCGCCCGGTGCCAGCTTCTGCACTACTTCGATCTTGTCCTGGCGCCGGCCATCCGGCCCGATCAGCCCGGGAGTGAAGTACATCAGGGTCAGCGGCTCGCCGCTTTCGGTCTTGCCGGCCAGGCGATAGCGCATACCGAACTTGGTACCCAGTTGGGCCGGTACCTGCTCCGTCTGCTCTATCTGCTGGTTGGCTCGGGTCAGCACCCGCTCGCCCGGTTGCGGGTCCTTGAACTGGGTGGCGAACACCCCGTACTCGATCGGCCCCTCGACACGCACATCGGCCATCGCCAGGCTGGATGCCAGGCTCAGGGCCAGGGCAGTCAGGCTCAACACTTTCATCTCGCGCTCCTTGTTTGGGATGGCGCGAGGCTATGACCAAAGCATGACAGGCTGATGACAAGCCATCGTCAGCAGGAGTCAAAGCGTGGCATTCGCCAGCCAACTGGCCAGCAGCCCCGCGAGCAGCCATGCTGAACAGCGAAGCCACAATCCATGAGTCGCCCAATGCCCCGCCTGCTCGCCTTGCTTGCCCTACTCTGCTGCGGCCCCTTGCTGGCCGGCGAGCGCCTGACCTACCCGCTGCACTCCAGCGAGGACGACCCCGAAGCCTATGTGGTCGAGCTGTTGCGCCTGGCCCTCGACAAGAGTGGTGCCGGTCATCAACTGGTGCCGTCCCGTCTGGCCATGGCGCAGAGCCGCGCACAGCAGTCGCTGGAGCAGAACGACAACAGCGTGCAGCTGATGTGGACGATGACCACCAAGGAGCGCGAGCAGATCCTCCTGCCGATCCGCATCCCCATCTACAAGGGCCTGATTGGCTGGCGCGTGGCCCTGGTGCGCGAGGAAGACCGCCACTGGCTGAAGTCCGTACGCAGCCTGGCCGACCTCAAACCCATGCGCATCGGTCAGCGCAGCGACTGGCCGGACACCGCCATCCTGCGCAGCAATGGCCTGCAGGTGGTCACCAGCCAGAGCTACCCGAGCCTGTTCCGCATGCTCGATGCCGGGCGCTTCGACCTCTTCCCACGGGAAGTGGTGGTGGCCTGGGACGAGCAGGCACGGGCCAACCAGCAAGGGCTGCAACTGGCGGTGGATGAACATGTGGTACTGCACTACCCCACCGCCTTCTACTTTTTCACCTCACGGGCACGGGCAGACCTGGCCGCGGATATCGAGCGCGGCCTGGAACGGATGATTGCCGACGGCAGCTTCGAGCAGCTGTTCGACAGCCATCACGGCGCGACCATCCGCAAGGCACAACTGGACAAGCGCCAAGTCATCGAGCTGCACAACCCCGACCTCCCGGAACTGACCCCCTTCGCCCGTGAAGAGCTGTGGTACCAGCCCGCCGCACCCCAGTAGCACGAACGGCTCCCTCGCCCAGGCCCTACGGCTGGCCAGCGGCGCTGGTCTGAGGCCATGCGCCTGAGCTAGGCTGAAACCTCTACCCGTCAGCCCGGAAATAGCCATGATCCGCATCAGCACAGAGAACGGCCTGCGCCACAGCATCGAAATCGGCGAGCACCTGCTGCATACCGACGTCCCCGTCGAGTTCGGCGGCGAGGCCTCCGGCCCCGAGCCCCATGACCTGTTCGATGCCGCCATCGGTGCCTGCAAGGCGCTGACCCTGATGCTCTACGCCAAGCAGAAAGGCATGCCGCTGGACGGCCTGGATGTACAGGTCAGCCGCGACGACAGCGAAGAGCGCCAGGGGGTCTATCGCCTGGCCGTACAACTGGAGCTGCACGGTGCCCTGGATGATGCCCAGCGCCAGCAATTGCTGCGCATCGCCGACAAATGCCCAGTGCACAAGCTGGTGACCAGCAGCGAGGTACAGATCACCACCCAGCTCGAAGGCGCCTGAGATGGCGAGCCTGCTACTGATTCAGCCGCGAGCGGAAGACATCGCCGGGCAACCCATCCTGCGCCCGCTGCCTTCGGCCAAGTGCCGCAGTGTCGGCCCCTTCGTGTTCTTCGACCATATGCTGGAACAGGCCTACCCGCCCGGCAGCGGGATGAACATCAACTCGCATCCACATATCGGCCTGTCCACCCTCACCTACCTGTTCACCGGCGAGCTGCAGCACAAGGACAGCCTCGGCTCGGACCAGCACGTGCGGCCCGGCGATGTCAGCTGGATGACCGCCGGACGCGCCGTGGCCCACGTCGAACGTACGCCCGAAGCACTGCGCAGAACCGGTTCACGCCTGCACGGCCTGCAGGTGTGGCTGGCCCTGCCGCAAGAGCTTGAGGAAGGCGAACCAAGCTACAGCCACCACCCGGCCGCCAGCCTGCCGCGCAGCGAGGCCATGGGTGTGCAGATCACCCTGATCGCCGGCTCCGGCTTCTGCCTCGAATCGCCCGTGCCCATACACTCACCGACCCTCTACGCCGAGTTGAAACTGCAGGCCGGGGCCAGCCTGCTGATCCCGGCCGAGCAGCGCGAGCGCGCCCTGTACCTGATCGACGGCGAGGCCAGACTGGAGGACGACGAGCTGCCCCTGCACAGCCTGGCCGTACTGCCCGAAGGCGAGGAATTGCTGCTCAGCGCCTGCGGTGAATGCCACCTGGCACTGATCGGCGGCGAGCCGCTGGGGCCGCGGCGGATGTTCTGGAACTTCGTCGCCAGCGATCCAGCCCTGCTGGAACAAGCCAAGCAGCGCTGGGCAAGCGGGGATTGGCCGCAGGTGCCGGGCGAATCGCAGCGCATCGAGTTGCCGAGCCGCACATGACACAGGAACTGAAGCAGGAGTGGGATAGAGATAATTTCTAATTTTGAAATTTACTAGTCAACAGAACGGTTATTCTTCCTAAAAAAGATAACTGAGAGACTTGTCTCACCGCCGGCAACGGCAACTCTCAACAGGAAGATCACCCCATGCACACCATCACTTCATCTCGCCGCCTGCTCCTTGCTCTTGCCCTGCTCGGCACATTGGCCACCCATCAGGGCCAGGTAGCCTTATCGCCCGCCCTGGCCGAAGATGGCAGCGAACATCGGTTGCTGCGTCCCCATGTCAAAGCAGCAGACACTGTGGCCGAGAACGGTAGCGAACGCACCCACTCGCCTCGGGCTCCACGCCAACAGGCTGGCAGAGTGAATCAAACTGCCTGACTGAGAAACGCTCCCTGCGCTTACACCAAACGGCACCCTAGTGGTGCCGTTTGCATATCAGCCGTGTGCTACCGCCCTCAACCCTTTGTGGCCGCTCCAGACGCCACGCAGAATCAGAACAAATGGCGCAGCCCTGGAGCTGCTTCCGTCTGCCCCGCCGCCCACGCTCATTCGTGCAGGAGGAACCAAGGCTACTGGCCAACCGGGTGCCCGCCTAGCGTTCGGATGCGCTAAATATTTGCCAGCTTAGGAACATGCTGAACCGCGCACAGAGCTGCGCCATATCCATCTGCGCCTGCAAAACTAGCGCCGCCTCGCTGAAAGACCTGCGATGCCGCAATTGCTCAAGCAGATCCGCACTGCTGTCATCCACCTTGCGGGTCATCAGCTGCAGTCCCTGGCGCCAGACCAGGACATTTTCGCCCGGCCAGTCAGCGTGCGGCAGCTCTGCAGCGAACCACAGCGACCAGAGCGGGTAAGTCGAGCGCAGCAAGGTGACGCTGGGGTGCCATTGCAAGCGCAGATCCAGCAGGCGATGCAACGCCTCCTCGCCCAGACCATCGAGTTGCAGGGGTAGCGCATCGGCCGCATGAAAGGCATGCAAACGTGCCCACTCCAGGCGAGCAACGTCCGCCAGAAAAGGCCAGTCGGCCAAGGGTGGAAACTGTTCGATAAACACCGCCAGATGCGCACCGTACTCATGCAACACCGCCGAGCTTGGCGGATGCTGACTGCTGAACAGTGCCGCCAGCGCCGTGAAATAGTCCGCGCCCAGGAGCCGCTCCACAGCCGGGTAGACTTGCCGCAAGGCCTCGATACGCCCGGCATGCACGGTGTTGCGCAGCATGTTGAAGCGCTGAGCAAAACGCTGCTCTGGCAGATTGCCCAGTTGCCAGGGGATGGTGGCCTCGGGCCTGTCCAGGGCCTGGGCAAATACGGCCTGATCCGCAGCATTCATAGCGGCACGTCCAGCGTGATCGCTGGCATGAAGGGCACGCACTGCAACGAGCGCACACAGTCGGCCTCCGCTGCCAGTACCGACCAGGTCGGCAGGTTGCGATCCCATTCGACCAGCGTCGGGCACTTGCCGGCGTGGCGCACCCATTCGGCATACAACTGCCAGGTGGCATCGGCGACCGCACTGCCGTGCTCATCCACCAGCACAGACTCGCCATCGGGCAGCTCAACGCGAGTATGGCTGGCCAGATGCACCTCACCGACGCGCTCAGGCGGCAACTGCTGCAAGTATTCCCACGGGTCGCCGCCACAGTTGTGGCTACTGATCAGCAGGTTGTTCAAATCCAGCAGCACTCCGCAGCCACTGTGCTGGCTCAGGCTGTGCAGAAACTCGACCTCGCTCATCTCGCTGTGCGCCAGTCGCAGACAAGCGGCCGGGTTTTCGATCAGTACCTCGCGCTGCAACGCGCACTGCAACTGATCGACATGCTCGACCAGGCGATCCAGCGTCGCGCGGTCATAGGCAATCGGCAGCAAATCGCCGAGGTAGACGCCCGCATGACTGGACCACGCCAGGTGCTCGGACACCAATACCGGTTCATAGCGCCGACACAGTTCGGCCAGCCGCTGCAGATGCCCGGCATCCAGCGCCTGGGTGCCGCCCAGGGACAAGCCGACCCCGTGCACGGAAAGTGGCAGATGTTCGCGCAAGGCGCCCATCTGCGCATGCAGCAAACCACCTGCGCCGAAGTAGTTCTCGGCATGGATCTCGATAAAGTCCAGCCGCTGTGGATCGGCCAGCAGAGCCTCGAAATACTGCGGCTTGAACGCCACACCGGCGCCCGCTTGCAGTGGTTTGCAGTTCATCGACGTTTCCTAGCTGCGCTTGAGCGGAGTCAACGAACCCGTGCCCTTGGGCGTCACGATCGTGGTGCAGGTGCCTGTGGGCACCAGCTTCCAGGCATCGCCCTGGTAGTCGACCTTGGACGTTCCGGCACAGGATGTTCCGGGGCCGGCGGCACAATCGTTCTGCCCGGCCAGGGAGATGCCATAGCACTTTTCCTTGCCGGCGTTGACCGCAGTTTGCGCGGCACTGACGCTGGTGACGCTGGCCAGCAATGCACTGGCCAGAGACAGCGCCAGGGTGGCGTTGAAGGTACGACGATCCATATGTAATTCCTCATGCAATCAAGGGTAACGCCGGGCTCACTGCAGCCTGGCAAACGCCCGCTGCACTGCCGGGCGAGCGCTGATACGCGCCACCCAGTCCTGTACTGCGGGAAAACGGGAAAGTTCGACACCGGCGTAATCCGCCACTCGCAGCCAACCAAAATGACTGATATCGGCCAGCGAATACTCGGCACCCGCCAACCAGGGGTGTTCGCTCAGACGTGCCTCGAGTACCCCGGTCAGGCGCACGGCTTCGCTGCAATAGCGCTCGATGGCCACGGCAATCGGTTGTGCGGCCGAGCGCAGAAACCAGCCCGCCTGGCCGAACATCGGGCCAACGGCGGAGACCTGCAAAAACAGATACTCCATCGCGCGCCAGCGGGCGAAGGCGTCCTCTGGCAACAGCCCTGGGCTTTTCTGCGCCAGGTACAAGAGGATGGCCCCGGACTCGAATACCGAGATCGGCTGCCCAGCCGGCCCGTCGAGATCGACGATGACCGGGATGCGACCATTCGGGTTAAGCGCCAGAAATGCCGGGCGCTTCTGCTCGCCGGCGGCCAGATTGAGCTTGATCAGCTGGTAGTCGAGGCCAAGCTCCTCCAGGGCGATTGGTATCTTCACGCCGTTCGGCGTATTGGCGGTGTACAGCTCGATCATTGGCCCAGCCTCTGAATCTGCTCGGCAAATGCCTCACTCTCGCCCGCCATGACCTGCTGGCAGGCACTGTGCGGATGTTGCCGATGCCGCCAGGCACGGGCGATCAGGTGGTCGATGGAGAGTCGCCCGCCGCCGTGACTGATCAACAGCAGCAATGCCACCGCCCAGGTGCCGTGGGTGGCCCAGGCATCGGGATAGACCAGGGTCTGAATCACCAGGGTCATACCCAGCAGACCGAGCGCCGCCAGGCGGGTGGCCAGGCCCAGCAGAAGCAGCACTGGCAACAGATGCTCGGCAGCCACCGCCAACCAGGCCGCAGTAATGGGCGCCAGCAGTGGCAGGCGGTACTCTTCCTGAAACAGGTACAGCGCGTTATCACTCAGTTGCCAACCGTCGACCTTGGTACGGCCGGACTGCCAGAACAGCGCACCGGGAAACAGGCGCGCCAGCAACACCGGAGCGCTGCTGAGCAAACCAGGCAGACGGGATAGAAGCGGACGAGCACTCATGCTGCATTCCTCGGACAAGTGAACGGCCTGGCGCCCGATGGCGCCAGGCCGTTCAGGGGTTACAGGGTGTTGGCGGCCTTGTCCTTGATCAGCGGCCAGTTGGCCTCGGCCTTCTGAATGTTGCCCGCCACGTCCTGCGACCACTTCTGGAACACATCGGCGTTGACGTTCAGATAGAGCTTGCCGTCGACCACTTTGAACTGGGTCGGGTCCACGTCGAGCTTCTTGCCCAGCGCTGCGCCCATGGCGCAATAACCGCCGTACTGCGGAGCGTACTGGCTCGGATTGGCCTGGAATTTCTGCAGGTTTTCCGCGGAAGCGAAGTAGTAGGTGGCGCCGTCATGTTTGGCGGCGAAGCGCTTGTCACCGAGGGTCGGCATGCCTTTGCTGAAATAGGCCACGCTGTCATAGCCCTTGAGGATAACGGCCTGGGCATCGACGTTGATGGCGGCGGTAGAAGTCTCGTCGTAGGCGTAGCTGCTGGTGACGGTCAGCAGTGCACCGGCACCCAGGGTCAGTGCGGCGGCCAGGGAGCTGGCGATAACGGATTTTTTCAGGTTCATGGGGCGTTTCCTTAGGGCTCTGATGAGGTGATCGGGTCGCCGTCGACGGTCATGCCGTCGACGTGGAATCACTCTAAGGAAACAAGAAACGGACAAGAACAGACGCTTTTTACAAGGAACAATTGCAGCTAATGGAATTAATCGACCACACTTGCAGGCCTACAAGGAGCCGCCCATGGACAGATTCCAGGAAATGCAGGTGTTTCTCGCCGTCGCCGAGGAGCAAAGTTTCGCCGCGGCGGCGCGCCGCCTGAACATGTCGCCGCCCAGCGTGACCCGCGCCGTGGCGGCTCTGGAAGAACGCATCGGCACCCTGCTGCTGGCCCGCACCACGCGCAGCGTGCATATCACCGAAGCCGGTCAGCGCTATGTGGAAGATTGCCGGCGCATCCTCGCCGAACTGGAGGAAGCCGAAGAGTCGGCCGCCGGCAGCCATGCCATGCCGCGCGGGCAACTCACCCTCACCGCGCCGGTGCTGTTTGGCGAGCTCTATGTCACCCCGGTGATGGTCGATTACCTGAACGAATACCCGGCGGTGAACATCAAGGCGTTGCTGGTCGATCGGGTGGTCAGCATGGTCGACGATGGTATCGACGTGGCCATCCGCATCGGCAACCTGCCCGACAGCGGCCTGCACACCGTCAAGGTCGGTGAAGTGCGCCAGGTGATCTGTGCCTCTCCCGCTTACCTCGCCGAACATGGCCGCCCACAGCATCCCGAGCAGTTGCAGCAACATCGCATCGCCCTGTCGTCTGCCAGTCACCTGCTCAGCGACTGGCACTTCGCCGGCGTCGATGGCCCCGTGAGCGTGCGTACCGAGCCGCGGCTGATCGTCACCGCCAACCAGGCCGCGATCAATGCGGCCTGCATGGGCTGGGGAGTGACCCGCGTACTCTCTTATCAGGTGGCCGGCAAAATTGCCGCCGGCGAGCTGGAAGTCGTCCTGCAGGACTTCGAGCAGCCGCCGCTGCCCATCCACGTGGTCTACCAGGGCGGGCGCAAGATCAGCGCCAAGGTGCGCAGCTTCGTCGATTTCTGCGCCGCCCGCCTGAGCCAGGACGTCGCCCTCAACCCGGGGCGCAAGGGCTGAGATGGACCGCCATCATGAGATGAGCGTGTTTCTGGCGGTGGCCAGTGAGCTGAGCCTGGCGGCAGCAGCGCGCCGTCTGGAGATCTCCGCGCCCACCGTGACCCGCGCCCTGGCCTCGCTGGAAAACCGCCTGGGGGTCACCTTGCTGCAGCGCAGCACACGCGGCGTCAGCCTCAGCGCGGCTGGCGAGCGCTTTGCCCATGATTGTCGACGCATCCTGCAGGATGTCAGCGACGCCGAAGCCTCCGCCTGCGGCCTGCATGCCCAGCCACGCGGTCATCTGCATCTGGCCTCGCCGTTGCTGTTTGGCCAGCAACTGCTGATGCCCATCGTGCTGGACTACTTGAACGACTATCCCGAGGTGCAGGTCTTGGCCCACTTCATGGACCGCTTTCCCAACCTGCACGAAGAAGGGGTGGACGTGGCCATGCTGGCCGGCGAGCTGGCCGACTCCTCGCTGTTCGCCGTCAGGGTCGGCGACATCCGCCGGATTGTCTGCGCCAGCCCTAGCTACCTGGCTGCACAGGGCACGCCGCAGCATCCCGAGGAGCTGCGCAGTCATGCGGTCGTTCACTCCAGCGCCGACGCCCGCCTGCCCGAGTGGCGCTTTCGCGAGGGCGCAATGCCCCTCAACATTGCCCTGCGCCCACGCCTGAGCTGTGCCACCAACCAGGCCGCCATCGCCGCCGCCTGCCGGCATGCCGGGCTGACTCGCTGCATGAACTATCAAGTGCATGAGCAACTCGCCCAGGGCCATCTGGTGCGGGTGCTGCAAGCCTTTGAACCGGCCGCCGTGCCCGTGCACCTGGCCTATCGCGAAGGCCGCAAGGCCGCCGCGCGGGTGCGCAGCTTTGTCGACTTCGCCAGCCAGCAGCTGCGACAACATCCAGCGCTGCGCTGAGCACAGTAGCGCGGCCTGGCGCCGTGCCACATTGCTTTCTTGCAGCTACTGAAATAAAGGATTGTGATTTTTGGTGATTCTGCTGATTCACGCTTAGGCAGAGTATGGCTCCCATCAGCGCGGCCCCACTTAGGTAACCCCGGCCCGCTGAGCCCTCACTCACTCAAGCGCGGAGCCCAGCATGTCGCACAATCCGATCAAACTTTACCGTCACCCACTCTCGGGCCATGCCCATCGCGTCGAGCTGCTGCTCTCGCTGCTCAACCTGCCCAGCGAACTGGTCTTCGTTGACCTGGCCAAGGGCGCGCACAAGCAGCCGGAGTTCCTCGCCCTCAACTCCTTCGGCCAGGTGCCGGTGATCGACGACAACGGCAGCGTGCTCAGCGACTCCAACGCCATCCTGGTCTACCTGGCGCAGAAGTACGACAACGGCCGCTGGCTACCGAGCGAGCCGCTGGCCGCTGCCAAGGTACAGCGCTGGCTCTCGGTCGCCGCCGGGCAGATCGCCTCGGGCCCCGCCACCGCCCGCCTGATTACCGTATTCGGCGCGCCGTACAACGCCGAGGAAACCATTGCCCGCTCCCATGCCCTGCTCAAGGTGATGGACCAGGAGCTGAGCGCCAGCCCGTTCCTGGCCAGCACCCAGCCAACCCTGGCCGATGTGGCCGGCTATACCTATATCGCCCATGCCCCGGAAGGCAATGTGTCGCTGGCCGACTACCCACATGTTCGCGCCTGGCTGGCCCGTATCGAAGCCCTGCCCGGTTTCGTACCGATGCAGCGCACGGCTATCGGCCTGCAGAGCGCCTGAGTCCATCGGGCCTGGCCAGCGTTCGATAGCACGCTGGCCAGTTTCTCCCTGTTGATGGAGACCGCACATGAACCTGCCTCCCGAACCCACCTCTTCGCCCTGGCATGCCGGGGAGCAGCAGCTGCAGGCCAGCCTTGGGGTCGCCGAGCGCATGGCGGTGTTCGGCAGCAAGGTGATCCGCGATTACATGCCGGATCAACACCGCAATTTCTACCGGCAACTGCCGTTCATTCTGCTAGGGACGGTGGATGCCGAAGGCCGCCCCTGGGCCAGTATTCTCGAAGGCGCAGCGGGCTTTGCCCACTCGCCTGATCCACGCCGGCTGCAGCTGGATACCTCGCCACAGCCCAGCGACCCCGCCGCCCGTGCCCTGCAGGCCGGCGCAGCGGTCGGCCTGCTCGGCATCGAGCTGCACACGCGGCGGCGCAACCGGGTCAATGGCACGGTCGAACGCCATGGCGAAAACGGCCTGAGCATCGCGGTCGAACACGCCTTCGGCAACTGCCCGCAATACATCCAGCTACGCCAGTTGCAGCTTCAACCCCAGGCAGCGGCCGCGGCCAGCGCACCGGCCGAACAGCGCGACACGCTGGATGACGCCGCCCGCGCCACGATTGGCCAGGCCGATACGTTCTTCGTCGCCAGCTATGTCGAACACGCCGACGGCAGCCGCTCGGTGGATGTCTCCCATCGCGGCGGGCAGAGCGGCTTCGTGCGCGTGCAGGGCAATCGTCTGACCATTCCCGACTTCGCCGGCAACCTGCACTTCAACACCCTCGGCAATCTGCTGATTAACCCACGTGCCGGACTGCTGTTCATCGACTTTGCCAGCGGCGATCTGCTGCAGCTCAGCGGGCGCACCGAACTGATTCTCGAAGGCCCGCAGATCGCCGCCTTCCAGGGTGCGGAGCGGCTCTGGCAGCTGGATGTCGAGCAACTGGTACGGCGCCCCGCCGCGCTCAGGCTGCGCTGGCAATTCGAGGGTTACTCGCCGAACAGCCTGCTGACCGGCAGCTGGAGCGAGGCCGAAGCCCGCCTGGCTGCCGAAGCCTTGCGCGAGCAATGGCGCACGCTGCGGGTGGCACGCATCGTCGAGGAAAGCGCCAATATCCGCTCCTTCTACCTGGAGCCGGCCGATGGCGCCGGCTTGCCGATTTTCCAGGCCGGTCAGCATCTGCCCCTGCGCCTGCGCATCCCAGGCCAGGCGCAACCGCTGATCCGCACTTACAGCCTGAGCAGCGCACCGTCCGACCAATTCCTGCGCATCAGCGTCAAGCGCGAGGGCCTGGTCTCGACCTACCTGCACGAGCAGATCGACGTCGGCAGCCTGCTCGAATGCCGCGCGCCGCAGGGCCGCTTCAGCCTCGATGCCGAGCAGCGCCGACCTTTGGTGCTGCTGGCTGCCGGGGTTGGCGTCACGCCTCTGCTGGCGATGCTGCGCGAAGTGATCTACCAGAACCTGCGCCTGCGCCGCTCGCGACGGGTGTGGTTCGTCCAGAGCGCCCGGCAGCTGGCCGATCTGGCTTTTCGCGAGGAGCTACAGACCTTACTGCAGCGCGGCGGCGAGGCGATACAGGCCGTGCGCCTGCTCAGCCAGCCGGAAGCACAAGCCAGCGAGGGCGAGGACTTCGAACTGAGCGGACGCATCGATATCGACCTGCTCAAACATCTGCTGCCCTTCGACGATTTCGATTTCTACCTGTGCGGGCCGAGTGCTTTCACCCAGGACCTGTACGACGGCCTGCGCGCGCTGAACATCGGCGATGAACGCATCCATGCGGAAACCTTCGGCCCGTCGAGCCTGCGTCGCCAGGTCAGCCAGGCAGCCCCGGCGCCGGAGCAACCGCCAGCCGCCACCGCGCCGGTTGCCGTGCTGTTCCAGCACTCAGCCAAGGAAGCCCGCTGGACACCCGGCAGCGGCAGCCTGCTGGAGCTGGCCGAGAGCCGCGGCCTGAACCCGGAATTCAGTTGCCGCGGCGGCTCCTGCGGCACCTGCCGCACGCGCCTGCTCGCTGGCCAGGTGCACTACCCCATGCCACCCGCCGAAACACCTGCCGCTGGCGAGGTGCTGATCTGCTGCGCCATACCGGCTGGCGATAAACCGCTGCTACTCGACCTATAACCGACATCAGGACCGTGCCATGAGCCATGCCGAACAACGCCCACCCCTGCCACCCTTTACCCGCGACAGCGCCGTGCAGAAAGTGCGCATGGCCGAAGACGGCTGGAACAGCCGAGATCCGGAACGCGTAGCGCTGGCTTATACCGCCGACAGCCGCTGGCGCAACCGCAACGAGTTCCCCGTGGGCCGTGAACAGATCCGTGCCTTTCTCGCCGGCAAGTGGCAACGCGAGCAGGAGTACCGCCTGATCAAGGAGCTCTGGGCATTCACCGACAACCGCATCGCCGTGCGCTTCGCCTACGAGTGGCACGACGCCAACGGCCAGTGGTTTCGTTCCTACGGCAACGAGAACTGGGAATTCGATGAACACGGATTGATGCGCGAGCGCCATGCCAGCATCAACGACCTGGCAATCCGTGAACAGGATCGCCTGTTCCACTGGCCTCAGGGCAGCCGCCCGGATGGATACCCTAGCCTTAGCGAACTCGGTCTGTAACCACCTTTAGCACACTCTTGAAGGTCAGCCTTCCACGCTCCTTGGCCTTGCGGCGCCCTAGGGTCTGTTCCCGTTTCGTTCGCGAACCGCGTTGCTGCGCAAAATCGCGCCAGGCTAGGCGCGGGACGCAGGCAATGGTCATTCCCTTGCCAAGTCCCGCAACGACGCATGGCGCGATTTTGCGCGCAACCCGAAGGGACGGGCCTGTTTTCGCGCGGGACGTCGTTACTCGACGGCTCATTTGGACGACCAAACCTCGCGTCTCGCGCCTAGCCCCGCGCAAAAACAGGCTCCGTCGCGACCGTGAACGAAACGGGAACAGACCCTAGTGGCGCCGTTCTTTTTGTTAACAACGGACAGCAGACGCGCTAGCCTCGCCCTTCCACCCTAGGAGTACCCGCCATGCACTACTGGCAACTGGATGTTTTTGCCGAGCGGCCACTGAGCGGCAACGGCCTGGCGGTCTTCGCCGACGCCCGCGGCCTGACGCCGGCGGCAATGCAGGCGCTGACCCGCGAGCTGCGCCAGTTCGAGTCGATCTTCCTGTGCCCTGGCGAACAGCCCAATCAGTTCAGCGCCCGGGTCTTCACCGTCGAAGAGGAACTGCCGTTCGCCGGTCACCCGGTACTGGGCGCCGCCGCTTTGCTGCATCACCTGTACGCTGGTGAGCAGGCGGCCGACTGGCAATTGCAGTTAGCCGAGAAAACCCTGAGCATCGCCACCCGCCGCAGCGGCCAGGGCTTCTATGCACAAATGGATCAGGGTCGGGCCAGCTTCGGCGCCGTGCTTTCCGAGCAGCAGGCTGAATGGTTCGCCGCGTGTTTCGCCAGCAGCCTGGATCGCCGCTACCCGGCCCAGGTCGTCAGCACCGGCTTACCCTATCTGTTGCTACCGGTCACCGCTGCCGGACTGGCCAATGCCAAGCAGCAGCAAGCCCTGGACGCCGCCCTCGACGAACTGGGCGCGGCCTTCGTTTTCCTCATGGATGTCGATGCTGCCGAAGGCCGTACTTGGGATCCGCTGGGCGTGATCGAAGACATTGCCACCGGGAGTGCCGCCGGCCCGGTAGCGGCCTGGCGCCTGGCCCAGGGCCTGCAGCGTGTCGGGCAGGATTTCCAGCTGTATCAGGGCCGTTTCGTCGATCGCCCCAGCAGCCTGGATGTACGGGTGCAAGACAACGGCCAGGTGCTGGTCGGTGGCCACGTGCAACTGGTGGCACGTGCCGAACTGCTGCTGGCGCCTGCCAGCCTGGCCTAGGGTCTGTTCCCGTTTCGTTCGCGAACCGCGTTGCTGCGCAAAATCGCGCCAGGCTAGGCGCGGGACGCAGGCAATGGTCATTCCCTTGGCAAGTCCCGCAACGACGCATGGCGCGATTTTGCGCGCAACCCGCAGGGACGGGCCCGTTTTTGCGCG
Source organism: Pseudomonas campi (assembly GCF_013200955.2). Taxonomy (NCBI): domain Bacteria; kingdom Pseudomonadati; phylum Pseudomonadota; class Gammaproteobacteria; order Pseudomonadales; family Pseudomonadaceae; genus Aquipseudomonas; species Aquipseudomonas campi. The sequence continues at coordinate 2,358,216 of NZ_CP053697.2, forward strand.
GGACGTCGTTACTCGACGGCTCATTTGGACGACCAAACCTCGCGTCTCGCGCCTAGCCCCGCGCAAAAACAGGCTCCGGCGCGGCCGTGAACGAAACGGGAACAGACCCTAGCAGCGGGCAGCGTCAGGCCTGCTGCTGTTCCTCTGCGGCAAGACCGCGAATGTAACGGGCAAAGTCGGCGTCCTCACCGCGCAGCAACTCTGGCAGACGCGCACGGAAATCCTCACGTCGACTCCACTCGCGCATGTAGTCCTCCCAGGAGTGCCAGCGCCGACGCTTCTTGGCGTCCATATCGTCTGCGTAGACCAGTAGATAGGCACGTTCGAACAACGAGATCAGCATGTCGAAGATCACCCACATGCGCTCGCGCTGCTCATCACTGAGATCCGGCGTAGCAGCCTGGCTGCGCAGACGCAGGTCGGGGTTGGCCAGGACCACTTCGAGAAAGTCGATGTAAGCATCGGAAATCTGCTGCCAGATGGCTTCCTCCTCGTTCTCGCGCTCCTTGCGCTGCTCGAAGAGGAAGACCCCAAGAGCAAAAGGCAAGGCCACCACGGTGACGATATAGGACAGCAGTTCCCAGGTTTGCAGCGTCATAAGGGTTCCAGTGCAGGGCAAATCACAAGGCAACTATTACACCTTGTTCACCCCTGCTCCGCCCAGCGCTCCTTGATCGCCAGGATCTCCGGCAGGCAGCCAAAAAACAGCTCCACCAGCTGCGGATCGAAGTGCTTGCCGCTTTCGCGGCGCAGCAGCTCCAGCGTCTCTTCCACCGACCAGGCCGCCTTGTACGGGCGCACGCTGGTCAGCGCATCGAACACGTCGGCGATGGCGACGATGCGCCCGGTGACGGGAATCTGCTCACCCTTGAGGCCATTGGGGTAGCCGCTGCCATCCCATTTTTCATGGTGCGTCAGGGCGATGCTGCGGGCCATCTGCAACAGGCCTGACGGATGTTCGCCGATGATGTCGGCACCGATCTGCGCGTGCTGGCGCATCACCTGCCACTCTTCGGCGTCGAGCTTGCCGTTCTTCTGCAGGATGGCATCGGGAATGCCGATCTTGCCCACGTCATGCATCGGTGCGGCGTTGAGCAGGTCATCGGCGGCCAGTTCGCTGAAACCGGCGGCCAGGGCCAGCACGCGTGAGTAATGGCTCATGCGGATCACGTGCAGGCCGGTCTCGTTGTCCTTGTATTCGGCGGCCAGACCGAGGCGCTGGACGATCTGCAGGCGGGTCTGTTTGAGCTCGTCGACCCGCACCAGCGACAGGTGGGTACGCACCCGTGCCCGTACGATAGGCGGGCTGACCGGCTTGGTGATGTAGTCCACCGCGCCGACCTCGAAGCCCCGCGCTTCATCGTCGACATCGGCCAGGGCGGTGACGAAGATCACCGGAATGGTTGCCGTAGCCTCGCTCTGCTTAAGCCGGCTGCACACCTCGTAGCCGGTCATGCCGGGCATCATCACATCCAGCAGGAGCAGATCGGGGCGCTCGCGCGCCGCCAGTTCCAAGGCCTTGTCGCCGTCCTTGGCGAAGAACAGACGGTAGTCATCCTGCAGGATCTGCCGCAGCACCTGCAGGTTGGTCGGCTCATCGTCGACCAGCAACAGCTTGGGACGGCTATCGACGGCTTCGTTCATGCTTGCGTACCTCCGGGCTGCTGCTCGAGCCAGCCGAGCAACTCGGCAAGCAGAACAGCAGCACGCTCAAAATCGAAATCGTTGATCGCCGCGTCGAGGGCCTGCGCCCGCTCAGCCGGCAGTGCGGCAAGCAACGGCTGCAGAGCCTGCTCGGCCAGTTCACCATGCTGCAGGGCGGCCAGGGCCTGTTCGATCAGCGGACGCAGCTGCGCCAGTTCTACTGCGCTGGCGACAGGCTTGTCCAGCGCCGCAGCCAACTCCGGCAGCGCGGCCGGCAGGCTGGCCAGGGCCTGCTTCAGCTTGGTCAGTAGCTCCTCAGTAGAAGCCGGCACGGCGCCCTTGAGCGCATGCTCCAGTTGTCCGGCCAGGCGGCTCAACCGCAGCAGCGCCAGGTTGGCCGCGGCGCCGCGCACGCGATGGGTCAGCTCGGTGGCCGCCACTTGCTCGCCGCGCTGCAGCAAGTCGGCGATCTGCGTGGCCACGTTGGCATGCTCAGCGAGGAAACGCCGTATGGCCGCCAGCAGCGCCGTGTCACTGCCCCACAGCTGCACGCCGCGCGGCCAGTCGATGCTGGTTTCCGGCAGGTCTTCCGGTAGCGTCAGCGGCCGCAACGGGACTGCCGCCGCCAAGCCGGTGACGGCGGCGATCTCGGCCAGCAGCTTGTCCATCTCCAGCGGCTTGGAGGCAAAACCGTCCATGCCGGCCTCGCGTGCGGCACGCCGATCCTGCTCCAGCACACTGGCGGTCAGGGCGATGATGGGCGTCGGCTGCAGACCATTGACCTGTTCGTGCCGGCGAATCCGCCGGGTGGCTTCCAGGCCATCCACGCGCGGCATCTGCACATCCATCAGCAGCAGATCGAAGCGGCCGGCGAGGAACGCGGCCAGCGCCTCCTCACCGTCATAAGCGGTGACCACCTGATGCCCCAGACGCCCGAGCGTCAGACTGAGCAGCTCAATGTTCTGCGGCACGTCGTCGGCAGCAAGGATGCGCAGCGGTGTCAGGCCGAGGCCGCTTGCAGCTGGCTCGTGGGAAGTGGCGACGCCCACGGGCAGGCGCAGCCAGACATGGAAGTTACTGCCCTCGCCCAGCTGGCTTTCGACCTCGATGCGCCCGCCCATCAGCTCGGTCAGCTGGCGGGCGATGGTGGTGCCGAGACCGGTACCGCCGAAACGCCGGCTCATGGTTGCATCGGCCTGGGCGAACGGATCGAAGATGCGCTGCAATCGGTCTGCGGCAATGCCGATGCCGCTGTCGCGCACGGCGAAATGCAGCCCGTCAGCCTGTCCCGCGCGCAGCTCCAGGCGCACCCAACCGCGCTCGGTGAACTTCACCGCGTTGCCCACCAGGTTGGTCAGCACTTGCTGGATGCGCAGCGGATCACCCTTGAAGTACTCACCTAGCTCGGCCGGGTAATCCAGTTCCAGGGTCAGGCCCTTGGCCTCGGCGCTCAGGCGCAGGGAGTCGCAGATCTGCTGGCACAGCTCACGCAGGGAGAAATCCACGCACTCCAGCTCCACCGCGCCACGCTCCAGCTTGGCGGTATCGAGGATGTCGTTGAGCAGCCCCAGCAGCGAGCGCGCGGCCTGGCGCACGGTGCTCAGGTGGCGGCGCTGCAGGCTGTCCAGCGAGCCACCGAGCAGCAGCTCGGTAAAGCCGATGATGGCGTTCATCGGCGTGCGGATCTCATGGCTCATGTTGGCCAGGAAGGTGGTCTTGGCGGCAGCCGCCTGCTCGGCGACGTCCTTGGCCTCGCGCAGCGCCTCTTCCATCTCACGGCGCTGGCTGAGGTCGGTGGCGAACTTGATCACCTTGAACGGTTTGCCGTCGGCATCGAAGATCGGGTTGTAGGAGGCCTGGATCCATACCTCGCGCCCGCCCTTGCCCAGGCGCAGGTACTCGCCGGCATCCAGCTCACCACGGCCCAGACGCGCCCAGAACGCCGAGTACTGCGGGCTTTCGACATACGCCTGCGCGCAGAGCATGCGGTGGTGCTGGCCCTGGATCTCCTCCAGTTGATAACCCATCAGATCGAGGAAGTTCTGGTTGGCATCAAGGATCTGACCCTGCAGATCGAACTCGACCACTGCCAGTGCGCGACGGATGGCATTCACCGTGCTCTCGAATTCGGCGTTACGCAGTTTGCTTTCGGTGATGTCGAGCAGCACACCATCGATCCATTTCGGTTCGCCGCGCTCGTCGCGCACCGCGCTGCCGCTTTCCCAGATCCAGTGCTCCTCGCCCTGGCGGTCGTAGAGGCGGTATTCGACGGTGTAGTTACGGCTCTGGGCGATCGCTGCGTGCACGTTATCCGCCACCTGCTGGACGTCTTCGGGGTGGAACAACGCGCTAATCGACTGGCGCTGACTCATGAAGTCGGCCGCCGTCCAGCCCGTCAGCTTCTCTACCGCATCGCTGATGAAGAGCATGCTCCAGTTGGCGTCCAACAAGCAGCGGAACGACACCCCGGGGATATTGCCAATCAGCGAGCGGTACTGCTGCTCGCTCTCGCGCAGGGCCTGCTCCATGGCCTTGCGCTCGCTGATGTCACTGATGAAGCCGACGTAGAGGGTCTTGCCCGGCAGATTGGCCAGGCCGATGGCCAGGCGAATCGGCAGCAGGCTACCGTCCTTGAGCTGCGCTTCCACCTCGCGACTGCCCCCGACGATGTCGCTCTGGCCCTCGCGCATCATCCTGGGCAGGTAGTCCAGGGCGCCCTGGTGATAGCTCGCGGGAATCACCGTATTGATATGCCGCCCCACTAGCTCCTCTTTGCGCCAGCCATACAGGCGCTCGGCAGCCGTGTTGAGGCCCTCAATAAGGCCGTGCTCATCGATGATGACGATGCCATCCACTGCGGTTTCCAGGATCGCGCGCAGCCGCGACTCGCTGCCCTGCATCTGCCGGAACAACTGGCGGTAGCGCAGCAGGCCGTTGGCGGCCGCGACGAACACCGTCAACGTCACGGTAATCAGGGCCACGGCGAGGGCGATAAATACGCTGTCCGCATTGCTCTGCTGGTCCAGCGGCTCGGCGCTGCCGATAAAGCGTGCCGCGGCCATGCCGGTGTAGTGCATGCCGGCGATGGCCAGGCCCATGACCACACCGCTGGCGAGGATCGCCCGCACTCCGGAAATCCGCCCACGCAGGCCGAAGCGTACCCACAGGGCGAGAATCGCCAGCACCACCGCGACCAGAATGGATAGCGCGAACCAGTACGGGTCATAGCGCAAGAGCGGCGCCATCTGCATGGCCGCCATGCCGCTGTAGTGCATGGCGCCAATACCGGCCCCTACCAACACACCGCTGGTGATCAGTTGTGTGTTGCTGATGCTGCGCCGTGCCAGTAATTGCAAGGCGATCCAGGAGGCAAACAGGCTGGGCAACAGCGACAGCAGCGTCAGGCCCGGGGCGTAGTCGACCCGCGCGCACAACTGGAAAGCCAGCATGCCGATGAAGTGCATCGACCAGACACCGCCGCCCAGGGCCAGCGAGCCGGAAATCAACGCCACCTGGCGGTACAGGCGGTTATCACTGAGACGCGCCATACCCGCCACTTGCAGGGCCATGCCCGAGGCGAACATGGCGATCAGCAGCGACAGCGCCACCAACCCGGGGTTGTAGCTGCCGTAGAGAAACAGGCCGGGATCGCTGGCATCGAGAAACAGGCTGGTCAGATAAGACATGGCTGATCCATCAAGAAAACATCACGGATACACCAAGCTGGGGCGTCCACGGCAGCCGATAGTAAATAGCCAGCATCGATGAATACCAGTGGAATCCGCTGATCGGAGCAGCAAAACTGGCTGATCGGTCAGCCTTGTACGCCAGAAACGACAAGGCCCGCTGCTGCGGGCCTCGTTGTTACCGCACGACCAGCGTCAGGCGGAGAGTTCCACCAGCAGCTTGTTCAGGCGCTGCACGTAGGCAGCCGGATCTTTCAGGCTGTCGCCGGCGGCCAGGGCGGCCTGGTCGAAGAGGATGTGCGAGAGGTCGGCGAAGCGCTCTTCGTCCGGCTCGGCGTCCAGCTTCTCGATCAGCGGGTGGGCCGGGTTGATCTCGAAGATCGGCTTGGATTCCGGCACTTTCTGCCCGCTGGCTTCGAGGATCTGGCGCATCTGCAGGCCGAGGTCCTGCTCGCCAATGGCGAGGATCGCCGGCGAGTCGGTCAGGCGATGGGACACGCGCACCTGGGCAACCTGCTCGCCGAGGGCGCCCTTGAGGCGCTCGACCAGGCCTTCCTTGGTCTTGGCGATTTCTTCCTGGGCCTTCTTGTCCTCTTCCGAGTCCAGCTTGCCGAGATCGAGATCACCACGCGCCACGTCGACGAAACTCTTGCCATCGAACTCGCTCAGGTAGCTCATCAGCCACTCGTCGATGCGGTCGGTGAGCAGCAGCACTTCGATGCCTTTCTTGCGGAAGACTTCCAGGTGCGGACTGTTCTTCACCTGGGCGTAGGTTTCGCCGGTGAGGAAGTAGATCTTGTCCTGGCCTTCCTTGGCGCGGGCCAGGTAGTCGGCCAGGGCCACGGACTGCTCGCCGGAGTCGTCGCCGGTGGAGGCAAAACGCAGCAGGCTGGCGATCTTTTCCTTGTTGGCGAAGTCTTCCGCCGGGCCTTCCTTGAGCACCTGGCCGAAGTTCTTCCAGAAGGTCTGGTACTGCTCGGGTTCGTTCTTCGCCAGCTTCTCCAGCATGTCCAGCACGCGCTTGGTCAGCGCCGTCTTCATCGAGTCGATGACCGGGTCTTTCTGCAGGATCTCGCGGGACACGTTGAGCGACAGGTCGTTGGAATCGACCACGCCCTTGATGAAGCGCAGGTACAACGGCAGGAACTCGTCGGCCTGGTCCATGATGAACACGCGCTGCACATACAGCTTGAGGCCGCGCGGGGCTTCGCGCTGGTACAGGTCGAACGGCGCACGGCCCGGCACGTAGAGCAAGGATGTGTATTCCAGCTTGCCTTCGACCTTGTTGTGGCTCCAGCTCAGCGGGTTCTCGTAGTCGTGGGCGACGTGTTTGTAGAACTCCTGGTATTCCTCGTCCTTGACCTCGGTGCGGCCACGGGTCCACAGCGCGCTGGCGCGGTTGACGGTTTCCCACTCAACCTCGGCAGGAGCTTCTTCACCCTGCTGCTCCTTCGGCAGCTCGATGGGCAGGGCAATATGGTCAGAGTACTTCTTGACGATGTTGCGCAGGCGCCAGCCGTCGGCGAACTCTTCTTCGCCGGCCTTCAGGTGCAGGACGATGCGGGTGCCGCGCTCGGCTTTCTCGACGGTGGCAACTTCGAAGTCACCCTCGCCCTTGCTCGACCAGTGCACGCCTTCGCTGGCGGCCAGGCCGGCGCGGCGGCTGAACACGTCAACCTTGTCGGCGATGATGAAGGCGCTGTAGAAGCCCACACCGAACTGACCGATCAGGTGCGAATCCTTCTTCTGGTCGCCGGTGAGATTTTTCATGAAGTCGGCAGTGCCGGACTTGGCGATGGTGCCGAGGTGGGCGATGGCCTCCTCGCGGCTCAGGCCGATGCCATTGTCTTCGAGGGTGACGGTCTTGGCGTCCTTGTCGAAGGTCAGGCGGATCTTCAACTCGGCGCCGCCTTCGAGCAGCTCTGGCTTGGCCAGTGCTTCGAAGCGCAGCTTGTCGGCAGCATCCGAGGCGTTGGAAATCAGCTCACGGAGGAAGATTTCCTTGTTCGAATACAGCGAATGGATCATCAGGTGCAGCAGTTGCTTCACCTCGGTCTGGAAGCCCAGGGTTTCTTTTTGAGTTTCCACACTCATGGTCGTCTAACTCCACATGCAGGACAGGCCGCAAACGCGGCGGATGTCATGCAGATGGGGACTTCAGAATGAATTTCAAGGGCTTGGGGCAAAACCAGGTCAGGGTTCGAGCAGCTCGACCCGGCTGATTTCATCCGGATGCAGGGTAAAGGTGGCCTGTCCGGCGCCGCCATGCTGCTGGCTCAGGCGGATGCTGCCGTCGGTGTCCAGGCCGGCGAAGCGGCCTTCGGCCGTGCCGCCATTGAGCTTGACCACCCGCATGCTGAGGTTCTGGTACTGCTGCGGGCTACTCAACAGACGCAGCAGCGAGAAACGCTGGCGGCGATCCGGCTTGGTCTGCGCAGGCTCGTTGACGGCCACGTCCTCGCTAACCACCGGTTTGGCGGCGACAGCGTTCGGCAAGCTCAGCGCGGGGTAACGGTCATCCTTGACCTGCCAGCCACGCGCGCCCTTCTCCAGTACCAGATCAAGGCGCTGTTCCTGGCCATTGACCTTCGCCACCACCGCCAGCGGCACACTGCTGGCCGGAAAACTCACCGCTGGCAGTTCCTGCAGCTGCACCACACGGCTGTTGAAGCGCCGCTGCAGGTAATCCTCGACCACATGGGCCAGGGTTTCCTGAGAGTCGAACGCGGTATCCAGGTGCCCGTCACGGTAACGCAGACGATCGGTGAACAACTCCAGACGACCACTCAGGGTAGTGCCGTATTGCGGTGGCAACACCAGATGGAAATCGCCATTCAGCTTGTTCGGCGGCAGCGCCTGCAAATCCAGGTGCAGGGTGTAGCCCTTGCTCAGGCGGCGCGCCTCCGGCAGATCCTGCTCGGGCAGCAGCCAGCTGACTTCAACCTCGGGCAGCTCCCCCTGGTCTTCCGGCAGCACATCCAGGCGGATAGGCGCCGTTGTAGCGCGCGGCAGGCGAATCTTCACCTCGCGACGGGCAAAGAAATCCTGGCCCTCGCGCAAGCTGAGGACGCCATCGATCAGTTCGGCATGCTGCGGCATAAACGGCTGGTTGTTCAATTCACCCCGTAACTGAATATCCAGTTCCGCCGGGGCCTGCGCGGCAGGTTTCAGCCAGTCCAGGCTGAGGATCGCCTGCAGGCGTTCGGCATCCTTGTTGGCCATCAGCACCAACCCCACGATCAGCGGGATAAAACCCAGCGCCAGCAGGCCGACTGCACTGCGCGCGCGGCGCCAGTGGCGCAGCACATAGATCAGCGTGAGCGGTGGCAGCAGGCTGCCCCAGCCCCACAGCAGACTGGTGGCGAAAGCCCGCATGACCAGCCAGACCAGCCCGCTCAGCATCAGCAGCAGGCCGCCAAGGATCAGCAACGCATCCATCCAGGATTCCTTATTTTTCTGGGTCGCCGCTACGCTGGGCGCTGCTCAGGGCTCGTCGACCTTGAAGTGCGCACGCGCGGTGGCAATGGGTTCGGTTTGATTGGTTTGCCAGGCCGTGATGGCGACGTTGGCGACGCGGCGTCCCTGGCGCCAGACCTGGCACTGGGCGTAGGTGTCACGATAATGGCCGGCGCGCAGGTAATCTATCGAGAAGTCGATGATTTTCGGCAAATGTGGGATACCCATGAACATCAGCAGATGCAGCATGGCTGCGTGCTCCATGAAGCCGGCGATCACCCCGCCATGCAGCGCAGGCAGTATCGGGTTGCCGATATTGTCTTTGTTCGCCGGCAGACGAAACACCACATCGTCCCCCAGACGCAGGCACTCGATGCCGATCAGCTTGGCATAGGGAATCAGGCTGATCAGGCTGTCGTAGTCATTCTGCTCGTGGGCCTGGCGCACCAGGGTATTGAGGTTCAATGCGGCCATCAGGCACCTCCCTGGATATTGCGTTTGAGCGCACCGTCGCCCTGCGCGCCTTTGCCCATGCGCATGAAGGCGCCCACCACGTGGGCAATCGGCTCGTCGGGGTTGTCCTGATAGGCATAACCACGGGTGAAGATGATGTTCTCGGTGACCCGGTAGCATTCGGCGAAACCGTAGACATCCTTGTGCGGCTGAGCTGGGCGCATATAGTCGATACGCAGGTCGAGGGTCGGGCAGATCTCGAATTCCGGCAGCACACAGACCGTGGAAATGCCGCACGTGGTGTCCATCAGGGTGGTGATGGCGCCGCCGTGGATCACTCCACTCTCCGGGTTGCCAATGATCTGTGTGCTATAGGGCAGACGCAGGGTCAGGCCAGATGGCACCGCCTCGTGAACGGCAATACCCAATACCTGGCAATGGCGCAAGGCCGATAAAAAGCGCTCGGCGCGCTCTAGAACAGGGTTATCGCTCATGACTGCTTTCCCAGGCGATGGTGCAAAAGGCGCGCATCATACCCGCTCGCCGATACGGGCACACAGCCACTCCACTGCAATGAATTACAGGCTTGACCATATCCGGCGGAACTTTGGCCACTCCGCCGCCTCTTATCTCGAGTTACGAGGATAGTCCTCGTCAGGAAAGCCACAGAAAGGAGTGCGCCCATGTCTAAGCCCTTTACCTACGCCCTGCTTCTCGCCGCCATGCTCGGCTTGGCAGCCTGCGAAAAAACTCCGGAAGACAAAATGGAGTCCGCTAAGGAGTCCGCCTCCGAAGCCATGGAGTCACTGGGTGATGCTGCCAAGGACACCGGTGAGGCCATCGAGCAGAAAACCGATCAGGTGTTGGGCACCGAGCCCACTACTGGCGAGAAAATCCAGGATGCGGCTGACGATGCCGCCGACGCCATCCAGGATGCCGGCGACGAAGCCAAGGACGCCATCGACGGCCAATAAATAACCAGCACCCAACAAAAAGCCCGCTCACGCGGGCTTTTTCGTTTCAGCCCAACGCTGGACTGATCATCAGCAGCAGGCTGCACAACAGCCCCACCACCCATACCAGACTGCGCTGCCAGTGCAGGTCGGCCCAATACAGCACCAAATAGAGCACCCGGGCGATGACGAACGTGACCGCCAGGATATTCACCAGTTGCCCGTGCGTCTGGGTCACATGGGCCATCAGCACCCCCACGGCGAACAGCGGGAAAGCTTCGAAGCTGTTCTGATGCGCCGCCAGCGCGCGCGCCCCAAAGCCCGTCAGGCGCGCCTGCTGGGCCCGCGGGTGGTGGTTGTCGTAACCGCCATCGGCATTCATCGCCTTGGCCACGGGAATCTTCGACAGGAAAATCAACACAGCACTGATAAAAACACACCAGAAAGGCAGGGTCATTGGGCTTCTCCTTGGCTGACGCCAGTAACGGGGTCTAGGTGTAGGGCATCTCGTTGCAGTACACGGAATAGAACTCGCCACGACACAGTACGCACATCACGCCGGCGCTGGCCAGCATGGAAAGCAGGTATCGAAGATCCGCACAGGGGCCTCCCCTTGCAGGCAAGGGTCTCAAGCGAGCAATAACTGCGGAAACGATCTGGGGATTTGCCGAGCCGGTGCTTTCGGCCAGCAATGAAAAAAGCCCCGTAGACGTTAATCTACGGGGCTTTGATACTGGAGGCCGATACCGGAATCGAACCGATGTACGCGGATTTGCAATCCGCTGCATAACCACTCTGCTAATCGGCCTCAAACGAAGACGCCGCAAAAAGCGGCGTCAACGTCAACAAACTGGAGCGGGAAACGAGACTCGAACTCGCGACCCCGACCTTGGCAAGGTCGTGCTCTACCAACTGAGCTATTCCCGCGTCTTGGTGACGGGCGCCATTCTATACTTTCAGAACGAGCCGTCAACCCCTTGATTCAAAAAAGTTTATTTCTTTTCCGAGCTGCTGCTGAGATGCGGCCAGGCCGCCAGCAGGTACTGCACCATCGACCACAGGGTCAGGCCGGCAGCGATGATCAGCAGCGCGTAGCCGATGCCCACCCAGAGTGTCAGCAGTGGCGGATTGGCCAACAGAATCACCAGCGCCACCATCTGCGCGGCAGTTTTCCACTTGCCCAACTGGGATACGGCGACATGCGCCCGCGCCCCCAGTTCGGCCATCCACTCGCGCAGCGCCGAAACGACGATCTCGCGCCCGATGATGATGGCCGCCGGCAGGGTCAGCCACAAGTTGGCGTGCTCTTCCACCAGCAACACCAGCGCCACAGCCACCATCAGCTTGTCTGCTACCGGATCGAGGAACGCGCCCAGCGGCGTGCTCTGCTCCCAACGCCGCGCCAGGTAGCCATCAAACCAGTCGGTGATGGCCGCCAGGGAAAAAATCGCACTGGTTGCCAGATAGCTCCAGGAAAACGGCAGATAGAAGAACAGGACGATGACGGGAATCAGGGCAACGCGCAGAACGGTGAGCAAATTCGGAATGTTCATCAGGACTACTGGCCAGCAAAGTGAACGGGCATTCTACTCGCTGTGCAGGGCCGCATAAATCGACTCGGCGAGCTTTTTGCTAATCCCTGGCGCCTTGGCAATTTCCTCGATGCTGGCACGGGTCAATTCCTGCAAGCCGCCAAAATGCTTGAGCAGCTCGCGCCGGCGCTTGGGCCCGACACCCGCCACGTCTTCCAGACTGGAGGTGCGCCGCGCTTTACCACGGCGCGCGCGGTGGCCGGTGATGGCGAAACGGTGTGCCTCATCGCGGATTTGCTGGATCAGGTGCAGTGCCGGCGAATCGGCGGGCAAGGTGAACTCATGCTCGGCATCGTTCAGGTACAGGGTTTCCAGGCCCGGCTTGCGCGTCACACCCTTGGCCACGCCGAGCAGGATCAGATCAGGCACGGCCAGTTCCTGCAGCACGTCGCGGGCCATGGCCATCTGCCCCTTGCCACCGTCGACCAGCAGGATATCCGGCAGCTTGCCCTCGCCGTCTTTCAGTCGGCTGAAGCGCCGGGTCAGGGCCTGGTGCATCGCGGCGTAGTCGTCACCGGCCGTCACGCCCTCGATATTGAAGCGCCGGTAATCGGACTTGAGCGGCCCCTCCGGGCCGAACACCACGCAGGAGGCCACGGTCGCCTCACCACTGGAGTGACTGATGTCGTAGCACTCCAGGCGTTGCAGCGGCTCATCAAGCTCCAGCGCCTCGGCCAACGCCTCGAAGCGCGCCGCCACATGCTGCCGATTGGCCAGGCGCGCACCCAGGGCCTGCTCGGCATTGGTTACCGCCAGTTGCTGCCAGCGCGCCCGCGTGCCACGCACCCGATGACTGATCGCCAGTTCTCGCCCACGCAGTTCGGCCAGCGCCGCCGCCAGCGTGGGCAGGTCTTCATGCACGACGTTGACGATCAACTCGCTGGGCAGGTCGCGTTCGTGATTGCTCAGGTAATACTGCGCAAGGAAAGCGGCCAAAACGGCACCACCCTCCTCCTCGATGCCCACCTGCGGGAAGAAATTCTTGCTGCCCAGCACCCGCCCACCGCGCACGCTGATCAGGTGTACGCAGGCGCCTCCGGGATTGACCATGGCCGCGACCACGTCGACATCACCAGTACCGCCTTCCATGCTCTGCTGGTCCTGCACCCGGCGCAGCAGACCGATCTGGTCGCGCAACTCGGCGGCCCGTTCGAACTCCAGGTTCATCGCTGCCTTTTCCATCGCTGCGGACAGCTCGTCGGTCAGCGCACTGCTACGACCATCGAGAAACATCACCGAGCGGCGCACGTCCTCGGCATATTCCTCCGGCTCGACCAGGCCGACGCAAGGCCCCTTGCAGCGCTTGATCTGGTATTGCAGGCAAGGCCGCGTGCGGTTCTTGAAGTAGCTGTCCTCGCACTGGCGAACCAGAAAGGTCTTCTGCAGCAGATTGAGGCTTTCGCGGATAGCCCCGGCGCTCGGGTAAGGGCCGAAATAGCGGCCCTTCTCCTTCTTCGCTCCCCGATGAATGCCCAGCCGCGGGAACTCGCCATCGGAGAGCAACACGTAGGGATAGGATTTGTCGTCACGCAGCAGGATGTTGTACGGCGGCCGCCACTGCTTGATCAGCGTCTGCTCGAGCAGCAGCGCTTCGGTCTCGTTGGCCGTGATGGTGGTTTCGACTTGCGCGATGCGCCCCACCAGGGCGGCGGTCTTCGGCGCCAGGCCGGTCTTGCGAAAATAGCTGGCCAGGCGCTTCTTCAGGTTGGAGGCTTTGCCCACATAGAGCAGTTTGGCCTCGCCATCGAACATCCGGTACACGCCGGGGCGGCCACTACAGGTAGCGAGGAAGGCACTCGAATCGAACGGCGCGGACATCTCAGCTGATGGCATCGACCATGCCATGACGCACGGCCAGCAGAGCCAGTTCCACGTCACTGGTGATGGAGAGTTTCTCGTAGATGCGATAGCGGTAGGTGTTCACCGTCTTCGGCGACAGGCACAGCTTGTCGGAGATGGTTTGCACCTTGTGGCAGTTGGCGATCATCAAGGCGATCTGGATTTCCCGCTCGGACAGCGAATCGAACGGCGAACCGCTGTTGTTCGGCTGGAACGACTTCAGCGCCAGCTGCTGGGCAATCTGCGAGCTGATGTAGCGCTGGCCGGCAAACGCCATGCGGATAGCCTGGACCATCTCCTCCAGCGCCGCGCCCTTGGTCAGGTAACCGGCGGCACCGGCCTGCAGCAAGCGGGTCGGAAACAGGTCGTCCTCGCAGGCAGTGACGGCGATGACTTTCAGGTCGGGATAACTGCGCAGCAGTTTACGGGTGGCCTCGAGACCGCCAATGCCGGGCATCTTGACGTCCATCAGGACGACATCCGGCTTGAGCTCGCGGGCTTTCTTCAGCGACTCCTCACCGGAGTCCGCCTGCCCTATCACCTGCAGGCCATCGATATCGGCCAGCATGCGGGTAATGCCTGTTCGAACCAGATCGTGGTCGTCGACCACTAGCACCTTAATCAAGCGACACCTCGCTGCATTAAACACGCCGCTGTTGCGGTCTTTTGGGCATGCAGTCAAATCTGTGAAGATTTTCACGAACCTAGCTTGGCGCAAATTCGTCAGAAAGCAAACGCCAAAAAACCGTTCCAGGCATCACTTAATTGCTAACGCCGAACGTGGCAGAGACGGTGTTTCCACCGTAATAATCCACCAAAGTCTACTGGACTGCAGGCTTGCTGTTCCAGTGCAGCATCGAAAGAAAACACCCCATCCGCCCCCAGCCTATGTCCGCAGCCGAACCAACCAGACCGCACGCGCCCGCACCCACGGAGCCCTCCAACGGATCGGCTACGCTGAGTGAACCATCTGTCAGCCAATAACTCTGCCGCCGCGAGGTCTCGACGTGAGTCCATCGTTCCTGGAGCAGCTCGCCAGCTACTGGGCGCAACCTGAGATTGCCGTCAATCTGGTCATCATTTTCAATCTGGCGGGCGCCCTGCTGCTCGGCCTGATAGTTGGCTACGAGCGCTCCTACCACGGTCGCGCCGCCGGCATGCGCACCTACGGCATGGTCTGCATGGCATCCGCCGCGCTCACGGTGCTGTGCGGCTACCCGGAATACTGGTACGGCGCGCATTTCGCCACTGGCAGCGGGACTGATCCGACCCGCGTCATTCAAGGCATAGTCACCGGCATCGGCTTTCTCGGCGCCGGCCTGATCATGAAGGACGGCATGAGCATCAGCGGCCTGACCACTGCCGCCTCGATCTGGTCCTCTTCGGCGATTGGTGTGCTAGTCGGTGTCGGTTTCTATGCCGCGGCGATCTTGCTCACACTGATCTCTGCGGCATTGATGATGTGGGGTGCCAAAGTCGAGGCGCGCCTGCCATCAAAACCGGCCATAGCCATAGTCCTGCGCTTCGTTGCCGGCTACGAAAAACCCTCAGCGGAAGTGCTGCGACAGATCGCCCGCGACCGCGGCTATGTAATAGCCGCCAGCTCTTTCGTGATCAGCTACGAGCAGCAGCAACTGGAGTGGCGCTTCGTCGCCGTCGCCATCGACGGCCACAAGAGTGCCCGCATCACCGACATGGCCGATGAACTCTCACGCTTCGAGGGGGTGTCGAAGTTCCAGATGTCCCATGCGCGTAATTGATGGCCGACCTATCGACTAGGTTGATGGGCAACTACGCCACGTTCAGTGAGGGAACATAGGATCAGAAACAACAAAGCCCTGGAGGCCAGGGCTTTGTTGAGTAATTGGCGGAAGCGGTGAGATTCGAACTCACGGAAGAGTTTCCCCTTCGACGGTTTTCAAGACCGTTGCATTCAACCGCTCTGCCACGCTTCCGGCGCTTGCTGCGGGCGGCAATCTTACCGGAACGCAACACACTGTCAAACTCTCGTAATTGGCAGACGATCGTGGTCTGTTATGATCGGCTTGACTGCGGTCACGGACCCAATTTGTCTTTACAGGAGTGTTGTCATGCACGAACAAGATTACGCGCTCAGCCATGCGCAGGTCGACCAGCAGGAAGTCAGCAAAGTCCTGCGCAATACCTATGGCCTGCTGGCACTGACCCTGGCCTTCAGTGGCCTGGTGGCGTATTTCGCCCAGCAGATGAACCTGCCCTACCCCAACATCTTCGTGGTGCTGATCGGCTTCTACGGCCTTTTCTTTCTCACCATGAAGCTACGCAACTCGGCCTGGGGCCTGCTGTCGACTTTCGCCCTGACCGGTTTCATGGGTTACACCCTGGGCCCGATCCTCAACCGTTACCTGGGCATGAGTGGCGGCGGTGAAGTCATCAGCTCGGCCTTCGCCATGACCGCTCTGGTGTTCTTCGGTCTGTCGGCCTATGTGCTGACCACCCGCAAGGACATGAGCTTCCTCGGCGGTTTCATCACCGCGGGCTTCTTCGTCCTGCTGGGCGCCACGCTGGCCAGCTTCTTCTTCCAGATCAGCGGCCTGCAACTGGCGATCAGCGCCGGCTTCGTGCTGTTCTCCTCGGCGTGCATCCTCTTCCAGACCAGCGCGATCATCCACGGCGGTGAGCGCAACTACATCATGGCCACCATCAGCCTGTATGTATCGATCTACAACCTGTTCGTCAGCCTGCTGCAGATCTTCGGCATCATGGGCAGCGACGACTGAGTGGTTCCTGCTGCAAAGAAGCCCGCTTCGGCGGGCTTTTTCATGCCTGTGACAAGCATCTGCAGCGTTCTGCCTTTATCATGGCCGCAGAGTGTTATCGCGGGATTGTCATGAAGTTCGCCATTGCCCTGTTCGCCCCGGCCCACCTGCCCTCCTCACGCCGCGCCCTGCGCTTTGCCGAGGCGGTGATTGCGGGCGGCCATGAGATCGTGCGCCTGTTTTTCTATCAGGACGGCGTGCACAGCGCCTCGGCCAATACGGTCAGCGCCCAGGACGAAGTGGACCTGCCGGCCGAGTGGCGCGCCTTCGTCGAACAACAACGGCTGGATGCCGTGGTGTGCATTGCCGCCGCCCTGCGCCGTGGCGTGCTCAACGAGGAAGAAGCACAGCGCTACCAGAAGCCGGCCGCCAACCTCGGCGCACCCTGGGAGCTGTCCGGCTTGGGTCAGCTGCACGAAGCCAACCAGCTGGCTGACCGCCTGATCTGCTTCGGAGGCCACTGATGAGCAAATCCCTGTTGATCATCAGTCGCCAGGCACCCTGGGCCGGCCCCAGCGCCCGCGAGGCCCTGGATATTGCGCTGGCCGGTGGCGCCTTCGACCTGCCGCTGGGCCTGCTATTTCTCGATGACGGCGTATTCCAGCTCCTGGCGCAGCAGCAACCCACAGCTCTGCAACAGAAAGACCTGACCGCCAACCTGCAGGCCCTGCCGCTGTTCGGCGTCGAATCGCTGTATGCCAGTAGCCGCAGCCTCAGCGAACGCGGCCTCAGCGAACAGCCCCTGGCGTTGCCGGTGGAACAGCTCGACGACAGCCAACTGACCCTGCTTATCGACCGTTACGACCAGGTGATCACGCTCTGATGGCCACTCTGCACCTGCTTTCCCATTCTCCCTTCAGCGACGGCCGTTTCGCCAGCTGCCTGCGCCTGCTCGGCCCGCAGGACGGCCTGCTGCTGAGCGGCGACGCCGTATATGCCCTGCAACCGGGTACCGTTCAGCTGCAAGCCCTGCAGTTGATGCCGGCGGGCATCGCCCTGTTTGCCCTCGACGAAGACCTGCAAGCGCGCCATCTACAAGTGTCAGACCGCGCCCAAGCAGTCGATTACCCCGCCTTTGTCGAGCTGTGCGCCAGCTATGCCAAGGTCAACAGCTGGCTATGAGCAACCTGATAGTCGATGGCCGCAGCATCGCCCTGGACAAGGATGGCTATCTAGCCGAGCTGGCCGACTGGTCGCCAGCCACTGCCGAAGCCCTGGCTGCTAGTGAAGACCTGCAGCTGGGTGCCGAACACTGGGAAATCCTCGAGCTGCTGCGCACCTTCTACAGCGAGTTCCAGCTGTCGCCGGCTACCCGCCCGCTGATCAAATACGTGGCCCTCAAGCTCGGCCCGGAAAAAGGCAACAGCCTGCACCTCAACCGCCTGTTCAAGGGCACGCCCGCCAAGCTCGCCGCCAAACTGGCTGGCCTGCCGAAACCGACCAATTGCCTGTGAAAGTAGCGCCCATGATTCTCGTAGCTCCCCCGGAACATCCTTTCGCCCAGTTCGTGCGCATCCTCGGCAAGGGCAAGCGCGGCGCGCGCAACATGAGCCGCGAGGAAGCCCGTGAAGCCATGGGCCTGCTGCTCGACGACAAGGTCGAGGACACCCAGCTGGGTGCCTTTCTCATGCTGTTGCGACACAAGGAGGAAAGCGCCGAGGAGCTGGCCGGTTTCACCGAGGCCCTGCGTGAACGCCTGATGACGCCGCCGATCGCCGTCGACCTGGACTGGCCCAGCTATGCCGGCAAGAAGCGTCACCTGCCCTGGTTCCTCCTGGCGGTCAAAACCCTGGCCGCCAGCGGCGTGCGCATCCACCTGCACGGCGGCGGCGCGCATACCGCCGGACGCCTGTACAGCGAGCAACTGCTGGAACAGCTCGCCATCCCGATCTGCCAGTCGTGGGCAGAAGTTGCCGATAATCTGGAGCGCCACAACCTGGCCTTCACCCCGCTGGGCGCCTGGGCGCCACAGCTGCAACGGATGATCGACCTGCGCAACACCCTCGGCCTGCGCTCGCCGATCCACTCGCTGGCGCGCATCCTCAATCCACTCGGGGCGCGTTGCGTGATGCAGAGCATCTTCCACCCCGGTTACCAGGCCACACACCGCGAGGCCAGCCAGTTGCTCGGCGACACGGCCATCGTGATCAAGGGCGAAGGTGGCGAGATTGAGGTCAATCCGGATGGCCTGTGCCACTTGTACGGCACCGCCGGCGGCGAGAACTGGGATGAGGAATGGCCGGCGCTGTCCGCCCAGCGCCACGTCAAACCGGAACAGCTTGACCCGGCACATCTGCTGGCCTTCTGGAATGGCGAAGTGGAAGACGCCTATGGCCGCCTGGCGGTGCTCAGCACCATCGCCCTGGGCTTACGCGCCCTGGGTGAGTCACGCGACACCGCCTTTGCCCGCGCCGAGCACCTCTGGCAAAAACGCCACGGCTAGGTCGAGCTCTGCTCGCAAAGTATTTTCCCTGTGGCAATTCGCGAGCAGAGCTCGCGCCTACAGGGACTGCGCGCCTTCGAACCAGGCCAGCTTCTCGCGTAGCTGCACCACCTCGCCAACTATCACCAGGGTCGGCGCGTGCACCTCATGCTCGGCCACCAGTTGCGGCAGGTTGGCTAGGGTGCCGGTAAACACTCGCTGATTTTGCGTGGTGCCCTGTTGCACCAGCGCCGCCGGAGTCTCCGCCGCGCGACCATGGCGGATCAGCTCCGCACAGATAGCCGGCAGCCCGACCAGGCCCATGTAGAACACCAGGGTCTGCCCCGGCGCACTCAGTTCGCTCCAGGGCAGGTCGCTGCTGCCGTCCTTGAGGTGCCCAGTGACGAAACGCACCGACTGCGCATGGTCACGATGGGTCAGCGGAATCCCCGCGTAGGCCGCACAGCCCGAGGCCGCAGTAATCCCCGGCACCACCTGGAACGGAATGCCGTGGGCCGCCAGCTCCTCGATTTCCTCGCCGCCGCGGCCGAAGATGAACGGGTCGCCACCTTTGAGGCGCAACACCCGCTTACCCTGCTTGGCCAGGTCGACCAGGCGCTGGTTGATCTGCTCCTGCGGCACGGCATGCTCTGAGCGCTGCTTGCCAACATAAATGCGGTCGGCATCGCGGCGACACAGGTCGACGATAGCCGGCGCCACCAGACGGTCATACAGCACCACATCGGCCTGCTGCATCAGGCGCAGGGCGCGGAAGGTCAGCAAATCCGGATCGCCAGGACCGGCACCGACCAGGTAAACCTCGCCCAGCGCGCGCGGCGCAATGCCGGCGATCTTCGCCTCAAGCTGACGCTCGCCCTCACCCAGCTTGCCGGCGAACACGCTTTCGGCGATCTGCCCCTGGAACACGTCTTCCCAGAACACCCGGCGCTGCTGCACATCGGGAAACAGGCCACGCACCTGGGCACGGAATTTCTTCGCCAGCCCGGCCAGCTGGCCATAGGTGGCGGGAATCCAGGTCTCGATCTTGGCGCGGATCAGCCGCGCCAGCACTGGCGCATCACCACCACTGGTGATGGCGACAATCAGCGGCGAGCGGTCGACGATGGCCGGGAAGATCACGCTGCACAGCTTCGGCGCATCCACCACATTGACCGGAATGCCGCGCGCCTGGGCCTGGGCGGAAATCTGCGCATTCAGCGGCTCATTGTCGGTGGCGGCGATCACCAGGCACACCCCATCCAGATCATCCGCCTGGTAGCCACGCTGCAAAACCTGGGCGCTCGGGCCGGCCAACTCGCGCAGCTCGTCACGAATCTCCGGAGCAACCACGCGCAACACCGCTCCCGACTCGATCAGCAGCCGCGCCTTGCGCAGCGCCACCTCGCCACCGCCGACAACCAGTACCAGGCGATCCTGCAGTTTGTGGAACAGGGGGAGAAAATCCATGGCGCACGCTCTCGATCAGGAAAAACAAAACGGGGCGGCTTTAGCCACCCCGTATTCTGCAACTGAAGTCCGGCTTAGCCGATGACTTCGATACCAGCCATGTACGGTTTCAACACCTCAGGCACACGGATGCTGCCATCGGCCTGCTGGTAGTTTTCCAGCACCGCCACCAGGGTACGGCCCACCGCCAGGCCGGAGCCATTGAGGGTGTGCAGCAGCTCCGGCTTGCCGGTTTCCGGGTTGCGGTAGCGCGCCTGCATGCGCCGGGCCTGGAAGTCGCCGCAGTTGGAGCAGGAGGAAATTTCGCGGTACTTGTCCTGGCTCGGCACCCAGACTTCCAGGTCATAGGTCTTCACCGCGCCAAAGCCCATGTCGCCAGTGCACAGGGCCAGCTTGCGGTACGGCAGCTCGAGCAGCTGCAGCACGCGCTCGGCGTTGGCGGTCAGGCTTTCCAGGGCTTCGAAGGACTTGGACGGCTCGACGATCTGCACCATCTCGACCTTGTCGAACTGGTGCTGGCGGATCATCCCGCGGGTGTCGCGGCCCGAGGCGCCGGCTTCGCTACGGAAGCACGGGGTGTGGGCGACGAACTTGAGCGGCAGCTGCTTAGCGTCGAGGATCGCGCCGGCAACGATGTTGGTCAGCGACACTTCGGCGGTCGGGATCAGGTACAGGTCGGCCTGATCTTCGCGCTGGATCTTGAACAGATCCTCCTCGAACTTCGGCAGCTGGCCGGTGCCCTGCAGCGCAGAGGCCTGCACCAGGTAAGGCGTGTAGGCCTCCTCGTAGCCATGCTCGGCGGTATGCAGGTTGATCATGAACTGGGCCAGGGCGCGGTGCAGCCGGGCGATCGGCCCGCGCAGCAGGGCGAAACGGGCGCCAGAGAGCTTGGCGGCGGTCTCGAAGTCCAGCCAGCCATGCTGCTCGCCGAGGGCGACATGATCCTGCACCGGGAAGTCGAAGCTGCGCGGCGTCCCCCAACGCGATACCTCGACGTTGCCTTCTTCGTCCTCGCCAACCGGCACCGACTCATCCGGCAGGTTGGGGATGTTCAGCAGCAGGTTGTCCAGCTCAGCCTGGATCGACTCCAGCTCGCGCTTACCCTCTTCCAGGTCGCTGCCCATCTTGTCGACTTCCGCCAGCAGCGGCGCGATGTCCTCGCCACGCTGCTTGGCCTGGCCGATGGACTTGGAGCGGGTATTGCGCTCGGCTTGCAGCTGTTCGGTGCGGGTCTGCACGGTCTTGCGCTGGGCCTCGAGGGCCTCGAAACGCGCCACGTCCAGCTGGAAGCCACGGGTAGCCAGGCGGTCCGCAATCTCCTGCAGTTGGGTACGAACCAGTTTGGAGTCGAGCATGGGATGTTCTCGTCTAGATCAGAGCTTGGTTAATGTCAGGCCGGCCCAGGTGGCGAGCAGACCGCCCAACACGCTGGCAGTCGCATAGCCGATGGCCAGCGGTGCCTGGCCGCTTTCCAGCAGGCGCAGCGTGTCGAGGGAGAAGGATGAAAAAGTGGTCAGGCCGCCAAGGAAGCCGACAATCAGCCCCGCGCGCAGCTCCAGCGGCACCTCGGGGCGCAGCAGAAACAGGCCGTACAGATAGCCGATCAGCAGGCAGCCGACAATATTGACCGCCAGGGTAGCGCCATAGAAGTGCTGCGGCCAGTTCGCGCTGACCCAGTTGCTGGTAAAGAAGCGCAGCAGGGTGCCGGCCATGCCGCCCAGGGCGACCGCGATAACCACACCAATCATGGCTTTCTCCGTTGGCGCGGGCTGGCGGCATCCAGTGCCGCCAGATGGGCCAGTTTGTCGCGAATCTTCAGTTCCAGGCCACGCGGCACCGGCTGGTAATACGGTTGCGGCTCAAGCTGCTCGGGGAAATAGTCCTCGCCGGCGGCGTAGGCATCCGGCTCGTCATGGGCGTAGCGGTATTCCTCGCCGTAGCCGAGTTCCTTCATCAGCTTGGTCGGCGCATTACGCAGGTGCAGCGGCACCTCCAGCGAGCCGTGCTCGGCGGCATCGCGCATAGCCGCCTTGAAGCCCATGTACACCGCATTGCTCTTCGGCGCGCAGGCCAGGTAGACGATGGCCTGGGCCACGGCCAGCTCGCCCTCGGGGCTGCCCAGGCGTTCCTGCACGTCCCAGGCGTTGAGGCACAGGGTCAGGGCTCGCGGGTCGGCGTTGCCGATGTCCTCGCTGGCCATGCGCACCACGCGCCGCGCCAGATACAGCGGGTCGCAGCCGCCGTCGAGCATGCGCGCGTACCAGTACAACGCACCGTCAGGATTAGAGCCGCGCACCGACTTGTGCAGCGCGGAAATCTGGTCGTAGAACGCCTCGCCACCCTTGTCGAAGCGCCGGCGGCTGTCGCCGAGCAGGTTCTGCAGCAGCTCGGCGGCGATCTCGCTGCCGTCCTCGGCGAGGTCCGCGGCATTCTCCAGCAGGTTGAGCAGGCGCCGACCGTCGCCATCGGCGGCGGCCAGGAGGATTTGAAAGCTCTCTTCCGGCAGGCTCAGACGCTGCTTGCCCAGACCCTTTTCCTCCTTCAGCGCACGCTGTACCAGCTTGCGCATGGCCGCCTCGTCCAGGCTTTTCAGAACATAGACACGGGCACGCGAGAGCAGCGCGTTGTTCAGTTCGAAGGACGGGTTCTCGGTGGTGGCACCGATAAAGATCAGCGTGCCGTCTTCCACATAGGGCAGAAAGGCGTCCTGCTGACTCTTGTTGAAACGGTGCACTTCGTCGACGAAGAGGATGGTGCGGCGGCCGTACTGAGCGGCCTGTTGCTTGGCCACTTCCACAGACTGGCGGATTTCCTTGACCCCGGAGAGCACCGCGGAAATCGTTTCGAAGTGCGCTTCGGAGACCTGCGCCAGCAGCCTGGCCAGGGTGGTCTTGCCGACCCCAGGCGGGCCCCAGAAGATCATCGAGTGCAGCGCACCCTGCTCCAGCGCCTCGCGCAGCGGCTTGCCGTGGCCCAGCACATGCTCCTGACCGACGTACTCGTCCAGGCTGGTCGCGCGCAAACGCGCGGCCAGGGGCTGGGCGACGGGGGCGGAGCGAAACAGGTCCATACCGGGCGGCAGCGGCCTCTTATTCCTGGATGACGTCGGCGCCCTCAGGCACGTCGAAGGTGAACAGCGCGGGGTCGAGCTGCTCGTTCATCTTCACGCTGAGGAACAGGATATTGGTGCGCTGGCCGATGCTGTCGATCAGCTGCATGTCGTTGATCACGCCACGGCGGAACGACAGGCGCAGGTTGTCGAACAAGGTGTCCTGGGCCTTCGGCTTGAGCATGAAGTCGACCACTTCGCCGGCTTCCTTGAAGCTGATCTCGAAGTTCTCGCGGATCTTCGACACATCACCGGACAGCAGCAGCGCCGGGGTGTGGGTCAAGCGCTGGTCGAGGCTCTGGATAGTCACCTGCATCAGGTCCGGGTCGTACAGCCAGACTTTCTCGCCGTTGGACACCAGCAGTTGCTCCTGCGGTGCATCGGTGTGCCAGCGGAACAGCCCCGGGCGCTTGAGTGCCAGCTGGCCGGCAGTTTCCTGCAGCTGGGTGCCGGTACCGTCGAGGGTCAGCTGGGAAAAACGGGCGCTGATGGTCTGCGCCTGGTTGAGCAGCTCGGTCAGGCGTTTGACCGCCGCCTCGTCGTCCGCCTGGGCGGGGATGGCGACAAAGGCCAGGGCGGACAGCAACAACATGCGCAACAGTCGCATGGAAATCCTCTTCATAGACAAACTGGGAATTAGTCCCGCATCGGGCCCGGTGCGATCACTTCGCGCGAGCCATTGGTATTCATCGACGTAACCACGCCGGCCATCTCCATGGCTTCGATCATGCGGGCGGCACGGTTGTAGCCGATCTTCAGCTTGCGCTGCACGGCGGAAATGGAAGCGCGACGGCTCTCCAGCACAAAGTTGACGGCTTCGTCGTACAGCGGGTCAGCCTCGCTGCCCTCACTGCCTTCGCCACTGCTACCGCCATCGAAGCCACTACCGGCCTCCTCGACGCCAGCCAGGATGTCTTCGATGTAGTCTGGCGAACCGCGCTGTTTCCAGGCTTCGACCACGCGGTGCACTTCTTCGTCGGAAACGAAGGCGCCATGCACACGAATCGGCAGACCGGTGCCCGGCGGCAGGTAGAGCATGTCACCGTGGCCGAGCAGCTGTTCGGCGCCGCCCTGGTCGAGGATGGTGCGCGAGTCGATCTTGCTGGAGACCTGGAAGGCCATGCGCGTCGGGATGTTGGCCTTGATCAGACCGGTGATCACGTCGACCGACGGACGCTGGGTGGCGAGAATCAGGTGGATACCGGCGGCACGCGCCTTCTGCGCGATACGCGCGATCAGCTCTTCGACCTTCTTGCCGACGATCATCATCATGTCGGCGAATTCATCGACCACCACGACGATGGTCGGCAGGCTCTTCAGCAGTGGCGCTTCATCTTCCATGGACTCGCGGCGGTACAGCGGATCGGTCAGCGGCGTTCCAGCCTCCTCGGCATCCTTGACCTTGCGGTTGAAGCCGGCCAGGTTGCGCACGCCCATGGCGGCCATCAGCTTGTAACGGCGCTCCATCTCGGCGACCGACCAGCGCAGGGCGTTGGCCGCCTCCTTCATGTCGGTCACCACCGGGCACAGCAGGTGCGGAATGCCTTCGTAGATCGACAGTTCGAGCATCTTCGGGTCGATCATGATCATCCGCGCCTCTTCCGGCGTGGATTTGAACAGGATCGACAGGATCATCGCGTTGACCCCCACCGACTTACCGGAGCCGGTGGTACCGGCCACCAGCAGGTGCGGCATCTTGGCCAGGTCGGTGATCACCGGCTTGCCGCCGATATCGTGGCCCAGGGCCAGGGTTACCGGCGACTTGGCGTCGTCGTACTCACTGGACGACAGCACCTCGGAGAACCGCACGATCTGCCGGTCTTCGTTGGGAATCTCGATGCCCACAGTGGTCTTGCCCGGAATCACCTCGACCACGCGCACGCTGATGATCGCCATCGAACGCGCCAGGTCTTTGGCCAGGCCGGAAATACGACTGACCTTGACCCCGGCGGCCAGCTGAATCTCGAAACGGGTGATCACCGGGCCCGGGTGCACGGATTCGACGATGACCTCGACGCCGAACTCCTTGAGCTTGATCTCCAGCAGGCGCGACATGGCCTCCAGGGACTCCGGCGAGTACTGCTTCTGCTTCTTCTCGGCGGCATCGAGAATCGAAATCGGCGGCAAGGTGCCAGCCACGGCGCTGTCTTCGAACAGCGAGACCTGCTTTTCCTTCAGCACACGCTTGCTCGGCTCCGGCGCTTTCGGCGCGGGCGGCGGTGCGATCACGGGCGCCGGGCGGCTCTCGCGCTCGCTCATGTGCTTGCTCAGCGCTTCCTCGCGGGCGATCAGGCGCTCCTTGACCTTGGCCTGTTCGCGGCGATCAGGCACCACCGGCGCAGCCACTTCGCTGACCCGGTCGTCGACTTCACGCAGCTTGGCGACCAGTTGCTTGCGTTCGACCCGGGCACTCCACCAGCGGTTGATCAGGCTGTTGATCAGCTCGAACAGGTCGAGGGTGATCTTGCCGGTGACATCCATGACCTTGAACCAGGACAGGTCGGCAAATACGGTCAAACCAAACAGGAACAGCGAGATGAACAGCAGCGTGCTGCCCTGGATATTCAGGGCATTGACCGCCAGCACACTGAGGCTTTCACCCAGCGCACCACCGGCCGAGGCAGGCAAGCCGCTACCATCCTGGAAGTGGATATCGGCCAGCGCAGCGCCGGCCAGGACCAGGAAGACCAGGCCGATCAGGCGCCAGGAAAACAGCCAGCCGCTCCACTGCCAGGGTTGATGGCGATTGCGGAACACTTGCCAGGTCTTTACTGCCAGCAGCAGCGGGAACAGGTAGGCGAAATAGCCGAGCACCATGAACAGGATGTCGGCGAACCAGGCACCCGCGCGACCGGCGGCGTTCTGCACCTGCTCGACATTGCTGGTATGGCTCCAGCCCGGGTCGTTCTGGTCGTAGGTCAGCAATGCCATCCACAGATAGAGGCAGAGCGCGCCAAGCGCGATCAGCGCACCTTCCTTGAGGCGGTAGTGCAACTGCTGGCGCCAGAGGGGGACCTGAGCTGTAGAGGTGGAATTCTTCAAAACGCTGCTATTCCTGCGCCCGGAGCGCGACCAACAATCAGTTGAAAACGTAAAGTCGGACCATTGTACGGATTTACAGGTCCGATGCCATGCCAGGCAATGGGCGCGTTTTGCCGCCCTTCCTGCTTCGGTGTAGCATACCGGCCAGCATCTTACGCACCGCTCAATTTGAGCATGCATTCTCTTTTGTGACAAAGGCTTATGAGGTCTTTTTATGAGCGAAGTCAAGCATTCACGCCTGATCATTCTGGGCTCCGGCCCTGCCGGCTACACCGCTGCCGTCTATGCCGCCCGCGCCAACCTCAAGCCTGTCATCATCACCGGCATCCAGCCCGGCGGCCAGCTGACCACCACCACCGAAGTCGACAACTGGCCAGGTGACGTACACGGCCTGACCGGCCCGGCGCTGATGCAGCGCATGCAAGAGCATGCCGAGCGCTTCGACACCGAGATCGTCTACGACCACATCCACACCGCTGAGCTGCAGCAAAAGCCCTTCACCCTCAAGGGTGACAGTGGCACCTACACCTGCGACGCCCTGATCATCGCCACCGGCGCCAGTGCCCAGTACCTCGGCCTGCCGTCGGAAGAAGCTTTCGCCGGCAAGGGCGTATCCGCCTGTGCCACCTGCGACGGTTTCTTCTACCGCAACCAGGTGGTCTGCGTGATCGGCGGTGGCAACACGGCCGTGGAAGAAGCCCTGTATCTGTCCAACATCGCCAAGGAAGTGCACCTGATCCATCGCCGCGACAAGCTGCGCTCGGAGAAGATCCTGCAGGACAAGCTGTTCGAGAAAGCCGCCAACGGCAATATCCGCCTGCACTGGAACCACACACTGGACGAAGTGCTGGGCGACGCCAGCGGTGTAACCGGTGTGCGCCTGATCAACACGGCAGACGGCAGCAAGAAGGAACTGCAACTGGCTGGCGTATTCATCGCCATCGGCCATAAGCCCAACACCGAGCTGTTCCAGGGCCAACTGGAAATGCGTGATGGTTACCTGATCGTGCAGGGCGGCAACGAAGGCAATGCCACCCTGACCAGTATCGATGGCGTGTTTGCCGCCGGCGACGTGGCCGACCACGTCTACCGCCAGGCCATCACCTCGGCTGGCGCGGGCTGCATGGCCGCGCTCGACGCCGAAAAATACCTCGACGTCTAAGTTGCCAGGCGGGCGCCCAACGCCCGCCCTCCCCCGCATGCTGACCTGGCTGCAACGCGCCACCCTCGACTTCCCGCCCCTGGATAAAGCCCTGCGCGAGCCCAATGGCCTGCTGGCAGCCGGTGGCGATCTTTCGCCTGCACGCCTGGTCGCCGCCTATCGGCATGGCTGCTTTCCCTGGTACTCGCAAGGTCAACCGCTGCTGTGGTGGTCACCGGATCCACGCACGGTGCTGTTTCCCTATGAATTCCACCTGTCACGCAGCCTGACCAAGCTGATCCGCCAGCAGCGCTTCACAGTCAGCTTCGATCGTGATTTCGCCTCAGTCATCCAGGCCTGCGCCGAACCACGCGCCTATGCCGACGGCACCTGGATCACCGAAAGCATGCAGAGCGCCTACCTACACCTGCATCACCAAGGCATCGCCCACTCGGTCGAAGTCTGGGAAAACGGACAACTGGTCGGCGGGCTCTACGGCCTGGCCATGGGTCAGCTGTTTTTCGGTGAGTCGATGTTCAGCCGCACGGACAACGCCTCGAAAGTCGGTTTCGCTACCCTGGTCGGCAAACTGCGTGAGTGGGGCTTCGTTCTGATCGACTGCCAGATGCCCACCCAGCACCTGCACAGCTTTGGCGCCCGGGCGATACCACGCAGCGAGTTCGCGACTTACCTGCAGCACCATCTCGACCAACCCTGCCAAGCCAACTGGCTCGCCTAGGCGACTCCCGCAGGCTGGCATACACTTGTTCAAAGGTTTTCCCGAGGGTTGACCATGACCGAGCTGGCTCGCCTCAAGTTCTACGCCACCCAGCCACATCCTTGCAGCTACCTGCCCGATGAACAGGCCACCACCCTGTTCCTCGATCCCAGCCAGCCCATGGATGTGCAGGTGTATGCCGAGCTCTCGGAAATGGGCTTTCGGCGTAGCGGTGACCATCTGTATCGTCCGCACTGCCAACGCTGCACGGCCTGCGTACCGGCACGCATCCCTGCCGACCAGTTCCTGCCCAATCGCCAGCAACGGCGCATCCTCAAACGCAACGCCGACATCCAGGTCAAGGCCGTACGCCCGGCGTTCAACGAGGAGTACTACGACCTCTACGTGCGCTACATCGAGCTACGCCATGCGGACGGCGACATGTACCCACCCAGCCGTGACCAGTTCAGCACGTTCCTGGTTCGCGACCTGCCATTCGCGCGCTTCTACGAGTTCCGCCTGGCGGGCAAACTACTGGCCATCGCCGTCACCGACATGCTGCCCAACGGCCTTTCGGCGGTTTATACCTTTTACGACCCCGACCAGGAACGGCGCAGCCTGGGCCGTTTCGCCATCCTCTGGCAGATCGGCGAAGCCGCACGCCTGGGCCTGCAAGCGGTCTACCTCGGCTACTGGATCAAGAACTGCCGCAAGATGAGCTACAAGACCCAGTACCGCCCCATTGAGCTGTTCGTCAATCAACGCTGGACAGTCCTCACCTGAATACCTTGGCGGCAGAGCGCATTTTCGGGCACAATGCACGCCGCTTTTGCCTGGGGCCAGTTGCGCCGGGCCATTCATTGGATACCGAGGGCTTTACTGCATGTCGAAAGAAGACAGCTTCGAAATGGAAGGCACTGTCGTCGACACCCTGCCCAACACCATGTTCCGTGTGGAGTTGGAAAACGGGCACGTCGTTACCGCGCATATCTCCGGAAAGATGCGCAAGAACTACATCCGCATTCTCACTGGCGACAAGGTCCGCGTCGAACTGACGCCATATGACCTGAGCAAGGGCCGCATCACCTACCGCGCCCGCTAAGAACCTGTTCAAAGCCCGCTACAAGCCAGCCACGCTTCATCGCAACGGCATGAGCTGACTCGCGAGCCTTTGAACAAGCTCTAAGCCCAGCTGAAATGAAAACGCCCGGCACTGCCGGGCGTTTTCGTTTACCTCTTTTTCAGATCAAGCCGGCTCTGCCGTGGTCTCGAACTCGAAGCGCAGCTCATCGCCCACCAGCTCGATGTGTACTACGCCGCCATGCTCGGCCAGTTCACCGAAGAGGATTTCCTCCGCCAGCGGACGCTTGATCTTGTCCTGGATCAGGCGCGCCATCGGCCTTGCCCCCATCGCCACGTCATAGCCCTTCTCTGCCAGCCAGCCACGCGCCGCATCGCTGACTTCCAGCAGCACGTGCTTGTCTTCAAGCTGCGCCTGCAGTTCGGTGAGGAACTTGTCGACGATGCTTTTGATCACTTCGTGACTCAGGCGACCGAACTGGATGATGGTATCCAGGCGGTTGCGGAACTCCGGCGTGAAGCTCTTCTTGATCACTTCCATGGCATCGGTCGAGTGATCCTGATAGGTGAAACCGATCGACGCCCGCGCTGCGGTTTCCGCCCCGGCGTTGGTGGTCATGATCAGGATCACGTTGCGGAAGTCAGCCTTGCGCCCGTTGTTGTCAGTCAGGGTGCCGTGATCCATCACCTGCAGCAGTAGGTTGAAGACTTCCGGATGGGCTTTCTCGATCTCGTCGAGCAGCAGCACACAATGCGGCTGCTTGGTGATTGCCTCGGTCAACAAGCCACCCTGATCGAAACCAACGTAGCCAGGAGGCGCACCGATCAGGCGTGAAACGGTATGCCGCTCCATGTACTCGGACATGTCGAAGCGCACCAGCTCGATACCCATGGCCTTGGCCAGCTGACGAGCGGCCTCGGTCTTGCCGACCCCAGTCGGCCCGGCGAACAGGAAGGAGCCCACCGGCTTGTCCGGCGCTTTCAGGCCGGCACGCGACAGCTTGATCGCAGTCGACAGCGAGTCGATCGCCGCATCCTGGCCGAATACGGTCAGCTTGAGGTCGCGCTCCAGATTGCGCAGCAGCTCCTTGTCGGAGCTGGTGACGTGCTTCGGGGGAATCCGCGCAATCTTGGCGACAATGTCTTCGACCTGGGCAACTTCGATACGCTTGGCACGCTTGTCTTCCGGTTGCAGGCGCTGATAGGCACCCGCCTCGTCGATCACATCAATGGCCTTGTCCGGCATGTGCCGGTCATTGATGTAGCGCGCTGCCAGCTCGGCCGCTGCACGCAGGGCCTCGTCGCTGTACTCGATATGGTGATGCTGCTCGAAACGCGCCTTCAGCCCGCGCAGGATGCCGACGGTATCCTCGACCGACGGCTCGCTGACATCGACCTTCTGGAAGCGCCGCGCCAGAGCACGGTCTTTCTCGAAGATGCCACGGAATTCCTGGAAGGTAGTGGAGCCGATGCAGCGGATCTCACCCGAGGACAGCAGCGGCTTGAGCAGGTTGGAAGCATCCATTACGCCACCAGAGGCCGCACCGGCACCGATGATGGTGTGGATTTCATCGATGAACAGGATGGCATGCGGACGCTTGCGCAACTCGTTGAGCAGCGCCTTGAAGCGCTTCTCGAAGTCACCGCGGTACTTGGTGCCCGCGAGCAAGGCGCCGAGATCCAGGGAGTAGACCACGCTGTCGGAGAGCAGGTCCGGCACCTGGCCATCGACGATGCGCTTAGCCAGGCCTTCGGCGATGGCGGTCTTGCCGACACCGGCTTCACCTACCAGCAGCGGATTGTTCTTGCGCCGACGCGCGAGAATCTGCGCCACCCGCTCCACCTCGGGCTCGCGCCCGACCAACGGATCGATGCGCCCTTGGCGAGACAGTTCGTTCAGGTTACTGGCGTAAGCATCCAGCGGATTACCCGAGGAAGCGGACTCGCCACCCTCGTCATCCTGCATTTCCTGCTCGCTGTCGGAATGGTCGGCATGCCCCGGCACCTTGGAGATGCCATGGGCGATGTAATTGACCACATCGATACGCGCGACACTCTGCTGCTTAAGCAGGAATACCGCCTGGCTTTCCTGTTCGCTGAAGATTGCCACCAGCACGTTGGCGCCGGTGACTTCGCGCTTGCCCGAGCTCTGCACGTGAAACACCGCGCGCTGCAGCACACGCTGGAAACCTAGTGTCGGCTGGGTTTCGCGATCTTCGTCGTGCTGCGGGATCAGTGGCGTGGTGGAGTCAATGAATTCCTGTAAATCATGACGAAGCTTGTCCAGGTTGGCGCCGCAAGCGCGCAGGACAGTGGCTGCAGCCTCGTTATCCAGCAATGCCAGCAGCAGGTGCTCGACCGTCATGAACTCATGGCGCTTGGCGCGTGCCTCCTTGAAGGCCAGATTGAGGGTGACTTCCAGCTCTCGATTCAACATAGCTTCACCTCTTACCCAAGCGACCGGTATTAACCGTCCTTCTCTATTTCACAGAGTAGCGGATGCTGGCTTTCCCGGGCGTACTGGTTGACCTGCATGGCCTTGGTTTCTGCGATATCACGGGTATACACACCGCAGATTGCCCGTCCCTCTGTATGGACGGTCAGCATGATCTTGGTCGCCAGCTCGCGATTGTGGTTGAAGAACACCTCCAACACTTCGACCACGAAGTCCATTGGCGTGTAGTCGTCGTTGAACAGCAGCACCTTGTACATCGGTGGTGCCTGCAACCGCGGCTTGGCTTCTTGGACAGCAAGGCCCGAGGAATCATCCTCGTGCGTAGCTGGACGATCTTGATTGAATGTTAGACGAATCTGACTGCTTGCATGCATGCGAAAGAGGATGCTTCGTGGCTGGACGAATACAGATGCTAGACAGGTTTATGACTGGTTTCTCAGCCAGCTGCCGGAGCGCCTTGACTAACTGCAAAAGGGTGTTACAAACATTGAATACCCGTCTCGGGTATCGGGGTTCCGCGCCTTCGCCAAACCCGGCTGATTTCAGGCACGGAATTGAAGTGGATGATACTCCAGTGATGGAGTTGTTTGCAGAGGGATATCAGCATGCTTAGCGGTAAGGTCAAGTGGTTCAACAACGCCAAGGGCTACGGGTTCATCGTCGCCGATGGCCGAGATGAGGACCTATTCGCCCACTACTCGGCCATCCAGATGGACGGTTACAAGACTCTCAAGGCCGGCCAGCCGGTAAGCTTCGATATTCTGCAAGGTCCAAAGGGCCTGCACGCCGTGAATATCAGCGCCGCCCAGGCAACCAGTGAATCCCCGGCGACCATCAGTTCGCCACAAAGCACTCCGGTAGAAGCCTGATAAAGAGTCTGCAATAAAAAAGGCCGGTCAAAGACCGGCCTTTTTGTTACCACTCGTCACTTAATTACATATGAGCGATCATGGCATCGCCGAACTGCGAGCAGGACAGCAGCTTGGCGCCATCCATCAGACGCTCGAAGTCGTAAGTCACGGTCTTCGCACCGATGGCACCGTTGGTACCCTTGATGATCAGGTCCGCCGCTTCGGTCCAGCCCATGTGACGCAGCATCATCTCGGCGGAGAGGATGACCGAACCTGGGTTGACCTTGTCCTGACCAGCGTACTTCGGCGCGGTGCCGTGGGTCGCTTCGAACATGGCGATGGTGTCGGACAGGTTGGCACCCGGCGCGATACCGATACCGCCCACTTCGGCCGCCAGGGCGTCGGACAGGTAGTCACCGTTCAGGTTCAGGGTAGCGATCACGTCATATTCGGCCGGACGCAGCAGGATCTGCTGCAGCATGGCGTCGGCGATGGCGTCCTTGACCACGATGTTCTTGCCGGTACGCGGGTTCTTGAACTGCATCCACGGGCCGCCATCCAGCAGCTCGGCACCAAACTCGTCACGCGCCACTTCGTAGCCCCAATCCTTGAAGGCACCTTCGGTGAACTTCATGATGTTGCCTTTGTGCACGATGGTCAGCGACTCGCGGTCGTTGTCGACGGTGTACTGCAGAGCCTTGCGCACCAGGCGCTTGGTGCCTTCCTTGGAAACCGGCTTGACGCCGATACCGCAGTCCTGGTCGAAACGGATCTTGGTGACGCCCATTTCTTCTTTCAGGAACTTGATGACCTTGGTCGCTTCAGGCGAACCGGCCTTCCACTCGATACCGGCATAAATGTCTTCGGAGTTCTCGCGGAAGATGGTCATGTCGACGTCACCAGGACGCTTGACCGGGCTCGGCACGCCTTCGAACCAACGCACCGGGCGCAGGCAGACGTACAGATCGAGTTCCTGGCGCAGGGCAACGTTCAGCGAACGGATGCCGCCACCGACCGGAGTGGTCAGCGGGCCTTTGATGGAAACCACGTAATCGCGTACGGCTTCCAGGGTTTCTTTCGGCAGCCAGGTGTCCTGGTCGTAGACCTGGGTGGCCTTCTCGCCCGCGTAAACTTCCATCCAGGAAATCTTGCGCTCGCCGCCGTAGGCTTTCTCGATGGCCGCATCGACGACCTTGATCATCACCGGGCTGATATCGACGCCGATGCCATCACCCTCGATGAACGGGATGATCGGGTTGTTCGGTACATTCAGGGACATGTCGGCGTTGACGGTGATTTTGTCACCGGTCGCTGGCACCTGGATCTTCTGGTATCCCATGCTTGACTCCGTTGTTTTCGTGGTCTGACATTCCGCCGCGCGGATGGCGTGGCGAATGGAACTTTGGGTCTCGGAAAGGTGCCGCATTCTTGTAGTTTTTCTACAGAAAGTCACGCACTTTTCGACATTTCCTTACATCTTTGCCGCCTCAAGAGCTGCACCGATACTGCCCTGCAGCCGTTCCTGTAGTCAAACTACAGAGAGCACTACACGGCACCACAAACTGAACCGACTTTTAGCCTAGCAGCTCAGCCCGAGAATGCGCTGATCTGGCCTCCGGCAGAATCTGCCACTAACATCCGCGACCTAATTTGCGGAGGTTCCCATGCGTTTTACGCCCCATGTCACGGTAGCCACCGTGGTCGAAGACCAGGGACGCTTCCTGCTGGTCGAAGAGCTGGCTGGCGGCCAGGCGGTATTTAATCAGCCTGCCGGCCATCTGGAAGCAGACGAAAGTCTCATCGACGCCGCCTTGCGCGAAACCCTCGAAGAAACCGGCTGGCAGGTCGAACTGACCGCCGTGACCGGCATCTACCTCTACACAGCCCCGAGCAACGGCGTCACCTACCAGCGCGTGTGCTTCGCCGCAAAGCCCCTGCAGCACCTGCCAGAGAGCCCACTGGACGACGGCATCATCGGCCCGCGCTGGCTGACCCGCGCGGAACTGGCGGCCCAGCCCGAACGCTGGCGCAGTGAACTGGTCATGCGCTGCATCGACGACTACCTGGCCGGCGAGCGCTTCCCGCTGAGCCTGATCCGCGACCCGGCCTGATTCGCCGCCGCACCGTGGCGCCTGTTAGAATCGCCGTCTTTATTGCAGTCACGCCCAGATCCCTATGTCCAGCAGCACCTCCCCCAGTACCCAGCGCGTCATCGTCGGCATGTCCGGCGGCGTGGACTCCTCCGTCTCGGCCCTGCTCCTGCTCGAACAGGGCTATCAGGTCGAAGGCCTGTTCATGAAGAACTGGGAAGAAGACGACGGCACCGAATACTGCACCGCCATGGATGACCTGGCCGACGCCCAGGCCGTGTGCGACAAGATCGGCATCCAGCTGCACACCGCCAACTTCGCCGCCGAATACTGGGACAACGTGTTCGAGCACTTCCTCGCCGAATACAAGGCCGGGCGCACGCCCAACCCGGACATCCTGTGCAACCGCGAGATCAAGTTCAAAGCCTTCCTCGACTACGCCCTGAGCCTCGGCGCCGACCTGATCGCCACCGGCCACTACGTGCGCCGCCGCGACATCGACGGCCGCAGCGAGCTACTCAAGGGCCTCGACCCGAACAAGGACCAGAGCTACTTCCTGCATGCCGTCGGCGGCGAGCAGATCGGCCGCACCCTGTTCCCGGTCGGCGAACTGGAAAAACCGCAGGTGCGCGCCATCGCCGAGAAGTTCGACCTGGCCACCGCCAAGAAGAAGGATTCCACCGGCATCTGCTTTATCGGCGAACGCCGTTTCAGCGATTTTCTCAAGCAGTACCTGCCGGCCCAACCCGGCGATATCGAGACCATCGAGGGTGAAGTGATCGGCCGCCACCACGGCCTGATGTACCACACCATCGGCCAGCGCCAGGGCCTGGGCATCGGCGGCCTCAAGGACGCCGGCGACGAACCCTGGTACGTACTGGCCAAGGACCTCAAGCGCAACGTACTGCTGGTCGGCCAGGGCAACGAACACCCCTGGCTGTTCAGCCGCGCCCTGCTCGCCTCGGAGATCTACTGGGTCAACCCCATCGACCTGAGCAGCCCGCGCCAACTGACCGCCAAGGTGCGCTACCGCCAGAGCGACCAGACCTGCACCCTGGAACAGACCGCAGACGGCTACCGCGCCGTGTTCGCCGAGCCACAACGTGCCGTCACCCCCGGCCAGTCCGTGGTGTTCTACGACGGCGAGGTCTGCCTCGGCGGCGGCGTGATCGAAAGCGCCGAGCCCTGGTTTGCCGGAGCCGGCCTGGTATGAGCCCGATTCAGGAACAACTGACCGCACTGGCCGCCGTCTTCGAAGCCACCACCCTGGTCGACAAGATCGCCCGCACCGGCCAGGCCAGCGAAGCCGATATCACCTGCCTGCTCGGCAGCCTGCTGGTGCGTGAGCCGAAGAACACCCTGGACGTTTACGGCGGTGACGACCTCAACCTGCGCGAGGGCTACAAGGCCCTGGCCAGCGCCCTCGAACGCAACCCGGCGAGCCTGCAGCGCGAGCCGCTGCGCTATGCCCTGGCCCTGCTCGGCCTGGAGCGCCAGCTGGCCAAGCGCGACGACCTGCTGCAAGTGATCGGCAGTCGCCTGGACCAGATCCAGCAACAGGTCGGCCACTTCGGTCTGACCCACGAGAACGTCATTTCCTCTTGCGGCGCGCTGTACCAGGACACCATCAGCACCTTCCCCCGGCGCATCCAGGTGCAGGGCGACATGCGCTTCCTGCAACAGGCCAACAACGCGGCGAAGATCCGCGCCCTGCTGCTGACCGGCATCCGCTCGGCGCGCCTGTGGCGCCAGCTCGGTGGCCATCGCTGGCAGCTGGTATTCAGCCGCGGCAAGCTGCTCAAGGAACTCTATCCGCTGCTGCGCAGCTGACATGAGCCTCCCTTCGCGTAGCGTAAAACCCCTGCAAGGCGCCCTGCTGCTGGCGCTCTCCGCCCTGCTGTTCTCGCTGATGGGCGTCGGCATCCGCGAAGTCTCCAGCAGCGTCAACAACGAGTCGGTGGTGTTCTTCCGCAACCTGGTCGGCGTGCTGTTCTTCCTGCCGCTGGTGCTGCTCAAGGGCACTCAGCCACTGAAGACCGGGCGCCTGAAATCCCACCTATGGCGCACCACCTACGGCCTGGCGGCGATGTACTGCTTCTTCTACGCCATCGCCCACCTGCCGCTGGCCGACGCCATGCTGTTTACCTACTCGGCACCGGTGTTTACCCCCGTGATTGCCTGGTGGTGGCTGAAAGAACCACTGACCCGGCGCATGCTGCTGACCACCGGCATCGGCCTGATCGGCGTGCTGCTGGTGGCCAAACCCAGCCAGGCCCTGCTCGATAGCCAGTCGCTGGTCGGCTTGGCCGCCAGCATCCTGGCCGCCTTCGCCTTCGTCTCGATCCGCGAGATGAGCAATACCGAGCCGGCCTTTCGCATCGTCTTCTACTTCGCCCTGTTCAGCACCCTGATCTCCGCCATCCCGCTGACCTGGGCCTGGCAGGCGCTGGATAGCCACGACCTGGGCCTGCTGTTGGTGATCGGCCTGCTCGCCACCGTCAGCCAGATCGTTATGTCCAAGGCTTACGCCCTGGCCCCGCCCGGCATCATCGGCCCGATCGCTTATCTGGCCATTGTCTTCGCCGGCCTGATCGCCTGGCTGCGCTGGGGCGAAACGCCCGACCTGACCTCGCTGCTCGGTGCCGCGCTGATCTTCGGCGCCAGCCTGTTGTCCATCAGCCGGCGCTGAACGGTCCATCGCCAATCGCGGCTGCCGTCACGATTTCATGTATGATGTGCGCCCTTTTCGTTGACCGACAGTCCGAGAACGCCTCCATGCAGCTCTCCTCGCTCACCGCGGTTTCCCCCGTTGATGGCCGTTACGCCTCCAAAACCAGCGCCCTGCGCCCGATCTTCAGCGAATACGGCCTGATCCGTTTCCGCGTCATGGTCGAAGTACGCTGGCTGCAGCGCCTGGCCGCCCACGAAGGCGTCAGCGAAGTCGCGCCCTTCTCCGCCGAAGCCAATGCCCTGCTCAACGAGCTGGCAGACAACTTCGCCGTCGAGCACGCCGAGCGCGTGAAAGAGATCGAGCGCACCACCAACCACGACGTCAAAGCCGTGGAATACCTGCTCAAGGAACAAGCCGCCAAGCTGCCGGAACTGGCTGCCGTGAGCGAGTTCATCCACTTCGCCTGCACCAGCGAGGACATCAACAACCTGTCCCACGCCCTGATGCTGCGCGAAGGCCGTGACGGCGTGCTGCTGCCGCTGATGAAGCAGATCGCCGCCGCCATCCGCGAGCTGGCGATCAAGTTCGCCGACGTGCCGATGCTGTCGCGCACCCATGGCCAGCCGGCTTCGCCGACCACCCTGGGCAAGGAGCTGGCCAACGTGGTCTTCCGCCTCGAGCGGCAGATCGCTCAGGTTGCAGCCGTGCCGCTGCTGGGCAAGATCAACGGCGCCGTGGGCAACTACAACGCCCACCTGTCCGCCTACCCGCAGATCGACTGGGAAGCCAACGCCAAGCAGTTCATCGAAGGCGACCTGGGCCTGCAGTTCAACCCCTACACCACGCAGATCGAGCCGCACGACTACATCGCCGAGCTGTTCGACGCCATTGCGCGCTTCAACACCATCCTCATCGACTTCGACCGCGACGTCTGGGGCTACATCTCCCTCGGCTACTTCAAGCAGAAGACCGTCGCTGGCGAAATCGGCTCCTCGACCATGCCGCACAAGGTCAACCCGATCGACTTCGAGAACTCCGAAGGCAACCTGGGTATCGCCAACGCACTGTTCCAGCACCTGGCCAGCAAGTTGCCGATCTCCCGCTGGCAGCGCGACCTGACCGACTCCACCGTACTGCGCAACCTTGGCGTCGGCTTCGCCCACAGCGTCATCGCCTACGAAGCCAGCCTCAAGGGCATCGGCAAGCTGGAGCTGAACGAAGCGCGCATCGCCGCCGACCTGGACGCCTGCTGGGAAGTCCTCGCCGAGCCGATCCAGACCGTGATGCGCCGCTACGCCATCGAGAACCCCTACGAGAAGCTCAAGGAGCTCACCCGCGGCAAGGGCATCAGCCCCGAAGCCCTGCTCAGCTTCATCGACGGCCTGGACATGCCGGCCGCCGCCAAGGACGAGCTCAAGCAACTGACCCCGGCCAACTACATCGGCAACGCCGTAGCCCAGGCCAAGCGCGTCTGACAGACGCTTCTTACTTGCACGCCCGGCTGTGCCGGGCGTTTTTATTTCAAAGGCTTGCACATGACTACTGATGTACCTCTGCAACTGCTCGGCGGTCTTACAGCCCGTGAATTCCTGCGCGACTACTGGCAGAAGAAACCCCTGCTGATCCGCCAGGCCATCCCTGATTTCGAAAGTCCGATCAGCCCGGACGAACTGGCCGGCCTGGCCCTGGAAGAAGAAGTCGAATCGCGCCTGGTCATCGAGCACGGCGAGCGCCCCTGGGAACTGCGCCGCGGCCCGTTCGCCGAAGACGCCTTCGGCCAACTGCCGGAGCGCGACTGGACCCTGTTGGTGCAGGCGGTCGACCAGTTCGTCCCGGATGTCGCCGAACTGCTCAAGCACTTCAACTTCCTGCCCAGCTGGCGCATCGACGATGTCATGGTCAGCTTCGCCGCGCCGGGCGGCGGCGTCGGCCCGCACTACGACAACTATGACGTATTCCTGCTCCAGGCCCACGGCCAGCGCCGCTGGAAAATCGGCCAGATGTGCGATGCCGAGAGCCCGCTGCTGCCGCACGCCGACCTGCGCATCCTCGCCGACTTCGCGCAGACCGAAGAGTGGGTGCTGGAGCCCGGTGACATGCTCTACCTGCCGCCGCGCCTGGCCCACTTCGGCACCGCCGAGGATGACTGCATGACCTACTCGGTGGGCTTCCGCGCCCCCAGCGCCGCCGAGGTACTGACCCATTTCACCGACTTCCTCGCCCAGTTCCTGCCGGACGAAGAACGCTACAGCGACGCCGGCACCGCGCCGACCGACGACCCGCACCAGATCCAGCTGGACGCCCTCGACCGCCTCAAGGCCCTGCTCGCCGAGCACATGGGTGACGAGCGCCTGCTGCTGACCTGGTTTGGCCAGTTCATGACCGAACCGCGCTACCCCGAGCTGGTGGCCGGCACCGAGGTCGAAGACGACGAACTGCTCGCAGCCCTCGAGCAAGGCGCCGTGCTGGTGCGCAACCCCAGCGCGCGCCTGGCCTGGAGCGAGCTGGATGTTGGCCTGGTGCTGTTCGCCAGCGGCCAGAGTCGCCTGCTGCCAAGCAACCTGAAGGAACTGCTCAAGCTGATCTGCGCCGCCGACGCCCTGCATGCCGACAACCTCGGCCAATGGCTCGCCGACGAAGAGGGGCGTAAGCTGCTCTGCGAACTGGTCAAGCAAGGTAGCCTGGAGTTTGCTGATGAGTGAGATTCACGTCCGCCTGGCCCACTGGCAGAAGGACAATGCCGAGCTGCGCCGCATCCGCGAAGCCGTGTTTATCGCGGAACAAGCCGTGCCTGCAGAACTCGAATGGGATGACGAGGACATCGAGGCCGTGCACTTCCTCGCCCTCGAAGGCGACTACCCGATCGGCACCGCCCGCCTGCTGGCCGACGGCCAGATCGGCCGGGTTTCCGTGCTCAAGGATTGGCGCGGCCTGAAAGTCGGTGACGCCCTGATGCATGCCGCCATCAGCGCCGCTGAGCAGCGTGGCCAGCGCGAGCAGAAGCTCAGCGCGCAGGTACATGCCACGGCCTTCTACGAGCGCCTGGGGTTTCACATCGAAGGCGCCGAGTACCTGGAAGCCGGCATCCCCCATGTGATGATGGTGCGCCATAGCGACTAGAGGTTCGGATGAGCGACGAAAACGCCCCACCAGACGAAAACCAGACCGAATTGCCGGCCATTGATTTTCAGTCGCCGGGGCGTTTTGTCGTGCACAACCCAGCCAGCACCGGCGCCATCCCGGAGCAGCGCGAAGCCGCGCCCTTCCAACTGGGCGAACACCAAGCCCTGCAGCGCTTCAGCAGTGCCGAAGAAGCCCAGGCTCACGCCCTGGCCTTGCTGCAACAGAGCCGCAGCAGCCTGTGCCTGTACACCCCCGACCTCGAACCCTGGCTGTACAACCACAGCAGCGTGCAGGACGCCTGCACCCGCTTCCTCCTGGCCAGCCCGAAGAACCGCCTGCGCATTCTCGTGCGCGACGTCTCGCGCCCGGTCAAGCAAGGCCATCGCCTGCTCAACCTGGCGCAGCGCATCAGCAGCAACCTGCATATCCGCCGCCTCAACCCGGATCATCCCAGCGAGGAAATCGCCTACCTGCTGGCCGACGCGCGCGGCCTGCTGCTGCGCTCGCACCCCGAGGACTACGCTGGCTATGCTTTGTATAACGACCCCAGCCGCGTGCGCCTGCAACAGGCACTGTTCGACCAGGCCTGGGATATCAGCCTGCTAGACCCCGATCTACGGAGCTTTCTGCTATGACCTTGCGCGCCTGCCTGGCTGCCCTGCTGCTTGTCGTCAGCCTGCCATCACTGGCCGCCACCGAGCTGATTCAGCTGAACTACCGCACCGCCGACGAGGTGATCCCGGTGGTGCAGTCGGTGCTCGACGGCCAGGGCAAGGTCAGCCCCTACGGCAATCAACTGGTGGTCAACGCCTCGCCGGAAAAGATCCAGGAAATCCGCAACCTGCTCGGTCAGCTGGACACAGCGCCACGGCGCCTGCTGATCAGCGTCGATACCAGCGAATCGGGCTACCAGGACAACGAAGGCTATGCGGTCAATGGCTCGGCCAGCATCGGCGACGTCGACATAGAAGCCGGTCGCGGCGAAGTGCATGGACGCGATCAGGTACGCATCATTCGCCGCAGCACCGACAGCCAGCGCGGTGGGGTGCAGCAGATCCAGACCACCGAAGGCTACCCGGCGCTGATCCAGGTCGGCCAGAGCGTACCGCTGACCACCACCAGCACCGGCCCGTACGGCCAGGTCTACCAGAACACCCAGTACCGCAATGTCACCCAGGGCTACTACGTCACCGCCAGCCTGACGGGCGAAATCGTGCACATCAGCATCAGCAGCAACAACGACCGCATCAGCCGCAATCAGCCCGACGTGATCGACGTGCAGAGCACCGACACCCGGGTCAGTGGCCGACTGGGTGAATGGATCACCCTGGGTGGCGTCAGCGAACAGAGCCAGGGCAATAACGATGGCTTCCTGCGTCGCCACTCCACCCAGGGCGCCAACGACATGAGCATGCGCATCAAGGTTGACGCACTGGACTAGCCACAGCGGCCCTGCCAGGGCATGTAGTGGCGACGCACGGCCACTACAAAATCGTTGACGAACTTCCGCTTGAAGGGCATCATGGCCCCGCTCCCGCTAGCCAGGGGCTCTGTTGAAGAGCCTCCAGATCGGCTCCGTACCACCATTCGGAACGATCCGTGTTTTAACAGCCCACAAGGCGTTTCGACGAGGTTGCGACTGGAACGAAAGTTGTCCTGAGGGACGGGGAAGCCTAAGCGTATAAGTAAGACCGCCAGACCAGTGCAGCGCACAGCCCAACGGTTTCCACGAACCGGCAAGCAGCGCCAGACTGATCAACGGACTGCTTGCTCGTATCCCCCCTCCTCTCTGCTCCACTCTCGTCTCGGTCGATATTTCGACGTTCTGCTTTGTGTCGCCCGCAACACTGCAAGCTTTTTGCACGTTGGTTTTGGGTGGGAAGTCGGTGCTCAACCAAACTCACACTTTGAAGGATTGACCATGTCAGCTTATCAAAACGACATCAAAGCCGTTGCCGCACTCAAAGAAGCCGCCGGCAGCAGCTGGAGCGCTATTGACCCGGAGTCCGTGGCTCGCATGCGTGCCCAGAACCGCTTCAAAACCGGTCTGGAAATCGCTCAGTACACTGCCGACATCATGCGCAAAGACATGGCTGAGTACGATGCCGACTCCTCCGTCTACACCCAGTCGCTGGGTTGCTGGCACGGCTTCATCGGTCAGCAGAAGCTGATTTCGATCAAGAAGCACCTGAAGA
Organism: Pseudomonas campi; assembly: GCF_013200955.2. NCBI lineage: Bacteria > Pseudomonadati > Pseudomonadota > Gammaproteobacteria > Pseudomonadales > Pseudomonadaceae > Aquipseudomonas > Aquipseudomonas campi. The sequence continues at coordinate 2,401,001 of NZ_CP053697.2, forward strand.
CCACCAACAAGCGCTACCTCTACCTGTCGGGCTGGATGGTTGCTGCTCTGCGTTCGGACTTCGGTCCGCTGCCGGATCAGTCCATGCACGAGAAAACCTCGGTTTCCGGCCTGATCGAAGAGCTGTACACCTTCCTGCGTCAAGCCGACGCCCGTGAGCTGGACCTGCTGTTCACCGCTCTGGACGCGGCTCGCGCTGCTGGCGACAAAGTCAAAGCAGACGAAATCCAAGCTCAGATCGACGGCTACGAAACTCACGTCGTACCGATCATCGCCGACATCGACGCTGGCTTCGGTAACCCGGAAGCCACCTACCTGCTGGCTAAGAAGATGATCGAAGCCGGTGCTTGCTGCATCCAGATCGAAAACCAGGTTTCCGACGAGAAGCAGTGCGGCCACCAGGACGGTAAAGTGACCGTTCCTCACGCCGACTTCCTGGCCAAGATCAACGCCGTTCGCTACGCATTCCTCGAGCTGGGCATCGACAACGGCGTGATCGTTGCTCGTACCGACTCCCTGGGTGCCGGCCTGACCAAGCAGATCGCTGTGACCAACCAGCCGGGCGACCTGGGCGACCAGTACAACTCCTTCCTGGATTGCGAAGAAGTTTCCGCTGCCGACCTGAACAACGGCGACGTCGTTCTGAATCGTGGTGGCAAGCTGCTGCGTCCTAAGCGTCTGCCGTCCAACCTGTTCCAGTTCCGTGCTGGCACCGGTGAAGCGCGCTGCGTACTGGACAGCATCACCTCGCTGCAGAACGGCGCTGACATGCTGTGGATCGAAACCGAGAAGCCGCACGTTGGCCAGATCGCTGAAATGGTTGACGAGATCCGCAAGGTCATCCCGAACGCCAAGCTGGTCTACAACAACAGCCCGTCCTTCAACTGGACCCTGAACTTCCGCCAGCAGGTATTCGACGCCTTCGTTGCTGAAGGTAAAGACGTCTCCGCCTACGACCGCGCCAAGCTGATGAGCGTCGACTACGACGAAACCGAGCTGGCCCAGGTTGCTGACGAGAAGATCCGTACCTTCCAGCGTGATGGTTCGGCTCGCGCCGGCATCTTCCACCACCTGATCACTCTGCCGACCTACCACACCGCCGCGCTGTCCACCGACAACCTGGCCAAAGGGTACTTCGCAGACCAGGGCATGCTGGCCTACGTGAAAGGCGTTCAGCGTCAGGAGATCCGTCAAGGTATCGCCTGCGTTAAGCACCAGAACATGTCCGGCTCCGACATCGGCGACGCTCATAAAGAGTACTTCGCTGGTGAAGCAGCTCTGAAAGCCGGCGGCAAAGACAACACCATGAACCAGTTCAGCTAAGAACCGGTTCATCGGCGAGGGCCACGCCCCGAACCGAATGTGTTGCCAGAAAACCCCAGCAGCGATGCTGGGGTTTTTCGTTTCCGGCGCCAAAAAGCGCACCCAACGCTGAGCAATGACGCCAGGTCGGCGGCCAACAGCAGAGCCAAAGCCCTCAACAGCAAGCAAAGCTCGACCGAAAGAACTCGAGTTTCAAAAGCCAGCCATTTATTTATTCTGCAGAAATACAGAACACACTGATCACACCCTGGAAAAACCAGAGCCCGTAAACAATTACTGACGGATATCTTTCATAAAGGCGTCAACTCGCTCCAGATAAACGCCAGAAAAGCCATCAGACCAAAGCACTAGAGCCCCTTCCAGCGACCGCAGGCCAATAAAATCAAGGCGTGCGGCGTCTTCGCAAGAGCGCAGTCCGTTCATTTTTTTATTCAGAAAAATTTACTTACTACGCCATGCGCGCATAAAATTGCGCCCATACTTTGCAGGGCAACCCGAAGCGGGTTGTACCTCTTCAATAATAGAAGGCCGTCCCTTACCCAAGGAGAACCGGCATGCCTGATGCGGTATCGACCATGTCCCACAACTGGGCTTTCGCTGTATTCCTGCTCGGCGTTTTCGGGCTCATCGCTTTCATGCTCGGCCTTTCCAGCCTGCTGGGGAGCAAAGCCTGGGGGCGCAGCAAGAACGAACCCTTCGAATCCGGCATGCTGCCCGTGGGCAGCGCACGCCTGCGCCTCTCGGCAAAGTTCTATCTGGTCGCGATGCTCTTCGTGATCTTCGACGTTGAAGCTCTCTTTCTCTTCGCTTGGGCAGTCTCGGTACGCGAAAGCGGCTGGGCCGGCCTGATCGAAGCTACAGTTTTTATAGCAATTCTGTTGGCAGGTCTTGTCTATCTTTGGCGTATCGGTGCGCTCGACTGGGCACCCGAGGGTCGTCGTAATCGGCAGGCGAAGCTAAAACAATGAGGCTTTGGCGATGCAATACAAACTTACTCGGATCGATCCGGATGCGCCTAATGAGCAGTATCCGATCGGCGAGCGGGAGACTGTCTCCGACCCGCTGCTAGAAGACCAGGTCCACAAGAACATCTACATGGGCAAACTTGCCGATGTTCTCAACGGCGCAGTGAACTGGGGGCGCAAGAACTCCCTATGGCCGTACAACTTCGGCCTGTCCTGCTGCTATGTGGAAATGACCACCGCCTTTACCGCGCCCCATGACGTGGCACGTTTTGGCGCGGAAGTCATTCGCGCATCCCCACGCCAGGCGGATTTCATGGTCATCGCCGGCACCTGCTTCATCAAGATGGCTCCGGTCATCCAGCGCCTGTACGAGCAGATGCTGGAGCCCAAGTGGGTGATCTCGATGGGTTCGTGCGCCAACTCCGGCGGCATGTACGACATCTACTCCGTGGTCCAGGGGGTCGACAAGTTTCTCCCGGTCGACGTCTACATCCCTGGCTGCCCGCCGCGCCCCGAGGCATTCCTGCAAGGCCTGATGCTGCTGCAGGAATCCATCGGCCAGGAACGTCGCCCATTGTCCTGGGTGGTCGGTGATCAGGGGGTTTACCGTGCCGACATGCCTTCGCAGAAAGAACAGCGCCGCGAACAGCGGATCGCCGTAACCAATCTGCGTAGCCCCGACGAAGTGTGAGCCTGGGCTCGACTGAGCCCGCCTACTGACGCCGTTGACCGATAGCGACCGAGACCATGACTGCAGACAGCGTTCTGTCCATACCGCCGTACAAGGCTGACGACCAAGATGTGGTCGTCGAACTGAATTCCCGTTTTGGCGCTGAGGCCTTTACCGTGCAGAGCACCCGCACCGGTATGCCGGTGCTGTGGGTGGCGCGCGACCGCCTGATCAACGTTCTGACCTTTCTGCGCAACCTGCCGCGCCCCTACGTCATGCTCTACGACCTGCATGGCGTCGATGAGCGCCTGCGCACCCAGCGACGTGGCCTGCCGGGCGCAGACTTCACGGTGTTCTACCACCTGATGTCGCTGGAGCGGAACAGCGACATCATGATCAAGGTCGCCTTGAAAGAAGGTGACCTCAATGTGCCCAGCGTCACCGGTATCTGGCCCAACGCCAACTGGTACGAACGCGAAGTCTGGGACCTCTACGGCATCACCTTCCAGGGCCACCCGCACCTGACCCGCATCATGATGCCGTCGACCTGGGAAGGTCACCCGCTGCGCAAGGACTACCCGGCGCGCGCCACCGAATTCGATCCGTTCAGCCTGACCCTGGCCAAGCAGCAGCTTGAAGAAGAGTCGGCGCGCTTCAAGCCGGAAGACTGGGGCATGAAGCGTGGCAGCGAGCACGAGGACTACATGTTCCTCAACCTCGGTCCCAACCACCCCTCTGCTCACGGGGCGTTCCGCATCATCCTGCAGCTCGATGGCGAAGAGATCGTCGACTGCGTGCCGGAAGTCGGCTACCACCACCGTGGTGCCGAGAAGATGGCCGAACGCCAGAGCTGGCACAGCTTCATTCCCTACACCGACCGCATCGACTACCTCGGCGGGGTGATGAACAACCTGCCGTACGTGCTAGCCGTGGAAAAGCTGGCCGGGATCACCGTGCCGCAAAAGGTCGACGTGATTCGCATCATGCTGGCCGAGTTCTTCCGCATCACCAGCCACCTGCTGTTCCTCGGTACCTATATCCAGGACGTCGGCGCGATGACCCCGGTGTTCTTCACCTTCACCGACCGCCAGCGCGCCTACAAGGTGATCGAAGCCATCACCGGCTTCCGCCTGCACCCGGCCTGGTACCGTATCGGTGGCGTCGCCCACGACCTGCCGCGCGGCTGGGATGGCCTGGTCAAGGAGTTCGTCGACTGGCTGCCCAAGCGCCTCGACGAATACGAAAAGGCGGCATTGAAGAACAGCATCCTGATCGGCCGGACCAAAGGCGTAGCCCAGTACAACACCAAGGAAGCCCTGGAATGGGGCACCACCGGAGCCGGCCTGCGTGCCACCGGCTGTGATTTCGACCTGCGCAAGGCCCGGCCGTATTCCGGCTACGAGAACTTCGAGTTCGAAGTACCGCTGGCCGCCAATGGCGATGCCTACGACCGCTGCCTGGTCCGCGTGGAAGAGATGCGCCAGAGCATCAAGATCATCGACCAGTGCCTGCGCAACATGCCGGAAGGCCCGTACAAGGCGGATCACCCGCTGACCACGCCGCCGCCGAAAGAGCGCACCCTGCAACACATCGAGACCCTGATCACTCACTTCCTGCAAGTCTCCTGGGGCCCGGTCATGCCGGCCAACGAGAGCTTCCAGATGATCGAAGCGACCAAGGGCATCAACAGCTACTACCTGACGAGCGACGGCAGCACCATGAGCTACCGCACCCGGATTCGCACCCCCAGCTTCCCACACCTGCAGCAGATCCCTTCGGTGATCCGCGGCAGCATGGTGGCGGACCTGATCGCGTACCTGGGCAGTATCGACTTCGTTATGGCCGACGTGGACCGCTGATTATGAACACGCTTATCCAGACTGATCGTTTCACTCTCAGCGAAACCGAGCGCTCGGCCATCGAGCACGAGATGCACCACTACGAAGACCCGCGCGCTGCCAGCATCGAAGCGCTGAAGATCGTGCAGAAAGAGCGCGGCTGGGTGCCGGACGGCGCAGCCGATGCGATTGGCGAAATCCTCGGCATCCCGGCCAGCGACGTCGAAGGTGTGGCCACCTTCTATAGTCAGATTTTCCGCCAGCCGGTTGGTCGCCACATCATTCGCGTGTGCGACAGCATGACCTGCTTTGTCGGCGGCCACGAAAACCTGCTCGGCAGTCTCAAGGACAAGCTGGGCATCGTGCCCGGTCAAACCACAGCCGACGGCCGCTTCACTCTGCTGCCGGTGTGCTGCCTGGGCAACTGCGACAAGGCCCCGGCGGTGATGATCGACGACGACACCTACGGCAACCTCGACGGCGACTCCGTCGCCGAGCTGCTGGAGGCGTATCAATGACTGGGCGCACCGCTATGAAAACGCTGACTTCCATCGGCCCGGCCAATACCATCGCCCGCAGCGAAGAAACCCATCCGCTGACCTGGCGCCTGCGTGACGACGCCCAGCCGGTATGGCTCGACGAGTACCAGGCGAAGAACGGCTACGCCGCCGCACGCAAGGCCCTGGGCGAAATGGCCCAGGCCGATATCGTGCAGACGGTCAAGGACTCCGGCCTCAAAGGCCGCGGCGGTGCGGGCTTTCCCACCGGCGTGAAGTGGGGCCTGATGCCGGCCGACGAATCCATGAACATCCGCTACTTGCTGTGCAACGCGGACGAGATGGAGCCGAACACCTGGAAAGACCGCATGCTCATGGAGCAGCTGCCGCACCTGCTGGTGGAAGGCATGCTGATCTCCGCGCGCGCGCTCAAGGCCTACCGCGGCTACATCTTCCTGCGCGGCGAGTACGTCGACGCGGCCACCAACCTCAATCGCGCCATCGAGGAAGCCAAGGCCGCCGGCCTGCTGGGCAAAAACATCCTCGGCAGCGGCTTCGACTTCGAGCTGTTCGTCCACACCGGTGCCGGCCGCTATATCTGCGGTGAAGAAACCGCACTGATCAACTCCCTCGAAGGTCGCCGCGCCAACCCGCGCTCCAAGCCGCCCTTCCCCGCCGCCGTCGGCGTGTGGGGCAAGCCGACCTGTGTGAACAACGTCGAGACCCTGTGCAACGTGCCGGCGATCGTCGCCAACGGCGTCGACTGGTACAAGACCCTGGCCCGTCCAGGCAGCGAAGACATGGGCACCAAGCTGATGGGCTTCTCCGGCAAGGTGAAGAACCCCGGCCTGTGGGAACTGCCTTTCGGCCTGCCCGCCCGTGAGCTGTTCGAGGACTACGCCGGCGGCATGCGCGACGGCTACAAACTCAAGTGCTGGCAGCCCGGCGGCGCCGGCACCGGCTTCCTGCTGCCCGAACACCTGGACGCCTCGATGTACGCCGCCGGCATCGCTAAGGTCGGCACCCGCATGGGTACCGGCCTGGCCCTGGCGGTGGACGACAGCGTCAACATGGTTTCCTTGCTGCGCAACATGGAAGAGTTCTTCGCCCGCGAGTCGTGCGGCTGGTGTACGCCGTGCCGCGATGGCCTGCCGTGGAGCGTGAAGATCCTCCGCGCCCTCGAGCGTGGCCAAGGCACCCAGCAGGACATCGACACCCTGCTCGGCCTGGTCAACTTCCTCGGCCCCGGCAAGACCTTCTGTGCTCACGCACCGGGTGCCGTCGAGCCATTGGGTAGCGCGATCAAGTATTTCCGTCCGGAGTTCGACGCTGGCGTAGCCAGCAACAGCGCCCCGGCAACGACGGGGCAATTCGTCCCCGCGTGAAGTTTTGCGTGACGGTGGCCACTCACCTGGCCCCGTGACACAGCGTGATTCCATTAGCCAAGCCCGCTTCGATGGGCAAAGAAGAAACCTGAACCATGGCCACTATCCACGTAGACGGCAAAGATTTCGAAGTCGACGGTGCGGACAACCTGCTGCAGGCCTGTCTGTCCCTCGGACTCGACATCCCCTACTTCTGCTGGCACCCGGCGCTCGGTAGCGTCGGGGCCTGCCGCCAGTGCGCGGTAAAGCAGTACAGCGACGAGAATGACAAGCGCGGCCGCATCGTCATGTCGTGCATGACGCCTGCCACCGACAACACCTGGATCTCCATCGACGATGAGGAATCCAAGGCGTTCCGCGCCAGCGTCGTCGAATGGCTGATGACTAACCACCCGCACGACTGCCCGGTCTGTGAGGAAGGCGGTCACTGCCACCTGCAAGACATGACGGTGATGACCGGCCACAACGAGCGCCGCTATCGCTTCACCAAGCGCACCCACCAGAACCAGCAGCTCGGCCCGTTCATCTCCCACGAGATGAACCGCTGCATCGCTTGCTACCGCTGCGTGCGCTACTACAAGGACTATGCCGGCGGCACCGACCTGGGCGTCTATGGCGCGCACGACAACGTGTACTTCGGCCGCGTCGAAGACGGCGTGCTGGAAAGCGAGTTCTCCGGCAACCTGGTCGAGGTCTGCCCGACCGGCGTGTTCACCGACAAGACCCACTCCGAGCGCTACAACCGCAAGTGGGACATGCAGTTCGCCCCAAGCATCTGCCATGGCTGCGCCAGCGGCTGCAACACCAGCCCGGGCGAGCGTTACGGCGAGATCCGCCGCATCGAGAACCGCTTCAACGGTGACGTGAACCAGTACTTCCTGTGTGACCGCGGCCGCTTCGGCTACGGCTACGTCAACCGCGACGACCGTCCGCGCCAGCCGCTGTTCGGTAGCGAGAAGCTCGGCCTGGATGCCGCCCTGGACAAGGCCGCCGAGCTGCTCAAGGGCAAGCGCGTGATCGGCATCGGTTCGCCGCGCGCCAGCCTGGAAGGCAACTTCGCCCTGCGCGAACTGGTCGGTGCCAGCAACTACTACAGCGGCATCGCCGCTGCCGAGTTGGACAACCTGCGCCTGATCCGCGACATCCTGCAGAACGGCCCGCTGCCGGTGCCGACCCTGCGCGAAGTGGAACACCACGACGCGGTGTTCGTCCTCGGTGAAGACCTGACCCAGACCGCCGCCCGCCTGGCCCTGGCCCTGCGCCAGTCGGTCAAGGGCAAGGCCACTGAAATCGCCGCCTCGATGAAGATCCAGGACTGGCACATGGCAGCCGTACAGAACGTCGCGCAAGACGCGCTGCACCCGCTGTTCATCGCCAGCGTCACCCCGACCCGCCTCGACGACATCGCCGAAGCCTGCGTGCATGCCGCCCCGGCCGACCTGGCCCGCATCGGCTTTGCCGTGGCCCACGCCATCGACCCGAGCGCCCCAGCCGTTAGCGGCCTGGACGACGAAGCCGCCGAGCTGGTGCAGCTGATCGCCGATGCGCTGCTTAACGCCAAGCGTCCGCTGATCGTTTCCGGCGCCTCGCTAGGTAGCAAGGAACTGATCGAAGCCGCAGCCAACATCGCCAGCGCGCTGAAGAATCGCGAGAAAAACGGCTCCATCAGCCTGGTGGTGCCGGAAGCCAACAGCATGGGCCTGGCCCTGTTTGGCGGCGAATCGCTGGACGTCGCGCTGGAGGCATTGACCGCCGGCCAGGCCGACGCCGTGATCGTGCTGGAAAACGACCTGTATCGCCGCGCCGATGCCGCCAAGGTCGACGCTGCCCTGGCTGCCGCCAAGGTGGTAATCGTTGCCGACCACCAGCAGACCGCCACCAGCGCCAAAGCCCATCTGGTACTGCCGGCTGCCAGCTTCGCCGAAGGCGACGGCACCCTGGTCAGCCTGGAAGGCCGCGCCCAGCGTTTCTTCCAGGTGTACGAGCCGAGCTACTACGACAGCAATATCCTGGTGCGTGAAGGCTGGCGCTGGCTGCATGCCCTGCACAACACAATGCAAGGCAAGGCCGTCGACTGGACCCAGCTGGACCAGGTCACCGCCGCCTGCGCCGCCAGCAGCAGCATCCTCGCCGGCATCACCGGTGCCGCACCGAGCGCGTCGTTCCGCATCAAGGGCCTCAAGCTGGCCCGCGAGCCACACCGCTACAGCGGCCGTACCGCCATGCGCGCCAACATCAGCGTGCACGAGCCGCGTCAGCCGCAGGATCAGGACTCGGCCTTCGCCTTCTCCATGGAAGGCTATTCGGGCAGCAAGGAAGACCGTCAGCAGATTCCGTTTGCCTGGTCGCCAGGCTGGAACTCGCCGCAGGCCTGGAACAAGTTCCAGGACGAAGTCGGCGGTCACCTGCGTGCCGGTGATCCCGGCGTACGCCTGATCGAAGCCAAGGGCGCCAGCTTGCCGTGGTTTGCCGTAAGCGCCGCGTTCAACCCGGCCCAGGGCACGCTGCAAGCCGTACCGCTGCATCACCTGTTCGGCAGCGAGGAAACCTCGTCGCGCGCCGCACCGATCCAGGAGCGCATCCCGCAGCCGTATGTGGCGCTGGCCAAGGCCGAAGCCGACCGTCTCGGTGTCAACCAAGGTGCCTGGCTCAGCCTGAGCGTTAACGGTCAGGCCCTGCGCCTGCCGCTGCAGATCAACGAAGACATGGCCATCGGCCTGGTCGGTCTGCCGGTCGGCTTGCCGGGTATCCCGGCGCTGGTTGCCGGCGCAGTGGTCACCACCATCCAGGAGGCCGCGCAATGAGCTGGTTCACTCCTGAGGTGATCGATGTACTGATCGCTGTGCTCAAGGCCATTGTTATCCTGCTGGTGGTGGTAATCAGTGGCGCGCTGCTGAGCTTCGTCGAACGCCGCCTGCTTGGCTGGTGGCAGGATCGCTATGGTCCGAACCGCGTCGGTCCGTTCGGCATGTTCCAGATCGTTGCCGACATGCTGAAGATGTTCTTCAAGGAAGACTGGACGCCGCCGTTCGCCGACAAGGCGATCTTCATCCTGGCGCCGATGATTGCCTTCGCCGCCATGCTGATGGCCTTCGCGATCATCCCGGTCACCCCGACCTGGGGCGTGGCGGATCTGAACATTGGCATTTTGTTCTTCTTCGCCATGGCCGGTCTGTCGGTGTATGCGGTGCTGTTCGCCGGCTGGTCGAGTAACAACAAGTTCGCCCTGCTCGGTGCCCTGCGCGCCTCGGCGCAGACGGTGTCCTACGAGGTGTTCCTGGCCCTGGCGCTGATGGGCATCGTCGCTCAGGTTGGCTCGTTCAACATGCGCGACATCGTCGATTACCAGGCCGAGAACCTGTGGTTCATCATTCCGCAGTTCTTCGGTTTCTGTACCTTCTTCATCGCCGGCGTTGCGGTGACTCACCGTCACCCGTTCGACCAGCCGGAAGCGGAGCAGGAGCTGGCCGACGGTTATCACATCGAATATGCCGGGATGAAATGGGGCATGTTCTTCGTCGGCGAATACATCGGCATCGTGACCATTTCGGCGCTGCTGGTGACCCTGTTCTTCGGTGGCTGGCACGGCCCGTTCGGCATCCTGCCGCAGATCCCGTTTATCTGGTTCGCCCTGAAAACCTGCTTCTTCATCATGATCTTCATCCTGCTGCGCGCCTCGATTCCGCGCCCACGGTATGACCAGGTCATGGCCTTCAGCTGGAAGTTCTGTCTGCCGCTGACCCTGATCAACCTGCTGGTGACCGGCGCAGTTGTGCTGGCTACGGCCCAGTAAGGAGTAATACGCGATGATCAAATACATCTGGGATGTGGTGCATGGCACCTGGACCCAACTGCGCAGCCTGGTGATGGTGTTCAGTCACGGCTTCCGCAAACGCGACACCCTGCAGTACCCGGAAGAAGCCGTGTACCTGCCGCCACGCTACCGTGGCCGCATCGTGCTGACCCGCGACCCCGACGGCGAAGAACGCTGCGTAGCCTGCAACCTGTGCGCCGTGGCCTGCCCGGTCGGTTGCATCTCGCTGCAGAAGGCCGAGACCCCGGACGGCCGCTGGTATCCGGATTTCTTCCGCATCAACTTCTCGCGCTGCATCTTCTGCGGCCTCTGTGAAGAGGCCTGCCCGACCACAGCGATCCAGCTCACCCCGGACTTCGAGATGGGCGAGTTCAAGCGCCAGGACCTGGTGTACGAAAAGGAAGACCTGCTGATCAGCGGCCCGGGCAAGAACCCGGACTACAACTTCTACCGCGTTGCCGGTATGGCCATCGCTGGCAAGCCGAAAGGCGCTGCGCAAAACGAAGCCGAACCGATCAACGTCAAAGGCCTGTTGCCCTAAGGAGAGGACATGGAATTCGCTTTCTACCTCGCTGCGGGCGTTGCCGTGGCGTCCACGTTTCGGGTCATCACCGCGAGCAATCCGGTGCACGCCCTGCTCTATCTGATTCTCTCGTTGCTGGCCGTGGCCATGACCTTCTTCGCCCTCGGTGCACCGTTTGCCGGCGCACTGGAGATCATCGTCTACGCCGGCGCGATCATGGTGCTGTTCGTCTTCGTGGTGATGATGCTCAACCTCGGCCCGGCTGCCGCCGAGCAGGAGAAGAAATGGCTGACGCCCGGCATCTGGACCGGCCCGGCGATTCTCTCCGCGATCCTCCTTGGCCAACTGCTGTATGTGCTGTTCCAGGCGCCGAGCGGTGCTTCCATCGGTCTGGTGACCGTGGATGCCAAGGCCGTCGGCATCGCCCTGTACGGCCCCTATCTGCTGGCCGTCGAGCTGGCCTCGATGCTGCTGCTCGCCGCCCTGGTCGCCGCCTACCACCTGGGCCGCCACGAAGCTAAGGATGCAACGCCATGAATGCAATTCCCATGGAGCACGGCCTGGCCCTGGCCGGCGTGCTGTTCAGCCTCGGCCTGATCGGCCTGATGGTGCGGCGCAACATCCTGTTCGTGCTGATGAGCCTGGAAGTGATGATGAACGCCACCGCCTTGGCCTTTGTGGTCGCCGGCAGCCGCTGGGTGCAGGCTGACGGGCAGATCATGTTCATTCTGGTGATCACCCTGGCAGCCGCCGAGGCCAGCATCGGCCTGGCGATCCTGCTGCAGCTGTATCGCCGCTTCCACACCCTCGATATCGACGCTGCCAGCGAGATGCGCGGATGAATCTTCTATTCCTGACTTGCCTGTTCCCCCTGCTCGGCTGGTTCCTCCTGGCCTTCTCCCGCGGCCGCTTCTCCGAGAACCTCTCCGCCCTGATCGGCGTCGGCTCGGTCGGCCTGTCGGCGCTCACCGCCGGCTGGGTAATCCTGCAGTTCAACCTCAACCCGCCTGAGGGTGGCGTATTCACCCAGGTGCTGTGGCAGTGGATGAATGTCGCCGGCTTCGCGCCGAGCTTCACCCTGTATCTGGACGGCCTGTCGCTGACCATGCTCGGCGTGGTCACCGGCGTCGGTTTCCTGATCCACCTGTTCGCCAGCTGGTACATGCGCGGTGAAGAGGGCTATTCGCGCTTCTTCGCCTACACCAACCTGTTCATCTTCAGCATGCTGCTGCTGGTGCTCGGCGATAACCTGCTGGTGCTGTACTTCGGCTGGGAAGGCGTGGGCCTGTGTTCCTACCTGCTGATCGGCTTCTACTTCAAGCACACGCCGAACGGCAACGCGGCGCTGAAGGCCTTTATCGTCACCCGTGTTGGCGACGTGTTCATGGCCATCGGCCTGTTCATCCTGTTCCTGCACCTCGGCACTCTGAATATCCAGGAGCTGATGGTGCTGGCGCCGCAGAAGTACGTGGCCGGTGACAGCTGGCTGTGGATCGCCACCCTGATGCTGCTCGGCGGCGCGGTCGGCAAATCCGCCCAGCTGCCGCTGCAGACCTGGCTGGCCGACGCCATGGCCGGCCCGACCCCGGTTTCCGCGCTGATCCACGCGGCGACCATGGTGACCGCCGGCGTCTACCTGATCGCGCGGACCCATGGCCTGTTCCTGCTGACTCCGGACATTCTGGAGCTGGTCGGCATCGTCGGCGGCGTGACCCTGGTGCTGGCCGGCTTCGCCGCCCTGGTGCAGACCGACATCAAGCGCATCCTCGCCTACTCGACCATGAGCCAGATCGGCTACATGTTCCTCGCCCTCGGCGTGCAGGCCTGGGACGCGGCGATTTTCCACCTGATGACCCACGCCTTCTTCAAGGCCCTGCTGTTCCTCGCTTCCGGTGCGGTGATCAACGCCTGCCACCACGAGCAGAACATTTTCAAGATGGGCGGACTGTGGAAGAAACTGCCGTTGGCCTACGCCAGCTTCATCGTCGGTGGCGCGGCCCTGGCCGCCCTGCCGCTGATTACTGCCGGTTTCTATTCCAAGGACGAGATCCTCTGGGAAGCCTTCGCCAGTGGTCACCAGTGGCTGCTGTACGCCGGCCTGACCGGGGCCTTCCTGACCTCGATCTACACCTTCCGCCTGATCTTCATCGCCTTCCACGGCGAGCAGCAGACTGAAGCCCATGCCGGTCATGGCGTCGCCCACTGGCTGCCGCTGAGTGTGCTGATCGTGCTGTCGACCTTTATCGGCGCGCTGATCAGCCCGCCGCTGGCCGGTGTGCTGCCGCAGAGCCTCGGCCATGCCGGTGGCGAGGCCAAGCACAGCCTGGAGATCGCTTCCGGCGCCATCGCCCTGGCCGGTATCGTGCTGGCCGCCCTGCTGTTCCTCGGCAAGCGCAGCTTCGCCACGGCGGTGGCGCAGAGCGGCCCGGGCCGTTTCCTGTCGGCCTGGTGGTTCGCCGCCTGGGGCTTCGACTGGCTCTACGACAAGCTGTTCGTGCGCCCCTACCTGCTGCTCTGCCGTCTGCTCGGGCGTGACCCGATCGATCGCAGCATCAGCCTGATCCCGCGTCTGGCCCGGGGCGGTAACGCCTTGCTGGCCCGCAGCGAGACCGGTCAGGTGCGCTGGTACGCCACGTCTATCGCCGGGGGCGCCGTACTGGTGCTCGGCCTGCTGCTGATTCTGAATTAAGGACAAAGAACCTGTCCGTTAATAAATCATGCTTGCGCCGGCGGCCATTTTTCCGCAGGGCAAGGCAAGAGGAGAGAAGTTTGGTACATCCAAATGAACGACGAGTAACGCAGTCCTGCGGAAAAATGGCCCCGTCCCTTCGGGTTGCGCCCAAAAACACGCCATGCGGCGTTGCAGGACTTGCCAAGGGAATGCCATTGGCTGCGTCCTGCGCCTTGCCTGGCGTGTTTTTGGGCAGCAACGCAACCATGATTTATTAACGGATAGGTTCTCTTGTCATGATTCTGCCCTGGCTAATCCTGATCCCCTTTATCGGCGGCCTGCTGTGCTGGCAGCTCGAGCGTTTCGGCAACACCCTGCCGCGCTGGATCGCCCTGCTGACCATGGGCCTGCTGTTCGGCCTGGGCCTGTGGCTGTGGGCCACCGGCGACTTCAGCCTGGCTCCCGCACCGGGCGCCGATCCGGTCTGGGCTGCCGAATTCCAGCTGCAGTGGATCGAACGACTCGGCATCAGCGTGCACCTGGCGCTGGACGGTCTGTCGGTGCTGATGATCAGCCTCACCGGCCTGCTCGGCGTACTGTCCGTGCTCTGCTCGTGGAACGAGATCCAGAACCGCGTCGGCTTCTTCCACCTCAACCTGATGTGGATCCTCGGCGGCGTGGTCGGCGTGTTCCTCGCCGTCGACCTGTTCCTGTTCTTCTTCTTCTGGGAAATGATGCTGGTGCCGATGTTCTTCCTCATCGCGCTCTGGGGTCACAGCGGCAGCGACGGCAAGACGCGGATCTACGCCGCCACCAAATTCTTCATCTTCACCCAGGCCAGCGGCCTGGTGATGCTGGTGGCGATCCTCGGCCTGGTATTCGTGCATTTCGACCAGACCGGCGTCCTCACCTTCAACTACGCCGATCTGCTGAAGACCAAGATGGCCGCCGGCACCGAGTACATCCTGATGCTCGGCTTCTTCATCGCCTTCGCGGTGAAGTTCCCGGTGGTGCCGTTCCACTCCTGGCTGCCGGACGCCCACGCCCAGGCACCGACCGCCGGTTCCGTGGACCTGGCCGGTATCCTGCTGAAAACCGCCGCCTACGGCTTGATGCGCTTTGCCCTGCCGCTGTTCCCCAATGCCTCGGCCGAGTTCGCGCCGATCGCCCAGTGGCTCGGCGTGTTCGCCATCATCTACGGCGCCCTGCTGTCGTTCGCCCAGACCGACATCAAGCGCCTAGTGGCCTTCTCCAGCGTGTCGCACATGGGTTTTGTGCTGATTGCCATCTACTCCGCCAGTGAGATCGCCCTGCAGGGCGCGGTGGTGCAGATGATGGCCCACGGCCTGTCCGCCGCGGCGCTGTTCATACTCTGCGGCCAGCTCTACGAGCGTGTGCACACCCGTGACATGCGCGAGATGGGCGGGATCTGGGCACGCATGCCCTGGCTGCCAGCAGTGAGCCTGTTCTTTGCCGCCGCCGCACTGGGCCTGCCGGGCACCGGCAACTTCGTCGGCGAGTTCCTGATCCTGGTCGGCAGCTTCCAGAGCGCGCCGTGGGTCACCGTGTTGGCCGCCACCGGCCTGGTCTTCGGCTCGGTTTACTCGCTGATCATGATTCACCGCGCCTACTTCGGCCCGGCCAAGGCGGACACCGCCCTGCCTGGCTTGAAACCGCGCGAACTGAGCATGGTGCTGGGCCTAGCCGTGCTGCTGATCCTGCTGGGCGTCTACCCGCAACCGGTGCTCGACACCTCGGCCGCCAGCATGCAAGGCGTGCAGCAGTGGCTGGGTAGCGCTCTCAATCAACCTGTTTTGGCCCGGTAAGCTGCTCAATGGAAAGTCATGCTATGCAACTGACGACTCAACATTTCATCGCGCTGCTGCCGCTGCTGATCACCAGTGCCACCGCGGTGCTGGTGATGCTGGCAATCGCCTGGAAACGCAACCATGCGATGACCTTCGGCCTCTCGGTGCTGGGCCTCAACCTGGCCTTGCTGTCGCTGATCCCGGCCCTGGGCGTGACGCCCATCGAGGTCACCCCACTGCTGCTGGTAGACAAGTTCGCCTGCTACTACATGGCCCTGGTGCTGGCTTCGACTTTGGCCTGCGTGACGCTGATCCACGCCTACCTGGGTGGCGAATCGGGCAAGGGCTATCCGGGCAATCGCGAAGAGCTGTATCTGCTGATGCTGTTGTCCGCCGCTGGCGGCCTGGTACTGGTCAGCGCGCAGCACCTGGCTGGCCTGTTCATCGGCCTGGAACTGCTGTCGGTGCCGACCTACGGCATGATCGCTTACGCCTTCTTCAACAAGCGCTCGCTGGAAGCCGGCATCAAGTACATGGTGCTGTCGGCCGCCGGTTCGGCCTTCCTGCTGTTCGGCATGGCCCTGCTCTACGCCGAATCTGGCAGCCTGAGCTTCGCCGGTATCGGCGCCAAGCTGGCTGCTGACGGCCTGCCGAGCATGCTGGCGCAGATCGGCCTTGGCATGATGCTGATCGGTCTGGCCTTCAAGCTGTCGCTGGTGCCCTTCCACCTGTGGACCCCGGACGTCTACGAAGGCGCGCCGGCGCCGGTGGCCGCCTTCCTGGCCACCGCCAGCAAGGTGGCGGTGTTTGCCGTGTTGCTGCGCCTGTATCAGATCTCGCCGGTGACCGCTGGCGGCTGGCTGAGCGAGCTGCTGACGGTCATCGCCATCGCCTCGATCCTCTTCGGTAACCTGCTGGCCCTGCTGCAGAACAACCTCAAGCGTCTGCTCGGTTATTCCTCCATCGCCCACTTCGGCTACCTGCTGGTGGCGCTGATCGCCAGCAAGGGCCTGGCCGTGGAAGCGGTCGGCGTGTACCTGGCCACCTACGTGCTGACCAGCCTCGGTGCGTTCGGCGTGATCACCCTGATGTCGACACCCTACAGCGGCCGCGATGCCGATGCCCTGTACGAGTACCGCGGCCTGTTCTGGCGGCGCCCGTACCTAACTGCCGTGCTGACCGTGATGATGCTGTCGCTGGCCGGCATCCCGCTGACCGCCGGCTTTATCGGCAAGTTCTACGTGGTCGCCGCCGGTGTGCAATCGCAGCAATGGTGGCTGCTCGGCGCCCTGGTGCTGGGTAGCGCGATTGGCGTGTTCTACTACCTGCGCGTCATGGTCACCCTGTTCATGGTCGAGCCCAACCTGCGTCGCCACGATGCGGAGCTGCACTGGGCACAACGTGCCGGCGGCATGATGCTGCTGTTCGTCGCCCTGCTCGCCTTCTTCCTCGGCGTCTACCCGCAGCCGCTGCTGGAGCTGGTGCAACAGGCCGGTCTGGTGGCCATCGCCCAGTGAGGCGTTAGTCGCAACGAAGAACCCGGCCAAGGCCGTAATGCTGTTCAGTTAAGAGAAACGCCGCCTTCCTCCCGGAGCGCGGCGTTTTTCTTTGCGGCAAATGCAGCAAGTAGCCCGGATGAAATCCGGGGGAATGTCGGCTCCCGGATTTCATCCGGGCTACAAAAGCCCCCCAGACGAAAGCCTGGAATGAGAATCGTGAGGCCGATTTCGCGCAGCCAGCCCGACCAGGCTGTGCGAGGCCTCTGCGCAGCCCATGCGTTCTAGACTCAAGACGATCTGCTGCACGGTTGACCTCCTCGACCAGCACACGCTGCTCTTTAGTCAAATGCAAAACGGGGCTGCCGACTGATCGGCAACCCCGTCGATAGCCGATGCGCCCCGTCGGTCAGCACCGTCTAGCCAGCAATGATTTCTCTGCCGTTACAGCACCATCGCCGCCGTCCAACCGAAGACCAGCAGCGGCAGGTTGTAGTGCAGGAAGGTCGGCACCACGCTGTCCCAGATGTGGTTGTGCTGGCCGTCGACGTTGAGGCCGGAAGTTGGCCCGAGCGTCGAGTCGGAAGCCGGCGAGCCGGCATCACCGAGCGCACCGGCGGTGCCGATGATGCTGACGATGGCCAGCGGGCTGAAGCCCAGCTGCACGCCCAGCGGCACGAAGATCGCCGCGATGATCGGTACGGTGGAGAAGGACGAGCCGATACCCATGGTCACCAGCAGGCCAACCAGCAACATCAGCAGTGCGCCGATGGCCTTGCTGTTGCCGATCCAGGCTGTCGAGGCATCGACCAGGGTCTTCACATCGCCCGTGGTGTTGATCACCTCGGCGAAACCCTGGGCGGCAATCATGATGAAGCCGATCATGGCCATCATCTTCATGCCTTCGGTAAACAGGTCGTCCGCTTCCTTCCAGCGCACCACGCCGGACACCGAGAAAATCACGAAGCCGACCAGGGCGCCGACAATCATCGAGTCCAGCCACAGCTGCACGAAAAAGGCCGCAGCCACGGCCACTGCGGCTACCAGCAGGCTCAGCGGGTTGTACACCGCGCGCACCTGCTCGGCCTGCTCGATCTTCGCCAGGTCGTAAACGCGCTTCTTGCGGTAGCTGAAAAATACCGCGATCAACAGCCCCACCAGCATGCCGATGGCCGGAATCAGCATGGCCTCAGAGACATTGAGGCCTGCTACGTCCACGCCACCTTTGGCCACGTTGGCCAGCAGGATGTCATTGAGGAAGATGCCGCCGAAACCCACCGGCAGGAACATGTAAGGAGTGATCAGGCCGAAAGTGATCACGCAGGCGATCAGGCGGCGGTCGATCTGCAACTTGGTCAGTACATACAGCAGCGGCGGAACCAGCAGCGGGATGAAGGCAATGTGGATCGGCAGGATGTTCTGCGATGACACCGCCACGCCAAGCAACAAGGCAATCAACAGCCATTTGACAGTGCCGGTGCCCTTCGCCTCATTGCGCCCGACCAGAGCTAAGGCCTTGTCAGCCAGTGCATGAGCCAGACCGGACTTGGCAATCGCCACCGCGAACGCACCCAGCAAGGCATAAGACAGCGCTACCGTGGCGCCTCCGCCCAGACCCTTGTTGAAAGCCGCCAGCGAGCCCTCTATACCCAGCCCACCCACCAGGCCACCGGCCAGGGCCCCAACGATCAGGGCCACCACCACATGCACGCGGCATAGGCTGAGGACCAGCATGATGCCCACTGCGGCAACCACTGCGTTCATGACTCACTCCCATCAGGACAAGAAAGACCGAGCACCAGAGCCCGAGAAAAAAGCGCAGCACTCTGCCCGATCGGTCAGCTTCTGTCAAAACTAAAGTTGTGCAGGATACTGAGCAAACTGTGCATAATTCTTGCCTTGGGTTTCAGCTGCTCCACCTAAATGCTCATGTAGCTCTCTATTTCGCCAGCGCAAGCATCAAGTCTGCTCTGCGCGCACCGATATAGGGCTTGTAGTCTGAACTGATAAGGACCCTGCCGATGCAGTCCCGTAGTCTGTCCATCCAGTGGAAAATCACCCTCCTCGCCGGCCTCTGCCTGCTGGCCATCGTCACGCTGCTGGTCGGTGCCTCGCTGTACCAATCCAAGCAAGGCGCCGAGCTGGTCAAAGCCTCCAGCTCTAGCATGCTCGAAGAGTCCGCCCGCCTGCGCATGGCCGCCCGCGGCGAGCTACAGGGCATCCGCATTCAGCGCTACTTCATGGATGCCTACCAGTACGGCAAAGGGTTCTCGCGCCAGGTACTGTTCCTCAAGGACCAGGCGGAAAAGCGCTTTCTCGATGCCTTCGACCTGCGTGAAGACCTGACCCGCCAGGTACGCACCGCCCTGGATGCCAATCCCAACCTGATCGGCCTCTATGTGGTCTTCGAAAGCAACGGCCTCGATGGCAAGGACGAACTCTTTGCTGGCCAGGCAGAACTGGGCAGCAACGACAGCGGCCGCTTCTCCCTGTACTGGTCGCAAAGCACGCCGGGCCAGCTGGAGTCCGAGGCAATGGACGAGGCACAGCTCAACGACACCACTGCCGGCGCCAGCGGCACGGCCTACAACGCCTGGTACACCTGCCCACGCGACACCCGCAAGGCCTGCGTGCTCGACCCTTATTACGACGACATCAACGGCAAGCAGGTGCTGATGACCAGCATCGCCTTCCCCCTGATCCAGAACGACAAGGTCATTGGCGTGATGGGGGTCGACATCAGCCTGGAAAGCCTGCAAGACCTCAGTGGCAAAGCCAGCCAGGAGTTGTATGACGGCCAGGGCGAAGTCAGCATCCTCAGTCCGGGTGGCCTGCTGGCCGGGCATAGCCCCAATGCGAGCGTATTGGGCAAGCCCGCAGAAACTGCCTATCCGGAGGAAGGCAGCGAACTGACGGCGCTGGTAGGCAGCGGCCAATCGCAGTTCATCGAGCACGACAGCATGCTGCGCGTGCTCGAGCCGCTGCTACCGATTCCGGAGTCCAAGCCCTGGGCCGTGCTGCTCGAAGTGCCGCTGACGACCCTGCTCGGCCCAGCCCAGCAACTGGAAGACCAGCTTGACCAGCAACGTACCCGTGACACCGCCCTGACCCTGGTGCTGGCCCTGGTCGCCATCCTCCTCGGCCTACTGCTGATGTGGCTGACTGCCCGTGGCGTAACCCGGCCGATCCTCGACGTGGCCGCCATGCTGCAGAACATCGCCAGCGGCGAAGGCGACCTGACCCGTCGCCTGGAATACGCCAAGGCCGACGAGTTGGGCACCCTGGCCGGCTGGTTCAACCGCTTCCTCGACAAGCTGCAACCGGTGATCGCTGACGTCAAACGCAGTGTGCAGGATGCCCGCCAGACCGCCGACCAATCCGCAGCCATCGCCAGCCAGACCAGCGCCGGCATGCAGCAGCAGTTCCGCGAAGTCGACCAGGTGGCCACCGCTTCCCAGGAAATGAGCGCCACCGCCCATGACATGGCCAACAACGCCGCCCAGGCTGCCGATGCGGCACGCGGCGCCGATGCGGCGACCCGCGAAGGCCTGGCGGTGATCGACCGTACCACGCTGTCGATCGAACAACTGGCCGCCGAGCTGAGTGCCGCCATGCAGGAGGTCGAAGGCCTCGCCAGCAGCAGCGAGAAGATCGGCTCGGTACTGGAAGTGATCCGCGCCATCGCCGAGCAAACCAACCTGCTCGCGCTCAACGCCGCCATCGAAGCCGCCCGCGCCGGCGAGGCGGGTCGTGGCTTCGCGGTGGTCGCCGACGAAGTACGCAATCTGGCCAAGCGCACCCAGGACTCGGTGGAAGAAATCCGCCAGGTCATCGAGGGGCTGCAGAGCGGCACCCGCGAAGTGGTCAGCACCATGCACAGTAGCCACAAGCAGGCCCAGGGCAGCGTCGAGCAGGTCGAACAGGCGGTGACCGCTCTGCGCAGCATCGGCGAAGCAGTCACCGTGATCAACGACATGAACCTGCAGATCGCCAGTGCTGCAGAGGAACAGAGCGCGGTGGCCGAAGAGGTCAATCGCAACGTGGCCAACATCCGTGATGTCACCGAAACGCTCTCTGGCCAAGCCGAGGAATCGGCACAGGTCAGCCAGTCGCTGAACAGCCTGGCCAACCACCAACAGGGCCTGATGGACCAGTTCCGCGTCTGATGCGCCATGCCTGGCACTGTCAAGGTGCCAGGCTGACGCGTTCCGTCGGTGCGCCTGGCGTCATCCCCCTTGCCCCGTCCCAGAGCGCTCGCTAGCCTCTGCGCCCTGTCCTCCCTGATGAGAGTTGCGCATGTTGAATATCGTCCTGGTCGCCGGCTCCAGCCGTCGCGACAGTCAATCCGCCAAGGTTGCCCGCTTTCTCCAGCAACGCCTGATCGACCTGGATCTGGCCAGTGCATCCAGCGTCAGCGTGATCGACCTGGGCGAACAGCCCCTGCCACTCTGGCCGAGTGATGATCAAGGCCCCTGGGACGCTTATCAGCGGCAACTGCTGGCGGCTGACGCGCTGGTGGTGATCGCTCCGGAGTGGAACGGCATGGCGGCGCCGGCGATCAAGAACTTCTTCCTCTACGCCAGCAAGTTCGAGCTGGCGCACAAACCGGCTCTGCTGGTCGGTGTGTCCTCGGGTATCGGTGGTGCCTATCCAATCAGCGAGCTGCGCGCTTCCGGCTACAAGAACTGCCGCCTGGGTTAGCTGCCCGAGCACCTGATCGTGCGTCAGGTGGAAGCCGTGCTGAACGCTGGCCCGGCGGCCAACGAAGATGATCTGCGCATCCGCAAGCGCATCGACTACGCCCTGGATATCCTCGGCAAATACGCCGTGGCCCTGAAGCCGGTGCGCGAATCGATCGATCTGAACATTGCCGCATTCGCCAACGGCATGTAATCCAGCCCGATAATGAACAAGCCCGGCAAATGCCGGGCTTTTTTATCCGCCTGACTTAGACAAGCCGCGCGCGGGTAGATGAATCGCCACGCGCAAGCCGCCGAGGGCACTGTCGTGCAGGGCAATGCTGCCGCCCCAGGCCTCGACGATATCGCGCACTATGCCCAGCCCCAGGCCATGGCCACTCACCTGCTCATCGAGACGCACGCCTCGTTCGAGCACATCGCGGCGCAGCGCTTCGGCGATTCCGGGGCCGTCGTCCTCGATATCCAGCCTATAACCACCGGCATCACTGGCAACGCGCAATTCGACCCTTGCCTGCGCCCACTTGCAGGCGTTGTCCAGCAGATTGCCGAGCAGTTCGAGCATGTCTTCGCGATCCCAGGGCAGACGCAGCCCCGGCGGCGCCTGCCAATCCAGCTGCAGGCCCTGCGGGTGAATCATCTGCAACGTGCTCAGCAGCCCCGGCAACTCCTGCGCACAATCGAAATGTGCACCGGGTAATACGTCGCCAGCCAGGCGAGCCCGCCCCAACTCGCGCGCCAGGCGCTGTTCGATCTGCGTCAACTGTTCACGCAAGCCACTCTGCAGCTCTGGCTGCTTCTGCAGCTCTGCACGACTGCTCAGGCTGACCAGCACCGCCAATGGGGTTTTCAAGGCATGGCCAAGATTGCCCAGGGCATTGCGCGAGCGCCGCAGCGTGTCTTCGGTATGGGCCAGCAGGTGGTTGACCTGGGTCACCAGGGGCGCAAGCTCGACCGGTACGCTGGCATCCAGCTCGCTGCGCTGGCCATTCTGCAGCTGGACGATCTGCTGGCGCACCTGCTCCAGCGGGCGCAACGCCGAGCGCACGGTGTAACGTTGCGCCAACAGAATCAGCAGCAAAGCGCCGCCGCCAAGGCCCAGGCCGAACCACTCGATACGCCGAAAGCTCTGAAGGATTGGGGTGTAGTCCTGGGCCACGACAATCGTGAAGCGCTCGCCGTAGCGCTGGTAGTCCCCGCGCCAGACCAGTAGTTGCTGCCCGTGTGGCCCATCGCCCAGCGCCGCCTGCAAACCGGCGCTCGGCACCTGGGGTAACTGGCGATCCCACAAGGAGCGCGAGCGCCAACTCTGCTCGGCAAAGTCGATGCGAAAGTACAATCCGGAGAAAGGCCGTTGATAGGCCGAGGTCAGCCGCCGTTCATCCAGCTGCACACCCTGCGGGCCACGCACGATGGCAATCAGCAGGGCTTCGGCTTCATCGCGCAGGCCGCTCTCCAGATAGCTGCGCAAGCTGTGATCGAACAGCCAGAGGCTGGCTTGGGCCAGCAGTAGCCCCACCAGCAGCAACGCCCCGGCCAGGCCGAGGCTAAGACGACGCTGAATCGACTTCACCCGCTCACTCCGCTGAAGCGGTAACCCTGGCCACGGCGAGTCTCGATCACCTCTCGCCCGAGCTTGCCGCGCAGGCGGTTGACATGCACTTCGAGGACATTGGAGTCGCGCTCGGTCTCGCCATCGTAGAGGTGCTCAGCCAGATGGCTTTTCGACAGGAGCTGCCCCGGATGCAGCATGAAGTAACGCAACAGGCGGAACTCGGCGGCCGTCAGCTCGATCTCCTGGCCATTGCGCGTTACGCATTGGCGGCCCTCATCCAGTTGCAGCCCAGCAGCCTCCAGTTGCGGCTGGTTGGCCAGGCCATGGGCCCGACGCAGCAGCGCCTGGATACGTAGGGCCAGTTCTTCCGGATGAAACGGCTTGGTCAGGTAATCATCGGCACCGGCCTTGAGGCCGTCGATGCGTTCGGCCCAGGAGCCACGCGCAGTCAGAATCAGCACCGGGGTGGCAAGGCCACCGGCGCGCCATTCGCGCAGCACCTCAAGCCCGGGTTTACCCGGCAGCCCAAGATCCAGAATGATCAGGTCATATGGTTCACTGGCGCCTTGGTAAACGGCGTCACGGCCATCGGCCAGCCAGTCCACCGCATAACCTTGGCGGCCCAAGCCGGCGATCAGTTCATCGGCCAGTGGCACATGGTCTTCAACCAGCAGCAGGCGCATCAGTCCTCCACCTCGTCCTTAAGAATGCGCCCATCACGGGCATCCAGTTCCAGCTCGCGCACCGTGCCGTCAGTGTTCAGCAGCTCGACCTCATAGACCAGCACATCGTCCTCCTCCTCCAGCTCGGCCTCCAGCAAACGTGACCCCGGATAGCGATCCAGGGCCGTTTGCACCAGTTGCTCAAGAGAAAGAATGACGCCTTTCTGGTGCAGGCGCAGCGCATCGTCGTGCCCCAGATCGCGAGCCTGAGCCTCAAGGGCCAGTACCGCGAGAACCATGGCGACGATGCCGCTATAACGTGCCACGAACTTCATTAGTCATCCCGATGATCTTGCAGGACCTGGCCGGTGGTGGCGTCCAGCTCCAGATCCCACTGCTGGCTCTGTGCATCACGCAACTCGACCTGATAGATATAGCGACCGTGCTCATGCTCCAGCTCGGTGTCTTCCACCGTCGCGCCCGGATGCTTGGCGATGGCTGCCGCAATGAGCTTTTCGAAGGACTGAATGGTACCTGCATCACGCAGTTTGAGCGCCTCATCCGGTCCCAGATCACGGGCCTGAGCCAGGCCAGCGGAGGTGACAAGAGCAACGGTGGTAAACAGGGCGGTCAGTGTCTTCATGGTGATTCTCCTTGATTAGCGGTATGTGCTTGCTACAAGAGCCAAGATACCCAAGGCGACTTAACTCAAACTGAATCGGCTGGAAGATGGCTGCATCATTCACCCGCTGAACCTGCTTGGCCTGGCGACCCAGGCCACTATAATCGCTCGCTTGTCCGTTGGAGACCCGTATGAGCGCCATCCATATCAAGTCACCCGCCCTCAGTTTACGTGCCGGCAAGCGGGCCCTGGCGCGTATCCGTGAGCGTGGCCTGCAACCCGCCGATGTCGCCATTCTGCCTGGCGCCGCTGGCGGGCCGAAAGGTCTGGGGATTCAGGGGCTAGATCTGGCTCTGTTTGGCGACTGGCTGCCACGTGCTCCGCGTGAACGCACACTGATCGGCGCCTCGATTGGCTCCTGGCGCTTCGCCAGCGCCTGCCTGCCTGACGCCAGCGCCGGCATTCGTCGCCTCGGCGAGCTGTACACCAGCCAGCGCTTCGCCAAAGGTGTGAGCATGGCCGAGGTCTCGCGCAGTTGCGTCAGGCTGCTCGACGAGCTGCTCGATGGGCAAGATGCTGCGGTATTGAACAACCCGCTCTACCGCCTGAACATTGTCGTGGTGAAGAGCCACGGCCTGCTGCGCCATGACCACAGGGGCAAACTCAGCCTGGGATTGTCTTCGGTGATTGGCAACAATCTGCTCGCCCGCCAACGTTTGGCCCGCCATTTCGACCGGGTCATTCTCCACGATGCCCGCCAGGCACCACCGCTGGCCAAACTTGAGGACTTTCGCTCGCACTTCCATGCCCTCGACAGCAGCAACCTGCGCCAGGCACTACTGGCATCCGGCTCAATTCCCATGGTGATGGAAGCCATTCGCGAAATTCCAGGGCTGGAGCCGGGCGCCTACCGTGACGGCGGCCTGCTCGACTATCACCTCGACCTGCCTTATGCCGGAGACGGCGTGGTGCTCTATCCGCACTTCACCGACAAAGTTGTGCCAGGCTGGTTCGACAAGGGACTACCCTGGCGCCGCGGTGACACGCAGCGCCTGCAGGATGTGCTGCTGCTCTCCCCCTCGCGCGACTACCTGGCCAGCCTGCCTCACGGCAAGCTGCCGGATCGTAGCGACTTCAAACGCTACCTGGGCAATGACCTCGGTCGCGAGCGTTACTGGCGCCAGGCGATGGCCGAAAGCGAACGCCTCGGTGACGAATTTCTCGAACTGGCCGATAGCGGTCGCCTCGCCGATCATCTACAACCGCTCTAACGCGCAGCAGCGCTTCGCAAAGGAATGCCCCGCATGAAATATCTCAGAAACATTGCACTTGCTAGCAGTTGCCTGCTTGTTCTCGGCAATGCCGAGGCCGCCCTGAACGCGCAGGGCCAACAGGAAGTCGCCGAGCTACTTGGCTTTGTCGAGAGCAGTGGCTGCACCTTCATTCGCAACGGCAACGAACACGCCCCCGCCGATGCTCGTGTCCATCTGCAGAAGAAACTCGACTATCTGAATGACAAAGGCCTGGTCGACTCCGCGGAAGACTTCATTGCTCGCGCGGCAACCGAAAGCAGCTTCAGCGGCACTCCCTATCAGGTCGATTGTCAGGGCAAGAAACAGCCTTCGGCCGACTGGCTGAACAGTGAGCTGCAGCGTTTGCGCGCCAAGCACTGAGGCGACTCTACTGGGTAAGCTGTTAAACTATTAGGCAGCTTTGGCCGCCCCTCGCGGCCACCCCGCATAGAGCATCAAAGATTGGAACTGTTCAAAGAATTCATTTTCGAGTCCGCCCACCGCCTTCCGCACGTGCCTGAAGGTCACAAATGCGGTCGCCTGCATGGTCATTCATTCCGTGCGGCCATCTACATCGAGGGTGAGGTAGACCCTTACACCGGCTGGATTCGCGACTTCTCCGAAATCAAGGCGATCTTCAAGCCGATCTACGATCTGCTCGATCACAACTACCTGAACGACATCCCTGGGCTGGAGAACCCTACCAGCGAAAACCTCGCCAAGTGGATCTGGCAACAACTCAAGCCAGTTCTGCCAGAGCTCTCGCGCATCTGTATCAAGGAAACCTGTACCAGCGGCTGCGAATACCGCGGCGACTGATCGGTCCTGCGAAGAGAAAAGCCACCTTAGGGTGGCTTTTTTATGTCTTCAGTTCTGTGCTTACAAGAGCTCGCACCCTGGGTAGCCATCGCGGTACAAGGCAAGAGACGGCGCCTGCTCGGCCTCTAAAAAAGCCACGCTCAGCGCCCAGAACTTTTCTAGCGCCAAAAGCCAAACCCCCAACCCGTTTGCACGGATTGGGGGTTTGGGGATAGGAGCTTGACGATGACCTACTCTCACATGGGGAAGCCCCACACTACCATCGGCGATGCGTCGTTTCACTACTGAGTTCGGGATGGGATCAGGTGGTTCCAACGCTCTATGGTCGTCAAGCAATTCGGTTGGGGACTCGGTGTTTAGTCGTTTCCCCTAATGGGTATGTGATATCAGTGGTAATGCGTGTTCAGGCAAATTTTCGGTCTTTGTCGACTTCTGTCGAGCCACACAAACAGCAAATTGTTTGGGTGTTATATGGTCAAGCCTCACGGGCAATTAGTATTGGTTAGCTCAACGCCTCACAGCGCTTACACACCCAACCTATCAACGTCGTAGTCTTCGACGGCCCTTTAGGGAGCTCAAGGCTCCAGTGAGATCTCATCTTGAGGCAAGTTTCCCGCTTAGATGCTTTCAGCGGTTATCTTTTCCGAACATAGCTACCCGGCAATGCCACTGGCGTGACAACCGGAACACCAGAGGTTCGTCCACTCCGGTCCTCTCGTACTAGGAGCAGCCCCTCTCAAATCTCAAACGTCCACGGCAGATAGGGACCGAACTGTCTCACGACGTTCTAAACCCAGCTCGCGTACCACTTTAAATGGCGAACAGCCATACCCTTGGGACCGGCTTCAGCCCCAGGATGTGATGAGCCGACATCGAGGTGCCAAACACCGCCGTCGATATGAACTCTTGGGCGGTATCAGCCTGTTATCCCCGGAGTACCTTTTATCCGTTGAGCGATGGCCCTTCCATACAGAACCACCGGATCACTAAGACCTACTTTCGTACCTGCTCGACGTGTCTGTCTCGCAGTCAAGCGCGCTTTTGCCTTTATACTCTACGACCGATTTCCGACCGGTCTGAGCGCACCTTCGTACTCCTCCGTTACTCTTTAGGAGGAGACCGCCCCAGTCAAACTACCCACCATACACTGTCCTCGATCCGGATAACGGACCAGAGTTAGAACCTCAAAGTTGCCAGGGTGGTATTTCAAGATTGGCTCCACGCGAACTGGCGTCCACGCTTCAAAGCCTCCCACCTATCCTACACAAGCAAATTCAAAGTCCAGTGCAAAGCTATAGTAAAGGTTCACGGGGTCTTTCCGTCTAGCCGCGGATACACTGCATCTTCACAGCGATTTCAATTTCACTGAGTCTCGGGTGGAGACAGCGCCGCCATCGTTACGCCATTCGTGCAGGTCGGAACTTACCCGACAAGGAATTTCGCTACCTTAGGACCGTTATAGTTACGGCCGCCGTTTACCGGGGCTTCGATCAAGAGCTTCGCTTGCGCTAACCCCATCAATTAACCTTCCGGCACCGGGCAGGCGTCACACCCTATACGTCCACTTTCGTGTTTGCAGAGTGCTGTGTTTTTAATAAACAGTCGCAGCGGCCTGGTATCTTCGACCGGCATGGGCTTACGCAGTAAATGCTTCACCCTCACCGGCGCACCTTCTCCCGAAGTTACGGTGCCATTTTGCCTAGTTCCTTCACCCGAGTTCTCTCAAGCGCCTTGGTATTCTCTACCCAACCACCTGTGTCGGTTTGGGGTACGGTTCCTAGTTACCTGAAGCTTAGAAGCTTTTCCTGGAAGCATGGCATCAACCACTTCACGTTCTAAAAGAACGCTCGTCATCAGCTCTCAGCATTAAGCGCCCGGATTTACCTAAGCACTCTGCCTACCACCTTAAACTTGGACAACCAACGCCAAGCTGGCCTAGCCTTCTCCGTCCCTCCATCGCAGTAACTAGAAGTACAGGAATATTAACCTGTTTCCCATCGACTACGCATTTCTGCCTCGCCTTAGGGACCGACTAACCCTGCGTCGATTAACGTTGCGCAGGAAACCTTGGTCTTTCGGCGTGCGAGTTTTTCACTCGCATTGTCGTTACTCATGTCAGCATTCGCACTTCTGATACCTCCAGCAAGCTTCTCAACTCACCTTCACAGGCTTACAGAACGCTCCTCTACCGCATCACCTAAGTGATACCCGTAGCTTCGGTGTATGGTTTGAGCCCCGTTACATCTTCCGCGCAGGCCGACTCGACTAGTGAGCTATTACGCTTTCTTTAAAGGGTGGCTGCTTCTAAGCCAACCTCCTAGCTGTCTAAGCCTTCCCACATCGTTTCCCACTTAACCATAACTTTGGGACCTTAGCTGACGGTCTGGGTTGTTTCCCTTTTCACGACGGACGTTAGCACCCGCCGTGTGTCTCCCATGCTCGGCACTTGTAGGTATTCGGAGTTTGCATCGGTTTGGTAAGTCGGGATGACCCCCTAGCCGAAACAGTGCTCTACCCCCTACAGTGATACATGAGGCGCTACCTAAATAGCTTTCGAGGAGAACCAGCTATCTCCGAGCTTGATTAGCCTTTCACTCCGATCCACAGGTCATCCGCTAACTTTTCAACGGTAGTCGGTTCGGTCCTCCAGTTAGTGTTACCCAACCTTCAACCTGCCCATGGATAGATCGCCCGGTTTCGGGTCTATACCCAGCGACTAAACGCCCTATTAAGACTCGCTTTCGCTACGCCTCCCCTATTCGGTTAAGCTTGCCACTGAATATAAGTCGCTGACCCATTATACAAAAGGTACGCAGTCACCCAACAAAGTGGGCTCCCACTGCTTGTACGCATACGGTTTCAGGATCTATTTCACTCCCCTCTCCGGGGTTCTTTTCGCCTTTCCCTCACGGTACTAGTTCACTATCGGTCAGTCAGTAGTATTTAGCCTTGGAGGATGGTCCCCCCATATTCAGACAAAGTTTCTCGTGCTCCGTCCTACTCGATTTCATGACTAAGAGATTTTCGCGTACAGGGCTATCACCCACTATGGCCGCACTTTCCAGAGCGTTCCGCTAATCTCAAAGCCACTTAAGGGCTAATCCCCGTTCGCTCGCCACTACTAAGGGAATCTCGGTTGATTTCTTTTCCTCAGGGTACTTAGATGTTTCAGTTCCCCTGGTTCGCCTCTTGCACCTATGTATTCAGTACAAGATAACCATCTTATGATGGCTGGGTTCCCCC
The DNA here is from genome assembly GCF_013200955.2 of Pseudomonas campi. Classification (NCBI taxonomy): domain Bacteria; kingdom Pseudomonadati; phylum Pseudomonadota; class Gammaproteobacteria; order Pseudomonadales; family Pseudomonadaceae; genus Aquipseudomonas; species Aquipseudomonas campi. The sequence continues at coordinate 2,430,880 of NZ_CP053697.2, forward strand.
ATTCAGACATCTCCGGATCAAAGTCTGTTTGCCGACTCCCCGAAGCTTTTCGCAGGCTACCACGTCTTTCATCGCCTCTGACTGCCAAGGCATCCACCGTATGCGCTTCTTCACTTGACCATATAACCCCAAGCAATCTGGTTACTGTCTCAAACGTGAAGACGACATTCGCCGAAAATTTGCATAGAGAACACGCAAATTTTACCTTGACGCGACATGCTGCCAGTGAAAGCAACACATCGGTCTACTTCTATCACATACCCAAATTTTTAAAGAACAGTTCTGGCGCAAAGACCAGAATTCAATGCTCATCTAGAAGCATTCAATTCTGTGCTTTCAGCGATTTAAGAGTTAATGGTGGAGCCAAGGAGGATCGAACTCCTGACCTCCTGCGTGCAAGGCAGGCGCTCTCCCAGCTGAGCTATGGCCCCATTTACGGACTGGCCACATCCCTTGACAATTGGTGGGTCTGGGCAGATTCGAACTGCCGACCTCACCCTTATCAGGGGTGCGCTCTAACCAACTGAGCTACAGACCCAATCGTCTTACTCTCGGGTAATAACCCAATCGCTTTTCGCAAGTGAATCAAGCAATTCGTGTGGGAACTTATGAAGAAGCTGAAGTCTTCGATTAAGGAGGTGATCCAGCCGCAGGTTCCCCTACGGCTACCTTGTTACGACTTCACCCCAGTCATGAATCACTCCGTGGTAACCGTCCCCCTTGCGGTTAGACTAGCTACTTCTGGAGCAACCCACTCCCATGGTGTGACGGGCGGTGTGTACAAGGCCCGGGAACGTATTCACCGTGACATTCTGATTCACGATTACTAGCGATTCCGACTTCACGCAGTCGAGTTGCAGACTGCGATCCGGACTACGATCGGTTTTATGGGATTAGCTCCACCTCGCGGCTTGGCAACCCTTTGTACCGACCATTGTAGCACGTGTGTAGCCCTGGCCGTAAGGGCCATGATGACTTGACGTCATCCCCACCTTCCTCCGGTTTGTCACCGGCAGTCTCCTTAGAGTGCCCACCATAACGTGCTGGTAACTAAGGACAAGGGTTGCGCTCGTTACGGGACTTAACCCAACATCTCACGACACGAGCTGACGACAGCCATGCAGCACCTGTGTCTGAGTTCCCGAAGGCACCAATCTATCTCTAGAAAGTTCTCAGCATGTCAAGGCCAGGTAAGGTTCTTCGCGTTGCTTCGAATTAAACCACATGCTCCACCGCTTGTGCGGGCCCCCGTCAATTCATTTGAGTTTTAACCTTGCGGCCGTACTCCCCAGGCGGTCGACTTAATGCGTTAGCTGCGCCACTAAGATCTCAAGGATCCCAACGGCTAGTCGACATCGTTTACGGCGTGGACTACCAGGGTATCTAATCCTGTTTGCTCCCCACGCTTTCGCACCTCAGTGTCAGTATCAGTCCAGGTAGTCGCCTTCGCCACTGGTGTTCCTTCCTATATCTACGCATTTCACCGCTACACAGGAAATTCCACTACCCTCTACCGTACTCTAGCTCAGTAGTTTTGGATGCAGTTCCCAGGTTGAGCCCAGGGCTTTCACATCCAACTTGCTGAACCACCTACGCGCGCTTTACGCCCAGTAATTCCGATTAACGCTTGCACCCTTCGTATTACCGCGGCTGCTGGCACGAAGTTAGCCGGTGCTTATTCTGTCGGTAACGTCAAAGTAGCAACGTATTAGGTTACTACCCTTCCTCCCAACTTAAAGTGCTTTACAATCCGAAGACCTTCTTCACACACGCGGCATGGCTGGATCAGGCTTTCGCCCATTGTCCAATATTCCCCACTGCTGCCTCCCGTAGGAGTCTGGACCGTGTCTCAGTTCCAGTGTGACTGATCATCCTCTCAGACCAGTTACGGATCGTCGCCTTGGTGAGCCTTTACCTCACCAACTAGCTAATCCGACCTAGGCTCATCTAATGGCGCGAGGTCCGAAGATCCCCCGCTTTCTCCCGTAGGACGTATGCGGTATTAGCGTCCGTTTCCGAACGTTATCCCCCACCACTAGGCAGATTCCTAGGCATTACTCACCCGTCCGCCGCTCTCAAGAGGTGCAAGCACCTCTCTACCGCTCGACTTGCATGTGTTAGGCCTGCCGCCAGCGTTCAATCTGAGCCATGATCAAACTCTTCAGTTCAATACTGCTTGGGTTTTGAGAAAACCCTAAACTTGGCTCAGCAATCGCAAATAAACTCTTTGAATTCACGAAGAGTTACTTGTGTTGCTGATAATCTTGCGACTAACAGTCTTACTCCACAAGCACCCACACGAATTGCTTGATTCAAGTTGTTAAAGAGCGTTTCGATTAAGTCTTTCGTCTCAACCGAGGCCGCGCATCCTACAGCAGCCTTTCTTTCTGTCAACCAGTTTCGAAGAATTTTTCGTTTCTTCTCAACCGCTTGCGCTTCCGATCTGCTTTCGCTTCACATCAGCGGGAGGCGAATTCTACAGCGTTCAAACTCGCTGTCAACCACCTCTTTTAAGCTTCTTCAGCTCTTTCGAACCGAAGCACCGACAAGACCAAACCACCGCCCTGTCAGCCCGGCGCATTCTACTCGAATCCGCCACCGCCGCAACCTTTATTTTCATCTAACTTCTTGTTTATTAAGGAGTTTTCAGATCAGGCTGCGCCGGAAGAGGTGCGTATTATAGGCCCGCAGATTTCGCCGTCAACGCATTTCTGCTAATCATTTTCAAATTCAGCCAAATGGCCAGATCAGGCCTGCATTATCCAGCCTTCAACCCCCATTGCCGCCTGGCGCAACGCTTCGGATCTGGTGGGATGCGGATGACAGATCAACGCAATGTCTTCGGATGAGGCAGCGAACTCCATGGCGACGCAGTATTCGCCGATCATCTCGCTAACGCTTGGCCCAACCATGTGTACACCGAGAATCTCATCGCTCTGCTCATCAGCCAGGACTTTGACGAAGCCCTCGGTCTCATGATTAATCTTTGCCCGACTATTGGCGGTGAACGGGAACTTGCCGACCTTATAGGTGCGCCCTTCGGCCTTGAGCTGCTCTTCGGTCTTGCCGACACAGGCCACTTCGGGACGGGTATAGATGACATTGGGAATGACCCCGTAGTTGACCTCAGCCGCCTTGCCCGCGATCTGTTCGATGCAGGCAATCGCCTCGTCCTCGGCTTTGTGCGCGAGCATGAGCCCGGAGGTCACATCACCTATCACCCAGACGCCAGGCGCGCTGCTGCGATGACGCTGATTCTCGAGCATGCCACGCTTATCGGTCTGGATACCCACAGTCTCCAAACCCAGCCCCTGGGTGTAAGGACGACGACCAATAGCGACCAGCACATAATCCGCCTGCAGCAACTGCGCCGCGCCTCCGCCAGCAGGTTCGATACTCAACTCAACGCCCTCGTCCTTGACGACTGCAGCAGTCACCTTCGAACCGAGCTTGAAACTCATCCCCTGCTTGGCGAGTGAGCGCTGCAGGGTCTTGCCCGTTTCTTCATCCAGCCCCGGGCAAATTCGATCAAGAAATTCGACGACGGTGACCTGGCTGCCCAGACGCCGCCACACCGAACCCAGCTCCAGGCCGATAACACCCGCACCGATTACCACCAGGTGCTGGGGCACCTCGGGCAGCGACAAAGCGCCCGTCGAGTCCAGGATGCGCTGGTTATCGATGGCCACCCCAGGCAGCGGCGTCGGCTCGGAGCCGGTGGCAATGACAATGTCCTTGGCCTGCAACTCGCTCTGACTGCCGTCCGCCGCCGTGACCAGCACTCGCCCTGCCCCATCGAGCCGCCCCCAGCCCTTGATCCAGTCGACCTTGTTCTTGCGAAAGAGGAACTCGACGCCCTTGGTCAGGGCCGCCACGCTCTCATCCTTCTGCTTCATCATCTGCGTCAGATTGAGCTGTGGCTTGACCTCGATACCAAGATTGGCAAATTCGCTGCCCATCGCTGACTCGTAGAGCTCGGAGGCGTGCAGTAATGCCTTCGATGGCATGCAGCCGACATTCAGGCAGGTGCCGCCCAGGGTCTCTCGACCCTCGACACAGGCGACCTTCAAGCCCAACTGCCCCGCCCTGATCGCGGCGTTGTAGCCGCCCGGTCCGCCACCGATCACCACCACGTCATACACGCTCATGGGACGCTCCGACCTATTCAAGATTGTTCATGCGCGACCGGCACACCAGCCGGGCGCGGGCGACGCAGCGCATGGAAGACAAAGAAAGCACACAGCGCAAACAGTACATGCAGGAGAACCATAGGCCAGGCCGTTCCATCCTGCATGACGCTCAGCAGCAGACCACTGCAGGTCGCACCCAGCATCTGGGCAAACCCCATCAGTCCGGCAGCTAGGCCTGCGCGATGGGCATTAGGCATCACCGCGCCTGCTACGGCGGCAGGCAGGACCATCCCTCCGCCAAATGTCACTAGGACTTGTGGCAGCGACAAGCCAAGGACGGACAACCCCAGTAGCTTATATATAGCTAGCGTGGCGACAGCCCCGACAGCAACAAAACTCACCCCGATGGCTACCAGCCGCTCGGGCCCAACCTGCAGAATCATCCGGCGCGTCAGCAATGCCCCACCAATCAACCCGGAAACGATAAAACCAAAGGTCAGGCCATATTCGGCGGAAGACAACCCAAGCAAACCGATATAGACACTCGAAGAGCCTGCGATCACGGCGAACATGGCACCGTAGGTAAATAGCAGAGCCAGAGCCAAAACCCGGCAGGAGCGACCCTTGAGCAAATCGAGATAGTTGCCCAGCAAGCCTCGCAACTGACCGGCCTGAGGGTCGAGCGCCTGATTGCTCTCCTTATAGATAGTCAACACCGCCAGCAAAGCACCCAGCCCCACTAGTAGCGCCGCAAACACCGGCAACTGCCAGCCGCCCTGGCTTGCCAGGAAACCACCCAACATAGGGGAAACCACAATGGCGCAGAGCATGCCGATCACCGTCAGCGCCAATGCCGGCGCAGCCTGGGCCTGCCAGACATCGCGCACGATCGCACGTGCCAGCACCAGCGCCGCGCAAGCCCCCAAACCTTGCAGCAAGCGCGCCGCGATAAAGGTCTCCATGCTGCTGGCCAACAGCATTCCTGTCGTAGCCAACAGATAGAGCGATAACCCGCCCAGCAGAACCGGCCGGCGCCCGATCCGGTCGGATAACGGCCCCAGGATCAATTGGCCGACACCAAAGGACCCCACAAAGACTGCGAGCGCCAGGACACCCGACCCCGGACTGGCCAGCAGATCCCTTTCCAAGGTCCCCAGGCTGGGAATGATCAACTGCGTCGATATCTCGCCCAGAGCCGTCAAGACCACTAGCAGAATCAGTAAAACTCGCGAAGGAAGCGGATGAGTCGGCATGGCGGCACTCCTGAGAAATAGCCCGCAACCGTCTTCTGTTGAATTCCGGTTGCCATTTTAGATTTCAAACATAATATAAAAATAGAATTACATCTATCATTCATCTGACAAACACCCGACGAGACCCGCCATGCCCGACTCATCTCACACTGAAAAACTGAACCAATGGATAGCTGCAGGAGAGGCCGCCCGAGCCCGCCTGGCAGCTCCCGGCACCCTCAGCCTTGCCGAAGTCAGCGCCCTGCAGCCACAGGAGTTCTTTGCGCAGATAGGCAGCGGTGAACTGCCCTGCCCGCCGTTCGGCCACCTGGTGGACTTCGTGCCACTGGAGTGGTCAAGCGGCTACTTCGTCTTCCAGGGCACTCCGGATACGCGCCACTACAATCCGCTGGGCAGCGTGCATGGTGGCTATGCGGCAACCCTGCTCGACTCCTGCATGGGCTGCGCCATCCACACCCTGCTCCAGCCAGGCCAGGGTTACACCACGACGGATTTGCGCGTCAGTTTTGTTCGTGCCCTGCGGGGCGATGTCGGCCCCGTCCGCGCCGAGGGGCGCATCGTGCATCTGGGGCGCTCGACCGCACTGGCCGAAGGACGCATCTACGATGTCGATGACCGCCTTTACGCTGTCGGCTCAACGACCTGCCTGATCCTCGATACGCCCCGATAGCCAGCGGTCAGGCGCCCCTCAATCCGAGCCCGATCGGCATCGATCACTTTAAATTTCACTCATCATCTATCTGGAAAATAAAATTACACCTATAATTTTAATCATCCACGGTTCATCCCGAACCACGGAGTAGCCCTCCAGAGCCAAGGAGCACTGTCATGTCGTCCATCGTTATCGCAGGTTTTGCCCGCTCACCTTTCCACTTCGCCAAGAAAGGCGGACTGATCAATATCCGTCCCGACGACCTGGCAGCCCAGGTTCTCCAGGGCCTGATCGGCAAACTCGACCTGGATCCCGCACACATTGAAGACGTGATCATGGGTTGTGCTTACCCCGAAGCCGAACAGGGCATGAACATCGCCCGCATCGCCAGCTTCCGCGCAGGCTTTCCGGAAACCCTGGGCGGCGCCACGGTCAACCGCTTCTGCGGCTCGTCGATGACTGCAGTGCACTTCGCCGCCGGCCAAATCATGCTGGGCGCCGGCGAGGCCTTTATCTGCGCCGGGGTCGAATCCATGACCCGCGTGCCCATGGGCGGCTTCAACATCTCACCCAACCCGACACTGATGGGCAGCTTCCCGCAGGTCTACATGGCCATGGGACACACGGCCGAAGAAGTGGCCAAGCGCTTTGCCATCAGCCGCAGCGAGCAGGAAGCTATGGCCGTCGATTCCCACGCCAAGGCCGCCAACGCCCGTGCGCTTGGCCTGCTGGCCGACGAGATCGTCACCATCGACACGCCTGACGGACAGGTCAGCGAAGATGGCTGCATTCGTCCAGGAACCAACCTCGAGTCCCTCGCCGGCCTCAAGCCGGCCTTCGGCGGCAGTGTCACCGCCGCTACTTCATCGCCACTGACCGATGGCAGCGCCGCCGTGCTGGTCTGCAGCGAAGCATTCGCGCGCCAGCACAAGCTGGACATCCTGGCGCGGATCAAGGCCGTTGCCGTAGGCGGCTGTGCGCCCGAGATCATGGGCATGGGCCCGGTAGTGGCGACGCGCAAGGTATTGCAGCGCGCCGGACTGAGCATCGCCGACATCGACCTGGTGGAGATCAATGAAGCCTTTGCCAGCCAATCGATTGCCTGCGTACGCGAACTCGGCCTGGATATGGCCAAGGTTAATCTGGATGGCGGCGCCCTCGCCCTCGGCCACCCGCTGGGCGCCACCGGCGCACGAATCACCGGCAAGGCCGCCGCCCTGCTCAAGCGCACCGGTGGGCGCTATGCCATTGCCACCCAATGCATCGCCGGTGGACAAGGCGTAGCCACCCTGCTCGAAGCTGTCGACAACTGAGGTGTACCCGGGGAAGAGCCCGCCACGGCTCTTCCCCGTCCGCCTACCATGCCGGCGGGCATCAGCCAGGCATCGACAAAAAAGGTAAGATGAAAGACAGCATCCTAAGAAGCGGAAGAGACAAGGCCCACCATGCGCTATTCACAGGAACACAAAGCTCAAACCCATCAGCGCATCATTGATGAAGCCGCACGCCTGTTCCGGCGCGATGGCGTCGGCGCGACCGGTCTACAGCCCCTGATGAAAACTCTGGGGCTAACCCACGGGGGCTTCTATGCCCATTTCAAATCCAAGGACGAACTGGTCGAAACCGCCCTGCAGCATGCCGTGGAACAGCTGCGCAGCAAAAGCCAGGAAGCCATGGCCAGCGATCAGCCGCTGAGCACTTTCATCGCGCGCTACCTCTCCAGCGCACACCGTGCCGATCCTGGCGCCGGCTGTCCGCTGCCGACCATCTGCGCCGAACTGGGACAGCGCGGCCAACCCAGCACGACTACCGACCAACTCATCCAGGATCGCCTGGCCATGCTCGAGTCCAAGCTCGACGGCGAGGATGCCGCCGAGCAAAGCGTGCTGATGTTCTCTGCCATGGTCGGAGCTTTGCTGCTGTCACGCAGCGTCAGCGACCCACAACTGTCTGATCGTCTGCTGAAAACCACCCGCAAATTGCTCATCGAGCAAACCGAAGCCCAACCGTAAACCCGAATCAACCCCACATGAAAAAGCCCTTCCCGCTGACGGAAAGGGCATTTCAATTTCCCCACGCTTATTTGTAGCGGGCCGCCGCACTGTTACGCGACAGGTTGGGCCCGAGCTTGGCGCGCGCACCGACAAATGCCTGCCAGTCGGCGGCATCAGGCAACGAAGGAATGGTCACCAGTTCGCCCTGATCGAAACCGGCCAGCGCAGCATCGACCATCTCGCCGACCTCCATGATCATCTCTGCTGGCAGAGCCGCTTCATCAAGACCCGAACGTTCCCAGATCTCCGTGCGCGTCACGCCCGGCAACACGGCCTGCACCTGCACCCCCAGCTTGCCAACCTCGCCGTGCAGCGTCTGGGTCAGGCTCAGCACATAAGCCTTCGACGCGCTGTAGATGGCGTTGAACATTTCCGGAGCCAGCGCCACCACCGACGCAATATTGATGATGCCGCCGCGCCCGGCCGCACTGAAACTAGCCGCCGCTGCCGCAGCCAGGCGGGTCAACGCAACCACGTTAAGCTGGATCAGATCATCGGCGCGGTCCAGATCGGCTTCGGCAAGGCTACCGTTCAGTGCCACCCCGGCATTGTTGACCAGCAGGCTGATACTGGCGTCACTGCGCAAGCGCTGTTCGACCAAACGCATGTCGTCCTTGCGCGTGAGATCAGCCTTGAGCACCTCGACTGCCACGCCATATTCCTGAGCCAGACGCCCGGCCATGGCCTCAAGGCGCCGCAGATCACGTGCCACCAAGAGCAAGTCATAGCCACGCCGCGCCAGACGCTCGGCATAAGTGGCGCCAATCCCCGACGAAGCACCGGTAACCAGTGCCGAACCCATCGCATGTTGCTTGCTCATAGCAATTCTCCAGTACGCAGCCTGATGTCTGTGCGGCCCTAACTGCAGCCCGCCAGCGTTGGATTTCAATCACGAAACAAATATATGTCAGTCATAATTTAAAAGTAAGGGCCGCTGGTCGAAGGGCCCGCATACAGGAATCCAATCTGCGCTCTAGAGCTGTAGCGGCCTTGGCTCATGGGCTGTCATCAATGGCGATGGCAAGTCTTTCTTTGATCAGCATCCGGCGCCAGAGGATTGAGCCCGCAGAGGAAACTGCCGGGTTGCTGATTAGTGACAGCAACGAATCTACGCCCGAGGCTATAAAGAAGCGCTGTCGGCATATGCAGCCGTTAGTAGTAGCTCCTTGCCCGCACAAACTGCGGGCTCAGATAACGAGCCCCCTCCTCTCCGCTGCGATTGCGCAACAGACGCAGAGTTATTGGAAAATCTGGACGCTTGCCAGAATGGTCAGTCGCACACGACTTAAGCCAGACGCCTTAAATGCTGTCCGATAGCTACGCCTAGCAGGTAACCTTGCAGATTATTTTTCCCGCCCCTGGAGTTGTTGCGTGAACACGGAAAACCATTCCCAGACAGCGGCCTTTCTCTGGTCGATTGCCGACCTGCTGCGCGGTGACTTCAAACAGTCCCAGTATGGTCGCATCATCCTGCCGTTCACCCTGCTGCGCCGTATGGAATGTGTGCTGGAGCCGACCAAGGAGGCGGTGATCCGTGAGTCCTATGCGCAGGAAGGCCGGCCTGATCTGGTGCGTGAGCGTCTGTTGCTGCGCGCGGCCGGCCAGCAGTTCTTCAACGCCTCCAAGCTGACCTTGAGCACACTGTCCGACACCCAGACCGCCGCCGACCTGATGAGCTACGTGCAGTCCTTCAGCAAGGACGCCCGCGAGATCTTCGAGCACTTCCACTTCGAGGACTTCGTGCAGCAGCTCGCCGCCGCCAACCTGCTGTATCAGGTCGTGCAGCGCTTTGCCGCTACCGACCTGAGCCCCGTGCGCATCAGCAACTTCGGCATGGGCATCATTTTCGAAGAGCTGATCCGCAAGTTCGCGGAAAGCTCCAACGAAACCGCCGGGGAGCACTTCACTCCGCGCGATATCGTGCACCTGACCACCTCGCTGGTGATCACCGGGCAGGACGACAAGCTCAAGCCCAACAGCATCGTCACCATCTACGACCCGACTGCCGGCACCGGCGGCTTCCTCTCCGAGGGCGACGAGTACATCCAGTCCATCAGCCAGCAGGTCACCGTGTCGTTGCACGGCCAGGAGCTCAACCCCGAGTCCTACGCCATCTGCAAGGCGGACATGCTGATCAAGGGCCAGGACGTCACCAGCATCAAGCTGGGCAACACCCTCTCCAACGACCAACTGGCCGGCCCTGAGCACCGCTTCGACTTCATGCTCAGCAACCCGCCGTTTGGCGTGGAGTGGAAGAAGGTACAGAAGCAGATCACCGACGAGCACAGCGAGAAGGGCTTCAACGGCCGCTTCGGCCCCGGCCTGCCGCGTGTGTCCGATGGCTCGCTGCTGTTTCTGCTGCACCTGGTCAGCAAGATGCGTGACCCGCGTGAAGGCGGCTCACGCATCGGCATCATCCTCAACGGCTCGCCACTGTTTACCGGCGGTGCCGGTTCGGGCGAGTCGGAGATTCGCCGCTACCTGCTGCAGAACGATCTGGTCGAAGCCATCATCGCCCTGCCCACCGACATGTTCTACAACACCGGCATCGCCACCTATGTGTGGGTACTGAGCAATCACAAGGCCGCCGTGCGCCAGGGCAAGGTGCAGTTGATCGACGGCAGCCAGCACTTTGCCAAGATGCGCAAGTCGCTGGGCAGCAAGCGCCAGTACCTCACCGAAGAGCAGATCGACGCGCTGGTGCGCCTGTATGGCCGCTTCGAGGAAACCGCGCAGAGCAAGATCTTCCCCGTCGAAGCCTTCGGCTACCGGCGCATCACCGTCGAGCGCCCGCTGCGCCTGAACTTCCAGACCAGCGCCGAGCGCCTTGAGAAAGTGCTGGAAGAAAAAGCCATCGAGAAGCTGGAGGCCACTGCACGGCAGCAACTGATCGCCGCCCTGCAGGCCATGGACGCCAGCGTGCTGCACCGCAACCGCGAGCAGTTCAGCAAACTGCTGAAGAAGACGCTCAGCGCCCACGACGTATCCCCCAGCACGCCTGAACTAAAGGCCATCCTCAACGCCCTGAGTGAGCGTGACCCAGAAGCGGATATCTGCATGGTCAAAGGCCAGGCGGAAGCCGATGCCGGCCTGCGCGATAACGAAAATGTGCCGTTGGGCGAGTCGGTATACGACTACTTCGAGCGCGAAGTGAAACCCCATGTGCCAGATGCCTGGATCGACACCAGCAAGACCGATGAGCAGGATGGCGAAGTCGGTGTGGTCGGCTTCGAGATTCCCTTTAACCGCCACTTCTACATATTCCAGCCACCTCGCCCGTTGGCTGAGATCGATCGCGACCTGAAAGCCTGCACCGACCGCATCAAGCAGATGATCGAGGGGCTGTCGGCATGAGTTTTCCTGCTTATCCGGCTTACAAAGACTCTGGGGTTGATTGGTTGGGCGAAATCCCTGAAGGGTGGAGCATTAAGCCTCTGTGGGCTTTGTTTCGGAGGCATAAGCTTACGGGTTTTCCTGATGAGCAATTGCTATCTGTTTATCGCGACTATGGCGTCATTCCAAAGGCGTCGCGCGATGACAATTTCAACAAGCCTTCAGATGATTTGGGCGCGTATCAACTTGTTAAAGTTGGTGATTTGGCGATTAATAAAATGAAGGCATGGCAAGGTTCCGTAGGAATATCTAGCCACAACGGAATCGTCAGCCCGGCCTATCATGTTTATGCGCCTAGTCATTCAGAAGCACCTCAATATCTCCATCACCTTTTTCGGTGCAATGAGTACATAGCGGGTTATCTAGCGAACTCGAAGGGTATCCGCGTAAACCAGTGGGACTTGGAGCCACAGCAACACTCGCGCATGTCTGTATTGCTGCCCTCGTTTCAAGAGCAAACTCAGATTGCCCGCTTCCTCGACCACGAAACCACCCGCATCGACGCGCTGATAGAAAAGCAGCAGCGCCTGATCGAACTGCTCAAGGAAAAGCGCCAGGCAGTGATCTCCCACGCCGTCACCAAAGGTCTCGACCCGACGGTGCCGATGAAAGACTCCGGGGTGGAGTGGCTGGGCGAGGTGCCGGCGCATTGGGAAGCTTGGAAGCTTAATCACGCTTTTGGTGGAATCGGTAGTGGTACAACTCCTCCAAGTGCAGAGCATGGCTGGTACGACGGAGGGACAATTCCCTGGATAACGACCAGTGAGCTCCGGGAGAGCATCATTACTACTACAAAAAAAAGCGTTACTTTAGAAGCTCTGGGGAAGTTCAGCGCATTACAAATACATCCGCCGGGGTCTTTGGCTATTGCAATGTATGGTGCCACGATAGGGCGGCTCGGGATGTTGGGTATTAGCGCAACGACAAATCAAGCATGCTGTGTCCTGTCTAATCCCAGGTCTCTTGAGCCAAAATTTACGTTCTATTGGCTACACGGATTCAGGGAAGTAATCATTTCCCTTTATGCTACTGGTGGAGGGCAGCCTAATATTAGCCAAGACACTGTTGCCAACCTGAAAATTCCTGCGCCGGACATCGAAGAGCAGCAAGTAATCTCTGACTTTCTCGACCAAAAAACCATCGAACATGATTCGTTAGTGAAAGAGGCAGAGCGCGTTGTAGGTTTTCTACAAGAGCGCCGCTCGGCCCTAATCTCCGCCGCCGTCACCGGCAAAATCGATGTGCGCAACTGGCAGCCAACGGCCAGCACCCAAGCCCCCGAATTAGCAGTAGCAGAGGCCGACTAAATGGCGGACAGCAAGGAAGCCCAGTTCCAGCAGGACATAATCAGCGCCATGACCGATCAGGGCTGGCTCACCGGCCCGGCCAGCGGCTATGACCGGCGCACGGCGCTGTATACCGAGGACTTTCTCGGTTATTTCAAGGAAGCCTGGCCGGAGCGTTGGGACAAGTTCGCCAAGGCCAACCCGAACAACCCGGAAAGCGTGCTGGTGCAGAAGCTGGTGCGCGAGCTGGAGCAGGACGGCACCCTGGATGTGCTGCGCCATGGCTTCAAGCTGCCGGGGGTGAAGATTGAGCTGTGCAGTTTCAAGCCCGACCACGGCATGAACCCGGACACCCTCAAACGCTACCAGTGCAACCGCCTGCGCGTGGTGCAGGAGGTGTCTTACTCGCCGCATTACCGTGAGGGGGAGTACAACCCGCGCCTCGATCTGGTGCTGTTCGTCAACGGCATCCCCGTTGCCACGCTGGAGCTGAAAAGCGAGTTCAAGCAGAGCGTGGAAAACGCCAAGCGCCAGTACCGCTATGACCGCCCGGTGAAAGATCCGCTGACGCGCAAGCCCGAGCCGCTGCTGACCTTCAAACGCGGCGCGCTGGTGCACTTTGCCGTGGGCCAGAACGAGGTGGCGATGACCACCCAACTGGCCGGCAAGGAGACCTTCTTCCTGCCATTCAACCTGGGCAGCCTCGACGGTGGTGCCGGCAACCCGCCTGCACCGGATGACAGCCAGTACGCCACCGGCTACCTGTGGCAACGCCTGTTCCGGCCGGATGCCTGGCTCAAGGTGCTGGGCCGCTTCCTGCACCTGCAGAAGAGCGTGAAGGAAGATGCCGACGGCAAGCGCGTCACCAAAGAAACCCTGATCTTCCCGCGCTACCACCAGTGGGAAGTGGTCAACACGCTGATCGAAACCACCCGCACCGAAGGGCCGGGCAAGCGTTACCTGATCCAGCACAGCGCCGGCTCGGGCAAGTCCAACTCGATTGCCTGGACGGCGCATCAGCTGGCCTCGCTGTACGACGCCGAGGGCCAGCGCCTGTTCAATTCGGTGATCGTGATTACCGACCGCACCGTGCTGGACAAGCAGCTGCAGGACACCATCTACCAGTTCGAGCACGCCCAGGGCGTGGTCAAGTGCATCACCCGTGATATCGGCAACCAGAGCAAGTCCGAACAACTGGCCGAGGCGTTGGCCGAGCAGACGCGCATCATCATCGTCACCATTCAGACCTTCCCGGCGCTGTTCGATGCGCTGGACAAGTACCCCAAGCTTGCCAGCGGCCGCTATGCGGTGATCGCCGACGAGGCGCATTCCTCGCAGACCGGCTCCTCGGCCAGCAAGCTCAAGCAGATTCTCGGCAGCGATGCCCCGGACGCTGAAGAGATCAGCGCCGAAGAGCTGTTGGACGCCGCCGTGGCTGCCCGTGCGCCCAACGAGCGCATCAGCTACTACGCCTTTACCGCCACGCCCAAGGCCAAGACCCTGGAGCTGTTCGGTCGCCCGGCCAACCCGGCATTGCCGGCAAGCACCGACAACAAGCCCGAGGCGTTCCACCTGTATTCCATGCGCCAGGCCATCGAGGAAGGCTTCATCCTCGATGTGCTGCAGAACTACACCACCTACAGCACCGCCTGGAAGATCGCCCACCCGGACGGCGACGACGAGGAAGTGGACTCGAAGAAGGCGCGCATGAAGCTGGCGCGCTGGGTGCGCCTGCATCCGTACAACATCAGCCAGAAGGTGGAGGTGATCGTCGAGCACTTCCGCGCCAATATCCGCCACCTGCTAGGCGGTCAGGCCAAGGCCATGGTGGTCACCAGCAGCCGGCAGGAGGCGGTGCGCTACCAGTTGGCGGTGCAGGCCTATGTGAAGCAGATGGGCTACAGCGACGTGCATCCGCTGGTGGCCTTTTCCGGCAGTGTGCTGCCGGACGGGGTGATTCCCGAAGAGGTGACGGAAAGCAGCAGCCTGCTCAACCCCGGCCTGAACGGACGTGACCTTGCGGAAGCCTTCGACACCCAGGACTTCAATGTGATGATCGCCGCCAACAAGTACCAGACCGGCTTCGATCAGCCCAAGCTGTGCGCCATGTACGTGGACAAGAAGCTGCAGGGCGTGGACTGCGTGCAAACCCTGTCGCGCCTCAACCGTACCTTTGGCGACAGCAAGCCGACCTTCATCCTCGACTTTTTCAACGACGCCCAGGACATTCTCGACGCCTTCCTGCCGTACTACACCAAGGCCGAGCTGACCGACGTGACCGACCCGCAGCTCATCTATGACCTGCAGAAGAAGCTGGATGCCGAGGGCATCTACCACTGGGAAGAGGTGGCGGCGTTTGCCATCGCCTTCTTCGACCCCAAGGCGGGTGGCAGCAAGCTCAATTACTACAGCAAGCCTGCCAAGGAGCGCTTTGCCAAACGCTACAAGTTGGCCCAGGAATCACGCCAGCAGGCGCTCGATTTCAAGCGTACCGCCGAGCACAACGGCGACAGCGCCGGCCTGAAAAAGGCCGAGGCGGCAGTCAAGGAAGCCGGCGAGCAGGTGGATCAACTCGACCTGTTCAAGAAGAACCTGCAGAGCTTTGTGCGCCTGTACGAGTTCCTCTCGCAGATCATCCCCTACGAGGATCGCGAGCTGGAGCAACTGAGCGTATTCGCCAAGCACCTGTACCCGCTGCTGCGCGTGGATCGCCTGGAGCAAGACGATGTGGATGTGGGCGAACTGCAACTGACCCACTACCGCCTGACCAAGCGCGCCGAACACCAGCTGCGCATGAGCGAAGAGCAAGGCGACTACGGCCTCGACCCAGCCAGCGGGCTGGGCAGCGGTAAGGCCCATGACCCGGAGAAGAAGCGGCTATCGGAAATCATTGAGGCGCTGAACGATATCTTCGGTGCCGAAGTGAGCGATGACGACCAGCTGCAGTTCCTCACCGGCATCGCCAACCGCATCAGCCGTCAGGAAGATGTGATGGCTCAGGTGAACAGCCACTCGGTGGAGCAGGTGATGCATGGCCTGTTCCCCAAGCGGGTGCTGGACACCGTGCTGGACGCCATGACCGACCACGAGAAGCTGTCGCTGGAAGTGCTGGATAACGAGACCAAGAGCCGGGCGTTTGCGCTGGTGATTTTGAAGATGCTGACGCAGCAGGCTGGGCTGGATCAGAGCGGCGAGCGCCGCTTCTAAACGGCCAACCAGGTTAGGGAGTGACGATGGCAATTCCGGATTTTCAAAGCGTAATGCGGCCTGTGCTGGCCACCGTTCAGAACGGTGAGCCATTGCCACTCAATGAGTTGCGCGAGCGCGTGGCCGATCAGTTTCAGCTGACCGAGGACGAGCGTAAGGAGCGCCTGCCCTCCGGCCATCAGACGGCGATCAACAACCGTGTTGGCTGGGCGCGCACCTACCTGAACAAGGCCGGCCTGCTGTGCATACCGGCCAAGGGCATGGTGCAGATCACCGAGCGAGGTCGCGACGCCCTGGTCAGCGGCCCACAACGCATTACCGTGAGTTGGCTGAAACAGTTTCCCGAGTTTGCCGACTTTCATACCGCCAAGCCGCAGGCAGCTGATGCGCCGGCTGCCGTAGAGCTGGATGCCGCCGAAACGACGCCGGATGAACAACTAGCCGAGGCGCATCAGGCGCTGCTGCAGTCGCTGGCCGATGAGCTACTGGCGCATGTACGGGCGGCGACACCGAGCTTCTTCGAACAGCTGGTGGTCGATCTGATGATCGCCATGGGCTACGGCGGCTCGCGCAAGGAGGCCGGAAAGGCGACCCAGGCCACCAATGACGACGGTATCGACGGCATCATCAAGGAAGACAAGCTCGGCCTCGACGTGATCTACCTGCAGGCCAAGCGCTGGACCAATACGGTTCATCGACCGGAAATCGACAAGTTCATCGGCGCATTGACTCGTCAGCGGGCGCGCAAAGGCGTGTTTATCACCACCTCGGACTTCTCGGTCGGTGCCCGTGAGGCTGCGCTGGGGTTGGATATCAAGGTGGTTCTGATCGACGGCGTCGAGCTTGCCCGGTTGATGGTGGAGAACAACCTGGGCGTCAGCGTTAAGCAGGTGTACGAGGTAAAGCAGCTCGACAGTGACTATTTCTTGGAGGAATGAGCCATAGCGATTTGCACAGAATCGCTGCTACTGGCTGATTCTGATGCGATGTCATTTCGCCAGACTAGCCATCGCCAACCAAGGCAACGCTGCGGGCACGCTGGCGCTGGCAGTAAATCTAGGCAAGAGATAGAAAGCGGCAATTCACTAAACGGGCGCTGATGCCGTACAAACAGCAATTGCTCAGTGCCTCGCCTCAAGAAAAGCGCCACTTGAACCCATGGCGAATCTGATGAAGCGTTTACCCCTTTGCTTACCCCTGAAGCACAAACGAAAAAGGCCAGCTCATCTCTGAACTGGCCTAAGTCGTGGAGTTATTTGGTCGGGACGGAGTGATTCGAACACTCGACCCCTTGCACCCCATGCAAGTGCGCTACCGGGCTGCGCTACGCCCCGACGATGCTTCCGTGTCACCGGAAGCGGGGTGGACTTTACAATAAGCTGCTGAATTGTGGAAGTTTTTTTTGCTACTACAAGGTTACTTGCGGAGTACCTGTAGAACATCTTCCAGCTCGACGATCATCTGCCGGATCATCTGCTTGTACTGCGTCGTATCATCCTTGGCCTCATCACCCGACAAGCGCTGACGCGCACCGCCGATGGTGAAGCCCTGGTCGTACAACAAGGCGCGAATCTGGCGAATCATCAGCACATCCTGGCGCTGATAATAACGACGGTTTCCACGGCGCTTTACCGGATTGAGCTGAGGAAACTCCTGCTCCCAGTAACGCAGCACATGCGGCTTTACCGCGCACAGATCACTAACCTCACCGATGGTGAAGTAGCGTTTGCCAGGGATGGGCGGCAGCTCGTCGTTATGACTTGGTTCCAGCATATGCCTCAACTCTGGCCTTCAGTTTCTGGCCGGGACGAAAGGTGACAACACGGCGAGCCGTGATTGGGATTTCTTCGCCTGTTTTCGGATTGCGACCCGGACGCTGGCGCTTGTCGCGCAGGTCAAAGTTGCCGAAACCGGACAGCTTGACCTGCTCGTTATCCTCCAGCGCGTGGCGGATCTCTTCAAAAAACAGTTCGACCAGTTCCTTGGCTTCCCGTTTATTCAGGCCAAGCTCTTCATACAGACGTTCCGCCATCTCAGCTTTCGTCAGAGCCCCCATACGCTACTTCCTTAACGTGGCGTTGAACCTTTCTTCCAGCGAGGTGAGGATATTTTGCGTTGTGATATTCACCTCATCGTCATTAAGAGTGCGCGATGGATGCTGCCAGGTCAAGCCGACGGCCAGGCTTTTTCTATGCGGATCAATACCTTTACCGTGATACACGTCAAACAGCCTGAGATCCGTCAGCCACTCGCCTGCCGCTTCACGGATACAGGCCAGTACCGACTCGGCCGGCAGCTCACGATCAGCCAGCAAAGCCAGGTCACGACGCACCTCGGGGAAGCGCGACAGTTCGCTGAACTTCGGCATGCGCCCTTGGGCAACTTCGGCCAATACCAGCTCGAACAGATAGACCGGCTGATCGATGCCGAGGGTCTTGGCCAGCTCCGGATGCAGCGCACCGATGAAGCCAACCAGGCGGCCATCACGCTCGATGCGCGCGGTTTGCCCCGGATGCAGCGCAGCATGCTCGCCAGGCACGAAACTGAACTCTTGTGCAGAACCTGCAGAACCCAGCAGCGCCTCGACATCGGCCTTCAGGTCATAGAAGTCGACCTCGTCACGACCCTGCGCCCAACCTTCCGGCAAACGGCTGCCGGTGAGCACACCAGCCAGCATGGCTTCCTGCCTCAACCCTTGGAGCTGCCCGACAAAGCGCAGACCGCTTTCGAACAGGCGCACGCGCGACTGCTGGCGATTGAGGTTGTGTTGCAGCGCCTTGACCAGCCCCGGCCACAGCGAGGAACGCATCGCGGCCATATCGGCGGAGATCGGATTGGCCAGTTGCAGTGGCTCGACACCCGGATTGAACAGGGCGAACAGCTTGGGATCGATGAAGCTGTAGGTGATCGCTTCCTGATAACCACGCGCCACCAGCAGACGACGCAGGGTCGCCAGCTCGGCGCGCGCTTCGCTCTTGGCCTGGGGCGCCAGGCGCGCCTGCGGGTAACGCACCGGCAGACGGTTGTAGCCGTACAGGCGACCCAACTCTTCGATCAGATCGACTTCCAGGCTGATATCGAAGCGATGGCTCGGCACACCAACCTGCCAGACACCTGCGCCTTGCGCAGATACGCTCAGCCCCAGGGCCGTGAGCAGACGCTCGACTTCCGCAGCATCCATCTGCATGCCCAGCATCTGATCGATGCGCTCGGCACGCAGAGTGATCGGTGCAATCTGTGGCAGATCAGCCTGACTCACGGCTTCGATCACCGGACCGGCTTCGCCGCCGACGATCTCCAGCAGCAGCGCAGTAGCACGCTCCATGGCCTGACGGGCCAGCTGCGAATCCACGCCACGCTCGAAGCGGTGCGAGGAGTCGGTGTGCAGGCCATAGGAACGGGCCTTGCCGGCCAGCGCGATGGTGTCGAAGAACGCACTTTCGAGGAACAGATCGTGGGTCTTGCTGCTCACGCCACTGTGCTCGCCACCCATCACGCCGGCGATGGCCAGGGCGCGTTGATGGTCGGCGATCACCAAGGTGTCGGCACGCAGGCTGACTTCCTGGCCATCCAGCAGGACCAGCTTCTCGCCCTCTTCCGCCATGCGCACGCGGATGCCACCGTTGATCTCGGCGAGATCGAAGGCATGCATGGGCTGACCGAGCTCGAGCATCACGTAGTTGGTGATATCCACTGCCGCATCGATGCTGCGGATATCGGAACGACGCAGGCGCTCGACCATCCACAGCGGAGTTGGCTTGGACAGGTCGACATTGCGGATGACGCGACCCAGGTAGCGCGGGCAAGCCTTGGGCGCCAGCACTTCAACCGGACGAACCTCGTCATGCGCCGGAGCCACCGGAGCAATCGCCAGCGGCGACACCTGAGCGGCGTAGATGGCACCGACTTCACGAGCCAGACCGGCCAGCGACAGGCAGTCGCCACGGTTAGGCGTCAGGCCCAGCTCGATGCTGGCGTCGTCCAGGCCGAGATAGTCACGGATGTTGCCGCCCACCGGCGCATCGGCCGCCAGCTCCATCAGACCGCTGTTGTCGTCACTGATCTGCAGCTCGGAAGCCGAGCAGAGCATGCCGTTGGACTCGACGCCACGCAGCTTGGCCTTCTTGATCTTGAAGTCGCCCGGCAGCTCGGCACCGATCATGGCGAACGGGATCTTGATGCCCGAGCGCGCATTCGGCGCACCGCAGACCACCTGGAAGCTCTCGCTGCCATTGCTGACCTGGCATACGCGCAGCTTGTCGGCATCCGGGTGCTGTTCGGTGCTGAGGATTTCGCCAATCACGATGCCGCTGAACTCGCCGGCAGCCGGGGTGACGCTGTCTACTTCGAGGCCGACCATGGACAGGCGGGCCACCAGTTCGTCACGCGAGACCGGCGGATTGACCCAGCTGCGCAGCCACTGTTCACTGAATTTCATACTGTCTGTTCTCCTGAACGCATTCGATACGAGTCATGTGGCCTAGCGGAATTGCGCCAGGAACCGCAGGTCGTTATCGAAGAACAGGCGCAAGTCATTGACGCCGTAACGCAGCATGGCCAGGCGCTCGACACCCATGCCGAAGGCAAAGCCGGAATACTTCTCCGGATCGATACCAGACATGCGCAGCACGTTCGGGTGCACCATGCCGCAGCCCATGACTTCCAGCCAACCGGTCTGCTTGCACACACGGCAACCATTGCCGCTGCACATCACGCACTGCATGTCGACTTCCGCCGACGGTTCGGTGAATGGGAAGAAGGACGGACGGAAGCGCACGCCCAGGGGTTTCTCGAAGAACACCCGGAGGAATTCCTCGATGGTGCCCTTGAGGTCCGCGAAGCTGATGTCCTCGTCGACCAGCAGGCCTTCGACCTGGTGGAACATCGGCGAGTGGGTGATATCGGAGTCGCAGCGATAGACGCGGCCGGGGCAGACGATGCGGATCGGCGGCTGCTGCGATTCCATGGTGCGTACTTGTACCGGCGAGGTGTGGGTACGCAGCAGCATGTTCGCGTTGAAATAGAAGGTGTCATGCATCGCCCGCGCCGGGTGGTGGCCGGGAATGTTGAGCGCTTCAAAGTTGTGGTAGTCGTCTTCGACTTCCGGACCCTCGGCCACGTTGTAGCCGATATGGGTGAAGAACTGTTCGACACGCTCCAGCGTGCGAGTCACCGGGTGCAGACCACCAGAGGCCTGACCGCGGCCCGGCAGGGTCACGTCGATTTTTTCGGCGGCGAGCTTGGCGCTCAGCGCAGCCTGCTCAAGCACGGATTTGCGGGCGTTAAGGGCGTCCTGAACCTGGTTCTTGGCAGCATTGATCAGGGCACCGGCCTGTGGACGCTCTTCGGCGGAAAGCTTGCCGAGGGTCTGCATCAGGGCGGTCAGCTCGCCTTTCTTGCCAAGATAGTGAACCCGGAGCTGTTCCAGGGCGTTGACGTCTTCGGTGTGTTGCACGGCCTCAAGCGCTTGCGAGACCAATGCATCCAGGTTTTCCATGTACGGACTCCAGATACAAAATAGGGGAAGAGCTTGAAGGCTCTTCCCCTATTGGTGACGTTGGCACCGGGCGAACCCGGTGATTGTCGGGGACTTAAGCCAGAACGGCCTTAGCTTTCTCGACAATCGCAGCAAACGCCGCTTTTTCGTTCACTGCCAGATCGGCCAGAACCTTGCGGTCGATCTCGATGGACGCTTTTTTCAGGCCAGCGATGAAACGGCTGTAGGACAGACCGTTAACACGAGCACCAGCGTTGATACGAGCGATCCACAGAGCGCGGAACTGACGCTTCCGCTGACGGCGGTCGCGGTAGGCGTACTGGCCTGCCTTGATCACAGCCTGCTTGGCAACACGGAACACGCGCGAGCGAGCGCCGTAGTAGCCTTTAGCGAGTTTCAGGATTTTTTTGTGACGAGCACGAGCGATAACGCCACGCTTAACACGAGCCATGAGTAATTTCCTCTATCTTGACCGATTAACGAACGCGCAGCATGCGCGCCACTTTTGCAACGTCGGACGGATGCACCATGGTGCTACCGCGCAGGTGACGCTTACGCTTAGTGGACATCTTGGTCAGGATGTGACTCTTGAAAGCGTGCTTGTGCTTGAAGCCAGTAGCGGTTTTGAGAAAACGCTTGGCTGCACCACTCTTAGTTTTCATCTTTGGCATGTTCGGATACTCCGCATTCAGTTGATAAACATAACCGCAAGGCCTGCCGTGCCCTGGTGGTTACTTCTTCTTTTTGGGGGCGATGACCATGATCAGTTGGCGTCCTTCCATCTTTGGATGCTGCTCAACGGCGCCGTATTCAAGCAGGTCATTTTCAACCCGCTTCAACAGCTCCATGCCCAGCTCCTGGTGGGCCATCTCTCGGCCGCGGAATCGAAGCGATACCTTGGCCTTATCCCCATCACTAAGGAAACGTACCAGGTTGCGTAGTTTTACCTGGTAATCCCCTTCTTCCGTCCCTGGACGAAACTTGATTTCTTTAACCTGAATCTGCTTCTGGTTTTTCTTCGCCGCGGCAACCTGCTTCTTCTTCTCGAAGATCGACTTGCCGTAGTCCATCACTCGGCAAACCGGCGGAACCGCGTCGGCAGAAATTTCGACCAGATCGAGCTTGGCTTCATCAGCCACTCGCAACGCTTCATCAATCGAGACGATGCCAATCTGCTCGCCATCAGCACCAATTAACCGAACCTCGCGGGCCGAGATATTCTCGTTGATCGGTGCTTTAGGTGCAGCTCGTTTATCTTGTCTCATTTCACGCTTAATAATGATTACTCCGAATCTTGGCGCGAACGCCGGGAAACCGCTTGCTTGAGCTGATCGGCGAATTGCTCGAGGGGCATGGAGCCCAGGTCGACGCCTTCGCGGGTACGCACAGCAACGGATCGTGTCTCAACCTCCCGATCTCCAATAACCAAGAGATAGGGAACCTTGAGCAAAGTATGCTCGCGGATTTTAAAGCCGATCTTCTCGTTTCTCAAGTCAGACTTGGCACGAAATCCGCTTTCATTGAGCGTTTTTTCGACTTCGAGGGCAAAATCGGCCTGCTTGTCGGTGATATTCATCACCACGGCCTGGGTCGGCGCCAGCCAGGCCGGGAAGGCGCCAGCATAGTTTTCGATCAGCATGCCGATGAAGCGCTCGAAGGAACCGAGGATCGCACGGTGCAACATCACCGGGCGCTTACGGTTGTTATCTTCGGCGATATAGCTGGCATCCAGACGCTCTGGCAGGTTCGGATCGTACTGCAGGGTGCCACATTGCCAGTTACGGCCCAGGCAATCCTTCAGGGTGAATTCGATCTTCGGACCGTAGAACGCGCCCTCGCCCGGCTGGTATTCCCACTCCAGACCCGACTCGTTCAGGGCATCGGCCAGGGCCGTTTCGGCGCGATCCCACAGCTCGTCGGATCCCACGCGTTTGGCCGGGCGAGTCGACAGTTTCATCGCAATATCGGAGAAACCGAAGTCGGAATACACCTGCAGAGTCAGCTTGATGAAGTCGGCGGCCTCCTTCTTCACCTGATCTTCGGTGCAGAAGATGTGGGCATCGTCCTGGGTGAAGCCACGCACGCGCATGATGCCGTGCAGCGCGCCGGACGGCTCGTTACGGTGACAGGCACCGAACTCGGCCATGCGCAGCGGCAGGTCGCGGTAGGACTTCAGACCCTGATTGAAGATCTGCACATGGCACGGGCAGTTCATCGGCTTCACCGCATAGTCGCGGTTTTCCGAGTTGGTGGTGAACATGTTCTCGGCGTAGTTGGACCAGTGCCCCGAACGCTCCCAGAGAATACGATCAACCACCTGCGGGGTGCGCACCTCGACGTAGCCGTGCTCGCGCTGCACCTGGCGCATGTACTGCTCCAGCACCTGATAGACGGTCCAGCCGTTCGGATGCCAGAACACCATGCCTGGCGCTTCTTCCTGCAGGTGGAACAGGTCCAGCTGCTTGCCGATGCGACGGTGATCGCGCTTCTCGGCTTCCTCGATGCGCTGGATATAGGCCGCCAGCTGCTTCTTGTCCGCCCAGGCGGTGCCATAGACACGCTGCAGCTGCTCGTTCTTCGAGTCGCCACGCCAGTAGGCGCCGGAGATCTTGGTCAATTTGAATGACTTGAGAAAGCGCGTGTTCGGCACGTGCGGACCACGGCACATGTCGACGTATTCTTCGTGGAAGTACAGGCCCATGGCCTGCTCGTCCGGCATGTCCTCGATCAGGCGCAGCTTGTATTCCTCGCCACGCGCCTGGAACAGCTCGATGACTTCGGCACGCGGGGTCATCTTCTTGATGACGTCGTAATCCTTGTCGATCAGCTCGACCATGCGCTTCTCGATGGCCACCATGTCTTCCGGCGTGAAAGGCCGGCCGATGGCGATATCGTAATAGAAGCCCTCTTCAATGACCGGCCCGATCACCATCTTGGCGTCCGGGTACAGCTGCTTGACCGCATGACCAACCAGGTGCGCACAGGAGTGGCGGATGATTTCCAGCCCCTCTTCGTCTTTCGGCGTGATGATCTGCAGGGTGGCATCGCTGTCGATCACATCGCAGGCATCCACCTGCTTGCCATTGACCTTGCCGGCCAGGGTGGCCTTGGCCAGGCCGGCACCAATGGACTGGGCGACCTCAAGCACGGACACGGGATGATCGAACGAACGCTGACTGCCGTCGGGAAGAGTAATGATGGGCATGGCGCCTCCTCTCCTAGTGGTGACCCCTACCAAAGGTCACGTGGGTTGGGATGAGCCAGGAAGCGATCCGGCGGTATACCTGCCTAACAGTGGCAGGAGCCTTGCGGGCAAACCAGAACGGACCAGAGTCACTGGAAGTAAAAAAAGCGGATGCTTCCAGAAAGCCTTAGCCCTGACAAGCAACCGATAAAAAAGGATCGCCCAGGCGTCCCTTTCAAGATGAGCTGATGCAGCTGAGCTGAAACAGCTCCATCGTCCTGTCAGCGGCCCTGACAAAAACCCATCTCATTGATATTCAACAGGAAAATTACCTACCGAATAGCAACAGAGGGCGCACTCTACCACAAAGAGAATCAATAACTTAGCGCCGCATGGGGCCGAGCGGATCTGCCGTTGCGCGCAAACTGCTACCGCCCTGCTCATTCCGCGCGATCAGCGACGAGCCGCTTGGCTAGGCGGGTCATAAGGCATTTCACTTTGGTAAAAGAGCGTCCGGCCTCTTTCACCCCCTCCTGATGACTTGCTGTTTCTGGTAGTGCTCGAGCGCATTAACATCATTGCCATTAACCACCAGACCATGATCCGCGCGACTCTCATTCCAGGCGGTCCTAGCACCATGATCGCCTCGCCACACTACAACCTGCAGCCAGCCAGCTTCGGCGGCCAACTCGCAACAGCCGGTGGGGAAGTCCCCAGAGCCAGGCCCCCACACGCACCTCGACATTCAACTTATGGCTCCAGCGCCAACCCAACGGGGCATAAGCCGTGCAGGGTTGGCACAGGCCCCATAAGCTTCACTGATCGTCAGACGCCCTTACTGCGGCTCGCGGTAGTAACCCACAGCCACCAGGTAATGCCCCACCTTGCGCAGCAGCGCGTGCTTGTCTTCGACCTTGGCGGTGACCGGGTTTTTCCAGCGGTAGTCATAGCCGGCGCTGTCACCCTTGGTCATCAGCGCCAGGATCGGTTCACCCACCGGCTTGCCTTCGGGATCCTTGATCGAGGCGAAGTCCACGCCGATCAGGCGCAGGTTGTAGCCGTGGGCCACATAGCGGCGGTTATCCAGGTCGACGACGTAGACATACAGGTCGTCCTCGCGAAACTCCGCCGACAAGTCGTTGATCGAGCCCAGCGTGGCCTCGGGATCTTTTTCCAGGGCGGCAACCGCCCGCTCCAGCAGGCTCTGCGCTTGTTGCGGCGTGGCCCGCGGCAGGTAGTGGCCGACTGCAATGATGCGCTCGCCAACCCGCTGGTAGTAAACCTGCTTGCGCTCGACACGACCGTCGCGGGCATTCATCCAGCGGTACTCGGCGGTTCCCATGCTGCCTTCTTCACCCGCCAGCACCTGGGCAAAGGCCTTCTGCAACTCCGGCTCCAGCACCGTGGACACATCGCGTCCGATCAGCACCGCTGAGGTGCCGCCGCTGGCGAGCATGGTGCCCTCGGTGTCGACGACGAAGACATAGTGCTCGCCATCAATGAACTCGCCCTGCCGGCTGAAGGCGGCCAAGGCCGCATCGCCCTGCATACGGTAATACTCCACGGCGCTTTGCAGCAGACGCTTGGCCTGCTCGCCGTCGGCGGCTTCCTCAGCCTGGCTGGCGCCCATCAGCGTCAACAGCAGCGTTACCCCTAAACAGAATCGCTTCATGGCACTCACCTTATTCACTGCGAAAGTACGCGTTGGGCCGCCAGCGGTTGAGGACCGATGCGGCGGCCAGTATGGAAGCCCACAGGGCAGTGGTCAGACTGCCCTCCTGTCGCGCCTGTGCTGAAACACGATAGCGCATGCATTAGTTGACGACGCAGGGACGGGCCGTTCAGCGGCCCCCATCAGCGCCCTGCCAGTTCATTCTCACGGATCAGCTTCTTGTTGATCTTGCCGACGCTGGTCTTGGGGATGTCGGCGACGAAGCGGATCTGCCGCGGAATCGCCCACTTGTTGAGCTGCCCGCTGGCGACGAACTGCTGCAGGTGCAGGTCGATGGCCGGCTGGTCGAGGCTCGTGCCCGGCACGCAGACCACCAGGGCCAGCGGCCGCTCGCCCCACTGGGCGTCGGGGATGCCGACCACGGCCACCGAGGCGACCGCAGGGTGCTGGCTGATCAGGTTTTCCAGATCCAGCGAGCTGATCCATTCGCCACCGGTCTTGATCACGTCCTTGATGCGGTCCTTGATTTCCACCACGCCACGCGCGTCGATCGAGGCCATGTCGCCGGTGTGCAGCCAGCCGCCCTTCCACAGCTCGGCGCCCTTCTCCGGCTCATGCAGGTAACCCTGGGTCAGCCAGGGCGCCCGCAACACTATCTCGCCCAGGGCCACACCGTCGTGGGCCACCTCGTTGCCCTTGCCGTCGACGATGCGCAGGTCGACCAGGGGAACCGGCACGCCGGTCTTGATCCGCTCGGGAATCTGCGCATCCATCGGCAGGGCCAGGTCTTCGCCGCGCAGGTGGGTCAGGGTCAGCAGCGGACAGGTCTCGGACATGCCGTAGCCACAGTGCACCAGCATGCCGCGCTCGCTGGCCTGGCGCGCCAGGCCGAGGGTCAGGGCACTGCCACCGAGCAGCATCTTCCAGCCGCTGAAGTCGGTGCGCTTGCCCTCCTCGCACTCCAGCATCATCTGCAGGATGGTCGGCACGCAGTGGGAGAAGCTGACGCCCTCCTCGCGGAACAGGCGGACCAGGGTGTTCGGCTCGTAACGGCCGGGATAAACCTGCTTGACGCCCATCGCCGTGGCCACGTACGGCACGCCCCAGGCGTGGACGTGGAACATCGGGGTGATCGGCATGTACACGTCATGCGCGCGCAGCAGCGCCTGGCCATCCCAGCCGGCGAAAGTGCCCAGCTCGTTGAGGGTATGCAGCACCAGCTGGCGATGACTGAAGTACACGCCCTTGGGGTTGCCGGTGGTGCCGGTGGTGTAGAACAAGGTCGCCACCGAGTTCTCGTCGAAATCCGGGAAGTCGAAATGGCTGCCGGCAGCGGCCAGCAGGGCCTCGTATTCGCCCAGCAGCGGCAGCTCGGTCGGCGTGGCGCTGCCATCGCTCAGCTGCACGAAACCGCGGACGGTGCGCAGCTCGCCCCTAACCTGCTCCATCAGCGGCAGGAAGTCGTCATGCACCAGGACGATGTCGTCCTCGGCGTGGTTCATGGTGTAGGCGATCTGCTCCGGCGACAGGCGGATATTCACCGTGTGCAGCACGGCACCGAGCATCGGCACGGCGAAGAAGCATTCCAGCGAACGGTGGCTGTCCCAGTCCAGCAGCGCCACCGTATCGCCGGCCTTGACCCCGGCCGCCGTCAGCGCGTTGGCCAGGCGCTGGATGCGCTCGTTGAGGGTGCGGTAGCTGTAGCGCAGCTTGTCGGCATAGACGATTTCCTGGTCCGGCTGGTAGCGCACGCCAGACAGCAGCAGGCGCTTGATCAGCAGCGGGTAACTGTAGGCACCCTCGGCTGGCGGCATTATTTTGGTGTTCAGCATGGTCATATCTCGCGTTTGCGGTTGAGGGGCGGCACTGATCAGAACTGCGCGGCGTCGAGCAGAAACAGCGAGGCGCTGCCGGCCTTGACCGAAGCAGTCAGCGAGTGGATGCGCGGCAGCAGGCGGGCAAAGTAGAAGCGTGCGGTGCCCAGCTTGCTGACGTAAAAATCGTCGTCGCCCTGCTTGGCCAGCGCGGCCCTTGCCATCAGCGCCCACATATAGGCGTAGGCGGTGTAGCCGAAGGCCTGCAGGTACTCGACCGAAGCGGCGCCGACTTCGTTGGGGTTGCCCTTGGCCTGCTCGATGACCCAGGCTGTCAGCTGGTCGAGATTGGCGATGGCGGCCTGCAGCGGCGCGGTGAATTCGCCGAGGCTGGCATCGGCGCTGCCAATAAAGGCCTGCACTTCATCGCTGAAGTGCTGGTAGAAGCTGCCACCGTTGCCGACCACTTTGCGCGCCAGCAGATCGAGCGACTGGATGCCGTTGGTGCCTTCGTAGATCTGGGTAATGCGGCAATCGCGGATCAGCTGCTCCTGGCCCCACTCACGGATATAACCGTGGCCACCGAAGATCTGTTGACCATGGGTGGTGGTTTCCAGGCCCATATCGGTGAGGAAGGCTTTCGCTACCGGAGTCAGCAGGGCCACCAATTCTTCCGCGCGTTTGCGGGTGGGGGTGTCCTCGCTGTACTTGGCGGTGTCCAGCTGCATGGCAACGTAGCTGGAGAAGGCGCGACCGCCCTCGTTCAGCGCCTTCATGGTCAGCAGCATGCGGCGCACGTCCGGGTGCACGATGATCGGGTCGGCAGTCTTGTCCTTGGCCTGCGGGCCGCTCGGCGCGCGGCTCTGGATACGGTCGCGGGCGTATTCCACGGCGTTCTGGTAGCTGCGCTCGCCCAGGGCCAGACCCTGGATGCCGACGCCCAGGCGCTCGTAATTCATCATGGTGAACATGGCGTTGAGGCCCTTGTTCGGCGCATCGACGATCCAGCCGGTGGCGCCGTCGAAGTTCATCACGCAGGTGGCCGAAGCCTTGATGCCCATCTTGTGCTCGATCGAGCCGCAGGACACGGCATTGCGCTCGCCCAGGGAGCCATCGGCGCCCACCATGACTTTCGGCACCAGAAACAGCGAGATGCCTTTCGGCCCGGCCGGGGCATCCGGCAGCTTGGCCAGCACCAGGTGGATGATGTTCTCGGTCAGGTCCTGCTCGCCGCCGGTGATAAAGATCTTGGTGCCGGAAATCTTGTAGCTGCCGTCGGCCTGCGGTTCGGCCTTGGTGCGGATAATCCCTAAGTCAGTGCCGGCATGCGGCTCGGTCAGGCACATGGAACCGGCCCAGCGACCTTCGTACATCGGCGGCAGGTACTGCGCCTTCAACGCTTCGCTGGCGTGGTTGAGGATCGACAGGCAGGCACCGGCGGTCAGCATCGGGTACAGGCCGAACGACAGGCTGGCCGAGTTGACCATTTCCTCGACCTGGGCGCCGATCACCTTGGGCATGCCCATGCCGCCGAATTCCGGCGCACCGCCGACACCGACCCAGCCGCCTTCGGCGTAGGTCCGGTAGGCCGCAGGAAAGCCGGCCGGAGTCTGCACCGCGCCACCTTCCCAGGAGCAGCCCTCCTCGTCGCCACTGCGGTTCAGCGGGGCGATCACGCCAGCGGTGACCTTGCCTGCTTCTTCCAGGATGGCTGCGGCGGTGTCTTCGTCCACCACTTCGGCCAGGGCTGGCAACTGCGCCCACAGCTTGGAAACCTCGAACACTTCATTGAGCACGAAGCGCATATCGCGCAGGGGAGCTTGGTAGTCAGCCATGATGGAATCTCTCGGAAGGTGTTAGGGGCATTGGCATGCCGCAATAGATAGAAGAGGCGCTCAGGCGGCGCGCCCTGATGGCAGCGCTGGCGAGCCGGCATGTGCGGCTCGATCCAGTGAACCGCACATGCCAGCTCGCCAGAGCGCCGAGCCTTAAACTCGTTCGAAGATCGCGGCGATGCCCTGACCGCCGCCAATGCACATGGTCGCCAGGGCGTAGCGGCCCTGGACGCGATGCAGTTCGTGGATGGCCTTGGTAACGATGATCGCCCCGGTGGCGCCGACCGGGTGACCGAGGGAGATGCCCGAACCGTTGGGGTTGAGCTTGGCCGGATCGAAGTCCAGCTCGCGGGCCACGGCGCAGGCCTGGGCGGCGAAGGCTTCGTTGGACTCGATCACATCCAGATCGGCCATTGTCAGACCGGCACGCTGCAGCGCCAGGCGGGTAGCGGGAATCGGCCCGAGTCCCATCAGTTCTGGCTCGACGCCGGCATGTGCATAGCTGACCAGGCGCGCCAGCGGGCGCAGGTTGTCGCTGTTGACCGCCGCACCCGTGGCCAGCAGCAGCGCCGCGGCGCCATCGTTAAGGCCTGAGGCGTTGCCGGCGGTCACCGTGCCGCCCTGCTTGAACGCCGTCTTCATGGCCGCCAGCTGCTCCAGCGAGACATCGCCGCGCACATGCTCGTCGACCTCGAACAGTTGCACGCCTTTGCGCGTCTTCAGCGCGACCGGGACGATCTGCCCGACGAAGCGCCCTTCGGCAATCGCCCGCGCCGCGCGCTGCTGGCTTTGCAGCGCCAGGGCATCCTGGGCCTCGCGGCTGATGCCATGGCGCTCGGCGATGTTCTCGGCGGTGATGCCCATATGGATGCGCTGGAAGGGGTCATGCAGGATGCCGAGCATATAGTCCACCGCCTGCATATCGCCGAGGCGAGCGCCCCAGCGCGCACCAGGCAGCAGGTAGGGGCCGCGACTCATGGACTCGGCACCGCCGGCGATAGCGATGTCACAGTCACCCAGCAGCAGGCTCTGCGCCGCCGAAATGATCGCCTGCAGGCCGGAACCGCACAGGCGGTTGACGTTGAACGCCGGGGTTTCCTTGGGGATACCGGCGTCCATCGCTGCGACCCGCGACAGGTAGGCGTCACGGGTTTCGGTCGGGATCACAGTGCCCAGTACCACATGCCCGACCCGCTCTGGTGCACAACCGCTGTGCTGCAGGGCGGCCTGCACGGCCGTGGTGGCCAGCTGCGCCAGCGGGATGTCCTTGAGCGAGCCACCGAAGGAGCCGATTGCGGTTCGTACAGCGCTGACGACAAACACTTCGGGGGTAGACATGGGGAGCTCCGTGGCAGTGGCTAGGACAGTGGCTGTGCAAAACGGCCTCAATCTAGGGATATCCCGCCACGCAAGCTTTTCATTTGATGACAAATGATAGGCATTTCATGACAGAGCGCCCTAGCAGCATCCGATTCTTGCGCAACGCTCGCGTCGATAGATTGTCGACAATGGTGATAGCAGCCACCCACTCGTAAGCCGCTCGGCCAACTGGGAGCCAACACCAAACCAGCAAAGCCCTGTCGTAGAGACATCGCCATCCGAAGCGGCAATCGGTAGCCATTACCGCCCGTCAAGATTGTTGACAGTATTTTAATATTTGATTGACCGGCCGCTTTTTACTGAGTAGTTTTTGGCCAATCAAACGGATGTGTCGACAAAAGCATTGTCACGCCTTGCTTGCACACAGCACCGCGTGTCTTCTCGAACCCGAGCAATAGACAACCAACCCCAGAGGGTGAGTCATGAGCCAAGCTTCCAAGCCCAATACCCCCGGCCAGCGCTTTCGCGATGCCGTCGCCAGCGAACATCCCCTGCAAGTCGTCGGCGCGATCAACGCCAACCACGCCCTGCTGGCCAAACGCGCCGGTTTCAAGGCCATCTACCTGTCCGGTGGCGGCGTGGCGGCAGGCTCGTTCGGCTTGCCGGACCTGGGCATCACCGGCCTGGATGACGTACTCACCGATGTGCGCCGTATCACCGACGTGTGCGACCTGCCGCTGCTGGTGGATGTCGACACCGGCTTTGGCAGCTCGGCGTTCAACGTGGCGCGCACGGTCAAGTCGATGATCAAGTTCGGCGCCGCCGCCATCCATATCGAAGACCAGGTCGGCGCCAAGCGCTGCGGCCACCGTCCTAATAAAGAGATCGTGACCCAGCAGGAGATGGTCGACCGCATCAAGGCCGCCGTCGATGCGCGGACCGACGACAGCTTCGTGATCATGGCGCGTACCGATGCGCTGGCCGTCGAAGGTCTGAATAGCGCGCTGGATCGCGCCGCCGCCTGCATCGAGGCCGGCGCCGACATGATCTTCCCGGAAGCCATCACCGAACTGGCGATGTACAAGACCTTCGCCGACCGTATCAAGGCGCCGATCCTGGCCAACATCACCGAATTCGGCGCCACGCCGCTGTACACCACCGAAGAGTTGGCCAGCGTCGACGTGTCCCTGGTGCTGTACCCGCTGTCGGCCTTCCGCGCCATGAACAAGGCGGCCGAGAACGTCTACACCGCGCTGCGCCGCGACGGCACCCAGGCCAACGTGATCGACACCATGCAAACGCGCATGGAGCTGTACGAGCGCATCAACTACCACGCCTTCGAGCAGCACCTCGACGCCCTGTTCGCCGCCAAGAAGTAACCCCTGCAACGCGCAGCGCCCAGCCTGACCAGCAGTCTCCGGCGCTACGCCGCTCTCCCTTCCGAGAGCGGGTTAGGGTGGATCACTGTCTCGGAAAGGCGGCCCCTCCCCAGCCCTCTCTCTGAAGGGAGATGCGATTCCCCTGGCGCGGGCAAACCGCCAGCCAGCACCCGACTTTTCGACCCAGGCCCGGCCCCGATAAATCATCACAGGGGCCTTCCGACCCGAGGAACACACCGTGCTTGAAGCCTATCGCAACCATCTAGCAGAACGCGCCGCACAAGGCCTGCCGCCCCTGGCCCTGAGCGCCGAGCAAACCGCCGGCCTGGTCGAGCTGCTGCAGAACCCACCGACCGGCGAAGCCGCCGTACTGCTCGAACTGATCAGCCACCGCGTGCCGGCTGGCGTGGACGAAGCCGCCTACGTCAAGGCCGGCTTCCTCGCCGCCATCGCCAAGGGCGAAGCCACTTCCCCACTGATCAGCAAGCAACAGGCTGTTGAACTGCTGGGCACCATGCAGGGCGGCTACAACATCGCCACCCTGGTCGAGCTGCTGGACAACGCCGAGCTGGCCACCGTAGCCGCCGCGCAACTCAAGCACACCCTGTTGATGTTCGACGCCTTCCACGACGTCGCCGAACGCGCCAAGGCCGGCAATGCCAATGCCAAAGCCGTGCTGGCCTCCTGGGCCGACGGCGAGTGGTTCCAGAGCCGCCCGCTGCTGGCCGAGAAGATCACCCTGGCGGTGTTCAAGGTGCCCGGCGAAACCAACACCGATGACCTGTCGCCGGCCACCGAAGCCTGGTCGCGTCCGGACATTCCGCAGCACGCCCAGGCCATGCTGAAGATGGCCCGCGACGGTATCGAACCGCAGCAGCCCGGCGCCATCGGCCCGCTGGCGCAGATCGAAGCGGTCAAGGCCAAGGGTTATCCGGTGGCCTACGTCGGCGACGTGGTCGGTACCGGCTCCTCGCGCAAATCCGCCACCAACTCGGTGCAGTGGTTCTTCGGTGACGACATCCCTAACGTGCCGAACAAGCGCGCCGGCGGTTTCTGCTTCGGCAACAAGATCGCGCCGATTTTCTACAACACCATGGAAGACGCCGGCGCCCTGCCGATCGAATTCGACGTGGCCAAGCTGCATATGGGCGATCTGATCGACCTCTACCCCTACGCGGGCAAGGTCTGCAAACACGGCAGCGAGGAAGTCCTGGCCAGCTTCGAACTGAAGACGCCAGTGCTGCTCGACGAAGTACGTGCCGGCGGCCGTATTCCGCTGATCGTCGGCCGTGGCCTGACCGAGAAAGCACGCGCCGAGCTGGGCCTGGCTCCATCCACCCTATTCAACAAGCCGGACGTGCCGGCCGACAGCGGCAAGGGCTTCAGCCTGGCGCAGAAGATGGTCGGCCGCGCCTGCGGCGTCGAGGGCATCCGCCCTGGCACCTACTGTGAACCGAAGATGACCACCGTGGGCTCGCAAGACACCACCGGCCCGATGACCCGTGACGAGCTGAAAGACCTGGCCTGCCTGGGCTTCTCCGCTGATCTGGTGATGCAGTCGTTCTGCCACACCGCCGCCTACCCCAAGCCGGTGGACGTGAAGACCCACCACAGCCTGCCGGACTTTATGCGCAACCGCGGCGGGGTTTCCCTCAAGCCCGGCGACGGCATCATCCACAGCTGGCTGAACCGCATGCTGCTGCCGGATACCGTCGGCACCGGTGGCGACTCGCACACCCGTTTCCCGCTGGGCATCAGCTTCCCGGCCGGTTCCGGCCTGGTGGCCTTCGCCGCGGCCACCGGTGTGATGCCGCTGGACATGCCGGAGTCGGTCCTGGTGCGCTTCAAGGGCAAGCTGCAGCCGGGCATCACCCTGCGTGACCTGGTGCATGCCATCCCCTACTACGCGATTAAGGCTGGTCTGTTGACCGTCGAGAAGAAGGGCAAGATCAACGCCTTCTCCGGCCGCATCCTGGAAATCGAAGGCCTCGACGAGCTGACCGTTGAACAGGCTTTCGAGCTGTCCGACGCCTCGGCTGAACGCTCCGCCGCCGGTTGCACCATCAAGCTGCCGCAGCAGGCCATCGCCGAGTACCTGCGCTCCAACATCACCCTGCTGCGCTGGATGATCGGCGAAGGTTACGGCGATGCCCGTACCCTGGAACGTCGCGCGCAAGCGATGGAAGCCTGGCTGGCCAATCCGCAGCTGCTGGAAGCCGATGCCGACGCCGAGTACGCCGAAATCATCGAAATCGACCTGGCCGAGATCACCGAGCCGGTGCTCTGCGCGCCGAACGACCCGGACGATGCCCGTCTGCTGTCCAGCGTGGCCGGCGAGAAGATCGACGAAGTGTTTATCGGTTCGTGCATGACCAACATCGGTCACTTCCGCGCTGCCGGCAAGTTGCTGGACAAGGTCAAGGGCGGCCTGCCAACCCGTCTGTGGCTGGCGCCGCCGACCAAGATGGACGCCCACCAGCTGAGCGAGGAAGGCTACTACGGCATCTTCGGCCGCTCCGGCGCACGCATGGAAATGCCCGGCTGCTCGCTGTGCATGGGTAACCAGGCGCGGGTACAGACCGGTTCGACCGTGGTCTCCACTTCGACCCGTAACTTCCCCAACCGCCTGGGCGATGCGACTAACGTGTACCTGGCCTCTGCCGAGCTGGCCGCGGTGGCCTCGATCACCGGCAAGCTGCCGAGCGTCGCGGAATACATGGTCTACGCGAAGGACATCGATAGCATGGCGGCCGACGTTTACCGCTACCTCTCCTTCGACCAGATCGCCGAGTTCCGCGAAGCCGCTGCCAACGCCAAGATCCCGGCCGTGCAGCTCTAAGCGTCAACGGGAATGAACCAGCCGCGCCTGCTGAGGTAAGGCTGTTCACTTAAGAAAACGCCGCGATTTCGCAGAGGAATCGCGGCGTTTTTTCTGCGGCGGGCCAACCGTAGGAGCGAGCTCTGCTCGCGAACGGGGCATTCTCTAAAGCTTCGCGAGCAAAGCTCGCTCCTACGGTCTGGGTTTTTACCGACCCCAATAGCATGGCCTGCCCAACCCTCTCCCCCGGCCCCTCTCCCGTGAACGGGAGAGGGGAGCAAAGCGCCGCGGCGTAGCCCGGATGCAATCCGGGAAACAGGCAGCCCCGCCCCCGGATTGCATCCGGGCTACTGGCTTAAGAAAACGCCGCGATTTCGCAGAGGAATCGCGGCGTTTTTTTCTGCGACGGGCAACCTGTAGGAGCGAGCTCTGCTCGCGAACGGGGCATCCCCTAAAGCTTCGCGAGCAGAGCTCGCTCCTACGGGCTGGGTATTTTACCGGCCCCATCAGCATTGCCTGCCCCACCCTCTCCCCCGGCCCCTCTCCCGTGAACGGGAGAGGGGAGCAAAGCGCGCCCAGCGCTTACCTGCGGTCAGCGGCCACGGCCCGCACAGGCGCAGGCCAGACGGGCGCGGGGGTTGGGCCGGCGGCCTGCTGCAGGGCGCCGAGTTCGTCCCAGACGGCCTCGATCATCTGGCGATGGCGCTCATACAAGTGCCCGCCCACCGCCATGTACACAGAGGCCTCACCCAGAGGTATCGGCAACACGTCGAGGCGGCCCTGAAACGCCGGCATGGCGGCCAGCCGTGCGACCTGGTAGTCGTGGTCGATCGCCAGGCTCCCGCGGCCCTTGAGCAGCATCAGCGCCAACTGGGTGGAGGTCTTCGCGGTATCGTCCGCAGGTGTGCGCATACGGGCAAGCAGTACCTTGAGGGTCGCCCGTCCGGAGAGATAGAGCACCGGCTTGGCCATCCGGCTGAAGCGCTTCCCGTCCCAACTGGCAGAGCTGCCCACGGGGCGAAACACCACCAGCCGGGTCACGCCCAGCGCACGCGCCTGATCGAGCTGCCCATCGCGCCGGGGGAACACCATGAAGGTCTGGTACTCCGGCGTGGCTGCAACCCCGGCGATGGCATCGTAAAGGTCATGCTGCACACCCGCCAGGCAGCGCCGCCAGGGCAAGGCGACGAACGCCACCTGCCAGCCCTGGCGCTCGACGGCCAGGCGGATACGGGTCTGGCTTTCGCCATCGTGATGGGGGTCGGTGAAGGGTGGAAAGGCCTCATCGCTGACGCACACCGTCAGGGTCGTCGCCCCGGCCGATGCCGCCAGCAACAGCAGCAGGCACAACAAACCGCCCTGGCACAGCTGCCTGAGCGGCTGCTCCGCCAGTTGCCGGGGTCGGCGGCGAGTCCCGTCAGGCCCCACGGCCCTGCCAGCCTGAGGGCACAGGACAGTGCGTTGACCCTGCGTCACAGCTCGCAGGAAAAACCACGCAGACACCCTGTGCTCCTTCGGGACGAACCCGTTACTGACCGCGGCCGGCGGGGCGCGTCACGCCTTCGGTTTACCCAGCAGGAAGTGCGACAGCGCCGGGATCAGGATCAGCGCGCCGAGCATGTTCCACAGGAACATAAAGGCCAGCAGGATGCCCATGTCGGCCTGGAACTTGATCGGCGACCAGGCCCAGGTGATCACGCCCACCGCCAGGGTGATGCCGACCAGCCCCACTACCCGGCCGGTGAAGGCCACCGCGTTCTGGTAGGCATCCGACAGCGACATGCCGTGGCGCTGGTAATGCAGCTGCACGCTGAGCAGGTACAGCGCGTAGTCGATGCCGATGCCCACACCCAGGGCGATCACCGGCAGGGTGGCGACCTTGACGCCGATGCCCATGGCCACCATCAGCGCTTCGCAGAGGATCGAGGTGAGCACCAGCGGCAGCACCGCCACCACTGCCGCGCGCCAGCTGCGGAAGGCGATCAGGCAGAAGATGATCACCGCCGAGTAGACATAGATCAGCATGGTGCGGTTGGCTTCGCGCACCACGATATTGGTCGCCGCCTCGATCCCGGCGCTGCCTGCGGCCAGCAGGAACTGGCGCTCCTCGGTGCTGTTCTCGCGGGCAAACTTGTCGGCGATGGCCACCACGCCATCCAGGGTCTCGGCCTTGTGATCCTTGAGGAAGGCGATCACCGGCATCAGCGAGCAGTCGGTGTTGAACAGTTCCGGGGCATTCACCGAGGCCTGCTGGGCGGCGTAGTTGAGCATGTCCTGGTTGCGCTGGACGCTGTTCATCTTCGGGTTGCCCTCGAAGGAACCGGCGGTGATCTGGCGCACCGCATTGACCAGCGAACTGGTGGCCTGCACCTGCGGATGCTGCTGCAGCTCCCAGGCCAGACGATCGGCCAGGATCAGGGTCTGGTAGTTCAGGCAGCCTTCCGGCCCGGTCTTGATCATCACCGCGAACAGGTCGCTGGACAGCGCGTAGTGGCTGGTGATGTAGGCATTGTCACGGTTATAGCGCGAGTCCTCGTGCAGCTCCGGGGCGCCGCTGTCGAGGTCGCCGATCTTCAGCTGCAGGCTGACGATAAAGCCGCCGATGCCCATCAGCGCCGCCACTAGCACCGCGCCGGTGGCCCACTTGCGCGTGGTGAACAGATCGAGCAAATCCCACAGCTTGCCGAAGCCACGGTGCTCGGCAGCGCGCTTGTCGATCACCAGGGCACG
This sequence comes from Pseudomonas campi, assembly GCF_013200955.2. Classification (NCBI taxonomy): domain Bacteria; kingdom Pseudomonadati; phylum Pseudomonadota; class Gammaproteobacteria; order Pseudomonadales; family Pseudomonadaceae; genus Aquipseudomonas; species Aquipseudomonas campi. Next base: position 2,469,104 of record NZ_CP053697.2, read on the forward strand.
CTTGGCCGCCGTGGCGCTGACGCCGACATAGGACAGCGCCACCGGCATCATCAGCAGGGTGGTGAAGATCAGCACGGCCACGCCGATGCTGGCGGTGATGGCCAGTTCCTGGATCACCGGAATGTCAATCAGCATCAGCACGGCGAAGCCCACCGCGTCGGACAGCAGCGCGGTGACCCCGGCGATAAACAGACGGCGGAAGGTGTAGCGCGCGGCCACCAGCTTGTGCGTGCCCTGGGCGATGTCCTGCATGATGCCGTTCATCTTCTGCGCCGCGTGGGACACGCCGATGGCGAAGATCAGAAACGGCACCAGGATCGAGTAGGGATCGATGGCGTAGCCCAGCCAGGCGACGATGCCCAGCTGCCAGACCACCGCGGTCAGCGAGCAGAGAATCACCAGCAGGGTGCTGCGGATGCAGCGGGTGTACAGCAGGATGATCACGAAGGCACTGACCACCGCCAGGCCGAAGAACATCATCACCTGGATCAGGCCGTCGATCAGGTCGCCGATCAGCTTGGCGAAACCGATCACCCGCACCTTGTACTTGCCGCTGCCCTCCTCGCCCGACTGGCGCGCGGCGCTGTCGCCGGCGAATTCGATCTTGTCGCGCAGCTGCTCTTCGATGACTTTGGCGAACTGGTAGTAGTTGATGCTCTGGCCGGTGGCCGAGTTCTTGTCGAGCAGCGGCACGATCAGCATGGTCGACTTGAAATCGCTGGCCACCAGGCTGCCGACAATGCCGGCGCGGTTGATGTTCTGCCGCAGCGCCTCGATGTCGCTCGGGCTGCCCTGGTAGGCATCGGGCATCACCGGGCCGCCCTGGAAGCCCTCCTCGGTGACTTCGGTCCAGCGCACCGCCGGGCTCCACAAGGACTTCATCCAGGCGCGGTCGACGCCGCTGGTGAGGAACAGCTCATCGTTGACCTGCTTGAGCACGGTCAGGTACTCGGGGTCGAAGATATCGCCCTGGGTGTTTTCCACCACCACCCGCACCGAGTTGCCCAGGCCGCGCAGCGAGTCGCGGTTCTGCAGGAAGTTCTGAATGTACGGCTGGCTCTGCGGAATCATCTTCTCGAAGCTGGGCCGCAGCTCCAGACGGGTCACCGCCATGTAGCCGAGCACCAGGGTGATCAATGCCATCAGCAGGACGAACTGCACCCGGTGGTTGAACACCATGCGTTCCAGCAGGTTGCCGGTGCGCGGGTCGAAGTCGCGCACATCGCGAATCACCGGCATGGTGTCTTGCTTGATATTGCCCATAGCAAATACTCGTTCGAATGCGTCTGGTTATTCGGCAGGCAGGCTGCGTACGCCGCGCGCACCAACCAGAATCAAGGAGCCATTGGCCGCCTGCACGGCACCGGCGACCGGGGCCTGCTGCGTCTGGGGCAGCAGCTGCAAGGTGTTCTGCGCGCCGCTCGCGAGCAACTGGTGGCCGGCCTGGGTGAACAGGCGATAGCGCCCCTGGGTATCGACCAGGGCGGCGCAGAAGCTGATCTGCAGTTCGCCACTGAGGCTCTGCCAGCTAGCGCCGCCATCCTGGCTGCGCAGGGCATGCCCGCGCAGGCCATAGACCAGCACCTCGCCGGGCTTGCCGGTGATGCCGAAGAAGCTGCCCTGATAAGGCGTTTCCAGTGCGATAAAGCGTTCGAGAGTGGTGTCCCACTTGCGCAGCAGGCCCTGCTCGCCGGCCATATACAGCGCATCGCCGGTGCCGTTGATGGCATTCAGGTGCAGGCCCTGGGGGTTCTCGGTGCGGTCCTGGAAGGGAATCCAGCTGCGCCCGCCATCGCGGGTATGCAGGATCAGGTTGAACACGCCCACCGCGTAGCCCGTGTGCTGGTCGGCGAACCACACATCGAGAAAGGGTTTGTCGGCGCCTTCGTCGAGCAGGCGCTGGCCTTCGCCCGCCAGGCTGGCCCACTGTTCGTTGGCCGGCTCGGCGGCGGCCAGGGCACTGTAGTGCTTGAGCACCAGCTCACCGATCTGGCGGCCATCGAGCTGCTTGCTCCAGGTGGCGCCGGCATCGCTGCTGTGCAGGATCACGCCGTCATTGCCCACCGCCCAGCCTTGCTGGGGGGTCGGGAAATGCACGGCATTGAGGTCGACGCTGACCGGCACCTGGGCCTGTTGCCAGGACTGGCCAGCGTCGTCGGAATACAGAATGTGGCCACGTTGGCCAACGGTCACCAAACGCTCACCCGCACGGGTAACGTCCAGCAGGGGGCTGCGCAGTGCCAGGGCACTCGGCTTGGCCGGCAGATCCAGCACGTCAACGTAGCTGGTCGCCTGGGCAAGGCCCGGCAGCAGGGTCAGCAGGGCAGACAGCGCCAGCTGCAAAATCTTGTTGTTATAGGAGCACATACTGCGTCCTCTGAAGAAAACAGCGCCGGGTGGCGTTGGCACGCCGCCCGGCGACGAAAGCGGCAGTTCCGGACCTGGCCGACAGGCTGGAGTCCGCAGTGGCGAGGCAAGGGCATCACCACTGCGGCCGGGTTCTTGCGTCAGTTGCTTAACGGATACCGGCACCGGCCAGGGCTTCCGGCGACCACTGCGCCTTGGACAGCGGCTCGATGTACTTGATGCCGCCGTACGGGCCCACTACGCCGTTGACGTTGTAGCTGCCGCCGACCAGGTCATAGATGACATGAGGCGCGGTGTTGGGCGTCTCTACATCGTAGCTCTGGGTCAGGAAACTATAGGAACCGCGATACAGCTTGCCGCCGGCGTCGTACTGATCGGAGGCCAGCGCGTTCCAGCTGTCCTCATCCAGGTAGAAGCTGCGCTTGGCATAAACATGGCGGGAGCCGGATTTCAGGGTGCCTTCCACTACCCAGACACGGTGCTTCTCCCAACGCACCAACTCCGGCGCCAGGTGATTGGGCGTGGTGAGCGGCTTGGGGTCCTTGACGTAGGTCAGGGCGTAGGTGTTGTACGGCACGTACATATCCTTCTTGCCGACCAGTTTCCAGTCGTAGCGATCCAGCGCACCGTTGAACACATAGATGTCGTCGTAGGTGCCGGAACCGGCGGTACCCGGGTTCGGCGTGTCGTAGGCCAGGTTCGGCGCCAGCTTGACCCGACGCACGCCAGGCAGGTACTGCCAGGCACGGCGCGGCTGGGTCAACGGGTTGGCCGAGTCCTTGAGCATCAGCGACTCACCGGCACGGCGGGCCGGGCCGCTGTAGTACAGCTTGGTCTGGAAGTAGGTGTCCTTGGCATCGATCACCTTGTTCAGGTCTTCGTAGACCGGGAAGGCGTTGAACGCGGTACCGGTGGTAGCCAGGGTGGCACGCCCGGAGGAGTCCACGTTCCAGGAGTCGTACTTGGTGGTGTAGCCCGCACCCTGGAAGCGCAGCAGGTGGTTCCACATGGCCTCGGCGCCATTTTGCGGAATCGGGAAAGGAATGCCTGGCAGGGCATTCTCGATGGCGTTACCACCCTCCAGCGACTTGGCGCCGGTGGCGTTCTTCAGCGTGTTGTCCAGCAGCGCCTGGGGCATGGTGGCGGTGCGATGGCTCGGATAGACGTCCACGCGGAAGCTCGGGTAGCGCTTGGCCAGCTCGTAGGTCACGGCGGTCAGCTGATCCTTGTGCTGGTCGGCGTTCTTGCCGTCGATCACCAGCAGCGGCTTTTCGCCGGCGAAGGGATCGGGACGGAAGGTGTCGCCCGCCTTGAAACCGGCCGGAGCCGTCTTCAAACCACCGGTGAAGGCAGGGATAGAGCCGTCGGCGTTGGCGGCCATCTCGGCACCAACCGGGGTCAACGACTGGCCGAGCTTGGCAGCCTCTGCCGCCGACACGGCGGCCTGGGCCTGACCGGCAATGATGGTCGCCAGCGAGGCGGCCAGCACGTTATAGAAAAATTTCATCTCGATTCTCTCCGCTTATTGTTGTGGTGCGAGCATCAGAACGTGGTTTTAAAGGTCAGGTAGACCGCGCCGCGGTCTTCGCCGGTGGCACCGCCGCCGGAGAAGGAGGAGTAGCCACCGCCGTAGCAGGTGTAACGCTCGGTACCGTCGAGGGCGTTGGGGGTGGAGCCATCGGTGGCGCCGTCTTCGCACTTCTCGGTTTCACCGAAGGAGTCGACGTACTTGAGGTCCACGTAGTACTGGTTGTAGATAGCCGCGCCCACACCCACCGCATAGTTGCCGGTGTCTTCGGCGCCACCGGCGGCGACCGGCGAGACGCCGTCCAGGCCGACGTTGATCGACATGGGGGCGGAGAGGTCCACGCCCGGGAACACCTGGTACCAGGTCGGCGTGAAGTTGACCGCCAGGCCCCAGTTGTCGCGGGTCGGCTTGTCGATGCCGCGGTAGGTATCCTCGCCCTTGTACAGCGCCTCGTTCTTGCTATCGAGGCTCAGCAGGTTGCTGTAGTACAGCTCGCCCAGCAGGCTGGCGGAGTCGAAAAACGGTGTCTCGGCAATGGCCAGCAGGCCGTTGACGGTCCAGTGCAGGGTGTCGCCGGTGGCGGCCATGCTCTCGCCTTCACCCGGCAGGTCGGTGACCACGCCGGTGCCAGCGGTGCGCGGAGCCAGTGCCGGGTGCCCCAGGCCGGCGGCCAGGCCGCCCGGGCCGGTGGCGCTGATCAGCGCCGGAATGCTGGCCAGCGGCATGTTCTGACGAATGTTCAGGTCGCTGCCGACGCTGACCCCGGCAATTTCCTTGGACAGGCTCAGGCCATAGATGTCGATGTCGTCGCCGTAGGAGAGGTTGTAGCTGGTACCGGCCAGGGAATCGACCAGGCGGCAGACGCCGGTGCCCGGTACGCTCACTACACCCCCCGGCGCCACCACGCAGCTGCCCTGAGTCAGGGACAGGGAGCGGGCATCGAGCACTGCTTGCGGCAGGATGTCGGAGGTGTTGCGGTAGTAGAAGCCCAGGGTGCCATCCAGCCACTCTGGCGCCCACTTGGCCATCACGCCCCAGTCGCCACGGTCATCCGGGGTATTGTCGTCGCCGCGGCGCACATTGGTCAGCGCGTTCGGCCCGAGGAAGCCGGCGGGATCGGCGGTGTGGCCGAGCAGGAAGGACTGCGCGCCCTCGCCCAGCAGATCGGAGGTGCCGTAATAGGTGCCGGCCTCCGGCAGGCGGGCGGCGTTCCAGTCGAGGAAATACTGGGCGCCGAAGGTCCACTCGGAGTTCAGGGTGAAGCTGGTGGACAGCTGGTTGCGCGGAACGAACAGCTCCTTGGCCTCGGTGCCGGGCGAAGCGGCCAGCTTGGCCAGGTCCAGGCCGGACTGGCCATAGCTCAGCGAATGCACCGGGTTGAGGATGGTCTCGCCCCAGAACACGTTGTGCTGACCGGCCTTCGCGCTGAACAGCGACTCCTCGCCGACTTCGGTGCTGTAGAACAGGAAGGCATCGAGGATCTCGCCGGACGGGCCACTGTAGTAGCGCTTGGCGTAGTTGCTCAGGTGCGGGCTGCCATTGCCCACGCCATCACGGCTGGCCAAGGGACCGACCTGGAAGTGCTGGCCGACCATGCCGCTGACCGTGCCATTGCCGTTGCCGAAGGGGTTGGAATTGGAGCCGGTGTTGTCATAGGCCTTGTCGTACCAGCTGGCTGCGCTGACGCGAAAACCCATCTGGTTCTGGTACACCACGTCCAGCTCGGTCAGCAGGTCGACGCGGTTGGTGATGTTGGTGCCGGCCTTGCGGAAGTTGTAGTCGCCGTCGTTGTTGTTCGGCGTAGCCAGCATGCGCTTGTCGGCACTCTCGGCGCGCACGCCGTAGTTGTACTTGACGGTGTTGTCGAAACGTACAGCCCAGTCTTCGCTGCCCATGTCGACTTCGACGGCTTGTGCGGCCGGCATGGAGGCAGCCAGGATGGCCGTAGCCAGCACGCTGCGGCGCAGAGGCCTGAGATTGCGATTCTTATTGTTGTACATGCGTTGTCTCCGCTTATTGTGTGTGTGGCTCTAACAACGGCTCACATCCGGTGTAGCAGTTGATGTGAGTTATTACTTGCCTGGCCCTACAACAGCCAGTACGTGCTCGGGGAAGCAGTCACGCTCGTTCAGCAGTCCAGCTCACGAATAAACTCATCGGCTCGCGCCCACTCGCCGTACCCGGAAGCAGGGTTGAGATGACCGACCTCACCGAGGTTGACCAGCTGACTACCCCAGCCTTCGGCCAGGTGACAGGCCGCTGCAAAGCTGGCCAGGTAGTCATTGCTGCTGGCGGCAAGGATGCTGGGGAACGGCAGTGGGCCGCTGGGCAGCGGTTCCCAGCCATGGGCGCGCAGGCTGTCCGGAGTGGGGTAGCTCTCCGGCCAGGTGGCCTGCAGATCCGGCGGAGCTGCCAGCAGAGCGCCCTTGATCGGGCGGCTGTAACGGGCAGCCCAGTGCGCCACCATCAGCACGCCGGCACTGTGGGCGACCAGGATCACCGGCCCGTCGATCTGTTCCAGTTCGCGCTGGATGGCTTCGACCCGAGCCGCGCAGCTGAGCTTGTCGGTTTCCAGCGGCGGTACCGAGCGCACCTTGGCGAGCCTGGCTTCGAGCAGGGTTTGCCAGTGTTGCGGTACATGGTCACGCAGGCCGGGAACGATCAGTACAGTGGCTTGGGTTTGCAGCTTGTCCACATCGACACCTTTACAGTTGGCTCCGGCTCCACAGCTGGCCGGATAGTCATTGCTGACAACAGTAAAGAGCGCCCACCCAGCCCGCTTCACATTTCACGTCAGGCATTTCTCATTTGGTGACACGGAGAAAATAGCCTGGCCGCAGCGGCCGCACAGCCAGCTAGCGATAGCGGCGCAAGTGCGCCTGCCACTCGGCGTCTTTGGGCAACAGGCGCAGGATGCGATCCAGTTCAGGCAACACCGCGGCATGCTGCACAGGCACCAGCACACGACGCTGAAAGTGACGTAACGGAGGGTTGTCGACGTGCAGCCGTGCGGCCAGTTGCGGCTCCTGCTGCAGACGGAAATCCAGGGTGCGCTGGCCGATCACGATGGCATCCACCCACCCCCGCAGCAGCCGCTGCAGATTGTCTTCCTCGTAGGCGGCATCCTTGCGCTGTACCCGCCCCGCACTCAGGAGTGCATCCAGCTCGGGGTAGTGGCTGCCGCCGAGCAAGCCCAGGCGCAGCCCCTCCAGGCCATCGAGCGGCAGGCGACTGGCCGTGCCGGAGGATCGCGAGAGCAACAGGTTGGCATCGTCGATGAAGACTTCCGACCAGAGATGGCGCGGTGCATCGGCAAACCATTCGGGGGCAACACCCAGCACCAGACCCGGCAGCTTGCCCGCCGCCAGACCATGATCCAGGCGGCGGCGCGGGACCACCCTGACCACAAAGCGGTATTGCGGCAGGCGCGCGTTGAGCAGTTCGGCCAGATCGTAATACAAGCCCCGAGCCTGCTCGGCATCGACGACGTAGGGCGGTTTCTGTTGATAGGTGAACAACACCAACTGCTCGGCGGCCTGCAGACTGCTGCACACGAGACAGAGCAACCCAGTCAGCCAGCCATGTCGCATCAGGTAACCCTCGCCGCTAATGGTGGCAGAAGCAGCTTAGCCCAGAATTTGCGCGGCCAGCCCGGCCTGCAACTGCGCGCCAGGTATTGACCTGGCAAGCCAGTCGCCCGCGTGTCGGCTATCGATCACAACCCTGCTGGCCAGCCCCGTGTCGAGCACCCGCAAGCCCGCAGCCCAGACCGAAGCCCGCGCCCTGGTGCGTCACGCGCATCACCATTTACCGAACTCACTCAGCTATCGAAGCGCGCCACCAGGGCATGCAGGGCATGCGCGGTGGCCTCCAGCTCGCTACCCAGGTGGGCGGAGCGGGTGGTGATCTCGGCATTCTGCTCAGAAGCCATGGAGATCGTGCTGATCTGCCGTGAGACGTCCTCGGCCACTAGGTTCTGCTGCTCGGCCGCCGAGGCCATCTGCTCGGCCATCTGATGGATACGCTCGACTGCGGCGGTGATGCCGTCCAGCGCCTGCTCGGTCTCGACCACCCGGGCCACCCCGGCACGCGCCTCTTCGCTGCCCTGGCGGGCAATCTGCACCGCCTGGCCGGCCACGGTCTGCAGGCTGGCGATGATGCCCTGGATGGTCTCGGTGGACTCCTGGGTCTTCGATGCCAGCGCCCGCACTTCGTCGGCCACCACGGCGAAACCGCGGCCCTGCTCGCCGGCACGAGCCGCTTCGATGGCGGCGTTCAGTGCCAGCAGATTGGTCTGCTCGGCAATCGCCCGAATCATGTTGGCCGCCTGCTGGATCGACTGCGCCTCGCCGGCCAGCCCGGCCACCGAGGTGCTGATGTCATCCACCGTGTGCGCCAGTTTCTCCACCACCTTGCGGCTCTGCTGGGCCTGGCGGGTGCCGTCGAGCGACAGCTGGTTGACCTGACGCGCCTCCGCGGCCGTTTGCTGCACATGCACGGCAACCTGGTTGATCGAGGCCGCCATCTGCTGCATGGCGGTAGCCGCCATGTCGGTCTCGACCCGCTGCGCCTGCAGCGCCAGCTCAGCCTGGTGCACCAGCTGGCCGTTCTGCGAAGCCTGGCTGGCCGTGCGCGTGGCGTAATCACCGAGCAAGCCGAGCGCCGTACGGATCCGCGCGCCCTCGCTGAGCAGCGCCAGCTGCAGGCGCGACACCGCGCCCGTATCGTCGGTGTAGGTGCGCGCCACCAATTCGCTGGCAAAGGCCTTGGGCGCCGCCAGGGCCACCCGCAGCAGGGCCCGTTTGACGAAGCCCATGGTGGCGATGGTCTGGCCCAGCGACAGCAGGATCACCAAGGCAATCCCGAGGCCGGCATAGCCCTCGATAAACAACCAGGGCCCCAGCAGCGCACCGAGCAACGGCAGCAACAGGAAGCGCGCCAACACGCCGAGCCGTTCGCCCAGCGAACTCGCCGCACGCCCCTGGTTCAGGCGGCTGTACAGGGCACTGGCGCGGCGCACCTGATCGGCATCCGGTTTGACCCGCACCGACTCATAGCCCACCACCCGGCCCTGCTCGAGAATCGGCGTGACATAGGCGTTGACCCAGTAGTGGTCGCCATTGTGGCAGCGGTTCTTGACGATCCCCATCCAGCTCTTGCCGGCCTTGAGGTACTCCCACATCTGCGCGAAGACCTGCGCCGGCATCTCCGGGTGACGCACCAGGTTGTGCGGGCTGCCCAGCAACTGCTCACGGCTGAAACCACTGACGGCGACGAACTCGTCATTGCAGGAGGTGATCAGGCCCTTGGCATCGGTGCTGGAGATCAGGCGTTGATTGGCGGGAAAGCGGGTCTCGCGACCACTGAGTGGCATGTTGATTCGCATCGTTACTCCTGCGCGATACCGCGCGACTGCCTACCGGGACCGCACTTCGCTGCCATACTCACGGAGCGAGTCCGCGACAGCCGCGACAGGACGTCTGTGTTCCCCACAGGCCGTGAGGCTTGGAGGTTGCCGCCGGGCGCCTTGACCCAGCGAAGTGCACTGGATTGTAAAAATGCCCCCCGCTCCCCGCTTAGCTTTAGCCGCCAGGCACTTTTCATTTCATGACTAAGGCTTTATAAGCTAACCGCCTGTCCAAGCCACGCGGCCAACCAAGAGCCGCCCCGAGAGCGCCCCATCATGACTGCCCAAGCCCGTTCCGCCGTTTTGACCAACTACCTCGAAGTTGCTCGCCAGTACGGCCTGAACACCCATGCCCTGATGTCCAAAGCCGGCCTGAGCCAGTCCGTACTCAACGACCCCGAGCAGCGCATTCCGGTAGAAGCGGCCATCCGCCTGATGGAAGACTCCGCCCGCGAAAGCGCTTGCGAGACCCTCGGTCTGCGCATGGCCGAACTGCGTCAGCTGTCCGACTTCGGCGAAGTCAGCCTGCTGCTCAGCCACCAGCACAGCCTGCGTGATGCCTTGCAGGTGATCGTGCAATACCGCCACCTGCTCAACGATTCGCTGGCCATTCATATTGAGGACGCCGGCAAGGCGGTGATCATTCGCGAGGAAGTGGTTAGCGAATACCCCACCCACAGTCGCCAGGCCATCGAACTGGCTATCGGCGTGATGCACCGCTTCTGCGCGGCCCTGCTCGGCGCACACTGGCACCCGATCAGCATCAATTTCACCCACGAGGCCCCTGCGGATCTGTCGGTACATCGACGCATATTTGGCTGTCAGCTGGAGTTCGGCAGCGAGTTCAACGGCATTGTCTGCTCTTCGGCCAACCTGGATACCACCAACCCGCTGGCCAACGCCGCCATGGCCCGCCATGCACAGCGCTACCTGGACTCGCTGCAGGATGCCAGCGAGCACTCACTGGCACTGGATGTGCGCAAGGCCATCTACCTGCTGCTGCCCATGGGGCGGGCCACCATCGAACAGATCGCCCAGGCCCAGGGCATGAACGTGCGCACCCTGCAACGGCGCCTGGAGGAGGAAGGCGGCATCACCTTCAGCGAGCTGATCAACAGCGTGCGCCGCGAGCTGGTGATCCGCTACATGGAAAACCCCGGCTACTCGCTGGCGCGCATCGCCGACATGCTCGGCTACTCGCTGCCGAGTTCCTTCACCCGCTGGTTCATCTCGCAGTTCGGCATGCCGCCAGCCACCTGGCGCAGCGAGCACAATATCGTCCCGCGCAAGCACAGCTGAGCCGACTAGGCGGAAGGTCGCCTGGCCGATAAGCCGACGCGCCTGGCCATCAAGCGATCCAGCAGGCGGGTCGGCAACCAGCGCGCCAGGTGCCACAACGGATGCAGGGGATAGCGCGCCTTCGGCCGCGGCGCTTCGATGGCGCGCAAAATGGCCTGGCTGACCAGCGCCGGCGCGGCGCCCCGCTCGGCATTCGCCGCCATCATCGTGCCCAGGGCGGCCATACCGGCCTGGTAATCAGTGCCCTGGTAGCAGTGGTAATCCGGCGCCTTGTCCCAGATCGCCGTGCGAATCGGCCCGGGCTCGATCAGCACCACGTCGATGCCGTAGATGGCCAGCTCTACCCGCAGCACATCGCTGACCGCCTCCAGGGCATGCTTGCTGGCCGCATAACTGCCGGTCAGCGGCGTGGCCACCCGGCCCGACATCGAGCCGAGGTTGATTAACCGCCCCGCCCGCTCACTGCCCGCATAGGCGCCGAGCAAGGGAGCAAAGGCCTGGATCACCGCCAGCAGCCCAAACAGATTGACCTCGAACAGGCCGCGGATCTCCGCCAGCGGCTGCAACAGCAGCGGACCGCAGGGCGAGGCGATACCGGCGTTGTTGACCAGCGCCGCCAGCCCCTGCTGACCCACCCAGCCCTCGACCTGGCGCAGCGCCGCGGGCAAGTCCTGCGCCTTGCTGACATCGAGCAGCAGCGGCAGAAAGTCATCCCCCAGCTCCCCACTCAGGCGCCGGGCATCGGCCTCGCTGCGCAGCGTGCCAATGACCCGATAGCCCCGCCTGAGCAACAACCGGGCGCAGTCCAGGCCGATGCCCGACGAGACGCCGGTGATCATCACAAAAGGTTTCATCTACTCACTCCAAAGCACTGGGAATGCGGCACAGGGTTGTGCCTGCGCCGACGGTCCATCCGGCCGCCGGCGGGGTGGAGGTTCAGGGCGCGCTCTCCACCTGATTGAGCGCCAGCTCATCCAGATCCAGCACGGCCCGCGTCAGATAGAACTCAGCGCCACCCTGACCGCCGGCCTGGGTATCCATCAGGATGGAGCGAACGAACTGATAGTTACGCCGCACACCGGTCAGCAGCTGCTGTTGCTCTTCGGCCACCTGCAGCTGGGTAAAGCGTTGCGCGACGAGCTGATCGAGCAGCTGCACCCGCTTGCCCAGCAGCGGCACGGGTGCACCGCTTGGCCAGGGGTACTGGCGCACCTGTTGGTCCAGCAGCAGGCTGGCCAGGTCCTGACTCTGCTGGTGCAACAGGCTCAGAGAGGTCGGCTCGCTGAGGCCCGCATCGGCGTAGGCCTCCCCCGCCGCTTGCTGCAACTGGCGTTGCTGCAGCAACAAGGCTTCGAGCAGCGCCGGGTAACGCTGCTGCTCTTTGCTGCTCAGCCCATCGAGTTCGGCGAAGCTGCGTTGAATCGCCTGCAGGGGCCGCGCCAGGGCACTCGGCTGGCCCAACTGCTGGACATGGCTGGCGAGCGTATTGAGGTGGTAGTAGGCCGCCGTCAGGCTGCGTGGATCAGGCGTGCGTAGCGCCGGATTGAAGTACAGCAAGGCGCTGGCGCTGAGCAGTTGCGCGCGACTGCCCACCTCACTGAGCAACTGGGCATCACGCAGACTGACTTGCGCCTGAGCGGGAAGCAGGCCAAGGCTGAGCACGCAGAACAGGATGAAACTACGCATGGTGTGTCCTTACTTTTTATTGTTGTTAGGGGAGTAACGAGAACCTCATGGCCTGTCCGGCTGCGCCGAGTCTGCTTGCCGCTGCCCGGTAGTGCGCGGGCGGCGGCCAAGCCAGTAGAGCGCCAGGAAGAACGCCAGCAGCCCGAGGTATTGCAGCGCCGCCATGCCCAGCGCCAGGTGCAGGGGGCTACCCAGCAGCCACGGCACCAACCAGGCCGAGGCCAGCGCATTGGCCAGCTGCTGCAGGGTGATGTAGCCGCTGGCGGCCAGTCCGCGGCGCGCGGGAAAGCGATCCAGGGCCAACAGTTGCAGCCCCGGCTGCGTCAGCATGAGGCCCAGGCCGAACAGCGGCAGGGCCAGGATCGACCAGGGCAAACCCACCGGCAGCCACAGGTTGACCGCGATATTGATCAGCGTGGCCAGCAGCATCAGCAGGTGCCCGAGTCCAACGCCGGCCGCAGCCGTCATGCGCCCGGCCACCCAGTGAGACGCCAGCGAGCCGAGCAGCAACCCGCCCACCAGCGGCAGGAACAGCCAGGCAAAGTCCTCCGCGCCTAACCCCAGGTGCTCGGTGACAAAGCGCGGGGCGCTCAACACATAGAGGTAGATGGCCGCGTTGACCCCGGCATTGGCCAGGCACAGCAGCAGAAACGGACCATCGCGCAGCAGTTCGGCGAAGGCCCGCGTCAGCGCCAGGGGATGCAGCGACTGGCGCTTCTCCTGCACCAGGGTTTCCCCCAGGTGCCGCCAGCAACCCAGCAAAAGCAGGGCACTGATGGCGGCGAGAAAAGCGAAAATGCCGCGCCAGCCGACCACCGGCAGCAACCAGCCACCACAGAGCGGCGCCAGTGCCGGGGCCAGGGAAAACAGGATGGCCACCAGCGCCATCTGCTGCTGAGCCTGCACGCCATCGAAGCGATCACGGACCATCGCCCGCCCGACCACGATGCCGATGCCGGCAGACAGCCCCTGCACTACACGACCGGCAAACAGCCACTCGATGGTCGGGGCCAGGGCACACACCAGCGAGGCCAGCAGAAACAGGGCCAGGCCGAGCAGAATAAAGCCGCGCCGGCCGATGGCATCGGAGATAGCGCCATGCCAGACGATGGTCAGGGCAAAGGGCAGCAGATAGGCCGTGAGGGTTTGCTGCACCTGTGCCGGCGTTGCCCCCAGGTCGCTGCCAATCACCGCAAAGGCCGGCAGATAGGTGGCAATGGCGAACTGGCCCAGGGAAGCCAGGCTGGCCACCAGCACGACGAAGAGGTAGGGGTTACGCATGCTGATCGTCAATCCTGACTTCCATGGACGCGCTCTTCAGAGAGACCCTTCAGGGAGATGCCGCAAGCGCTCCCCCGTCAACCAAGCGGCGCGCTGCCGGATGGCAGCACGCACCAGCTTGACCGGGGCCGCTTCTCCCCAGCCTGGTACAGGGTGGAGCAAAGGGAGCCCAGTGCTTAACGCAGGATCGGGCAGCCAGTGGCGGCCTGCAGATCGTCGAAACTCACCTCGGGGGCCATTTCCACCAAACGCAGGCCGTCTGCGGTGACGTCCAGCACGGCCAGATCGCTGATGATCCGGTTGACCACCCCTACCCCGGTCAGCGGCAGGTCGCAGCGCTCGAGAATCTTGTGCGCGCCGCCCTTGGCGGTGTGCTCCATCATCACCACCACGCGCTTGACGCCGGCCACCAGGTCCATGGCGCCGCCCATACCCTTGACCATCTTGCCGGGGATCATCCAGTTGGCCAGGTCGCCCTGCGCCGACACCTGCATGGCGCCGAGCAGGGCCAGGTTGATATGGCCGCCGCGGATCATCGCGAAACTCTCGGCGCTGTCGAAGAAGCTGCTGCCGGCCAAGGTGGTGATGGTCTGCTTGCCGGCGTTGATCAGGTCGGCGTCGATCTCTTCCTCGCCGGGGAACGGGCCGATGCCAAGCAGGCCGTTCTCGCTCTGCAGCCAGACGTCCATGCCCTCGGGAATGTAGTTGGCCACCAGGGTCGGCAGGCCGATGCCGAGGTTGACGTAGAAGCCGTCCTGCAATTCTTGGGCGGCGCGTTGCGCCATTTCTTCACGGGTCCAGGCCATGATCAGTTCCTCACCGTACGGACTTCGATGCGTTTTTCCGGGCTGCGGTTGAGCACCAGGCGCTGTACATAGATACCCGGCAGATGGATTTCATCCGGCGCCAGCTCGCCGATCTCGACGATTTCCTCGACCTCGGCGACGCACACCTGGCCGGCCTTGGCGCACAGCGGATTGAAGTTGCGCGCGGTCTTGTTGAACCTCAGGTTGCCGGCCTTGTCCGCCACGGCGCCCTTGATCAGTGCCAGGTCGGCGGTCAGCGAACGCTCCATGACGTACCAGTGGCCGTCGAACTCGCGGGTTTCCTTGCCTTCGGCGATCAGCGTGCCGTAGCCGGTGCGGGTGTAGAACGCCGGGATGCCGGCACCGCCGGCCCGCAGCTTCTCGGCCAGGGTGCCCTGCGGGGTGAACTCAAGCGTGAGCTCGCCGGCCAGGTACTGGCGCTCGAACTCCTTGTTGCCGCCGACGTAGGAGGAAATCATCTTCTTGATCTGCCGGCTGTACAGCAGCGGACCGAGGCCGAAGTCATCCACCCCACAGTTGTTGCTGATGATGGTGAAGTCCTTCTTGCCGGTCTCGCCCAGTGCCGCGATCAGCGCCTCGGGAATGCCGCACAGGCCGAAGCCGCCGGAGGCGATGGTGATGCCGTCGTGGACGATGCCGGCCAGCGCGGCGTGGGCATCGGGATAGATCTTGTTCATGGATGTCCTCGGGGTTGGATATCGCCTGCGTCAACGTTCCAGCACATAGGTGCCGGGGGCGGCGCACAGGGCCGGGTATTTTTTCGAACCGAGCGATTTGGGCGCCGTGCGGCTGACGCCGGAGCGCTCGCCGATCCACTGTCGCCAGTGCGGCCACCAGCTGCCTTGCTGGCGTTCGCCGGCCGCCGCGAGCCAGTCCTCGGCGTCTGCCTGGCTGGCACTGGCGGCGTAAAAGTGCGCCTTGGGGTTGCCAGGCGGGTTGACCAGGCTTTGCAGGTGGCCGGCGTTGGAGAGCACGAAGGTGCTCTGCTCGCCGAACAGCCGGGCGGTGCCGTAGCAGCCCTGCCAGGGGGTGATGTGGTCGGTGGTGCCGCCGACCACATAGGCACCGACCTGCACCTGGCCCAAGTCGATCGGCAGGCCGCGCACCCACAGCTTGTTCGGGTTGCTGAAGGGGTTGTGCTGGATCAGGTCCAGGTAGTCGGCGTGCAGCTGGGCCGGCAGGCGCGTGGTGTCGCTGTTCCAGGCCAGGATGTCGAAGGCCGGCGGTTTGTTGCCGAGCAGGTAGTTGTTGACCCAGTAGTTCCAGATCAGGTCGTTGGGCCGCAGCCAGGCGAACATGCGCGCCATTTCCTGGCCGCTGAGCACACCCTTGCGCCGCGAATTGGCCTTGGCCGCGGCCAGCGCCGCCGGGGTGGCGATCAGGCCGATGCTGGTGGCGTCCATCACCGAAGGCATGTCCAGCACGCACACCGCCCAGCAGGTGTTGGCCACCTTGGCGCTCTCCCCTACGGCCGCCAGCCAGCCCAGGTAGGCGGCCAGGGTGATGCCGCCGGAGCAGGAGCCCCACATGTTCACGTCCGGGCTGCCGCTGATCTGCCGCGCCACGTCCACCGCCTGGTCCAGGCACTGCACATAGTCGGACAGGCCCCAGTCGCGCTGTTTGGCGGTGGGGTTGCGCCAGCTGATGACGAACAGCTGCACGCCGCTGTCTTGCACCCACTTGATCAGGCTCTTTTCCGGCGACAGGTCGACGGCGTAGTACTTGTTGATCTGCGGCGGCGACATCACCAGCGGCCGCTCGAACACGTTCGGCGTGCTCGGCGCGTACTGCAGCAGCTCGAACATCTTGTTGCGGAACACCACTTCGCCCTTGGCGGTGGCGATGTTCTCGCCCAGCTTGAACGGCTCGCTGTCGACCTGGCTGGGCATGCCCTGGTTGTGCAGGATGTCGCGGGCCAACTGGCGACCGCCCTGCAGCAGGCTCATGCCGCCGGTGTCGAGCACCTTGCGCAGCGCCGTGGGGTTGGTCAGCAGCAGGTTGCTGGGAGCCAGGGCGTCGACCAGCAGCGAGGCGACGAAACGGGCACGGCCCTTGTCGGCACCTTCCAGATCCGACGCCTCGATAAAGGCGCTGAGCTCGCGCTCGCCGGCCAGGTAACTCTGCACCAAAGCACGCAGAAAGCCGTTGCTCTGCCAGGTCGGATCGGCGAAGCGCTTGTCCTTGGCTGCCGGCGCCAGCTCTGACTCGCCGGTGGCGATGCGGTACAGCTCCCGCAGGTAGTTGCCGGAGTGCATGCCGGCCTTGAACGGGGTGCGCAGCACGGCCTTGAGCAAGGTGCCGGCGGCACCGAGCAGATCGCGCGGGCGCACGCCGATCAGCGGGGTCACCGCCAGGGTGTGGCGCTCGGCGGCGACGGCCAGCTCGATCGCGGGGACTTCGGCAGCCTTTATCACCGCCTTCTTTACCGCCGGCTTGGCGACCGTCTTCACTGCCTTCTTCAGCGGCTGCTTTGCGGCCTCGTGCTCGCTCGGCTGGGCGCCCTGCCCGACCGCCGCGACGCTTTTGGCCCGGCTGGCGCGCGGCTTGCGCGGCGCCCGTGGGGTAACGGCGGGCGCAGCGGGCTGTTCGGCGCCGCTCGGGGCCGCAGGCATTGCGGGGGGTTGGCTCATGACGGTTCTCGAACTGACGGACGCGGAAGGCGCGGGCTCAATGGGTAACTCACCAGGCCCACTGCAACAGCAGCAGCACCAGGACGACGAGGAACACGGTTTCGCCGATCATCAGCAGGATCGGCTTGATCCCCACTGCGGCCAGCTCCTTGATCTGGGTTTTCATGCCCAGGGCACTGATGGCCACCACCAGGCACCAGCGCGACAGCTCGTTGACCCCGCCCTGCACCACCTGCGGCACCCAGCCGGTGCTGTTGATGCAGGCCAGCGCGAGGAAGCCGACGGCGAACATCGGCAGCAGCGGCGGCCGCTTGCCGGTCGTGTCGGCGCCCTGCATGCGGGTGATCATGGCGGCCACCACGATCACCGGCAGCAGCATAGCGACGCGCATCAGCTTGACCACGGTGGCGGTGTCGCCGGTCTCGGTGGACATGCTGTAACCGGCACCGACCACCTGGGCTACATCGTGAATGGTCGCACCGAGGAACACCCCGGCCATTTGCGGCGACAGGCCGACCCAGTTGGCGATCATCGGATAGAGGATCATCGCTACGGTGGACAGCGCCGACACGCCAATCACGGTAAACAGAACGGCACGTTCCTTCTGCGGGTGGTTGGGCAGCGCGGCGGCCAGCGCCAGGGCGGCCGAGGCACCGCAGATAGCGGTGGCGCCGCCGGTGAGCATGCCGAACAGGCGCTGGAAGCCCATCAGCTTGGCCGCCACCACCGACACCAGAATGGTCACCACCACCAGCGTCACCACCAGCGCCACCGGCTTCCAGCCGAGGCCGGCGATCTGCTCCAGGGTGATGCGCATGCCCAGCAGGGCCACGCCGATACGCAGCACGCTGCGCGCGGTGAACTCGATGCCCGGCTTGCACTTGCCCTCGCCGGAGAGGAAGTTCAGCGACATGCCTAACAGCAGGGCGAACAGCATCACCGGCGCGCCGTAATGCTCGGAGAGGAAAGTCGCCGCGGCAGCGACGATCAGGCTGACGACAACGCCCGGCGCCAGTTCGCGCGCGCGGCTCTGGATGCTGGCAAGTGCGAGGCTGCTCATGCCGACAGCTCCTGGGCAGCGCTGTAGGCCAGGGTTTCGAGCATGGCCGCGAGCAGCACTTCGGCCGGCTGCGCACCGGAAACGGACTGACGTCGGTCGAGAATGAAATGCGGCACCCCGCCTGCCGCCGCGTTGACCAGGCCGACAAAGGGCTCGCCATCACCCCGCAGGCAGTCGGCCACGGCCGAGCGTTCGAGGCCGCAGGATTCGGCGATGCTCAGCAGGGTGGCGCGCGCGCCAAGGTCTTCGCCATGCTGGAAATAGGCGGCGAACAGGCGTTCCAGCAAGGCATCGCGCTGGGCCGGCTCGGCCAGTGCCTCAGCCCGCTGCAGCAGGCGGTGGGCATCGGCGGTATTGGGCATGCGGGCGATGCGCGTCAGGTCGATCTCCAGGCCGGCCGCCGCAGCGGCCTGCTGCACCTGGGCCTGGCGCATGCGCACGGCCTCGGCGCTGCCCAGGCGGTTGAGGTAGAACTCGGCAAAGGGCTCGCCCTGGGCCGGCATATGCGGCAGCAGCTGCACGCCATGCCAGACCAGATCGACCGCGACCTCCGGACGACTGGCGCGCAGCTGCGCCAGGGCACGCTCCAGCTGGCGCTTGCCGATCAGGCACCAGGGGCAGATGAAATCGAAGAACACATCGATCCGCAGCGAACGACTCACGACTGCACCTCCAGCGCCGCATCGAGCGCCTTGTCCTCACCGCCATTGCCTTTCAGGCGGGCCATGTCCTTGAGGTAGTGGCGCTTGCCGTAGAAGAACACCGCTGCCGCAGCGATGCTGACCAGTGGCACCAGTTGGAAGGCGTTGTCCAGGCCGATCAGGTCGGAGAGCTTGCCGGTCAGCAGCGGCCCGGTGGCCAGGCCGAGCAGGTTGTTGGCCAGGGTCAGGGTGGCGAAGGCGGTGCCGTGCACGCTGTAGTGGGTCAGGTTGGCGACCATGGCGCCAGCCGGGCCGGAGGTGCCGGCAGCGATCAGCATGCCCAGGCCGATCATCACCAGCTGCGGCATGCCGAACGGCAGGGCGAAGGCCAGCGACAGCAGCAGGCAGCTACCCAGGCAGTAGGCGATGGACAGCATGAATTTGCGATCCGGACGGTTGCGGCACATGCGGTCGCTGAGCATGCCGCAGAGGATCATGCCGGCGCCGCTGCACAGCACGATGATCGCCGCCACCGCGCCGGCCTTGTCAGTGGTCATGCCGTAGAAACGGTTGAGGTAGCTGGGCATCCAGACGATCACGGTGCCGCCGACGAACAACTGCAGACCGCTGCCGACATAGGCGCTGATCACCGAGCGGCTGGAGTACAGGGTGCGCAGCGGGCGGCTGACCTTGTCCGCCGCTTTGCGCGCGGCGGAGGCTGCCGCCTGGGGGGCGATACGCGAGGTCTTGACGATGAGCGGGTAGAGCAGCGCCAGCACCAGGCCGAAGATGGCCATGCCGGCAAAGGCCCAGCGCCAGCCGAAGTGCTGAGCCAGCACGCCACCGGCCGCCATGCCCAGCACGGAGCCGAACATGCCACCGGAAATGAAGGCACCGGAAAGGGTGGCGCGCATCTCGCGGGGGAACACCGAAACCACCACGGCGATACCCACGCTGCCGTAGGCGGCTTCGCCGACGCCGACCAGGAAACGCGCAACGAACATCTGCTCATAAGTCTCGGCCACGGCGCAGCCCAGGGTCGCCAGGCTCCACAGCACGGCCATGATGGTCAGGCTCTTGATCCGGCCGAAGCGGTCGGCCATCAGCGACAGCGGGAAGGTCAGCAGGCCGACCATCAAGGCGACGATGCCGCTGAGCAGGCCCAGCTGGCTGTCGGACAGCGCCCACTCTGCCTTGAGCAGAGGGAATACGGCGTTGAGCACCTGGCGCGACATGTAGTCGGAGATCAGCAGACCGAAGGTCAGCGCAAAAACGATCCAGGCATAGGTGCGTGGAATACCGAGCGACGTGTCGATACCGTCGTCGCTGATGTGATGGGCCATGCTGCCTCCTGGGAGCGTTTTGTTGTACTTGGAACCGGCTCTGAAAAAGCTTCGCCCCGACTCTTCGTGGGAGTGGACGCCCGGTGCATGTGCTTGTCTGCGTGGCGACAAGCGGGAAACACCGGTCTGGTGGAAGCCTTTGCACAATCGGATCGAGGTCGGTCGAACACGGGCGGCCAGGCCTCCCGTGTCCGTCACGGCCCCTGTGCCGCGGGGCAAGCCCGCGACTCAGTATCCGCCCCCTGACCTGACCCGCAGGGGACTGATTACTTGCCTCAGCCGCGCTGCGGCTGAATCACTTGCGCAGGAAGCCCTGCTGACCGCCCTTCGGATTCGGCGCGAAGCCGTTGGCGGCCAGGGTTTCTTCGACCGTGTTGTAGAAAACGCCGATCTTGAGGATCTCGCGCGCTTCCTTGCCGTTGGCAACCGGACGGCCAATTTCTTTGGCGATGCGCACCAGCTGTTCGATCTGTTCGACGGAGGTCATCTTGCGCGAACGATCCTGGGTCCAGATGTTGTCCTCGATACCGCAGCGCACATGCAGGCCCATCGCCATGCCCATCAGGTTGACCGGCAGGGTATTGAGCATGGTGCTTTCCACCGTCAGCATGGTGCCGTCGGGGATGGCGCGCAGGAAGTTGGCCATGCTGTAGATATGCGGCTGGTCCATGCCACCGCCAATCGCCACCCAGTTGCACACCAGCGGCCCCTTGTAGACGCCGCGCCGGATCAGGCGCTCCACCGACTCGTAGCTGTTGATGTTGTAGAACTGGAAGGCGCTCTGGATGCCGGCGGCGCTCAGGCGGCGCACATGCTCCTCGATAAAGCTCGGGCCGGAGGGCACGATCATCTCGCGGTAGGCCTCAAAGGTATCGCTGCCCATGGACGTGCCCGTGTAGTCGCGCACATCCATCTGCTCGATGACGTTCATCTGCGTGGTGTTGACCGTCACAGTGACCTGGTCGGGCTTGGGATCGAGTTCGGCGAGCATGTGACGGGTGTCGTCATGCAGCCACTTCGCGGCCGCACCGTCTTCCGGGGGCGCGAAGGAGATGGAACCGCCGACCTGGATAACCATGTCCGGCACGGCCTTGCGGACGCCGGCAATCAGTTCGTTGAACTTGGACAGGCGCTTGGAGCCCTTGCCGTCCAGTTCACGCACGTGCAAATGCAGTACGGAGGCGCCGGCTTCGTAGCAGTCAACCGCCTTCTGGATCTGCTCTTCCATGGTCACCGGAATGTCTTCCGGATAGTCAGAGGGGACCCATTCGGGGCCATAGGGGGCCGCTGTGATGACGAGTTTGTCCTGATTTTCAGGAAAGAGAGAACCGTCAAGGAAGTTCATGCCTGTTGCCTCAAATAATTATTAGTAAGTGGCGCGACTGGGATGTATCGACTCAGTAGGTCTTGTCGCCGATGATCCCGGCACGCTCCATCTTGCGATGGCAGGGTGGGTAATCCATGACCGCGTAATGCTGGGTACTGCGGTTGTCCCAGATCGCCACGCTGTTCGGCTGCCAGCGCCAGCGCACCTGATGCTCGGGGATGTACGCCTGGCTGATCAGGTAGCGCAGCAGGTCGCTGGCACCGGGATTGGCGTCCTGGCCGAAACGCACCCGATCGGGGGTGTGGTAGTTGCTCAAATGGGTGGTGAAGGCATTGACGAACAGCACCTTCTCGCCGGTCTCCGGGTGAGTGCGCACCACCGGGTGCTCGGCATCCGGGAACTGCGCCTTGAGCGCCAGGCGCTTGTCGATCGGCATCGCCGCACCGAAGCTGGCCTCGATACTGTGACGGGCGCGCAGGCCTTCGATTCTGGCTTTGACGTCATCCGGCAGATTGGCATAGGCCACCACCATGTTCGCCCACATGGTGTCGCCGCCTACCGGCGGACACTCCACACAGCGCAGCACGCAGCCCATGGGCGGCGCCTCGCGCCAGGTGGCGTCGGTGTGCCAGGCGTTCTCGTAGCGGTCCGCCGGCTGATCCGGGCGCTTGTAGATCTGCACCAGGCCCGGATGCTCCGGATCGCTGCCAGCCACCGGATGGTCTTCCAGCTCGCCAAAACGGCGGGCGAAGGCCACATGCTCGGCGCGGCTGAACTCCTGCTTGCGCAGGAACAGCACGCGATGCGTGAGCAGCTGGGCACGGATCTCGGCAAACAGGCCATCGTCATGGATGGCGTCGGCGAGATTCACCCCGACCAGCTCGGCGCCGATGTTGTAAGTCAGTTGTTCGACTTGCATGACCAACCTCCTCAGATGATGAAGATCGACGAACCGGTGGTCTTGCGCGACTCCAGATCACGGTGCGCCTGCACCGCATCCTGCAGGGCGTAGTGCTGGTTGATCTCGATCTTGATCCGGCCACTGCCGACGTGATCGAACAGCTCGCCAGCCAGGGCAGCCTTCTCGGCCGGGTCGGCGATGTAGTCGGCCAGGGCCGGACGGGTCATGTACAGCGAGCCTTTCATGGCCAGCAGCTGCGGATTGAAGCCCTCGATCGGGCCGGAGGCGGTGCCGACGCACACCAGCAAACCACGGCGCTTGAGCGAGTCCAGCGAACCCATGAAGGTGTTCTTGCCGACGCTGTCGAACACCACGTTGACGCCGACGCCATCGGTCATCTCGCGCACGCGCTTGGCGACGTCCTCATGGCTGTAATTGATCGTGTGGTCGCAGCCGTGGGCGCGCGCCACTTCGGCCTTGGCCTCGCTGGACACGGTACCGATCACGGTGAGGCCGAGCAGCTTGGCCCACTGCGCCACGATCAGGCCGACGCCACCCGCGGCGGCGTGCAGGAGGATGCTGTCGCCCGGCTTGAAGTCATAGATACGACGCATCAGGTAGGACGAGGTCAGCCCGCGCATGGTCATGGCCGCGGCGGTCTCGAAGGCGATGGTGTCCGGCAGCTTGATCAGCGGCGCAGCCGAAATCAGGCGCTCGGTGCTGTAGGCGCCGAGGGTGTTGAGGAAACCCGTGTAGGTAACGCGATCACCCACCACCACATTGCTCACGCCCTCGCCCACCGCCTGCACCACACCGGCCGCTTCCACGCCCATGCCGTTAGGCATCGGGATCGGGTAGGTGCCATTGCGGAAATAGGTGTCGGCGTAGTTCAGGCCAACGGCCACATGGCGCAGGCGAACTTCGCCCGGGCCGGGTTCGCCGACTTCAACGTCCTCATAACGCAGGACTTCGGGACCACCGGTTTCGTAGAAGCGTACGGCTTTGGCCATGTCTGTTTTCTCCAATCATCGATCTTGACGAACAGCGTCGATTTACGTTGATTGGACTTTAGGGCGCAGGCTGCCCGGGTGCTTCTCATCAGACGACAGGCACTTTTCATTTCATGACAAGGCCGGCGGCAGCAGGCTCCGCCTGGCCTGCGGCGCAAAGCGCACAGTATGTGCATAACGCTGAACACGGCCCCCTCGCACCGTCCAGCGAGGAGCCCGCCGGGCTGCAGGCGTACTGGTCAGCGGCAAGCCGTGCAGGCTGGGTATTCAGGGCGCATGTACAGCAGCCGACGGGGACATGCTGGCAGAGGGATGACCACGTACCAGCCGGCCACAAGGAGGAAGAGGTGAAACTCGAGCAGGCCCAGGTCGGATTAGAGCTCTAGACTGCAGGTAGACCGAACGAGCGTGAAAAACAAAACGCGTGAAAAACAAAAAAGGCGATCCTTTCGGATCGCCTTCTAAGTCCCGTGCAGGACGGGTTTGTTTGGTAGGCACAATTGGACTCGAACCAACGACCCCCACCATGTCAAGGTGGTGCTCTAACCAACTGAGCTATGTGCCTGCAATGGCCGCGCATTTTACGGATAAGCGCATGACTGTCAACACCTTTTTCGCTAAGTGGCTGAAAAAGTGGATTTTTTGTCTTTGACACGAAACGTTAAAAATTTTGCACAGAGGCTAGCCGGGCATTTTCAAGTCGAGTAGCATCGCCTCATTCGTAAAAAATAAAGAACAAAGGTTCCAATATGACGCACACCCCCTACCCCCAGTCCTACTACGCCGCTTCCGCCAATCCGGTTCCGGCACGTCCAGAACTGCAGGGCGAGACCGAAGCCGATGTCTGCATCATCGGTGCCGGCTACACCGGTCTGTCGACGGCGCTGTTCCTGTTGGAGAACGGCTTCAAGGTGACCGTACTGGAAGCCGCCAAAGTCGGCTTCGGGGCGTCCGGGCGCAACGGCGGGCAGATCGTCAACAGCTACAGCCGCGATATCGACGTGATCGAACGCACCGTCGGCCCCAAGCAGGCACAGCTGCTCGGGCAGATGGCTTTCGAAGGCGGCCGCATCATTCGTGAGCGCATCGCCAAGTACAACATCCAGTGCGATCTGAAGGACGGTGGCGTGTTCGCTGCCAATACGCCAAAGCACATGAAGCACCTGGAGTCGCAGAAGAAGCTGTGGGAACGCTACGGCCACACCCAGCTGGAACTGATGGACGCCAAGCGCATCCGCGAAGTGGTCGCCAGTGACAGCTATGTCGGCGGCATGCTCGACATGAGCGGCGGCCATATCCACCCACTCAACCTGGCCCTCGGTGAAGCGGCAGCGGTCGAGTCGCTGGGCGGCGTGATTTACGAACAATCGCCGGCCATCCGCGTCGAGCGTGGCGCCAACCCGGTGGTGCACACCCCGAACGGCCGCGTTAAAGCCAAGTTCGTGGTCGTGGCCGGTAACGCCTATCTGGGCAACCTGCTGCCGGAGCTGTCGGCCAAGTCGATGCCGTGCGGTACTCAGGTGATCACCACCGAGCCGCTGGCCGCTGACGTGGCCAAGAGCCTGCTGCCGCAGGACTACTGCGTCGAAGACTGCAACTACCTGCTCGACTACTACCGCCTGACCAGCGACAAGCGCCTGATCTTCGGCGGCGGCGTGGTCTACGGTGCCCGCGATCCGGCGAACATCGAGGCGATCATCCGTCCGAAAATGCTCAAGGCCTTCCCGCAGCTCAAAGACGTGAAGATCGACTACGCCTGGACCGGCAACTTCCTGCTAACCCTGTCGCGCCTGCCGCAGGTGGGCCGGATCGGCGACAACATCTATTACTCGCAAGGTTGCAGCGGCCACGGCGTGACCTACACCCACCTGGCCGGCAAGGTGCTGGCCGAGGCCCTGCGTGGCCAGGCCGAGCGCTTCGACGCCTTCGCCGACCTGCCGCACTACCCGTTCCCGGGTGGTCGCCTGTTCCAGGTGCCGTTCAGCGCCATCGGCGCCTGGTACTACACCCTGCGTGACAAGTTCGGCATCTGATCGAGTCCTGCGCACCGCCTACGTCCGGGTGGTGCGCAGGAGCCAATCTGTCGGGTGCGACGCGGCGCACGACAGATCACCAGAACGTGCAGAGCATCCTCGCCATGCGCGTACGCAACCGGGCCGACGTGATGGCTGACCCGTTCAAGCAGGACTACTTCGAAACATCCTCCGCATGGCCGGCGACCTGACCGCCCACAGCTTGGACGACTGGCAACAGGAACGCGGCGACATCCTCACCCTGCAATAACCCCCGCCTCCCCGGCGCGGCCCACCACCCTACCGCCGTAGGGTGCGCCGCGCGCACCAACACCCCACCGAGCCGCCCCGGTGCGCACGGCGCACCCTACGCAGAGCCCGAGCGCCGAGGCGCTGGACAGGCTGCGGGCAACTGGCTAGCGTGCGGTTTACCGCACTCCTCATTTGTGCAAAAGGACTTGCCGTTATTGCTGTCGCCTAACGTCCTGTGTCCTGTCGCGTTTGTTGCGACAGCGCTCAGGCAAGACAAGGGTTTGGCAAACGACAAGGCAAATTATTCGACATACATGGCGCAGAGAAATACATCATGTATGTCGCCTATTTATATGTTATGCGAGAAATTAAATGTGCTTTGCCGTCTACCTCGCAAGTGACGTGCCGCCCCCTCTAGTACGCTGGATCGAAACAGAACCTCGATTCAACGCGGTGTCGATCACGGCTAACAAAAAATTAATAAAAAAACAATTTCTACATCCGTACATTGTATACGCCGGCTCACATGAAGGCTGCGGGTGTGGCTTTGTCAAAGATGGTGAAACCGGTGACGACTTGGCTTTAGTTCAAACAAACTATGACGCACTTGTGCTCTATCTAAGTGAACAAATGGCCACTGGCGCAAAAATCGAAATATTTTCTTGCTGGGAGGGAGAGCAAGGGGCCGCGCCAGAAACAAAAGAAAAGATCACACTAGATAAATTAGGCACAAAAGAATTCGAGTTCCAAATTAAGGCATACTACGAAGTCGCATAACAAATGGTTCAAATCCTTCGCTTCGCTCACTGGGACCGGCTAAAGCCGGCCCCTTAACCAAACGTTATGCATTTTCAGAAATGTGTCATCCCGCTACAAATGGGCTCGCAAATGAAAAGCAAAGTTAAAAGGTCGAAATGGCTGAGGGCCTTTAATTCGCTGTGTGCGACACTTCTTACGGGCTCTGCAATTTACCTTATGATTATGGGCTTCAACTCTGTTGCCATCGCAGCTATAGCTATCTCCGCTGCCGGAACAGCTGCGCCTCTTGTCCAGCGCGACGAGGGAATTCTGGAGATAGTCGTCGGCACCGTCGAAGCCATGATTGACGGAGCCGTAGCAATCATCGAAGGCATAGCAAGTGCAATCGCTGGCCTATTCAGCTAGAAATGCATAACAACCGGTTCGAATCGCTCGCTGAGACGGGCTAAAGCCCGCCCCTTAGCCAAACGCTATTTTTCATGGAGGCTGCATGCCAAGGAAGAGCTTCTTAATAATACTAAGCGTATTGATAGTTTCGTTATCCGCCATGGCGGGATCTATTTATTATTTTTTTGGCTCTATGGATCAACGCGATCGAATAGCGATAGATCTTTTTAGAAATCCAGACGGAAGTTTTAACTATTCCGCCCTAGAGCACTCTCTTAACCATAACCTCATGGCCAGCGCTGGCTTTGCCGGTGTGATCGAGTTCGTAACCAAGCACAATGGCGCATGCAATAATAAAGGGTGTAGATTGCCAATATCAGGAAGCTTTTGCATAGCAGAAAACGCAATAATTAGCTTGGTAGGCAATGAAAGTTCTCAGGCAGTAAAAGTAAAGAAACATCTTGATGGGTGCTAAAAACATAACCATTACTTCAAGCCGGCGCGGCTTAATTCGGGCATTGCCCAAACCGATATTGAAAGGACTTCAATATGCCTCACGCACTTCGCACACTCCTTCTCGCCACCCTCGCCTTCACCCTGACCGGCTGCGGCACCTTTCTCGGTCGGGCCGGTGAGGCCAGCGAGGGTGACTATTACAAGGGCGTGGAAGCGGACATGGTTTTGCTCGGCGCCACCAGCAGCAGCGGCGAGGCCGAAGGCGCCACGGTGATGTGCTACCTGATGGTGGTTTGCCCGCTGATTACTCTGGTGTCGGTGCCGGTGGATGCGGCGGTGGATACGCTGTTGTTGCCGTTTGATCTGCTGGCGGTGGGGGATGAGGAGGCGGTGAGCGCGGAGGCTACAGCGCTCGAATAAGCTGACGCGACCGCGGATACTCCCCTCGCCCACTTGGGGGAGGGTATTGGCACACTGATATCTCCACGCTCAGTGCATAGTCCAAACAGCGACCCTCTCCCCAGCCCTCTCCCGTAAACGGGAGAGGGGGAAAAGCCACCCTGTTACTCCTGCGTATCTACCCTGCCCAAACCCTTCTGTTCATAGCGCGGATACAGGTGGCTGACGCTGCGGATCAAGCGCCAGGGCCGCCTGCAAGCCATCCGGGGCGTGCAGCCAGAGCAGCTCGAGCCCAGGGCCGAACCCTTGACGATGCAGCTGTTGCCCGGGCGCCAGCACGCGGATACCTCTGGTGACCTAGCCGCTAGCCTCCTCCGCGCGCCGGCCGCCGGCAATAGTGCTTTGGGAGCAATTCCCCGCGGCGCGGCCACGGGCTGGTAAACTGCGCGGCCTATTCCGCACAGCCCGCTGGGCTCCTGCGGACCGCAGCCGAAAGACCGATAGCCGCCATGATTGCCGATACTGCCACCCCGCCTCGCCTGTCCCGCCGTTTCTCCGTCGCGCCGATGATGGATTGGACGGACCGCCACTGCCGCTTCTTCCTGCGCCAGCTGTCCAGCCAGGCCCTGCTGTACACCGAGATGGTCACCACCGGCGCCCTGCTGCATGGCGAGGCCGAGCGTTTTCTGCGTTACAACGACTGTGAACACCCGCTGGCCCTGCAGCTGGGCGGCAGCAACCCGGCGGAGCTGGCGGCCTGCGCTAGGCTGGCCGAGCAGCATGGCTACGACGAGGTCAACCTGAATGTCGGCTGCCCCAGCGACCGGGTGCAGAACAACATGATTGGCGCCTGCCTGATGGGCCATCCGCAGTTGGTGGCCGATTGCGTCAAGGCCATGCAGGACGCGGTGTCGATTCCGGTCACGGTCAAGCACCGGATCGGCATCAACGGCCGCGACAGCTATGCCGAGCTGTGCGACTTCGTCGGTACGGTACGCGATGCCGGCTGCACCAGCTTCACCGTGCACGCGCGCATCGCCATTCTCGAAGGCCTGTCACCCAAGGAAAACCGCGAAGTACCGCCGCTGCGCTATGAGGTCGCCGCGCAGCTCAAGCAGGACTTCCCTGAGCTTGAGATTATCCTCAACGGCGGGATCAAGACCCTGGAGGAATGCCAGCAGCACCTGCAGACATTCGACGGCGTGATGCTCGGCCGCGAGGCCTACCACAACCCCTACCTGCTGGCCCAAGTCGATCAACTGCTGTTCGGCCAGCCAGGCCCGGTGATCAGCCGCGCCGAAGCACTGGCGCGCATGCGTCCGTATATCGAGCAGCACATTGCCGACGGCGGCGTGATGCACCACATCACCCGCCATGTGCTGGGCCTGGCCCAGGGCTTCTCCGGGGCACGCCGCTTCCGCCAACTGCTTTCGGTGGATGTGCACAAGGTCAAGGACCCGCTGGCCCTGCTCGATCAGGCTGGCGAGTTGCTCGTCGGTCGCTGAAACCTGTTGGAAATGCGCACGCCAGACCGTTGAGCGGGCCTCTGCGCTCGGGTAAGGTCATGCCACTTGCAACGACAGGGTTTCGTCATGACTTCCAAACTGGATCAACTCAAGCAGTACACCACCGTGGTCGCCGACACCGGCGACCTCGACGCGATCAGCCGGCTCAAGCCGGTGGACGCCACCACCAACCCTTCCCTGTTGCTCAAAGCCGCCGCCCTGCCGCGCTACGCCCACCTGCTGGATGAAGCCGTGGCCGGCTGCCAGGGCGATCTGGGCCTGGCCTGTGACCGCTTCGGCGTGGCCGTCGGCCAGGAGATCCTCAAGGTGATTCCGGGGCGCATCTCCACCGAAGTGGACGCGCGCCTGTCCTTCGACACCCAGGCCACCCTGCGCCGCGCCGAGCGCATCATTGGTCTGTATGACCAGGCCGGCATCGGCCGCGAGCGCGTGCTGATCAAGATCGCCTCCACCTGGGAAGGCATCCGCGCCGCCGAGCAGCTGGAAAAAGCCGGCATCCAGTGCAACCTGACCCTGCTGTTCTCCTTCGCCCAGGCAGTGGCCTGCGCCGATGCCGGGGTATTCCTCATCTCGCCCTTCGTCGGGCGCATCTACGACTGGTACAAGAAGGCCGAGGGCCGCGACTTCGTCGGCGCTGAAGACCCGGGCGTGCAGTCGGTGGCGCGCATTTACCAGTACTACAAGGCCAACGGCTACCAGACCGTGGTGATGGGCGCGAGCTTCCGCAACCTGGGCCAGATCGAACAACTGGCCGGCTGCGATCGCCTGACTATCAGCCCGGACCTGCTGCAGCAACTGAGCGATGACCAGGGCGAGCTGCCGCGCCTGCTCAATGCCGGCAGCGGTGAAGCCCGCCAGAGCCTGGACGAGAACAGCTTCCGCTGGGCCCTCAACGAAGACGCCATGGCCACCGAGAAGCTCGCCGAGGGCATTCGCCTGTTCGCCCGTGACCAGGAAAAGCTCGAGGCGCTGCTCGCCGCGCGGGCTTGAATGCCATCTGAAGGGGGCGCTTCGCAGTGGAAGCTGCTCCCACCGGGCGTGACGGAGAATGCGTCAGGCAATAAAAAGGGCGACCCTGGGGTCGCCCTTTTTGTAGTGCTGAACGTCAGCTGCGTTCCAGCGCACTCACCAGGTCATGGAACGCCTCGCGATTGGAGTCGTTGAGGCCCATGAGGATGCGGTGCGCTTCCAGCACCTTGGCCTTGACCACCGCTTCCGAATGATCCTGCGACGGCAGGTCATCCAGGGACTCCGGACAAGGGATCGGCTGGTTGACGATATTGAACACCTGATCGAAACCCATCGACTGCAGCAGCCGGGTGATATCCGCGTGGGTGGTCACCACGGTCGGCAACAGGCCGATCTTTTGCCGCGACAGGATCGAGAGCTTGGCCAGCAGGCCCAGCGTGGTGCTATCGATGCTGCGGGTTTCCGTCAGATCGATAACGATCGCCGAAAAATTCAGCGCCGTGAAGATTTTTTCGATTGTGGAGTCCAGCGCCGAGCACAAGGTCAGGCGCACTTCACCGATGAACTTCAGGACGAAGGTACCGTCCTTCTCGGCAAACTGGATTCTACCGGGGCTATTCCCAGGATTCATGCAAGGTTCCTGCTCAACACCAGCAAGGCGATATCATCGGGCATCTCGCCCAGATTGGCCAGCCCGAGGACCTGACGCAGCCCATCGAGCGTACCGCCGGCCGAGCTTATCAGCTGCGGCAATACGGCTTCCTTCTCTTTGAGTGTATCGCCGGGCAAAAGATCCAGAATGCCGTCTGACAGCAGGGTCAGGCTGAATGACTTCGGCAGGTCCATTTGCAGATCGCTGTAGACCGCTTCATTGAACAGACCGACCGGCAGGCCGCGGCCCTCCAGATAGTGGGCCTGACCTTCGCTGTACAACACCGGCAGCGGCAAGTGCCCGCCAATGCTGTAGGTCAGCTTGCCGCTCTGCTCATCGATCACCCCGCCGAGCATGGTCACGTGCTTGCCCAGCTTGCAGTTGATCAGGCCCCGGTTGATATGAGCCAGGACATCGGAAGGCTTGAATTCGGGTAACAGACCACCGCGGCGCGACTCGTACAACAGACGAGTGGTCATGAATTTCAGCAGCACGGTGACGAAGGCCGAGGAGGCGCCGTGACCCGATACGTCGGCCAGATAGAAGCCTATGCGCCGCTCATCGACCCGGAAGTAATCGACGAAGTCACCCGACAGGTACAACGACGGAATGATCTGGTGGGCGAACTCCAGCCCGTCGACCCGCCAAGGGGTCAGCGGCAGCATGTTCATCTGCACCTGGCGCCCGGCGTTCTGGTCTTCCTGCAACAGGTGCAGGCTGGCCTGCAGCTCGCGGTTGGCGGTTTCCAGCTTCTCGCGGTAGCGCTGGTTCTCCAGGCGCAGATGAGTACGGTCGAGCGCGCGGCGCACCGAGTGCTCGAGTACGGCGAGGTCTTCCAGGGGCTTGATCAGGTAGTCGGCGGCACCCAGGCGCAGGGCCTCGACGGCATCGCTCATCACCCCGGCACCGGAGACCACGATCACCGGTACTTCGGTGTTGAGCACATTGATTCGGCGGATCAGTTCGAGGCCATCGACCTGCGGCATGCGCAAATCGCAGATGACCAGATCGGGGCGCTGCAGCTCGAAGACTTCCAGCCCCTGCAAGCCATTAGAGGCCTGCAGGACAGTGAACCCGCTGTCCTCGAGGTAGGCGGCGAGGCTGGCACGAACCACCTCGTCATCATCAATAATCAGCAGCTTGGCGCTGGGATTGTGCATGCAGTATCCAGGCAAACGACGCCGGAGAGGGAGTTGGCGATGGGTGTTCGGAGGCTTCCGCACACGATCATTTCACGGCGCAGACGGTACTCCCATCCTGCGGTCGATTCAAGCCGGTGCCGATTGTCGCCCGGCGACTTTACACCTCAAATCCGCGGGGGTTATAACGACCTGCGGGAGAACCCATAAAACAAGAGGACAGGGTCCATGAGCCAAAGCGATCGTGCCTACAGCGAGAAACGTGACTTCATCCGCATGCGACTGGAAGCCCCAGTCACCCTGCACATTGATGGCAGCGTCATACCCGCCCTGTGCCTCGACCTGTCGAGCACCGGCATGCAACTGGAAGCAGAGTGCAGCGTAACCATGGGCCAGAAGGTCAACGTGCATATCGCCTCCGATCACAACGAGCTGCAGGGGCTCAATGCCGAAAGCGAAGTGATGCGCATCATCGACCTGGGCGATGGGCGCCAATCCATCGGGCTGGCCATCCTGTCGATGACCTGAGTTACATCCGGACATGAAAAAGGCGGCCTAGGCCGCCTTTTTCGTTTACCTGCCGACGATCAAAAATCGTCGACCACTTCACCGTCCTGCACGCGGAATTCGCGATTCTGCAGGTAGGCGTTGCGGATAAAGATGTACTTGTCGCCACTGACCATCTTCTCGGCCTCAAGCAGGCTGGCGCGGATATCGATGACATTGACGCCCCGGGTGACGTTGCGGGTCGGCACATGGTCGATGTAGGGGTACATGCCCAGGTAGCTGTCCGGAATCTTCGCCCCGGCATCCCGCACGCTGCTCGGCCCCATGAACGGCAGCACCAGGTACGGGCCACTGTTCAGGCCCCAGGCACCCAGGGTCTGACCGAAGTCTTCGTCGCTGCGCTGCAGGCCCATGTGGGTCGCCACGTCGAAGAAGCCCAGCACGCCGAAGGTGGTGTTGAAGATCAGGCGACCGGTATCCACGCCCGCATCATGCACCTTGCCTTGCAGCAGGTTGTTGGCCAGGTTGCCGACATCGCCAATATTGCCGAAGACGTTGTGCACGCCCTCTTCGAGAAACTGCGGGGTCACGGCCTGATAGCCCTGCGCCAATGGCTTCAGCGCGTAGGTATCAACGGTGTCATTGAAGCGGAACACCGGACGATTGAAGGACTCCCACGGATCATCTTCAGAGGCCTGCACCAGTGCCGGAACCAGCACCAGGGTGGCACAGGCACACAAACGACCCAGACGCTCGATCCAGCTTACAGCAGCCATACGCATTTGCAGTCTCTCCATGGCATCAGTAGTGTGGCGGCCCACGGCCAGCCCATCAGGTCGCGCAGTATAAACAGCCCGGCCTCTTAAGACAGCAGCATAGCGGACGAACCCATGACGGAAAAACGCCTTCTGCACACCGCCCATATCCCGGTTCGCTGGGGCGATATGGACAACTACGGCCACGTCAACAACACCGTCTATCTCGAATATGTGCAGGAAGCCCGCGTCGAGTGGTTCGCCCTCGTCGGCATTGCCATCGACCATGCACCGCAGGGGCCGGTCGTCCTGCAGACCCTGCACACCTACCTCAAGCCGGTGGTGCATCCGGCTACCGTGGTCATCGAACTCTATGCCGGCGCGGTCGGGCGCAGCAGCCTGGTGGTCGAGCATCGCCTGAGCACCCGCGAAGATCCGCACAACTGCTACGGCGAAGGCCATTGCAAGCTGGTGTGGATCGACCATGCCAGCAACGCCTCGGTGCCGGTGCCCGACAGCCTGCGCAGTGTCATGGGCGCCTGAGAGGCTGAAACCTCGGCGTCACTGAAACGTCATCGATATGGACTAGCCTGCCCCGTGAATCCCGGGAACCCACGTCATGCCCAGCCCCAACGCAGCCCCCACATTCAATGCCTTGCTGTTCGGCCTCTCCGGCTGCCTGGTGGACTTCGGCGCCCGCACCTTGCCGGTTGCCCTCGCCCACACCGCCGGCCCGCTGGATGACGCCGCCTTGCTGGCCAGCGCTGCCGAACATGCGGAATGCCTGCCGGGTGTCAGTGAACTGCTCGCCCAGGTACAGCGCCAGCAACTGCCGGCGGCCTGGCTCGACGAATTACCGCCAGCCGCCAGCGCCCGCCTGGCCGCTGCCCTGCCCGCCTGGCTTGAAGCCGGGCAGCATGGCGCTGGTCGCCCCTGGCCGGCACCGGACAGCATCTGGCAGGCCCTCAGCGGCCTGCAGGTCGACCGTCTGCACAGCTGCGTGCTGATCGCCAGCGAACCGCGCCTGCTGCAAGCCGGGCTCAATGCCGGACTGTGGTGCATCGGCCTGGCCACCTGCGGCTCGCTGTGCGGCCTGGCCCTGGGCGACTGGCAAGCCCTGCCGAGCACTGAGCGCGAGAAGCTGCGGGTCGAAGCGACCCTGCAGCTCTATCGCCTCGGCGCGCACTCGGTGATCGATCACCCGAGTGAAGTGCCGGCCTGCCTGGAAGATCTCGCCATGCGCCGGCAGAAAGGCGAAAAACCCTGAGCGCTTTTGATCCCGATCAGGCAAGAGCGCGCGAGCTGGATTAACCTTCAAACAAAGGGACGGACCTTTGCTGTCGGGCGAGGGTCCACTTTGTTGTCTTGAAGGAGAGAAACCATGCCCGCACGCCTGCAGCAACATCTTCAGCAACTGCGCGACGAGCTCGCCACCGATATCCCGCTGGACGTGAACGACCGCGCCGCCCTGCTCGAACTGATGCAGGAGATCGACCTGAAACTGGCCAAGGAGCTGGCCAGCGCGCCGGATGCCAGCCTGGTCGATGGCGTCAACCTGGCCGTGGAGCGCTTCGAAAGCCAGCACCCGACCCTCGCCGGCACCCTGCGCAATATCCTGCAAAGCCTGGCCAATATGGGGATCTGAGTACCCACCCCGGATTGCATCCGGGCTACCAAAGAGAAGCCCGCAGCATGCGGGTGCTGTTCATCTAAGAAAAACGCCGCGCCTGCTTCGCACAGCCCCGGCGTTTTTCTTTGCCCACTCAGTGTCCGGCGGCGCCTCAGTCGTAGCCTGGATGCAATCCGGGAAGCAGGCAGCTCCGCTCCCGGATTGCATCCGGGCTACAAACCCTAAGCGCTTTACTCCCCTCTCCCGTTTACGGGAGACGACTGCATGGATGCAGGAGGTAGGGCGACGCAGGAAGCCAAAGCCGAGGGGCCGGGGGAGAGGGTCAGGCAGGCCGCTTGTAGTGGTCAAGTGCGCCCCTCTCCCCAACCCTCTCCCTAACCCTCTTGTATGTTCGAAACTTGAAGGGGTGGTGGGACCGACAAGCCAAATCTGACTCTAGCCAGTACAGACCGTGGGAGACCTCGCCCCACCTCTTCAACCAAAGAGCGCCGATAAAGAATGCATCGGGAAAACCGACGATAGAGGCAAGCCAGCGCGCTTTGGTAAAAGCCCCAACAAGCCCTGAAAACCTAGCGTGGAGGATTGTTCATGACAACCATCACTTCGCAAACGGTCGCAGGTGTCGATGTGGCCAAGACTGAACTGGTCGTCTATCGCGCAGACCTGCAAGAAACCCTTATCGTCATCAACGAGCTTGGTCCGATCAAGAAGTGGCTGAGATCGTTGCCCAAAGGCAGTTTGATCGCCCTGGAAGCCACGAGCTCTTATCACATACAAACGGTGGAGTTGGCTCATGCGATGGGCCATACGCTTTACGTGATCGACGGCTACCGCCTTAGCAACTACCGCAAAGGTACCGGCGGAAGGTCCAAAACCGACTTCTCTGATGCTCGCCTTTTAGCTCGTTACCTAACCAACGAACTTGAAGACCTGCGTCCGTGGAGCCCGCCACCTAAGGGCTTTAGCAAGCTTCAGGGGCTGATGCGTAAAAGAAGCCAACTGGTACAAATCAAGGTTGCCCTGAATCAGAGCTGGGCAGACGAGCCGATGCTCAAACGCCAGCTTAAAGAGCTACTGGCGGTAATAGCGAAGGTGGATACCCAGATTCAAAAAATGCTTCACACGCTAATTGAGGAAGCAGGATTAACGTCCCAAGTACGAAGGTGTGAGGGGATCGAGGGCGTAGGACCACTTACCGCCGCAGCCTTGGCAACCTCGTTTTCACGGGGTGATTTTAAAAGCAGCGATGCGTTTATCGCCTTCTTGGGGCTGGACTTGCGGGTAAGCGACTCTGGCCAGAAAACAGGGCGCCGACGCCTATCCAAACGAGGCGACTCTGAGCCGCGGCGGTTGCTGCACAACGCGTCCATGGCCGCGTCCCGCAGTGACATCTGGAAGCCTGTTTACGAGCGCTATTTGGCACGTGGCCTAAAGGCCACGCAGGTCTACGTGATCATGGCCAGAAAGATCGCACGGGTGGCATTCGCCTTGATGAAAAACCAAAGCGAATATCAGCCGGCAGGGATGGAAGGTGTTGCGTAGCAACATAGAATCTCCCACAAGTGGGAGAGGGGACTATCCGGGTTGCCAGAAAGTCATTCTCCCGTTGCATGGCCGCTGCATTTGCCGCAAGGAAAAACGCCGCTTTCCAGGAGGAGGAAAGCGGCGTTTTCCTTTAGTGAACAGCGGCTTTTTGCTTACTGGCGCACCAACCGCCGATTGTCCGGGCTGATCGGCCCCGTGCTGCGGTAGGGGTTGATATCCAGCCCGCCGCGCCGCACGTAGCGGGCATACACCGTCAGGCGCTGCGGCTGCAACACGCGCTGCAGGTCGAGGAACACCCGTTCCACGCACTGCTCGTGGAAGTCCTGGTGCTGGCGGAAGCTCACCACGTAGGCCAGCAGGCTGGCGGCATCCAGACGCGGGCCGCGGTACTCGACCACCAGGGTGCCCCAGTCGGGCTGGCCGGTGACCGGGCAGTTGGACTTGAGCAGGTGGCTATACAGGGTTTCCTCGACGATCTCGTCCGCAGCGCAGCGCAGCAGTTCGGGCCGCGGATGGGCGTAGTCGCTGACCGCAATCTCCAACTCATCGACGCAGCGCCCCGGCAACAGGGCCACGCCCTCGGCGGCCACCGCATCCAGACTGCGCACCCGCACCGCCACCGGCGCAGCAGCGCAGGCCGATAGGTCGCGCGCCAGTACTTGCTCGACCTCGGTCTGGCTGGCATAGACGCTCTGGTTCAGCGAATTGAGATAGAGCTTGAACGACTTGGACTCGATGATATTCGGCGAGTCGGCCGGGATGGCGAACTCGCCGATGGCCACCACTGGCTTGCCGGACGGCAGCAGCCAGGACAGTTCGTAGCAGTTCCAGTAGTCCACGCCCTGATAGGGCAAGGTGCTGGCCGTCAGCCCCAGTTCGGCCCACTTGGTGGCGCGCGGAATCGGGAACAGCAGCTCGGGGCTGTAGCTGGAAAGGTATTCGCTGGACTTGCCCAGCGGCGAGTGTTCGGCAGGATGCTGCATGGCGACGGCCTGGAAAGCGGAAAACGGCGGGCATTGTACCCCATGCCCAGAGCCCTCTCGTCACCCGTAGCCCGGATGCAATCCGGGAAGCAGGCCACTCCGCCCCGGATTGCATCCGGGCTACAGGCCGGCGGCCCCCTCGCCCGTTCACGGGAGAGCGCTGGGGAGAGGGTAAATTGCCCACCCCCCTCTCCCCCGGCCCCTCTCCCATAAATGGGAGAGGGGTGACTCACACCAGAACTTCAACGCCAGCACCCAAGCGCCCTCCTCGTCAGGCTCGCGTTCGGGGCGCAGTCTCCGTAAATCCGGGAAGCAGGCCACTCCGCCCCGGATTACATCCGGGCTACAGGCTGGCCGCCCCCTCTCCCGTTCACGGGAGAGGGCTGGGGAGAGGGGTGATTCACAACCAGAACTTCAGCCCCAGCACCCAGGCGCCCTCCTCGTCATGCTCGCCTTCGTCGCGCAGCCAGTCGCCCGTGCGGCCGTAGGTCTTCTCCCAGACATAGCCGACATAGGGCGAAAACTGCGGACTGACCCGGTAATTCAGGCGCAGCCCGGCCTCCAGGGTGCTGCCACCGGCGCCGACACCCAGGTCGCGGTCGTCGGCCAACGCCAGGTCGTATTCCAGCTTGGGTTCCAGCACCCAGCGCTGGCCCAGCAGCAGCTCATACTCGGCCTCGACGCGCAGCGACGGGTCGCCGCGTTCGCTGACGAACAGATTGGCGTCCAGCTCGATCCACTGGGGCGCCAGGCCTTTCATGCCGAGCACGGCATAGCTGCGCTGCGGTCCCGGCTGATCGTCATGGCGAACGCCGGCCTGCCAGTCGAAGAACTCGCTGGCCATGCGCCGATAGAGCAGCTGGGTCTCGCTGGACTCGGTCGGCCCGCCGTCAGCACGCTCACCGCTGCTTTTCAGTACTGCCTTGTGCAGGTCGTTGCCATAGGTCGCCTCCAGCTCCCAGGCCAGGGCCTGGTCGTCGCCATCGAAACGCTGTTCCAGGTGATCCACGGCCAGCTTGGCCACCGGCATGGCGTCCATGTGCGGTTCCATGGCCAGCGCCGGGGTGGCCAGCAGCAGCGCCGGCAGCAGATTAATGGTGCGCATGTTCGCTCTCCTTGGCCGCCGGCTGCTCGCTGTAGAACGGCTGAGTGCTGCCATCGGCCGCCTCGACCACGATCTTGCGGAACATACCGCTGCCCATGTGGTAGATCAGGTGGCAATGGAAGGCCCACTCGCCCATGGCATCGACCGGCACGTCCACTTCCAGGGTCTGCCCCGGCGCCACGTTGACTACGTGCTTGAGCGGGTTGAACTGGCCGTTGCCCTTGTCCAGCTGCATCCACATGCCGTGCAGGTGCATGGGGTGGTTCATCATGGTCTGGTTGACGAAGCGAAAGCGCACGCGCTCGCCGTACTTGAGGCGGATCGGCTCGGCCTCGGAGTATTTCACCCCGTTGAACGACCAGAAGTAGCGCTCCATGTTGCCCGTCAGCTGCAGCTCGATGGTGCGATCCGGGGCGCGATAGCCGGCGGCCGGGCGCATGGCCTTGAGGTCGCCGTAAACCAGCACCCGCCCGCCATCCACCGGTTCGGGGGCGATGCCGCTGCCGGCGGCGTAGTCCGGATTGTTCGCCTGGGCCATGGCCGCGTGATTCATCGCACCATGGTCCATGCCGGCCATCTGCGAATGATCCATCCCCGCCATCGCCGAGTGATCCACCCCGCTCATCTTCGAATGGTCCATACCTGCCATGGCCGAATGATCCATGCCGGCCATCTCGCCATCAGCCATCGCGCCGTGATCCATGCCGCCATGATCCATCCCGGCGTGGGCCATGCCCATGTCGGCCATGCTCAGCAGGCGCGGCGCCCGCAGCTCGGGCACCTCGCCCTGCATGCCGGCCCGCGGCGCCAGGGTGGCGCGGGCATAGCCGCGACGGTCCATGGATTCGGCGAACAGGGTGTAGGCCTTGTCTTCCTTGGGCTGGACGATCACGTCGTAGGTTTCCGCCACCGCGATGCGCAGCTGGTCGACAGTCACCGGTTGTACGTCGTTGCCGTCGGCCTGCACCACGGTCATGGCCAGGCCGGGGATGCGCAGGTCGAAGTAGCTCATGCCCGAGCCGTTGATGATGCGCAGGCGCACGCGCTCGCCCGGCTTGAACAGTGCGGTCCAGTTCTGCTCGGTGTCGCGGCCGTTGACCAGGAAGCGGAAGCCGCTGACATCGGCGATGTCGGTCTTGGCCATGCGCATGTTGCCCCAGTCCCAGCGATCCTTGAGCGCCGCGCTCCAGCCATCGCGTTTGGCGTCGCGCAGCAGGTCGCCGAGGGTCGGCTGCTGGTCGTTGTAGTAATCGGCCTGCTTCTTCAGGTTGGCCAGGGTGCGCTCCGGCTTCTCGTCCTGCCAGTCGAACAGCAGCACCGTGTATTCGCGGTCGTAGCGGTACGGCTGGCGGCCCTTGGGC
The DNA here is from genome assembly GCF_013200955.2 of Pseudomonas campi. Lineage (NCBI taxonomy): Bacteria > Pseudomonadati > Pseudomonadota > Gammaproteobacteria > Pseudomonadales > Pseudomonadaceae > Aquipseudomonas > Aquipseudomonas campi. The sequence continues at coordinate 2,508,848 of NZ_CP053697.2, forward strand.
TCGATGATCAGCGGCCCGTAGATGCCCTCCTGTTCCTGGAAGTCGGCATGGGCGTGGTACCAGTAGGTGCCGGACTGGTTGACCGTGAAGCGGTAGGTGAAGGTCTCGCCCGGCTGGATGCCGGGGAAGCTGATGCCCGGCACGCCGTCCTGGGTGTAGGGCAGCAGGATGCCGTGCCAGTGCAGCGCGCTCATGCGCTCCAGTTTGTTGGTGACGACGATTTCCACCGCCTCGCCTTCCTGAAAGCGCAGCTCCGGCGCCGGGCTCTGGCCGTTGACGGTCAGCGCCGGGCGCACGCCGTCGCTGAAGCGCACCTGGCCCTCGTCGATCACCAGTTCGTAGCGAGCGGCCTGGGCGGTCAGGCTCAGGCCCAGTAGCCCGACAGCCAGTAGCAGACGCTTCACGGCTTGACCTCGACGTTACCGACCATGCCCGCCTGGTAGTGGCCGGGGATATTGCAGGCGAACTCCAGGCCGGTGCTCTGGCTGAAGGTCCAGATCAGCTCGGCGCTCTGGCCCGGTTCGAGCATCACCGTATTCGGGTCGTCGTGGGCCATCTTGCCGTGTTGCATGCCGCTCATATCGTGCTGGCTGTGGTCCATCTTGCTCATGTCGTGCTGCATGCCGGTCGGAGTGAGCATGCCCATCTGCTGCATCATCAGCATGTGCTTCTGGTGCTCGGCGTGCATGGCCGCATCGCCCAGGCTGAATTCGTGCAGCAGCGCGCCCTCGTTCTTCAGCACGAAGCGCACGGTCTCGCCGGCCTTGACCTGCACGCTGCCCGGCTCGTAGTACATATCGCCGAGGACGATTTCCACGGTGCGGTCGACCTCGGCCGCTTTAGCCGGTTGGCCGAAACTGAAGTGACCCTGACCAGCCAGGGCAGGCAGGCTGAGGGCGCAGAGCAGCGGCAAAAGAATACGAGCGGACATGAGTGAGGCTCCATGGATGGACGATGCCCCACTCTAGGCGCCGGCAACTGGCGCTAAGCTGACGCGAAGATTACAACTTTGTCAGCTTTGCCCATTCCAGCCCTCGCCTGGCGTATAAAGCCGGCATCCACCGCGCACGAGCCCCAAGCTGCGAGCCCCGAATGAAACTGCTGATAGTCGAAGACGAACCCAAGACCGGCCAGTACCTGCGCCAGGGCCTCGCCGAGGCCGGTTTCAGCGTCGAACTGGCCACCGACGGCAGCAGCGGCGAACTGCTGGCGCTGTCCGGCGAGCATGACCTGCTGATTCTCGACGTGATGCTGCCGGGCCGCGACGGCTGGCAGATCCTGCGTAGCGTGCGCGGCGCTGGCCTGGAGACCCCGGTGCTGTTTCTCACTGCCAGGGACGCCGTCGAGGACCGCGTGCGCGGCCTGGAGGCCGGCGCCGACGATTACCTGGTCAAGCCCTTCGCCTTCACCGAACTGCTAGCCCGCGTGCGTACCCTGCTACGGCGCAGCAACGGCGTGGCGCAGGACACCCAGCTGCAACTGGCCGACCTGTCCCTAGACCTGCTGCGCCGCCGCGCCGAGCGCGCCGGCCAGCGCATCGAACTGACCGCCAAGGAGTTCGCCCTGCTCGAACTGCTGCTGCGCCGCCAGGGCGAAGTGCTGCCCAAGTCGCTGATCGCCTCGCAGGTGTGGGACATGAATTTCGACAGCGACACCAATGTCATCGAAGTGGCCATCCGCCGCCTGCGCGCCAAGGTCGACGACGGCTTCGCCCAGCCGCTGATCCACACCGTGCGCGGCATGGGCTATGTACTGGAGGCGCGTCGCTGATGTCCCTCGCCAATCGCCTGGCCCTGCTGTTCGCCGCCTGCGCCGCGGCCGTGGCGCTGATCGCCGGCAGCCTGTTCAGCCAGGCCAGCGCCCTGCACTTCGTCGACCTGGACCGGCAACTGCTGCAAAGCAAGCTGGCCGTGTTCGCCGATATCCTCCAAGACGCCGACGACCCCGACGCCCTGGCCAGCCGCCGCCCCGCCATGCTGCAGGAATTGCAACGCCACCCGGAACTGGCCCTGCGCGTCGAAACCCGCAATGGCCAGCTGTGGTTCAGCAGCCTGCCGCAACTTGAGGAACTGTCGATTTCCATGAAGGAACTGCGTCGCTGGCGCAACGGCGATACCGACTACCGGGTGATGGAAAAGCGCCTGCCCAACGGCCTGCGCTTGAGCCTGCTGCTGGACATCACCCACCACCAGCACTTCCTGCAGCAGATGCAGCGGCTGATCTGGCTCTGCGTCGGCCTCTCGGCCCTGGCCACCGCGCTGCTCGGCGCTTGGGTGGCGCGCCGCGGCCTGCGCCCGCTACGCAACATGACCGCGGTGGCGCAGCAGGTTTCCGCCAGCTCGCTGACCACCCGCCTGCCGACCCAGGGCCTGCCCGCCGAACTGGGCGAACTGGCACAGGCCTTCAACGCCATGCTGGCGCGCCTGGAAGATGCCTTCGCCCGCCTCTCCGCGTTCTCCGCCGATATCGCCCACGAGCTGCGCACGCCGCTGTCCAACCTGCTGACCCAGACCCAGGTGATCCTCAGCCAGCCACGGCCACTGGAGGACTACCAGGAAGCGCTGCACTCCAACCTGGAGGAACTGCAACACCTGGCGCAGATGGTCGGCGACATGCTCCTGCTGGCCAAGGCCGAGCACGGCCTGCTGCAAACCCAGCGGGAAAGCCTGGAACTGGGCGCCGAACTGGCCGCCCTGGCCGAGTATTTCACCCCGCTGGCCGAGGATGCCGGGGTCACCCTGCGGGTCACCGGCCAGGCCGCGCTCAGCGCCGACCGCGGCCTGCTGCGCCGCGCCCTGAGCAACCTGATCGACAACGCCCTGCGCTTCACCCCCAGCGGTGGCGAGCTGCGCCTGAGCACGACAAGCGCGGGCGCCACGGTACGCATCGAAGTGGCCAACCAGGGCCCGGAGATTCCGGCCGCATTGCGCGAGCGCCTGTTCGACCGCTTCTACCGCGCCGACCCGGCCCGCCGCGAAGGCAATGCCGAACACGCCGGCCTCGGCCTGGCCATCACCCGCTCCATCGTCCGCGCCCACGGCGGGGCCATCCGCTGCGAGTCGGCCGAGGGCTGGACGCGCTTTATCCTGGAGTTCCCAACCTAGCCGGTTAAGGCAACACACAACCCGCCGTCAGACGCAGCGGCGCGCTGGGCAAACTGCCACTGACATGGCTGGCGGTGCACTGCACCGGCGGCAGGGTACGCAGGAAATCCGGATCAGGCTGCGCCTGGATCGGCCCAACCAAAGGCAGGTTGAGGCTGACGGTCTCACGGGCCGCCAGGCGCAACGGGTTGCCATTGAGATTGCCGACCACGGCGAAGCCATTGGGGTTGTGGATGCTGAGCAGATGCATATTGGGCGAAGCCCGGGTGAACAGCTCCTCCAGGCGCGTGCCGCCCCAGGTGCGGGTGCCACCCAGGCATTCGTAGGCATTGGCGGCGATGCGCCGGAGATCGATGGGGATAACCTCGGCCCGCGTATCCAGATCGATGCGCCCGATGGCACTGGCGACCCCGGCACGCTGGCCCTCGACATCGATCACTTCGCTACGCAAGGCGATATTGCTGGTCTCGCGGATCACGAAAGTGCGCTCGCCACGGTGCTGGACGATATCGCTGGCATCGGCCAGTGGCGGATCGGGCTCGGGAGTGATCTGGATGCGGGCATTGAGGTTGGGCTCGCAACCCAAGTTGCTTGGCGCCGCGCACTCGCTCATACGGCGCACCGGGTCGCTGATGGCCGCGCAACCATTGCAGAAGCCATCCAGGCATATCGCACCAGCCGTGCAGTCGGCACTGATGCGACAACTCTGCAGCGCCGGGGTATTGCCGTTGGCAATGGCGCAGAAGCTCGGGTTGCGTGGACGCTGGGTATCCCAGGCAATGGTCACTGTATCGCCGGCACAGGCCAGAGCGGGTGTGGCAGTCAGGCTTCCGCCCGGCATGGCGGCGATAACCGAGCGATCCAGGGTGCAACCGCCGAGAGCGGAGCACAGCAAAAACAATGGAACCAGCAAGCGCGCGGTCATGATGGAGCCTCCCTGCAGACGATACGTCCTTTAGGCATAGTCCCTCCTGCCGTGCCGGCAAACCGGTGTGACCAACGGCAACACCCCATGATGACCAGGGATCGCTGCGGGCCGCCCTGAAGTCATCAGCGCAGGCCGAGCCATGGAACTGATCGCCGGGATTTGCCAGGCACGCTGTTGCTCGACAAAATCGCCTGCCGTTCCGGCCCAACGTGCCGGACGACCCTGGTGAACAGAGGTAGCAGTTGAACCAACAGAGATTGTCCGAGCGCCTGGAACGCGTGGCCGCCCATGTGCCGGCCGATGCGCGGCTGGCCGACATCGGCTCGGATCACGGCTACCTGCTCGTCGCCTTGATGAAGCGCGGCGTGATCGCGGCGGCGGTGGCCGGCGAGGTGGCGTTGACGCCGTTTCACGCGGCGCAACGCACCGTGCGCGAAAATGACCTGAGCCAGCGCATCAGCGTACGCCTAGCCAATGGCCTGGCCGCGATCGAGCCAGCAGACGGCATCACGGCAATCAGCCTCTGCGGCATGGGCGGCGAGACGATCCGCGACATCCTCGACCGCGACCAGGCGCGCCTGAGCGGCGAGGAGCGCCTGATCCTGCAGCCCAACGGCGGCGAGCAGCCCCTGCGCCTATGGCTGATGGACAATGGCTACCGCATCCTCGCCGAGGAAGTGCTGCGGGAAAACCGCTTCAACTACGAAATCATCGTCGCCGAGCGCAGCGGGCCGGTGCGGTACACCGCCCAGGAACTGTACTTCGGCCCCCTGCAATTACAGCAACGCAGCCCGGCATTCCTGGCCAAGTGGCAGCGCCTGTTGCGCCTGAAGCAGCGCACCCTGAGCCACTTCGCCCGCGCGCGGCAGGCCGTGCCCGAGGAGCAGGTGCAAGAACTCACCCAACAGGTCGGGTGGATCAGCGAACTGCTTGCGCAAGCAGGCTGAGGCCCGTGCGCGCAGCAGAACCTGTCTTCTCTTGGCCTTCAACAGCGACCCAAAACGGTCGTTGGCTACGGGCAGAAAGCGGCCATCACCAGCGATTCAATGTGGATGCCAGAAAGCAGGACGACCACGCAAAAGCGGACTCAAGCAGCGCGATGTGCCATGTCAGATCAAAGCTTATGGGTTGTCATGAAATGAGAAGTGGCTGTCGCTTAATGAAAGGCTGGCCCACACCTTCTCTATAAACTCCTCTGCAAGGTCTGCGCAGCAAGCCTAGCTATGAGTGGTTGGCGGCCATGAACACCGCGCCTGAGGCTTTGATCGGCCTGTTCAAGGGCGGGAACTTCGGCAAGCCACTCGCCACGCTCGTCTAAAGCCGGGCAATGGCTGGCGAAACCTCATTCTGTGCCCACTACCGTGCAGCCCCCCCCTGCGCCGAGGATGACCTCCGCGCCTCCCACCGTCAGGAGTCCACAATGCTCTTTCTAATCCACTTCGAAGTAACCGTTCCTGCCGATACTTCGGAGGAGCTGAAAGAACAATTACGTCAGGGCGAACATGCACGCGTCTTTGAATTTATTGAAGCGGGCAAACTGCACCGCATCTGGCGTCCAGTAGGCACGGCTGACACCTGCTGTCTTTGGCAGGCTGACAGTCTTGAGGAACTGCATGCCGCGGTACGGTCTCTTCCGCTGTATCCGTATATGAAATTGTCCATTACCCCTCTCGTTGAACATCCCGCCGCCGTAGCATGGGAAAAAGCGCACGGGCCTATGCCGGCGTTCTGAGGGTGCGACCTGACACTCGGGCATGTGCGATTTCTGCAACAGGTCAAGAGCGGCTAGCACCTCAGACGTAACAATAAGTCGTCCGTGGTGTGCGAATTCGCGGAAGGGGCTGAGGGTGCCAAACCCTGAGGGTCAGCACCGAAGAAAAGGGCCAACAGCAGTCGCTGTGGGTCACCTGAAGCAGCGCTTCGTGATCAGCATGACGAGCATGCGTGATGTAGCGCCGCACTCACTCAAGGACACTGATGAAAGCCATTCAACTGCAACAACCTGCGGGCCTGGATAACCTGCGCCTGGTCGACATGCCAGCCCCAGGTGCGCCCGCAGCCGGCGAGATCCAGGTGCGGATTCATGCCAGCTCACTCAACTACCACGACCTCGGCGTCGTCACCGGCCATGCCCGTGCGGAGAATGGGCGCATCCCGATGTCCGATGGCGCCGGCGTAGTCACCGCCGTGGGCGACGGCGTGACAGAGTTCGCCCCAGGCGACGCTGTGGTGTCCTGCTTCTTCCCCCATTGGCAATCGGGCCGGGTCGTGCCCACCACCTTCCAGACCGTCCCTGGTGACGGCGTGGACGGCTTTGCCCGCGAACGGGTCAATATGCCCACAGAAGCATTCACCCTGGCGCCCAACGGCTACAACCACGAAGAAGCCGCCACACTGACCACTGCAGGCCTGACCGCCTGGCGTGCGCTGGTGGTGGATGGGCGCATTCAAGCGGGCGACACCGTGCTGGTGCTGGGCACCGGCGGCGTGTCCATCTTTGCCCTGCAAATGGCGAAATCCATGGGCGCGCGGGTGATTGCCACGACCTCGTCGGAGGCCAAGCGAGCGCGCCTGCTGGCACTGGGGGCCGACCATATCATCAACTACAAAGACCAACCCGAATGGGGCGACGCAGTGCTGGCCGCCACGGATGGCCGCGGTGCCGACATAGTGGTTGAAGTGGGTGGCCCAGGCACGCTGCCCCAGTCCATACGCGCCTGCGCGCCCGGCGGCCATATTGCCCTGATCGGCGTGCTCACCGGCATTGCCGGCAGCGTTCCGACCCTGGAGTTGATGCGCAAGCAGCAAACCCTGCGTGGCCTGATCGTCGGCAGCCGCGAGCAGCAGCAGGACATGGTGCGCGCCCTGGAAAACTTCAGCTGGCGCCCCGTCATCGACAGCCGCTATCCGCTGGAGCAGATTGCCGAGGCCTTTGCCCACCAGATCACCGCCAGTCACTTTGGCAAGATCTGCCTGCACTATTGAAGGGAAAGCCCCGGTGCGGAACAGGGGGACGAGGACAGCCCCCCCTCTCTGATCGACTCGCGCCTGCCATAACCGCCAGTTCGGCTCGCGCTACCTGATTCGGCGAGCAGCCCCTGCGCCACTGGCTGATGGAAAATGGCTACTGCATCCTCGGCGAGGAAGTGCTGCGGGAAAACCGCTTCAACTACGAAATCATCGTCGCCAAGCGCAGCGGGCCGGTGCTGTACACCGCCCAGGAGCTGTACTTCGGCCCACTGCAAATGCAGCAACGCAGCTCGGCATTTCTGGCCAAGTGGCAGCGCCTATTGCGCCTGAAGCAGCGAACCCTCAGCCACTTCGCCCGAGCGCGGCGAGCAGGTGCAAGTGCTCACACAACAGGTCGGATGGATCAGTGAGCTGCTTGCTCAAAAGGGCGAGGCGCTGAAGGGCTGATACTCAGTAGATAGCGCGCAGCGCGCCGGTAGCACACCTGTGCGTATCTTCTCTTGGCCTGCAAAACGACCCAAAGCGGGCGGACGGTGAGGCAGCTTCAGCCTAAGGTGGCGGTAATGCGTTGCGAGCGCATTGAAGCGCTAGGAAATACGCATCCTGGAGATGAGGCGCCAGGCTACCTTCCATTTGCCGATGTTGGCTCAGCACATTCGAGTGGTCTGAATCATCAAGCTTCCTTGTGAAAATCAGCCAGCTGTGCAAATGAGGCGTTGTCTGCGTAGGGTGGTTACCTGCTGCCGATGATAGCCTCCTTGCCCCTTGGTCATCCGTTAGTACAGCTAGGCCACGGCCCATTGCAAAGGCAATTGATGAAAGCTCTCCCTTCCCCAGTCGCTTACGTCCTTCCAACATACTGATGACCTGAAGGTCGTCCAGGTTGCAGGAATGGATTTCGAATTGGCCGGCGCAACGCGCCTCTTCCAATCGGCGTTGAAGCTCACGGGTGACGGCGGTTGGCAACGTGCGAGGTTTGATTAAGCACTCATAGTTCACGAAGCCAGTGACACAGAAGTGGCATTGTGCGGCGAGCGCAGCTCTGTACAAAGTGACTGACGATAAGAGATTCCAAACCGAACATGTATCTGTCACGTTGATGGGGTGAAAGCGGGACGGGTCAATCGACATCCGGCGCCCTCCCGTAAAGAGAGAGCAAATCCTGCAACTCTGCGGAGTCACACAGAAGCGCCTCAGCTAGGCGACCTTGAGTTATCAGCCCTTGGCTCGCGGCATCCAAACATAGTGCGACGTAGCTGCTAGAAAGCCCCCTCTCCAACAGGCGCGTTTTGCGTTCTCGCTGCCGGTCTGTCAGATGAGCTGGCAGCTCAGGGTCAATCTTGCGAGTCCGGGGAACCCGGCTGGATTTGATTCGTTGGAATGCTTCTTCACTGACAAGCCTCTCGGCCTGTAGGCCTATGCTTAAGGCATGGCAACTTACTCGAAGCTCTTGCGCCCAATGCCCCGCGTCGGCCTGTGTCCATCGTTCAGGATGGGGAAGCTGCCGAAGGACTTCCGGGGGCATGAGATACCGGGAAGCAAAAGTGTTTGCGCGCAGTTCTACATAATCGTTTTTATCAGTGCTGGAGTACGTGATGCTGGGGCCTCCCTCCGCATCGAAAATTGCATGGGCCATTTCATGAGCTGCACTAAATCGCTGCCGATACACATCCTCGCTGTAGTTAACCAGAATGCATTTGCCGGCTTTGGGATGGGCCAGAAACAAGCCTGAGATATTGGAGTTGCCTAGCTTGTGACGGAACACGTGCACGCCTGTTTGGCGGATTTCGCCGTAGACATCCCTTGGCACTTCATTGCTTAGGTGCTGATTGAAGCGGCGGAAAGCCTCAGCCGCTTTGATCCCGTCGGTCTTGAAATGCCCCGATACTGGGGGTGCCAAAAACTCGCGATGGGTGGCATTCAGTTCCTCCATCAGGAAGTGCTCAGTTTCGCAGAGGTAAAGAAACTCCTGAATGGCCCTGCGATCGTCCTTGGTGAACTCACTGCCGTGCTTGCGATACAGAATTTCCGTCTGCTCAAACGGAGCTAGCTGCTCATTCGAGATGAAGAATTTGAAGTCACAACGATAGAGGTCGGCCAGCATAAGCACCTCGTCGCCCGTGGGCTCCAACGTACCCTCCTCAACGGACCGTAACCGGTCGGGAGAGATGCGAATGGCTGCAGTCACTTCCTCCACACTCAGCTGAAGCTGTTCGCGATAGCGAGACAACTTCGAGCCCAGGGCTATTAGGTTTATTGTCATGCCCGTTCTCCTTGTTGGGGCAGGACGATCCTAAATGTCGTTGCCCATTCTTTCCAGTCAGCCGGCTCAGAAGAGGCTGTTGCTCCCGCCGCATCTCACCTGACGCCATCAAGCAAGTAGCCTGGATATCTGTACGGTGGAAAACGCTGCGCGGTTTTCCACCCTACGCGACCTTGAGCACTCTGTAGGGTGGACAACGTTTACTTGTCCACCAGCTTTTTCGACAGGCAGCGCTGGGTCGGTAGCTGTCTTGACGAGTGACTTGTTCGGGCCGGCAGCAGCCGACCACTCAACCTGCAAACACCCTAAGCCAACCCCACCTCACCCTGCCCCACCTCCAGCGGCTTCCAACGCCGCAGCAGGCTGTACAACGTCGGCACCACGAACAGGGTGAAGAAGGTGCCGACCAGCAGGCCGCCGACGATGACCATGCCGATCTGCTGGCGGCTCTCGGCGCCGGCACCGCTGGCGATGGCCAGCGGTAGCGAGCCGAGCACCATGGCGCCGGTGGTCATCAGGATCGGCCGCAGGCGCTGCACCGCCGCTTCCATCACCGCTTCGTGCAGCGCCCTGCCCTCGCGCAGCAGGTGGTTGGCGAACTCGACGATAAGGATGCCGTGTTTGGTGATCAGGCCGATCAGCGTCACCAGGCCGACCTGCGAGTAGATGTTCAGCGTGCCGCCGAACAGTTTGAGCGCCAGCAAGGCGCCGGCCATCGACAGCGGCACGCTGAGCAGGATGATCAGCGGGTCGAGGAAGCTCTCGAACTGCGCGGCCAGCACCAGGTAGATGAAGATCAGCGCCAGCACGAAGATCAGCGCCACGCCGCTGCTGGAATCCTTGAAGTCGCGCGAGGTGCCGGTGTAGTCGAACTGGGTCTCGGGCGGGAAGATCGCCCGCGCCTTCTCTTCCAGGTGATCGAGCGCCTCGCCGAGGGTGTAGCCGGAGCCGACGTTGGCGGTCACCGTCACCGCGCGCAGCTGGTTGAAATGGTTGAGCTCGCGCGGCGCCACGGTCTCGCGCACTTCGATCAGGTTGGACAATTGCACCATGTTGTCATTGCGCCCGCGCACGTAAACGCGGTTGAGGTCTTCCGGGTTGCTGCGATCCACGCCCTGCAGCTGCACCAGCACGTCGTACTGCTCGCCGTTCTGCTTGAAGCGGGTCACCTGGCGGCTGCCGAACAGGCTTTCCATGCTCCTGCCAATGGTCGCCACATCGGTGCCGACCGCCACCGCCTGCTCGCGGTTGACCGTGACCTTGAGCTGCGGGGTGTTCAGCTTGAGGTCGGTGTCCAGGCTCTCCAACCCCGGATAACCGCGCACCTCGGCCAGCAGCTGGTCGACGTACTGCTGCAGCTCGGCGTACTCCAGCGAAGAGCGGATAACGAAGTTGACCGGCTGGTTGCGCGCGCTTTGCCCCAGCGGCGGACGGTTGATCGGGAAGGCGCGCACGCCGGGGATGTCCTGCAGCTTGGGCAGCAGTTCGTCACGGATCTCGAACTGGCTGCGCTCGCGCTTGTCCCAGTCCTCCAGCTTCATGAACGACAGGCCCTGGGCCACCGTGGGGAAGCCGACGATGACCATGTAGCGGTTGGTTTCCGGCACCGCGTCGTAGGCGGCTTCCAGCTGCTGGGCGTAGCGGCTGGTGTACGCCAGCGTGGCGCCGTCCGGGCCGTTGATCGAACCGACGATGGTGCCGGTGTCTTCGGTCGGCGCCAGCTCGCTGCGCAGGCTGCCGAACAGCCAGGCGCACAGCAGGAGGATGCCCAGCAGCAGCGCCAGCACCAGCCACCAGGCGCGCAGCACCCGTTCCAGGCCATGGCGATAGCTGTAGGTCAGGTTGTTCAGGAAGCCTTCGATCAGGTTGTAGACGCGACTGTGTTGCTGCTGCGGCTGATGGGCCTTGAGCAGGTGGCCGCACATCATCGGCGACAGGGTCAGGGCGACGAAGCCGGACACCAGCACGGCGCCGGCCAGGGTCCAGGCAAACTCGGTGAATAACTTGCCGGAGGTGCCCTGCATGAAACCGATGGGCGCATACACCGCGGCCAGGGTCAGGGTCATGGCGATCACCGCGAAGGCGATTTCGCGGCTACCGACGAAGGCCGCCTGCATCGGCTTCATGCCCTGCTCGATATGCCGGTGGATGTTCTCCAGCACCACGATGGCATCGTCCACCACCAGGCCGATGGCCAGGACCATGGCCAGCAGAGTCAGGGTATTGAGGGTGAAGCCCATCATCAGCATCAGCGCACAGGCACCGATCAGCGACACCGGGATGGTCACCAGCGGAATCAGGGTGGCGCGCAGCGAGCGGAGGAACAGGAAAATGATCAGGATGACCAGCAGCACCGCTTCCCAGATGGTGGTGTAGACGTTGCTGATCGACTCGCGGATGAACAGCGAGTTGTCGTTGGCCACCGCCATCTGCATGCCTTCGGGCAGCAGCTTGCGCACCTCGGGCATGGCCTCGCTGAGGCCATCGGAAATCTCCAGCGGGTTGGCCGTGGCCTGTTTGACCAGGCCCATGGACACCGCCGGCTTGCCGTTGAAACGCACCACCGTGCGCTCGTCGGCGGCGCCAATTTCGGCATGGCCAACATCGGACAGGCGCAGCAGATAGCCACGCGAGTCGTCGAGGATGATCTTGTTGAAGTCGTCCGCAGTCTTCAGGTCGGTTTCCGAGAGTACGGAAAACTCGCGCTGCACCGACTCGATGCGCCCGGCCGGAATCTCCACGTTCTGCCGGCGCAGGGCGTCTTCCACGTCCTGCACGGTGAGGTCGTGGGCGGCCAGCTTCTCCGGGTCGAGCCAGATGCGCATGGCGAAGGTGCGCGCGCCGCGGATCTGCACTTCCGAGACGCCGGGGATGCTCTGCAGGCGGTCCTGCACCACCCGCTCCAGCACATCGGTGATCTCCATGGCGGAGAAGCGCTCGCTGTAGAACGCCAGCCAGATCACGGGCTGGGCGTCAGCCTCGACCTTCTGCACCAGCGGTTCGTCGATCTCGTCCGGCAGCAGACTGCGTACCCGGCCGAGGCGGTCACGCACGTCGTTGGCGGCCTCGTCGGAATTGCTGCCAAGGCGAAATTGCGCGGTGATCTGGGTGTTCTCCGAACGGCTGATGGAGCTGACGAAATCCAGGCCTTCGATGCCGGACAGCACGTCCTCGATCGGCTGGGCCACCTGGGATTCCATGATCTCCGGGCTGGCGCCGGGATAGATGACGTTGACCGTGACGATCGGCACGTCGATGTTCGGGTACTCGCGCACGGCCAGGCGCTGGTAGGCCATCAGGCCGAGCAGGACGATGATCAGCGACAGCACGGTGGCGAACACCGGCCGGCGGATGCAGATATCCGAGAGGGTCATACGCCCTCCCCGCGCTTGACCGTGCGTACCTCGCGGCCCGGCGCGACCTTCTGCCAGCCGGCGCTGATCAGCGTCTCGTCACCCTGCAGACCCTCCACCACCTCGGCCTTGCCGCGCAGGCGCTGGCCGATGCGGATCTGCCGGCGCTCGACCTTGCCATCCACCACCAGGTTGACGAACAGCAGCTGGCCCATGGGCATCACCGCTTCCTCGGGAATCAGCAGGGCCTGCGGGCGTTCGGCGAGGATCACCGAGACCTTGACGAACTGACCGGGCTTGAGGCGCTGGTCCTGGTTGTCGACCTGGGCGCGGATGGCCTGGCTGCGGCCCACTTCGTCCAGGCGCGGGTTGAGGGCGATGATCGTGCCCTTGAAGCGCTCGCCGGGGTAGGCATCCAGGCTCAGCTCGATGGCCTGGCCGAGACCCACCTGGCTGACGGCCTTCTGCGGAATGCGGAAATCCACCTTGAGCGGGTCGAGCACTTCCAGGTTGACCAGGTCCTGGCCGGCGCTCAGGTAGTCGCCGACGCTGACCTGGCGCAGGCCGAGCACGCCGTCGTAGGGCGCGCGGATCTGCGTCTTGTCCAGGCGCGCCTGGGCCAGGGCCAGGCTGGCACGAGCGGCTTGCTGCTGGGATTGCGCCTCGTCCTGGGCCTGGGCATTGCTGGCGCCGCGCTTGAACAGCAGCTGGGTGCGCGCAAAGCTCTTTTCCGCCAGATCGAGATTGGCCTGGGCCTGGGCCAGCTCGGCACGGGCAATCGCATCATCCAGGCTGACCAGCAACTCGCCGGCCTTGACCGCCTCGCCTTCGCGAAAATGCACGGCCGCCAGGCGCCCGCCCAGCTCGGGGCGGATCACGGTCGACTCATCGGAGCGCAGCGAACCGAAGGTGATCAGCTCGTCGCGCACCAGCGTCCGCTCAGGTTGCACCACTTCCACCAGCGGCGCCTGCTCGGCCAGGGCGGGCAGCGAACTGCAGGTGAACAGGCAGGTGAGCAGCAAGGCGGGGCGGAGGGAAGACATCGTTCGACCTTTTTATTGTCCAGGCGGTCGAGTTTAACGGCGGTTGCGCCAGCTGCCGACCGCAGAAAGTGTTACCCCATGTACTAGGGTCTCGTTTCGTTCGCGAACCGCGAACGAAACGGGAACAGCCCCTACTGACGCATGCCCCGGCCGCTCTGCAACAGGCGAATGCAGACGATGTAGAGCACGCTGCTGGCCAGCAGCATCATGCCGATGGCGACGCCGATATTGATGTCGGAGACGCCGAGAATGCCGTAGCGGAAGGCATTGACCATGTGCAGGATGGGGTTGGCCAGCGACACCGTCTGCCAGAACTCGGGCAGCAGGCTGATCGAGTAGAACACCCCGCCCAGGTAGGTCAGCGGCGTCAGCACGAAGGTCGGGATGATCGAGATGTCGTCGAAGTTGCGCGCGTACACCGCGTTGATGAAACCGCCGAGGGCGAAGGTGATGGCGGTGAGGATGATCACCAGCACGGTCACGCCCAGGTGGTGCACCTGCAGGTCGGTGAAGAACAGCGACAGCAGGGTGACGATAAAGGCCACTGCCAGGCCGCGCAGCATTCCGCCGACGACATAGCCGATAAGGATGGTGTGCGGCGATACCGGCGACACCAGCAGTTCCTCGATATTGCGCTGGAACTTGCTGCTGAAGAAGCTCGACACCACGTTGCTGTAGGAGTTGGTGATCACCGACATCATGATCAGCCCCGGCACGATGAACTCCATGTAGCTGTACTGGCCGACATCGCCGACCTGGCTGCCGATCAGCCGACCGAAGATGACGAAGTACAGGGCCATGGTGATCGCCGGCGGCAGCAGGGTCTGCGCCCAGATGCGGGTGAAGCGGCGCACCTCGCGGACCACGATGGTCTGCAGGGCGATCAGGTTGGAGCGCAGTTCGGGACTCATTTCGCCACCTTGGCCAGGTTCTTCTCCACCAGGGAAACGAACAGTTCCTCCAGGCGATTGCTCTTGTTGCGCAGGCTCAGCACCTCGACCTTCTGCGCCGCCAGCTGGCGGAACAGCTCGGTGATGCCCAGATCCTTTTCCACCTGAACTTCCAGGGTGTGCGGGTCGACCAAGGTCGCCGGGTAGCCCAGCAATTGCGGCGCCACCAGGTGCGATTCCTTGAGGTCGAGCAGGAAGGTCTCCACGTGCAGGGTCTTGAGCAGCGCCTTCATGCTGGTGTTCTCGACGATGCTGCCGTGGTCGATGATGCCGATGTGACGACAGAGCTGCTCGGCCTCCTCCAGGTAGTGGGTGGTGAGGATGATGGTGATGCCCTTCTGGTTCAGCTCGCTGAGGAAGCTCCACATCGAGCGGCGCAACTCGATGTCCACCCCTGCGGTGGGCTCGTCGAGGATCAGCAGGCGCGGCTCGTGGACCAGCGCACGGGCAATCATCAGCCGGCGCTTCATGCCGCCGGAGAGCATGCGCGCGGGCACGTCGTGCTTGTCCCACAGACCGAGCTGGTTGAGGTACTGCTCGGCGCGCTCCTTGGCCACTTTCAGCGGGATGCCGTAGTAGCCGGCCTGGGTCACGACGATGTCGAAGACCTTCTCGAACTGGCTGAAGTTGAACTCCTGCGGCACCACGCCCAGGCAGCGCTTGAGGCCGGAAGGGTCGCGATCGAGGTCGTGACCGAACACCTCGACCGTACCGCCGCTCTTGTTCACCAGGGTGGAAAGAATGCCGATGGTGGTGGACTTGCCGGCCCCATTGGGGCCGAGCAAGGCGAAGAAGTCGCCTTCGGACACTTCCAGATCGATGCCCTTGAGGGCCTGGAAGCCATTGCCGTAGGTCTTGGTCAGCTGCCGGATGGACAGAGCGGAACTCATGGGGGCTAGGTACTCAGCAAATGGAGAAACTTAGATAGGGACGCGCCGCGGTGTTTGCAACCTGATGTTTCAGGTTAGCGGAGCCTTCGCAGCTTGCAGGAGCAGCACCCTACCCAGCCTGGGCACAAGAAAAAAGTCGCGAATGCTGATGTTAACTATCGATAGCCTGCATGGCGGCCACTTCGGCCTGCAGATCGCCGCGTAGAAACGCCGAATCGGCGGCGAACAGATGCGGGTAGCAGTGCTGCAGATGGGCGAAGAACAGCGCTTCCGGCAGGTCGTCGAACTGGCCGTGATCGGCCAGGTATTCCATGTAGCGCTCGCCCTGCTGGTTGAATGGGTGGAACACACTGTCCGTGCACCCATCGAACTCCAGCGGCGCCACCTTGAACACTCGACACAGGGCCAGATTGAACGCCGGTGTGGCCTTGACCCAGCGCCCGTCGAGCAGCAGTTCGGTGTAGCCATGCATGGCAAACACTTCGCTACGCAGTATCTGCAGCAGGCGCGGGCTGGACAGGTGATTGCGCACATCGGCCAGACCGATGCGGGCCGGGATGCCGCAATGCCGGGCGCAGGCCGCCAGCAGCAGGGCCTTGGGCACGCAGTAGGATTCGCCGGCGGCCAGCGCATGGCTGGCTTTCAGGGTTTCGGGATCGCGACTGAAGCTGTAGGGGTTGTAGCGGATCTGGTCACGCACCGCGTAATACAGGCTAACCGCCTGCTCGCGCGGATCAGCGCTGGCGCCGCGCCAGGTTTCGCTGAACTCGACTACCAGGGGGTGGTCACTATCAACGAAGCGAGCAGGTTGCAGACAGGCTTGCATGGCACTCTCCAAGGGCTTTGTCCCAGTCTAGCGGCACGCCTCGGCACAGAAAGCGGCGTTCCGGCCAAGCTCACCGCCCTTGACGCCAATCAAACCTTGGTTTTCGAGCCGAGTTCACGACGGAGCCCACTGCTCACGTCATCACGGAGGATTCGACATGCTGGTTGTCTGGCTTTTCGTTCTGCTGCTCGGCGTGGCCTGGTTGGCCCATCGACGCAGTGCCCCCCTGTCCATACTCGCCGCCAGTGCCGTCTACCTGCTGGTCATGCAGGGTTTCAGCCGCGCGCCGGGCTGGCTGATGCTGGTGCTGTGGCTACCCGTACTGGCGACAGGCGCCTTCCTGCTGCTGCCGGAGCTGCGCCGTAAACTCTTCACGACGCCACTGTTCGCCTGGCTGCAAACCGCAATGCCACCCATGTCGGCAACCGAACGCGATGCCATCGAGGCCGGCAGCGTGTGGTGGGATGGCCAGTTGTTCAGCGGTCGGCCCGACTGGCAAACCCTGCTCGATTACCCCAAGGCCGAGCTGAGCGAGGAAGAACAGGCCTTTATCGACGGCCCTACCGAACAACTGTGCGCCATGGTCAGCGACTGGCAGATCGGCCAGCAGCTGGACCTGCCGGAGCAGGCCTGGCAGCACATCAAGGAGCAGGGCTTCTTCGCCCTGATCATTCCCAAGCAATACGGCGGCAAGGGCTTCTCGGCCTACGCCCACTCACAAGTCGCGATGAAACTGGCGACCCGCAGCGGCGACCTGGCCTCCACCGTGATGGTGCCCAACTCTCTCGGCCCGGCCGAACTGCTGCTGCATTACGGTACCGAAGAGCAACGCAACCACTACCTGCCGCGCCTGGCCCGCGGCGAGGAGATCCCCTGCTTCGCCCTCACCGGCCCGCTGGCCGGCTCCGATGCCGGCGCCATGCCGGACGTCGGCATCATCTGCAAGGGCCAGTGGCAGGGCAAGGAAGTCATTGGCCTGCGCCTGACCTGGGAGAAGCGCTACATCACCCTGGGCCCGGTCGCCACCCTGCTCGGCCTGGCCTTCAAGGCCTACGACCCTGAGCACCTGCTCGGCGAGCAGGAAGACCTCGGCATCAGCCTGGCCCTGGTGCCCACGGCGACCCCCGGCGTGGCAATCGGCCGGCGCCACCTGCCCCTGGGCGCGGCCTTCATGAACGGCCCCAACTCGGGCAAGGACGTGTTCATACCGCTGGACTTCCTCATCGGTGGCCAGGCCATGCTCGGCAAGGGCTGGATGATGCTGATGAACTGCCTGTCGGTCGGTCGCTCGATTTCCCTGCCCGCCGTCGGCACCGGTGCGGCCAAGGCCTGCAGCCTGGTGACCGGGCAATACGCGCGCATTCGCGAACAGTTCGACGTGCCGCTGGCCGCCTTCGAAGGGATCCAGGAGGCCCTGGCGCAGATCGGCGGCAATGCCTGGTTGATGGACAGCGCGCGCATCCTCACCGCCAGCGCGGTGGATCTGGGCGAGAAACCCTCGGTGCTGTCGGCCATCCTCAAGTACCACCTGACCGAGCGCGGCCGCGCGTGCATCGGCCACGCCATGGACGTGCACGGCGGCAAGGGCATCATCATGGGGCCGAACAATTACCTGGCGCGCTCCTGGCAGGCCGCGCCCATCTTCATCACCGTGGAAGGTGCCAACATCCTTTCCCGCAACCTGATGATCTTCGGCCAGGGCGCAATTCGCTGCCATCCCTACGTGCTCCAGGAAATGACCCTGGCCGGCCGCGAGGACAGTGACCAGGCCCTGCTGGAGTTCGACCCGCTGCTGCTGCAACACATCGGCTTCGCCTGCAGCAATGCCGCCAGCAGCCTGCTGCTCGGCCTGGGCCTGGGCCGTTTCAGCGACGTACCGGGAGACAACCTCAGCCGCCCCTACTTCCGCGCATTGAACCGCCTGGCTGCTGCCTTTGCCCTGCTCGCCGATGTCAGCATGCTGCTGCTCGGCGGCGAGCTGAAACGCCGCGAACGCCTGTCGGCACGCCTCGGCGACATCCTCAGCCACCTTTACCTGGCCAGCGCCGCACTCAAGCGCTATCACGACCTCGGCTCTCCCGAATACCTGCAGCCCCTGCTGCGCTGGGCCCTGGAAGAAAGCCTCGGCCAGGCCGAACAGGCGCTGGATGGGCTGCTCAGCAACTTTCCGCAACGCAGCCTCGCCTGCCTGTTGCGGGTCCTGGCCATGCCCCTCGGCCGCCGCCACAAAGGGCCATCCGATGCGCTGGACGCGGAAGTCGCCGCCCTTATCGGCCGCGCGCGTGGCGATGCGGCGCTGGAGGAACTGCTGAGGGGCTGCTACCGCCCGCAGCATGCCGATGACCCGGTCGGCGCCCTGCAACAGGCCGCCGACTTACTGGATGCCACCCACGGCCTGCAGAAGAAGCTGCGCCAGGCCCTCAAGGACGATCAGGTGCGGCCCGCACCGGGGGAAAACCCGATCGACGCCGCCCAGCGCAGTGGCTTGTTCAGCGCCGCAGAGACACAGAGCCTGCACGCGGCGGAACAGGCGCGGCGCAAGGTGATAGACGTGGACGACTTCAGCCAGGACGAACTCAAGCTCAGCGCAGGCAAGGTGCGTTAGTCCGCACAGGGGGGACAGCCGCAGCGCGGGGCCCTATACTCGCGCGCCCGTTTTGCTTTCAGGATATCTGCCATGGCTTCCACCCACCTCGACCACCACCTCGCCCTGCTCACCCACCTGCGTGGCATCCTGGTTGCCCTGGGTGAAGCCGAACTGGTGGAAGACGATACCCACGGCCTGTTCCTCGAGCGCTATGACGAACTGCTGGTGGAACTGCCGAAAGACCCGGAGAACAGCCTGTACCTGGGTCAGGACTTGATCAGCCAGATCTTCCACCGCTACCCGCAGATCGCCCACCTGGTGCCGCGCGACCTGCTGTGGTTCTTCGGTGGCGATTGCCTGCACTTCATGCCGGACGAGGAAATCGAGCTGTACCAGAACCTCGATGAGCGTCGCTACGAAGCCGAGGCCAATGGTCAGCCCTTCGACTGGACCCAGGAAAAGCAGCTGCTGGCCCTACCACCGGAAAGCCCCAAGCATTGATGGCGAAGCGCCCCAGCTGCGGGGCGCCAACGCAAAGGCCCGCACGGCATGACCGGCGGGCCTTTTTGCATGGCGCTGAATCGCGCGCAAACAAAAACGCCGCTCGATTGAGCGGCGTTTCTGTTTATTTGGAGCGGGAAACGAGACTCGAACTCGCGACCCCGACCTTGGCAAGGTCGTGCTCTACCAACTGAGCTATTCCCGCAAATATGGCGTCCCCTAGGGGACTCGAACCCCTGTTACCGCCGTGAAAGGGCGGTGTCCTAGGCCACTAGACGAAGGGGACGTGGCCCGGAGCTTACAACAGCTTTCCGGCTCCTTTCGCTCTGCGTTTCCGCTTCTGCGTTGGGAGTGGCGCGCATTCTAGGGATGCTCTTGGAGGTCGTCAACCCTCAATCAAAACTTTTTTCAAATCAATGAGTTCAGTGTCGAAACTGATATAGCGCTATGAGCATATTAGCTAACGCACTACACTCGGGAGAAAAACAAGCGTTCGGGAGATTCATCGGTGTCCCCACTTCTCATCACCGCCTTGGTTGTTGGCGTCATCGTGCTACTCATCGCCATCGGCTACATCAACCATATGGTGGAGAGCAGCAAGCTGGAGAAGGCCCGGCTCAAGGCCGATCTCAATGATCGCGTGCGGCGTAGTCGCGATGTCTCCGACAACATGCCCGGCCAGTTGATGAGCCCGGCACTCAAGCTGCTGCTGTCGCGCCTGGAACTGCAGTTCAGCGACCGCCTGCTACCTCTCGACAAACAGAACTCCGCCCTGCGCAACCGCATTGCCGAACTGCGCGACATGGTCGCCAAGGGTGAAGACATCCCCGTACGCAATGCACCGCAACCGATCCTGACGGAAGTAAAGGCCAAGGAAGTGCGTTTCCTCCTGGAGAACTTCCATAGCCAGATCACCCGTGCCGCACAGGATGGCGCGCTGCAAGCCAACGAGGCCAAGCGCTGGATCGGCGAGATCCGCCATATCCTCGTGCAGCTGCATTTCGAGTTCTTCACCAATCTCGGCCAGCAATCCCTGCAGCAGGGCCAGCCCGGCCAGGCACGCCTGGCCTACGAGCGCGGCGTGCAATACCTGCGCAAGCAGCCCGATCAGGCCCGCTACCAGAGCCAGCTGCAACAGCTGGAGCAACAGCTGGCCCGCGCCAACGACATGGTCTTGGAAAAGGCCAAGCCCGCGCCGGACGAGCACAGCGAATTGACCGATGGCCTGCAGTCGCTCGGAGAAGACGACTGGAAGAAGAAGAACATCTACGACTGAACAGCAGTCCAAAAAAAGCCCGGCATTGCCGGGCTTTTTTGTGTGAGCTGGTTCAGTAGTCACTCAGCCTCAGGAAAATTTCAGCCAGGCGCTCGCCCCCCGCCCGATCCTCGATCACTGAAGCGCCGCAGGTGCGGACTGTCCAGATCCAGTCGTAGCCCGGATGCGATCCGGGAAGCAGGCCACTCCGCTCCCGGATTGCATCCGGACTACAACGCTGAAAAGCAGCGTTTCTCCTTGCGGCAAATGCAGCGACCAGGCAACGGAACGATGACTTTCTGGCAACACGAACAGTCCCCTCTCCCACTTGTGGGAGAGGGGAGCAAAGCGCTGAAGTGAGCAACCAGCAAGGCGTAGCCTGACTATCCCTGGCCGAGCGCTGCCAAACCGATCATTACTCACTCCCCAGCAACTGCTGGCCTACCCAGCTGCGGGCAAACTGGTAGGCACAGCGGCCATTGCGGTTGCCACGTCCCAGTGCCCAGCGAATGGCCAGGATCTCCAGCTCGTGGTTCCACTGCCATTGCAAACCGGCCTGGGCAGCCAGCACCTCGATCCAGTGGCGCACCACGGCCAGGAAATGCTCCTGGGTAAAGGGATAGAAGGACAGCCACAGGCCAAAGCGGTCGGACAGCGCGATCTTGTCCTCCACTGCCTCGCTGGGGTGCAGTTCGCCCTCGACGCGCTGCCAGTTGTCGTTGTCGCTCTCCTTCTCCGGCACCAGATGGCGGCGGTTGGAGGTGGCGTATAGCAGCACGTTGTCCGGGGCCCGCTCGAGCGAGCCATCCAGCACACTCTTCAATACCCGGTAATCGCCTTCGCCGGCTTCGAACGACAGGTCGTCACAGAACAGCACGAAACGCTGCGGCAAGCCGGCCAGTTGCTCGACCACCCGCGGCAAGTCCGCCAGGCAGTCGCGCTCGATCTCGATCAAGCGCAGCCCGCCCTTGGCATATTCGGCCAGCAGCGCCCGCACCAGCGACGACTTGCCTGTGCCCCGCGCGCCCCACAGCAGCACATGGTTGGCCGGCAGGCCGCTGACGAACTGGCGGGTATTGCGCGCCAGTTGCTCGCGCTGCACATCAATACCGACCAGATCGGCCAGGCTCAGATCCAGGCTGACCTGCAACGGCTGCAGGTAGCCGCCCTGCCCCTCGCGAAACCAGCGCGCGGCAACAGTTACATCCCAGTCCAGTGCCAAACGACGCACCGGCAACAACGGGTCGAGGCGCTCCAAGACCTCCTCGGCACGCTGCAGAAAGCTATTCAAGCGGGAATCCACGACTCACTCCTCAAAAGCACACCTGCCGACACTCAGGTGTGATGGGCTATGCTTGGCTGGCGCACGAATACAGGAACAGCCCTGCCATCCATGGATATCTCACTCACCCACCGCCTGTCGTTCAAACAGGCCAGTATCACGGTGCTGGTGGCGTTTATCCTCGGAACCCTGCTCAGCCTGATTCAGGTCGGCCTGGATTATGCCAGCGAAGATGCTGCCATCGACCTGGAAATCAACTCCCTGCTGCAAATCAGCCATAACCCGGCTGCCCGTATCGCCTACAACATCGACGCCGAACTGGCCCAGGAACTGGTACTCGGCTTGTTGCGTTCACCGGCGGTGATGCGCGCGGAAATCATCGACAACAGCGGCATGATCCTCGCCTCGGTGGAACGCGCCCCAAGCCAGAGTGACTACCGGATCTTCAGCGATTTCCTGTTCGACGAACGCCGCCAGTTCGTCGACCACCTGTTCGTCAGCCACGCCCCGCAGGAGGCCCTCGGCATGCTGCGCCTGGAGGTCGACACCTTCGCCTTCGGCAGCGACTTCCTGCGCCGCGCCGTACTCACCCTGCTCACCGGCTTCGTGCGCAGCCTGCTGCTGTCGCTGATCCTCCTGGTGCTGTTCTACGCCATGCTGACCAAGCCCCTGATCGGCGTGATTCGCGCCCTCAGCGAGCGCGACCCGCGCCGCGACTTCACCCCCGTGCCCTGCCCGAGGGGCCATGAAGAGGACGAGATCGGCACCCTGGTGGCGGTCACCAACCAACAGCTGGCCAACATCCACGAAGAAATCGACCAGCGCCGCGAAGCCGAAGACCGTCTGACCCAGTACCTGGCCGAGCTGGAAAACATCGTTTCCGCGCGCACCGCCGAGCTGAAGGCCACCAATGCCCGGCTGACCCTGTCTAACAGCGAGCTGGAACAGGCGCGTCATACCGCCCTGGACATGGCCCAGGCACGTGCGGCCTTCCTCGCCAACATGAGCCACGAGATCCGCACACCGCTGAATGGTCTGCTTGGCATGCTCGCCCTGTCTCTCGACGGACCGCTGAATGTCGAGCAGCGCCAGCAGCTGTCGATCGCCCACGACTCGGGCAAGGTACTGGTGGAGCTGCTCAACGACATCCTCGACCTGTCCAAGTTCGAGGCTGGCCAGCTGGAGCTGGAACATATCCCGTTCGACCTCGGCAGCCTGGTCGAAGACACCGCCAGCCTGCTGTCGCAGAACGCCGGGCCGAATGTCGAGCTGACCTGCCTGCTCGACCCGCGCCTGCCAACCCAGGTGCTCGGCGATCCGACCCGGGTACGCCAGATCGTCAGCAACCTGCTGTCCAACGCCCTCAAATTCACCCGCTATGGCCGTGTCGATGTACGCGTCGCGCCCAGCGCGGGCGGTGTGCGCATCCTGGTCAGCGACACCGGGATCGGCATCGCCCAGGAAGCCCAGTCGCGTATTTTTCAGCCCTTCACCCAGGCTGGCGTCGGCATCACCCGCCAGTATGGCGGCACCGGCCTGGGCCTGGCCCTGACACGGCGCCTGTGCGAAGCCATGCAAGGCAAACTGAGCCTGAATTCGCAGGAGGGCTTCGGTAGCCAGTTCTGCGCCGAGCTGCCACTGCCCAGCCATACCCCGGCGCAGCAGTGGCCCGCCCTGTCCGCACGGGTCATCGCCTTCTGCCAGAGCAACAGTGGCCTGGCCGAGCTGCTAGGCAGCTGGCTGGGGAACTGGGGGTTGAGCTATCAGCGCCTGGACAGCGACGCCAGCCTGGGAGGCCTGCAGGCCGACCTGCTGATCTGCGACAGTGCCGAGCGCCTGACCGAACTGCGCCAGAGCAGCAAGGCCCCGCTGCTGCTGATCTCGGCCTATGGCGGCTTCCTCTCCAGCGAACAGACCAGTGCGCTGGCTCCGTTCGAACAACTGGCCCGCCCCCTGGCCCGCGCCGTGCTGCAGCAAAGTCTGCAGCGCCTGTTGCAGCCACGCCTGGGCAGCAGCGCCAGCCAGCCCGCCGCGCAGCCCAACAAGCTGCGCCAGGCCCGCGTACTGCTGGTCGAAGACAATCCGGTCAACCAACTGGTGGCCAAAGGCATGCTGGCCAAGCTGGGTTGCGAGGTGGCGGTCACCGCCCACGGTGGCGAAGCACTGAGCTACCTGGAGAAGAATTCGGTCGATCTGGTGCTGATGGACTGCAACATGCCGGTGATGGATGGCTACGAGGCGACCCGGCGCATTCGCCAGAACGGCCGCTGGCCGAACCTGCCGATCATCGCCCTGACTGCCAACGCCCTGCCCGATGAGCGCGAGCGTTGCCAGGCAGCCGGGATGAACGATTACCTGGCCAAACCCTTCCGCCGCGAAGACCTGGCCACTCTGCTGGACAACTGGTTGCCGCTCACGACAACGCCGTGAGCCGCTCCAGCAGGCCACCCAGGCTGTGCCGCAGACCCTCCAGTTCAGCCAGATCGAAACCACTGTCACACAGCAGACGCCCCTTCAGCGGCAACACGCGCTGGCGTAGCGCCACACCCGCCTCGCTGAGGCGCAGATGTACTTCACGCTCGTCCTGCGGCGAACGCTGGCGCAGCACCAGGCCCAGTTGCTCCAGACGTTTGAGCAGCGGCGTCAGGGTGCCGGAATCGAGCAGCAAACGTTCCCCCAGGGCCTTTACCGTCGGCTGCGCCGGCGGATTGGCCTGCCACTCCCACAGCACCAGCATGGCCAGGTACTGTGGGTAGGTCAGGCCGAGCTCATCGAGCATCGGCTTATAGGCGCGGGTGACCGCACGCGAGGCGGCGTACAGCTTGAAGCACAGCTGGTTGTCCAGCTGCAGCTGCGCCTCGACGTCATCCAGCAAGGTCATTGCAACAGGGCTTCGATCTCGGCACTGAGGTCTTCCGGCTTGGTGGTCGGGGCGAAACGCTTGACCACCTGGCCATCGGCACCGATCAGGAACTTGGTGAAGTTCCACTTGATGCCCTGGCTGCCGAGCAGGCCCGGAGCGCGCTGCTTCAGCTGCACGAACAGCGGATGGGCATCGCTGCCATTGACGTCGATCTTCTTGAACAGCGGGAAGCTGACGCCGAAGTTCAGTTCGCAGAACTCGGAAATCGCGCCCTCGTCACCCGGCTCCTGCTTGCCGAACTGGTTGCACGGGAAACCGAGCACCACCAGGCCTTTGTCCTTGTATTGCTGCCAGACGTTTTCCAGGCCTTTGTACTGCGGGGTGAAACCGCACTTGCTGGCGGTGTTGACCACCAGCACGGCCTTGCCACCGAAGTCGGCGAGGGTCTTTTGCTCGCCTTTGATGGTGGTAACCGGGATATCAAGCAGCTTGTCGCTCATGGGTGGCACTCCGAATGGGTTGGGAACCTGGGCAATATAGTGAGCAATTGAATTGCACACAATTCAATTGCTGAAAAATAAGGCCCACGAATAAGTGAGCCTTATTTTCCAGCCACGCGCGCTACTCGCGCGGCACCAGCTTCAACGACAGCGAATTGATGCAATAGCGCATCCCGGTCGGCCGCGGTCCATCCGGGAAGACATGGCCCAGGTGGGCATCACACTTGGCGCACTTGACCTCGATACGCTGCATGCCGTGGCTGAAGTCGGCCTTCTCGGCGACCGCCTCGCCGCTGACCGGCTGGAAATAGCTGGGCCAGCCGCTGCCGGAGTCATACTTGGCAGCCGAGTCGAACAGCGCCTCACCGCAGCAGGCGCAGTGGTAGAGACCCGGTACCTTGCTGTCGTGGTATTCACCGGTGAAGGGACGCTCGGTGCCGCCCAGCCGGCAGACGTGGAACTGCTCGTCGGAAAGCTCGTCGCGCCAGGCTTCCAGGGGTTTTTCGATCTTTTCCATGGGGTACACCTCAGTGGCAGAAAAAAGCCCGACCTGTACCTTTTCCGGGCATCGGGCCGCACGTATCATGCGTGCCTCTTTGGACGCCAGTCTGGCAGCAGCGTTACAACCTGCCAAGGCGCAGGATCAATGCCACCCGCCGCCATCGCGGTGCTTTCTCCCGGGAAATCTGGATCATGCAGGTCAGCAAATCGAACAAGCTCGCCAACGTCTGCTATGACATTCGCGGCCCCGTGCTCAAGCACGCCAAGCGCCTGGAGGAGGAAGGCCATCGCATCCTCAAGCTGAATATCGGCAACCCGGCGCCGTTCGGTTTCGAAGCCCCGGAGGAAATCCTTCAGGACGTGATCCGCAATCTGCCCACCGCCCAGGGCTACAGCGACTCCAAAGGCCTGTTCAGCGCGCGCAAGGCAGTGATGCAGTACTACCAGCAGAAGCAGGTGGAAGGCATCGGCATCGAGGACATCTACCTCGGCAACGGCGTCTCCGAACTGATCGTGATGGCCATGCAGGCGCTGCTCAACAACGGCGACGAAGTGCTGATCCCGGCACCCGATTACCCGCTGTGGACCGCTGCCGTAGCGCTCTCAGGCGGCAAGCCGGTGCATTACCTGTGCGATGAGCAGGCCGGTTGGTTCCCCGATATCGCCGACATGCGCGCCAAGATCACGCCGAACACCAAGGCTCTGGTGCTGATCAACCCGAA